>CAYLIC010000033.1:14801-26983 GCA_964383815.1 uncultured Faecalibacterium sp. | reverse complement strand
TTCCTCCGCGTAAGGAAAGTTTCCGGCAGAGCCGGAAACGCCCCGCCCGCGCGGCGAAGCCCCGCGATACGAATGCAGTCAGAGGGCCTGCGGGCCCTCCGACACCTCCCGGAGGTTTTTTGACAGTCTGAAGGGACGCTGCTGCATGCAGTGTCCCTTTTGCGTCATGCGGTTTTTTCCGGGCGGCAGGATGCGTGCCCGGCACATATTTTCCCTGCAAGCCGTCCATGCTGATACCATCACCAACAAGGAGGCGTATCCCATGATAGACACCATATCCCTGCTGCTCATCATCATTGGCGCGGTTAACTGGCTGCTGGTGGGCATCTTCCAGTTCGACCTGGTGGCCTGGCTTTTCGGCGGTCAGGCCGCATTGCTGAGCCGCATTCTCTACAGCATCATCGGCGCCGCTGGCCTGTGGAGCATATCCCTGCTCTTCCGCGACAAGGGAAAGGCGTGAAGAAGGAATCGGTTTAGGACTTCCACCGGGGCGAAAAATGTGCTATAATGGATGTATTAAGCGCGTTGATTGCCATAGGGGGGAGATTGTTCGTCATGGCCAGAAAGGTGATTGGCCTGCTTTCCGCAGGGCCGGAGAATACCTATGCCGCCCGGCTGGTGGAGGGCATTGCCATGCGCTGCCGCACATATGGGTATGATGTGGCGGTGTTTGCCGTTCTGCCGGCGCTGGGCACCGCACAGGAAAAATACATGGCCGGGGAAATGAACATCTACACCCTGCTCAACCCGGACAGGATTGACGGCCTGGTGGTGGATGTTTTCTCCCTGACGGACAGCAGCAGCCTGCAGTTGATTCCCGCCATTACCAGCCTGGTGAAGGAATGCCCCAAGCCCGTGGTGGCTGTGGGCGGCGTGATGGGGAACTATCCGGCCTTTGTGCCCGCCAACAGGCGCGTGTTTCGCGAGCTGGTGGAGCATGTGATTGTAAAGCACGGCTGCCGGAAGCTGTATTTCCTGGGCGGCCCGGAGGGTAATGCGGAAACCATCGACAGGCTCAGCGGCTTTGCCGATGCGCTGAGCGCATACGATATTCCCTTTGACGAGCAAAACGTTTTCTATGGCGATTTCTGGTACAGCGGCGGTGCGGCGCTGGCAAAGCGCATCCTTTCCGGCGAGCTGGAGCGCCCCCAGGCGGTCATCTGCGCCAGCGACCACATGGCCATTGGCCTGACCAATCACCTGGTGGAGGGCGGCCTGCGGGTGCCGGAGGACATCATTGTTACCGGGTTCGACGCCACGCAGGATTCCGCCATCAACCGGGTGACCATCACCAGCATGCCCGCGGACATTGAGGGTGTGGCTGTCAGCGGGGTGGATCAGCTGCGCATGCTGATGGAGCCTGGCGCGGCCCTGGCGCCCTATACCCCCAATGACCAGAAAAAGCTGCGCACCGGCATGAGCTGCGGCTGCAATTCGGACATGTCACAGATTATGGAGCAGCTGCGGCTGTCCCTGTACAATGTGAATCACGATTACTCCAGCGTGGACGTGGTGGCGGACATCGGCATGCTGATTGAGAGCAACATGGTGGAATACCTGTCCGGCTGCGATACGCCTAAGGAGTGCATCCACCAGGTGTACAACCATACCTACCTGATGGGCGATTATGACGAATTCTACCTGTGCCTGGAGGAAAACTGGCTTAATGCCGACCTGTGCTGCCAGGAGGGTTACCCCAGGCAAATCAAGATGGTGGTGAACAACACACCCGCCCTGGGCTCCGGGCACTACGAGGACGGCTATGTGTTCGACACGGCGCTCATGCTGCCCGACCTGGGCAGCGAAAGCGTGAAACCTTCGCTGTACTATTTCATGGCGGTGCACTTCCTAGACCAGTCCATGGGCTATGCGGTGCTCCGGCACGAGCTGCAGCATGTGCAGCCCATGAGCTGCGTTATCCGCAACTGGGTGAAGAACATCAGCACCGGGCTGCACATCTCCCGCACCACCCATCGCCTGGCCTCCCTCTCCACCCGCGATGGCATGACGGGCGTGTACAACCGCCGGGGCATGGAGCTGATGCTGGATCAGATGCTCCGCCGTGCAGGGCCGGAGGACAGCGTGCTGGCCTTTGTGATTGACATGGACAGACTGAAGGAAATCAACGATACCTTCGGTCATGCGGATGGCGACTTTGCCATCAATGCCATCAGCGCAGCAGCCAGGCGCATCACCGGCAGTGGAGAGCTGTGCATCCGTGCCGGCGGCGATGAGTTTTACATCATCGGCATTGGCAGCTATTCTCCCCAGGAGGCGGAAAACCGCATTGCCCTTTTCCGGCAGGCCATGAAGGAAATCAATGCCACCCTGCACAAGCCCTACACCATCTCCGCCAGCATTGGCAGCGCGTGCATCCCCCTGGCCAGCGGCATGACCGTGATGGGCATCATCCGCATAGCCGATGCCAAGATGTACGAAAACAAGGTGCAGAAAAAGCTCCAGCGGCAAGGCTGACACCCCGGGCGCCCGCCCGTAACAGTGCGGGCGCCTTTTTTATGTGGGCAGCACGGTTGTCTTGCCATCTCCTGCAGGGTTTTGTCGGGAGTGAATATCGCCGGGGGACTGGTGCCATACTTTTGGCATCAGTTGTGGGGGAGGCGGCGGTATGGCTTACGGCAAGGTCGAAATCTGCGGGGTGGACACATCCGCCCTGCCGGTGCTTTCCAATGAACGGATGCGGGAGCTGTTTCCACTGGTGCACGGCGGGGACAGGCGGGCCCGGGATGAGTTTATCCAGGGAAATCTGCGGCTGGTGCTCAGCGTGATTCAGCGCTTCTCCGGCCGGGGTGAGAATGCGGATGACCTGTTTCAGGTGGGGTGCATTGGGCTGATGAAGGCCCTGGACAACTTTGACACCAGCCAGAACGTGCGCTTCTCCACCTATGCGGTGCCCATGATCATCGGCGAGATTCGCCGCTACCTGCGGGACAACAACGTGATTCGCGTCAGCCGCAGCATGCGGGACACCGCCTACAAGGCGCTCCAGGCCCGGGACAGGCTCCAGGCCCGGTGGAACAGGGAGCCTACCGTGACCGAGATTGCCCAGGAGATGCAGCTGCCGCGGCAGGATGTGGTGTTTGCCCTGGAGGCCATCCAGGACCCGGTAAGCCTGTTTGAGCCGGTGTATAACGATGGGGGCGATGCGCTGTATATTATGGATCAGGTGAAGGACGAAACCACCAGGGACGACCTGTGGCTGGAGGACATTTCCATCAAGGATGCGCTGAAGCGGCTCAACGACCGGGAAAAGAAAATCCTCCAGCTGCGGTTCTTTGAAGGGCGGACGCAGATGGAGGTAGCCGGGGAGATTGGCATCAGCCAGGCCCAGGTGTCCCGGCTGGAGAAAAACGCGCTGCTCCATATGCGCAAGCATGTGCAGGTTCAGTGATTGACAAAGAAGACAGCCGGGTGTATACTATGTCTAACCCCCAAAAATCATTGGAGGAAGGATACATGAAAAAGCTGGTTTCCCTTCTGCTGGTTCTGGCCCTTTGCCTGGGCTGCACCTCTGCCTTTGCCGCTGGCAAGCTGAATGTGGTGCAGGAAAACACCTGCTTCATCAACGAGTATAGTCCCTACTTTTACGCCTATGCCAAGGTGGAGAACAGCGGCGACAAGCCCATCAAGGTCAACGCCGGTGTGCTGGAAGTGTACGATGCCGAAGGCGACCCCATCTCCTCTACCGATTATATCACTGCCGGTGCCCGCTTCCTGCAGCCTGGCGAGTACACCTATGTCCGCATGAATACCTACGATGGCCTGGGTGACGACGCTGTCCCTGCCGATTATGCCATGACCCTGACCGGCAAGGCCGAAAAGGACTACGAGAACGTTCGCTTCCAGGTGGAGGGCAAGCTGGAGATGAACGTGCAGGTGGACAAGTGGAGTACCTATAACTACATGTACGCCACCGTGACCAACAATACTGAGGAAACGCTTTACAACGTGCAGGTGATGATGGCCCTGCTGGATGCTGAGGGCAATGTGCTCCACGTTTGCGAAGACAGCCTGTATGACGTGGGCATTCCTGCCGGTGGCAGCGTGGTGTTCCGCAGGAACATCTCCAGCGACTTCATGAATTATTTCGAAGCCAACAGCATCACCCCCGCCAGTGTGGATGCCATTGCCTTCATTGAGAAGTCTGTTGACTAACACCTGAATACAAAAACACACCCCGCTTGCTGCATGGCAGGCGGGGTGCTTTTGTGTGCAGTTATTCAGCGCACAGGCGCAGGAGGGCGTTGGCGTAAACCCTGGCGGCCTTCAGCAGGCCGGAGATGGTTGCGTACTCGCCAGCCTGGTGGGCCAGGTCCTCATCATCGGGGAAGGTGGCGCCGAAGGCCACACCCTGCCTGAGCACCTTGGCATAGGTACCGCCGCCGGTGGACATGGGATGAGCCTCCAGGCCGGTTTCCTCGTGGTAGGCAGCCAGCAGCTGGCTGACCAGCTCGCTCTCCGCAGGCACATGGTGGGGTGCGGTGTGCTCCACACTGGTGAAGGTGAAGCCGGGCAGCGCCGCCCGGGCGTTTTGCTCCAGGGCGTCCAAATCGGCGGTGACGGGCACCCGCATGTCCAGGGAGGCGGTTACCTGCCCGTTTTCAATGTGGAGAATGCCCATGTTGCAGGTCAGCGGGCCGGAAACCTCGTCCTCACAGGCACAGCCCAGGGAGGCACCGTTGCTCTCCATGCCGCAGGCGTTGGCCAGGGTCAGCAGGGCGCCCTGCACGCCCAGCTCCTTCAGCAAAAGGAGCATCATGCCAATGGCGTTGCGGCGGCCTTCCGGGTAGGCGGAGTGACCGGGAATGCCTTCCGCGGTGACCCACACGCCCTCGTCCGTCACCTGGGCGGTGTAGGGCAGGCCGGTTTTTGCGGCATAGGCGGTAATTTTCTCCGCCAGCGCCTCACCGCCAGCCAGCAGCGCCTTGCTCTCACCGGGAATCACGTTCAGGCGCTCGCCCGTCCACAGCTGCTTCACCTGCAGGCCGCTCTCTGCCAGCGGCGCGGTGACAAAGGCGTGGAGCATGGCCTTCTCCGTATTGATGATGGGGAAGGATGCATCCGGGGAGAAGCCCACATCGGGCATGTCCGCATGAGCGGTGTAGTAGGCCATGTCCTCCCAGCCGCTTTCCTCGTCGCAGCCGAGAATCAGGCGGATGGAGCGCTTCAGGGGCACACCGGCCTCCCTGATGGCGCGCATGGCAAACAGCGCAGCCAGCACGGGGCCCTTGTCGTCCATGGAACCGCGACCGTAGATCCTGTCGCCGTCAATCACGGCGCTGAAGGGCGGCGTCTGCCAGCCGTCACCGGCGGGCACCACGTCCAGGTGGCCCAGCACGGCAATGGCCTCGGGTGCGGTGCCCAGGGTCATGTCGCAGGCGTAGCCGTCATAGTCCTTTGGGGAAAAGCCCAGGGCGGCGGCATCAGCCATGGCGGTGTCCAGCATGCGGCGCACCTCCGGGCCAAAGGGCGCGCCGGGTGCGGGCGTGTCCTTCACGGAGGGAACCTCCATCCACCGGGCCAGGGTGGCAACAAATTCATCCTTGTAGGAGTCAATCAGCGCGGCAATCTTCTTGTCCATAGGGAAAAACCTCCTGATGCATTAAAAGGCGTTTCGCGGGTCGGTGGAGCGCTTCTTTTTCGCGTCCGGGTCGATGAACTCAATCTCCAGCCGGTCAAAATCCACATGATCCACAAAGTCATCCGGCAGGAAGCGGGTCTGACCAAAGTCCTCCCACTCCCGCTGGTTTTTGTCCAGCCACAGGGGACGGGAAATGTCCAGCTTGTGGCAGGCCTCCGCCAGGGCCTCCTGGGGATCCTCCCGCAGGCACGGCTCGGTGAGCTGCTTGTCCATGCGGTGGTGGCGGATGGTGCGCACCCAAAGGGCAGTTGCCACGGTTTCCACCTCATTATCATATACTTGCGGCAGGCCGCTGTGGTCATTATGCCACGAAACGCCGCCATATGCAAGAGGAAAAGCACCCCGGGCAGCGAAAACCAGGTTTCGCTTACCAGATAAGACATGGTGCGGGCGGAGCGCTGAAAGCCTTGCATTTCAAGGCTTTTGGGCAGGGACATGGCGGCATGCACAAGAAATTTCACCGAAAGCCGCGAAACCGTTTGCGTTGTTCAGAGGAATGTGGTATACTTTTACCAGAAAAAAAGAACCGTTGCGTTCTCGCATACGGATGGAGGGATACGCCATGAAGTACGGACATTTCGACGACAAAGCCCGCGAATATGTCATTGAAACGCCCAAAACCCCCTACCCCTGGATTAACTACCTGGGATGCGAAAATTTCTTTGGCATCATCAGCAACACGGCTGGCGGCTACTGCTTCTACCGGGATGCCCGCCTGCGCCGGGTGACCCGCTACCGCTACAACAACATGCCCGTGGACAACGGCGGCCGCTATTTCTACATCAACGATAACGGCACCGTGTGGAACCCCGGCTGGAAGCCTGTCAAAACTGAGCTGGACAGCTATACCTGCCGCCATGGCATGGGGTACACCATCATCACCGGCAAGAAGAACGGCCTGTGCGCCAGCCAGCTGTCCTTTGTGCCCCTGGGCGTGAATGCCGAGGTGCATCAGATCACCCTGACCAACGAGGCCGATGCTCCCAAGGATGTGATTTTGACCTCCTTTGTGGAGTTCTGCCTGTGGGATGCCTCCGACGATATGCTGAACTTCCAGCGCAACTTCTCCACTGGCGAGGTTGAGGTGGAGGACGGTGTCATTTACCACAAGACCGAGTACCGTGAGCGCCGCAACCACTACGCCTTCTACACCGTCAATGCCCCCATTGATGGCTTCGATACCGACATGGAAACCTTCCTGGGCCTGTACAACGGCTTTGAGGCGCCCCAGGCTGTGATGACCGGCAAGATGGGCAACTCCATGGCCTCTGGCTGGCAGCCCATGGCGGCCCACCAGGTGAAGGTGCACCTGGAGGCTGGCGAGAGCCGCAAGTACAACTTCGTCCTGGGCTATGTGGAAGTGCCCGTGGCGGAGAAGTTTGCGGCGCCCGGCATCATCAACAAGGCGCCTGCCAGGGAAATGATTGCCGCGCTGACCACCGATGAGCAGATCGACGCTGCCTTCAATGCCCTGAAGGCTCACTGGGACAACCTGCTGTCCGCCTATACCCTCACCACCGATGATGAGAAGCTGGGCCGCATGGTGAACATCTGGAACCCCTACCAGTGCATGGTGACCTTCAACATGAGCCGTTCCACTTCCATGTTTGAAAGCGGCGTGGGCCGCGGCATGGGCTTCCGCGATTCCTCTCAGGACCTTCTGGGCTTTGTCCACCAGATTCCCGAGCGTGCCCGTGAGCGCATCCTGGACATTGCTGCCACCCAGTTCCGCGATGGCGGCTGCTACCACCAGTATCAGCCCCTGACCAAGAAGGGCAACAACGACATTGGCGGCGGCTTCAACGATGACCCCCTGTGGCTGATTGCAGGCACCGCAGCCTACATCAAGGAAAGCGGCGACTTTGCCATCCTGGACGAGGCTACGCCCTACGACTGCAACCCCGATGATTGCGGCACCCTGCTGGAGCACCTGGAGAACAGCTTCTATCATGTGGTGAACAACAAGGGCCCCCATGGCCTGCCCCTGATTGGCCGCGCTGACTGGAATGACTGCCTGAACCTGAACTGCTTCTCCGATGCGCCGGGCGAATCCTTCCAGACCTTCTCCAACCCCAATGCACCTGACGACCGTGTGGCGGAATCCGTGCTGATTGCTGGCATGTTCGTGTCCATTGGCCCCGAACTGGTGGCTATCCTGCGCCGCCGTGGCGAGAATGCCAAGGCTGATGCCTGCCAGAAGGAAATCGACGCCATGAACGATGCCATTCTGACCCATGGCTGGGACGGCGAGTGGTTCCTGCGGGCCTACGATGCCTTTGGCAAGAAGGTTGGCTCCAAGGAGTGCGAGGACGGCAAGATTTATATCGAGAGCCAGGGCTACTGCGTGATGGCTGGCGTGGGCGTTGAGGACGGCAAGGCGGAAAAGGCGCTGGAATCCGTTGAAAAGTGGCTGGAAACCGAGCACGGCATTGTGCTGCTGCAGCCCGGCTACAAGGAGTATCATGTGGAGCTGGGCGAGGTGTCCTCCTATCCTCCGGGATACAAGGAGAATGCCGGCATCTTCTGCCACAACAATCCCTGGATTATCGCGGCTGAAACCGTGGTGGGCCATGGCGACCGGGCCTTCAAGCTGTACAGCAAGATTGCTCCCGCCTATCGCGAGGACATCAGTGACAAGCACAAGATGGAGCCTTACGTTTACAGCCAGATGATTGCCGGCAAGGATGCGAAGAACTTCGGCCAGGCCAAGAACAGCTGGCTCACCGGCACCGCCGCCTGGAACTTCTATGTGATCAGCAACTACATTCTGGGCATCAAGCCTGACTGGGAAGGCCTGAAGGTGGATCCCTGCATCCCCCATACCTGGAATGGCTACAAGGTCAGCCGCCGCTTCCGTGGCGCAACCTACGACATCACCATTGACAATGCTGCCCATGTGTGCCGCGGCGTGAAGGCCGTGACCGTGGATGGCAAGGCCATTGAAGGCAATGTGCTGCCCGTCTTTGCCGATGGCAAGACCCACCAGGTGCAGGTGACCCTGGGATAATCGCAAAACAAAGAGGCCTCCGCGCGTTCATGGCGTGCGGAGGCCTTTGCTATACGGGGGAAAATCAGGCGTACAGGGGGAAGCTCTTCATAAAGGCTTCCACCTCGGCCTTCACGGCGGGCACGGCGGCTTCGCCTTCCCGCACCACCCGGGCAATCCAGGCGGCAACCTTCTCCATGTCCTGCTCCTTCAGCCCGCGGCTGGTGATGGCGGGCGTGCCCACCCGAACACCGCTGGTGACAAAGGGCGAGCGGGTTTCGTTGGGCACGGTGTTCTTGTTCACGGTGATGTTGGCATCCTCCAGCAGGGTTTCCAGCAGCTTGCCGGTCATGTCCGTGCCGGTGAAGTCCAGCAGAATCAGGTGGTTGTCCGTGCCGCCGGACACCATGCGGATACCCTCCTTGCGGAAGGCGTTTTCCAGGGCCTTGGCGTTGAGGATGATTTGGTGCTGGTAGGCCTTGAACTCCGGCTTCAGCGCCTCGCCAAAGCAAACGGCCTTGGCGGCGATGATGTGCTCCAGCGGGCCGCCCTGGGTGCCGGGGAAAATGGCTTTGTCAATGGCCTTGGCGTACTGCTCCCGGCAGAGGATCATACCGCCCCGGGGGCCGCGCAGGGTTTTGTGGGTGGTGGTGGTAACAAAGTCTGCATAGGGCACAGGGCTGGGATGTTCGCCTGCTGCTACCAGGCCTGCAATGTGTGCCATGTCCACCATCAGCAGGGCACCAACCTCATCCGCAATGGCGCGCAGGGCGGCAAAGTCAATCACCCGGGGATAGGCGGAGGCGCCTGCCACAATCATCCTGGGCTTGCACTCCAGGGCAATCTGCCGCACGGTATCGTAGTTGATGGTTTCGGTTTCGCTGTCCACCCCATAGGGGACGAAGTTGAAATATTTGCCGCTCATGTTCACCGGGCTGCCGTGGGTCAGGTGACCGCCGTGGGACAGGTTCATGCCCATCACGGTGTCGCCGGGCTGGAGCATGGCGAAATACACCGCCATGTTGGCCTGGGCGCCGGAGTGGGGCTGCACGTTGGCATGCTCGGCGCCGAAGAGCTGGCAGGCCCGGTCCCGGGCCAGGTTTTCCACCACGTCCACGCACTCGCAGCCGCCGTAGTAGCGCTTGCCCGGGTAACCCTCGGCATACTTGTTGGTCAGGCAGGTGCCCATGGCTGCCATCACCGCCGGGGAAACGAAATTCTCCGAGGCAATCAGCTCAATGTGGCTGCGCTGGCGCTCCAGCTCCATATCAATGGCCTGGGCGATTTCCGGGTCAGCCAGGCGGATGGTTTCCATTTCCATGCAATACCCCTCCGTTCAATCGTCATGCCTTCATTATAAAGGGAATGACCGCCTGTTGCAAGGGGTGAACACATTTCGTACAATCCGCCACCAGCAGGCACGGATGATGCGTCTTGTCCGTGAGTTCATCCACAGACATTTTGAAGCACCTCACCCTCGGCATACACGAAAAAAACGCTCCGCCGCAACCGGCGGAGCGCGGAATGTATGGGGATTACTGGGGCTTCACCAGCAGGAACAGGGTGTCCTGGTCGGCGTTGAGGGCCATGAACGTTTCATAGGTCATGGCGTATGTCTCCTCAAACTGGCCTTCGCGGTTCATCTGCACCAGCTTCAGGCCGTCCAGGCTTTCGGCTCCCAGGGCGTCAATCTCCTTCTGGGGGATGAACAGGGACAGGCTATCTGTCCAGGGCTGCAGCTGGTCGTTGGCAAACTGCGCGGCGGTGAAGGCGTACACAATGGTCACGGCCTCGTTCTGATAGTGCTTCACCACATGGGCCTCCGGGCCGAAGGGTTCGTTCTTGTCCCGGATGTAGAGGCTGTTGAACCGCCTGGAGATGCCCACCATCACATCGTCAACAGGGTCGAAGATGTTGTCGGCCTTGAAGTCGCCGCACACGGGGCAAATATGATACTCTGCATCGTCCACGGTGATGTAGAAATAGGGGCACTCGCCCTGCTCGGAGTGGTTGCAGGCCTCATTGGTGCAGTAGCGCACATGCTGCCCATTGCCCAGGGCAATCCACTGGCTCATGGGATAGTTGCAAACGGGGCAGATGGCGAAGTCCTCCGCGCCGCGGATAAGCAGGCTCTTGTCCAGGCCGTCGGGGGTAATCACCTGGCCGATCACACACTTGCTATCGTCAATGGTGGGGCGAATCTGGTCGCCGCCGTCCACATGCTTGTAATACCAGTCCAGGTAGTCCTTCAGGCTGAAGTTCGGGTCGCCGGGAATCAGCTTGCCCAGGCCGGGCAGGTCAAGGCCGCCAATCACGTTGCCGCCCTTGTTGCCATCGGTGTCGAACAGGTTGCCATTGGTGTCGGCAGTGCCAATCTTGTTGCCATCCTTGTCGAAGATGTTGCCATCATCGTCAATGTAGCCAACCTTGTTGCCATTGTTGTCCAGAATGTTGCGATCCTCATCAACATGACCAATCTTGTTGCCGTTGTTGTCGATGATGTCGCCGGGCTGCAGCTCGGCGCTGCCGGGCAGGTCAAGGCCGCCAATCACGTTGCCGCCCTTGTTGCCATCGGTGTCGAACAGGTTGCCATTGGTGTCGGCAGTGCCAATCTTGTTGCCATCCTTGTCGAAGATGTTGCCATCATCGTCAATGTAGCCAACCTTGTTGCCATTGTTGTCCAGAATGTTGCGATCCTCATCAACATGACCAATCTTGTCGCCGTTGTTGTCGATGATGTCGCCGGGCTGCAGTTCGGGCTTGGTGTCGCCCTTGTCGCCGCCATTGGGGTTCTTGGCGTAGATGGTGTTGTAATCCTCGTGCTTGCAGACGCTGCAAACGCGCATCATCATGCCGTTTTCAGTGTCGGTGGCCTTACGGATGGTATCCCATTTGCCGTAGATGTGACCCGTGGCGGGAGCAACTGCGCCTTCCTCCGCGCCGCAGACGGTGCATTTAGTGCCGCTCCAGCCGTCTTTGGTGCAGGTGGCAGCGGTGCTGTTGTCCACCATGGTGTGACCCTTGGCGGGCACAACTGCACCTTCCGTTGCGCTGCAGACGGAGCACTTCTTGCCGCTCCAGCCGTCTTTGGTGCAGGTGGCAGCAGTGCTGTTGTCCACCATGCTGTGACCCTTGGCGGCAACAGCCTGACCTTCCGTCACGCCGCAGACGGAGCACTTCTTGCCGCTCCAGCCGTCTTTGGTGCAGGTGGCAGCGGTGCTGTTGTCCACCATGGTGTGACCCTTGGCGGGCACAACTGCACCTTCCGTTGCGCCGCAGACGGAGCACTTCTTGCCGCTCCAGCCGTCTTTGGTGCAGGTGGCAGCGGTGCTGTTGTCCACCATGGTGTGACCCTTGGCGGGCACAACTGCACCTTCCGTTGCGCCGCAGACGGAGCACTTCTTGCCGCTCCAGCCTTCAGCGGTGCAGGTGGCAGCGGTGCTGTTGTCCACCATGCTGTGACCCTTGGCGGCAATGGTCTGACCTTCCGTTGCGCCGCAGACGGAGCACTTCTTGCCGCTCCAGCCTTCAGCGGTG
>CAYLIC010000033.1:0-14701 GCA_964383815.1 uncultured Faecalibacterium sp. | reverse complement strand
ACCTTCCGTTGCGCCGCAGACGGAGCACTTCTTGCCGCTCCAGCCTTCAGCGGTGCAGGTGGCAGCAGTGCTGTTGTCCACCATGTTGTGACCCTTGGCGGGATCGGGGCCCAAAACTTCCTGCCAAACCTGCCCACACCGCATACAGGTGCGGGTATAATAGCCGTCCTCCGTGCAGGTGGCAGGTTTTTTCAGCCAGGTGTCGATATTGTGGATACCGTTGGCATCGCCCGGGCAAGGCTCCTTCACCCATGCCGGATCTGCCAAAGCACTGCAAATGCAAAGCGCCACAAGTAACAATGCAAGCGCCACTGCGGCGAGAAGTTTCTTTTTCATGTAACCATTGCTCCTTTTATCTGCCATTGCTGGCTGTAATAGGCTGGGGAAGTGAGGTTTTCCTGCGCCATAGGACATGATAACAGAAAAAAAAAAAATCAAGTGCAAAAGTGCATAAAATCAAAGAAAGTTTCAAAAAAATTCAGCAGCGGAATCCAAAAACTAGCGAGAATACCAAAATAATAAGTTACACAGCAAACCAAAGTGACATGAAAAACGTTTTCGTTAACAGCTTGTTAACCAAATCTTCCGAATCGTCGCATAATCGGCAACGCATAAATATGCAACACACACCACAGGAAACCGTTACCATCACACATTTCCTGCATAATCCATCCAACCCTATACATTTTTCCGCAGGAATACCCAGCCGCTCAGGGGACGGGGATGCGGCGCGCGGCCTTCGCCCTTGTTTGCGCTGGCGATGTGTGGTATACTGGCTGCAGAATGGAGCGTGAAGAATATGCTGGGTTATGGCGTGTTTTATCATCATGTGGTGCAGGCAGCCGGCGAAAAGGGCTGGCCGGTGGAGCGCATGCTGGAGGCCGTTCGGGCGTGGGGCATACGCTATGTGGAGCTGGACAGGGACGATGTGGGCGCCCGGGACGGGGACATCCGCCGGTTTGGACGGATGCTGGAGGCCTGCGGGCTGCAGCCTTCCAACCTGTGCGGGTTTTACAACTGGCAAAGGCCCGGCCCGCTGCCGGGCGCGGACGACCTTCTGCTGCGGCAGGCGGCGCTGCTGGGCTGCAGGCGGGTGATGCTGGTGCCGGGCTTTCTGGAGGAGGGTACCGGGGCGGAGGTTTCCCGCATGCAGGAGGCCACCTGCGCCATGGCGGAGGCCGCTGCCGGGCAAGGCATGACACCCACCATCGAGTGCTTTGACGACAGCCGCAGCCCCATTGCCACCATGGCTGGCATGGAAGGCTTTCTGCAGGCGGCGCCGGCGCTGCAGGTGACCCTGGAGGCAGGCAACTTCCTTTTCTCCGGGGAGGATGTGCTGCTGGCCCAGGAGCGCTTCCGGGGGCGGATACGCCATGTGCACCTGAAGGATCGCTTCCTGCCGCAGCTTTCCCCGGAGGTTACGCCCACAGGCGAGCCCAAAACCGCCGTGACAGGCCAGGTGATGTACCCCTGCGCCGTGGGCCATGGGCACATCCCCATGGAAAGGCTGCTGGCGGGCCTGGACAGGGAGCACTACAGCGGCATCATGACCATTGAGCATTTTGGCGTGCCTTCCTACGCGAAGGCCATTGAGGATTCCATCACCTGGCTGAAGGGGAAGGTGTGCCCATGAGCAAGCTGCGGGTAACCATTTGGAACGAATTTGTCCACGAGCGGGAGCTGCCGTCCATCCATGCCGTGTACCCGGAGGGCATCCACGGGTGCCTGGCGGCGTTTCTCCGGCAGGAGGCGGACATGGAGGTAACCTGCGTCACCCTGGACATGCCCCACCAGGGCATCACCCGGGAGCTGCTGGATGCCACGGATGTGCTGATCTGGTGGAGCCACGCCAGGCAGGAGGAAATAACCGGGGAAACGGCCGCCCTGGTGCAGGAGGCCGTGCTGTCCGGCATGGGGCTGATTGGCCTGCACTCCGCCCACTACAGCCCGGTTTTCCGCCGCCTGCTGGGCACCAGCATGACCCTGCACTGGCGGCATGGGGACAGGGAAAAGCTGTGGTGCGTGTGCCCCGGGCACCCCATCGCCAAGGGCGTGCCGCCCTGCATTGACATTCCGCAGGAGGAAATGTACGGCGAGCCCTTTGACATTCCCAGGCCGGATGACATTGTGTTTCTGGCCTGGTTTGCAGGCGGGCAGGTGTTCCGCAGCGGGGTGACCTTCTCAAGGGGGCTGGGCAAGGTGTTTTACTTCCAGCCGGGCCACGAGGAGGCACCGGTGTACCGCATGCCGGAGATTCAGAAAATCATCACCAATGCGGTGCGCTGGGCGGCGCCGGGCCTGCGCCTGCCCCATCCGCCGCAGAACGTGGCGGAGTGAGGCCCGTTACTGCCGGGCCTGGCTCTCCAGTCCCTCCAGGCGCGTCGTAAGGTCGCGGACGCTGTCGTTGAGGCTTGCGAGGCTGGAGCTCATGTCCTTCAGGGCCTGCGTCGTGTCCCACCAGAAATCGCGCAGGTTGAACTGGCACGCATCCTGGCTGGCGCCGTTGCTGTTCGTGCCCACATACAGGTTGTTCAGGAGCCATACGTTGCCGCGGCGGTCAACGGTGACGCCGTTCTGCGGGCTGTCATCGTCCCCGGCACCGACGATGAAGGCATACTTGTTCTCCGTGTCCGGCGCGTTGCCGTTGCCACAGATGAGCTGATTGCGCCCGATGGCAGAGCACCACATGCCCACAGCCAGGTTGTTGTAAACATCCAGGGTGGCACAGGTTTTTACGGCAGGAAGGTCGTCCATATCGGTGCCGCCGATGTACACATTGCCCTTGAACCAGCCGTTGCCCTCCTTGTCCAGGGTGTAAAGGTTGCTGCGGGCATCCTTGCTGTCGCCACCGCCAACAATGTGGAAGTACTTGGAGTAGGGATCCTCCACATTGTACCTGCCCTGCACATGCTGATGGGCGTGGGCAATGGTGCCTTCACCCTCTGCATGGCTGAAGGCGTCCCTGGCCATGCAATCCCTTCCCTCGGCAAAGGAAAACACGCCCATGGTGTAGCTCTCGTCCTCCGCCCGGGCGAAGGATGTGCGCAGGGAACCGACAGCGCTGCCGTTCACCAGGTTTGTTGCCGTGGAGAAGCGGGCCTTGATGGCTGTCCACATCTGGTTAATTATCTCCTTGATGGTCATGCTCTCACCTCCAATATCATACCAGCACAGCCGCCAGCTCTTCGGCGGTTATGTCCAGGCCGCCAATGAGCCTGGCGGCGGTTACGCTGCCGGGAAAGGCGGCGTTTTGCTGCCCGTCCCAGGTGTACAGGTGCCCGGCTGCCGCCATGGGGGAAGGCGCTGCCTGGGGCATATCGCCAATGCCCAGCACATCCAGCAGGGCGGCGCCTTCGCCGGCCTCCGGCAGGCTGAAGGTCAGCCGCAGGGCGGCGGTTTCCTGCCCAAAGGCCTCCTGACAGGGAATGCTGCACCAGCCACCCAGCGGGCAGGTGCCCAGAGGGGTGAAGGCCTCGCCACGCTGAGCCTCAAGGGTCAGGGTGCCGCCCGGGGCAGAGGTGTTTATCAGCAGCCTGTGCAGGGTGGCCTGAACGCCCATGCTCGCCCCGTTCAGGGTAACCCGCAGGCGGGCCGCACCGCCGCCCAGGGCCAGGGACGCGCCAACGCCGCTGACCAGCGCAACCTTTTCCTCATCGGTACCTTCTGCCGTCCAGGTGGCGCCGCCATCGGCAGAACGCTCGATGGTGATGCCTTCCGTCCCGGCAAAGGCAAACCTGTTGGCGGTGCAGCCCAGCATGGCGGCGCTGGCCTTTCCGGACAGGACCTCCTGCAGGCTGGCGCTGTCCCCGCCGCCGGCGGGTATATCCGCACCGGTGATGGACACATTGCCTGCCACAGGGGAAATGCCGTTGACGCTGGTGGACGGGCCTGCGTCGCCCCTGGGGCCTTGCGGGCCGGTGTCGCCCCTGTCGCCCCTGGGGCCTTGCGGGCCGGTGTCGCCCCTGTCACCCCTGGGGCCTTGCGGGCCGGCGGGAATGCCGATGGTCAGCACACCACTGGCATAGCTGGCGGTGGCGCTGCTGCCTGCCGCCAGGGTGGTGGCCTGGGCGGTCAGGCCTGCAAACGCCTCGGCGGCAGCGGTGGCGGCCTCCATGGCGGCAACCTGCTCCAGCAGCTCCGCTAGGGAAGGCAGCAGCCGCTGGCTGTCCGCCAGGGTGTCTGTGCGGCTGGCGGAAACCTCGCCAACGGCCCAGAGAATGGTGTTTACCGTGTCGCCCTGGTTCAGCTTCACCACCAGGCTGAAGGGCCCGGCGCTGGCATAGCAATCGGCAGGCAGGGTGCATGTGGCCTGGCTGCCTGCGGCCTGACCCTGGAAGGGAACCGTGCTGCCATCCTGCCGGATGAAATACCCGGTTACGGCGGCGCCATCCAGCCGGGCAGGCTGACCGTTTTCCGTGCAGCGGATGCACAGCTGGTGGGCCTGGCTGTCGTGGGTCAGCAGGGCCGGGCGAAGGATGCGCTGCCGCACGCCCTGGGTCAATTCTGCATCGAAGGTCAGAATCGTTTGAATCATTCCTGTCACCTCACTTTTTTTGCATGCAAAAACGCGCCTGGCGGTTCAGGCGCGCATTTCACATGGTTACACTGACAGGGTAGCACAGCCCGCGTGGACATACCACGACAGGCCGGACATTATTCCGCCTGCCACCGGGGCGGCACATCCGGGCAGGCCAGGCTGCGCTTGGCGGCCCGGGCCTCCACATAGCAGCCGCAGCGGGCGCAGGTGCCGCTGTGCAGGGCCTGGCACTGCTGGCACTGGGCCAGGCGGTGCTGGTACACCTCCCGGGGCACGCGGGTTTCCTCCGGCAGGGTGGAGATGTAGTCCGCCACCAGCCGGGCCATATCCTGCTGACCGCTGTCCTTCAGCAGGCAGCGGCAGGGTGGGTGTTCATGCATGGGTCAGCCTTTCCGGCAGGCAAACGTCCTCCTGCCTGATTTTGCTCCACTGGAAATGGGGGATCAGCGCCTCCAGGCTTGTGGGCCGGGCCTCCGGCAGGATGCCGATGCATTCTGCCAGCATGCCCAGAATATCCTCCGGGCGGAAGATGCGGCTGAGGGCAGCCAGGCTGATGTCCCTGTCCCGCTTGGCCAGGCGGCGGCCTAGGCTGTCCAGCAGCAGCGGCATGTGGATGTATTGGGGCGTGGGGAACCCCAGGCACTGCTGGAGGAAAATCTGCCTGGGTGTGGCGGTGAGAATGTCCCTGCCCCGCACCACTTCATTCACCCCGGAAAGTGCATCATCCACCACCACAGCCAGCTGGTAGCCGAACAGCCCGTCTGACCGGCGGAGGATGAAATCTCCGCAGTCCCGCTCCAGGTTTTCGCATTGCGGGCCGAAAAGTCCATCGGTAAAGCGCACATCCTCATTGGGCACCCGGAGCCGCAGGGCAGGCGCGCGATGGGCGGCAAGCGCTGCCGCCTGGGCGGGCGACAGGCTGGCACAGGCCCTGTTGTACACCCATTGGGTGTCACCCAGGTTGGGCGCCTGGCTGGCCTGCAGCTGGGCCCGGGTGCAGAAACAGGGGTAGATGCGCCCCTGGCTTGCCAGCTCATCCAGATAGTGCTGGTAAACGGCGCTGCGCTGGCTTTGCCACAGGGGTTCCCCGTCCCAGGTGAAGCCCAGCCATGCCAGGCCGGCGATACACTGTTCCGCCAGGGGGCGCGGGCAGCGGGGCGCGTCCAGGTCTTCAATGCGGAGCAGGAAGCGCCCGCCGCTGCTCCTGGCGGACAGGTAGGCCAGCATGGCGCACAGCACATTGCCCAGGTGGAGCTGCCCGCTGGGGGTTGGGGCGAAGCGCCCGGTAATCACTTGTCCTGCTCCTGGCGGCGGGCAAACTGCTTCTGCAGCCAGTTGATGAGCAGCACCGTCAGCCCCAGGGCCAGGAAAACGCTCAGGGAGCCAAACACCCAGCCGGATTGCTCCACCAGCTGCCCGGCAATGGTCAACACCACCACGGAGAGCACGAACACCGCCGCGCTGATCAGCGCCAGAATCGCCAGCACACGCTTGCAATGGTTAATCATGCTTCGGCTCCTTTCTGAACAGATACTCGTCCACCTTGTCCTTGATTTCCTGGGCAATCTTCCGCTCAATGGGGAAGGCGGCGGCGCCATCCACCCGCCGGGCCAGGAAAAGAGCCTGCTGCAGGGTGATGTCTAGGGATTTCTCGTCCAGGTAATGGCTTTTCAGGCTGTCGTGCCTGTCGTGAATGTAGCCTGCACCGGGGGTGCCGAAGCGGCACAGGTTCACAGCGGGCACACCCTTGTCCGCAAAGGGAATGCAGTCGCTGGAGTAGATGTCCAGCCTGGTTTTGCAGGCCACGCCCAGCTCCCGCATGAGGCCATCCACATAGTCTGCTGCGGCCTGGGTGCCCAGCACGGGCGCGGCGTTTTGCCCCAGGGTGGCAGCAGCCACGTCGATATTCACCATCAGCACATGCTTGTCCAGCTCGTCTGCGTGGGCGGCTGTCCAGGCCTTGGAGCCCAAAAGGCCTTGCTCCTCGGAGCCAAACCAGTTGAACCTCATGGTGCGCCTAGGCGGGTTGGCGGCAAAATAGCGGGCCAGCTCCATGATAATCACACTGCCGGACATGTTGTCATACACGCCGGTGGAGAAATACACGCTGTCGTAATGGGCGCCGAAGGAGATGATTTCCTCCGGCTTTTCCCTGCCGGGAATCACCGCGCACACGTTCTGGCTGGTGCCGTCGTACTTTTCGCCTTGCAGCTCAATGTGCAGCTGTTGGGCGCCGCGGCGCACCATTTCCGCCGCATCGGCAGCGCGCAGGTTCAGGGCGATGCAGTCGCCAAAGGGCTCGGTGAGGGTCTCCCGGAGCTTGCGGATGTCGCAGTCCGTTTCGCCGGGCCTGTCGATGGTGGAGCCGGAGAAGGTCAGTATGGCGGCGGCACCGGCCTTTTGCAGCTTTTCATAATCCGCCCGGCGCAGGCGACCGTTGATGAGCACCGCCTTGCCCTTCACCTGCTCCAGATGCACGGGCAGCAGGCTTTCTGCATAGTAGAAGGGCAGGTCAAGGCCGCCTGCCGGGGTGGAGGCAGCGCGCTCGTACCCTGTTACCTGATATTCTCTGGCAAACGGCTGGGTTACCACCAGCCTGGCGTGGCTCACCCTGCCGCAGGGTACGGCAAACGCCTCCATGCGGGCCTCCAGGCCGGCGGACTGGGCTTCCTCCAGCAGGCGCTGGGCGGCCTGCCTTTCAGCCGGCGAGCAGCTGACCCGCTCGTAGGCCAGGGAGCGCAAGAGGGAAAAGGCCCTGTGGGCAGAAACATTCATGACGGCGACCTCCTTCATTCCGTTGCGCTCATTATAGCACGTTTTTGCCTGCCCGTCACCTGTTGCGCGAAAAACCCTCTTGTGATATGATGGGCGGGAAGAAGAGGAGGTTTTCCCCATGTACATATCCAAGAAGGACGCGCTGACCTGGTTTGAGTTTTTCGCGGCTTTGCCGGAGGAGGAAGGCCTGATGCCGCGCCAGCAGGAGATTGCCTATGCGGTGCTGGCGCAGATTGAGCGTGCCGTGGAGGCCAGGCGGAAGGCCGCGCTGGCGGAGATTCCCGGCCTGAAGAGCCTGGAAGGCCGTACCAGTTATGTGGGCCCGGATGAGAAATTCCCCGGCGGGTGCCGCTCCTGCCTGCTGGGCACCGGCCTCAGCGCCATCCGCAAGACCAACAGGTGCAACATTCAGTGTCCCTTCTGCTATAATTACGGCGAGCTGCACTGCCAGCCGCCCATTGGCGACGGGCTGTGGGAGATTGGCGGCACGAAGTTCTGCGAGGAGGATATTCCGCTGCTGCTGTCCATGCACAAAAAGCCCACGGGCATTGCCTATGTGTATCTTGAGCCGTTCATGGAGATTGAGAAGTACTATGGCATCATCCGCCTTTTCCATGAGGCTGGCGTGCACCAGCACATGTACACCAACGGCACCCTGTGCACGGAGGAAAATCTCCGGGCCCTGGGCGAGGCCGGCCTGGACGAGCTGCGCTTCAACCTGGGCGCCAGCAACTGCGCGGACAAGGTGATTGACAGCATGGCAACGGCAAAGAAGTACATCCGCAAGGTGGGCATCGAAACCCCCATGACCCCGGACTTCTTTGAGCAGTTCAGGCAGAAGAAGGCGCGCATACTGGCAACGGGCCTGGACTTTATGAACTGTGCGGAGCTGCACCTGAACGCCAACAACATTGGCAATTACGAGGGCGAGCCCATGTACATGACCCGCCTGGGATACCTTTCCCCCATCTGGAGCCGTGACCTGACCCTGCGCCTGATGAAGCAGGCCGGGGAGGAAGGCTGGCCCATTGCCGTGCACGACTGCTGCAACCGCACCAAGTTTGCCCGGGACCTGCACCTGAAGGCCCAGGAGGGTGGCTGGTTTGGCCAGAGCAGCTATGGATGCGAGTTCGACACCCTGCCCTGCTGGGCCTTTCTGCCCACCTTGCAGGACGAGCGCTTTACCTTCCTGCAGGAGGAAGAGCTGCCAGACGGCTACCGGCCCGGGCAGATTGTGCTGTAAGAAAACGAAGGAAACGAAAAGATTTCAAAAAGGGTGTTGACAAAAGGGAAAAAATCGTGTATCATATGTTTCGTCGCCTGCGGGAAGTAACCATGGGGGATGAAAAACCGGGGTGTAGCGCAGTCTGGTAGCGCACGTGCTTTGGGAGCATGGGGCCGGGGGTTCGAATCCCTTCACCCCGACCAGACCTCACCTCAATAGCGTGGCTCCTTGGTCAAGCGGTTAAGACACCGCCCTTTCACGGCGGCTACAGGGGTTCGAATCCCCTAGGAGTCACCATTTTCTCCTGATTCATGGCACGGGCCTTTAGCTCAGTTGGTTAGAGCGGCCGGCTCATAACCGGTTGGTCCCGGGTTCAAGTCCCTGAAGGCCCATTTTTGCAAGTGGCCCGGTAGCTCAGTTGGTTAGAGCGCCAGCCTGTCACGTTGGAGGTCGAGGGTTCGAGCCCCTTCCGGGTCGCCACTTTCCCCAAAGGACTTGTACCAAGAGCGAGCTTCGTGCTGGCGTAGCTCAATTGGCAGAGCAGCTGATTTGTAATCAGCAGGTTGCGGGTTCGAGTCCCATCGCCAGCTCCATTCTCCTTGGACAATGGAGAACTCAACTTCATATGGGTAGGTTCCCGAGTGGCCAAAGGGAGCAGACTGTAAATCTGCCGCTACACGCTTCGGTGGTTCGAATCCACCCCTGCCCACACTCTTTTCTGCGGGAATGGCGGAATTGGCAGACGCGCTAGATTCAGGTTCTAGTGAGGGCTTTCTTCATGCAGGTTCAAGTCCTGTTTCCCGCACCAACGTCCGGACGAATATTCGTCCGGATTTTTTGTGCCTGTGGGCAGACACCGCATGTAAGCATGAAAATGAATGATTCAGAATCATTCCTGCATTTTTTCCTGGGGATTTCAGCGGAGAATACGGCGGATACAGCCTGCCTGCGCACATCAGCACGGCTTTATCCGAATGAAAAAGGATGATTATGTAAGAATAGTTGTTTTTCTTCTGTATTTTTGTGCATTTTTCCCGGCGGCGGATTGCATTTTCATGGATAATGGAGTAAAATAGCCAGCATACAGCAGGTGTGCTGCCTGTTAGTATGCCGGAGGTTCCGGCGGAGAGAGGAGCTTTGGAATGCTCAAGTATGCAGTCAAGCGTATCTTGCTTGCCGTGTTAACCGTGCTGATCATCGCGGCTATCACATTCTTCGCGATGAACGCAATCCCTGGCGGCCCCTTTGCCAGTGAGAAGGCCAAGGATCCCGCCACCATGGCGATGCTGGAAAAGCGCTTTGGTTTGGATAAGCCCCGGGGCGAGCAGTTTATCAACTATATCGTCAACCTGCTCCATGGGGATTTGGGCGTTTCCACCAAGACCAACCGGGAAATCAGCGATATTATTTTCGAGAGCTTTGGCGTGTCTGCCAGGCTGGGGCTGATGGCGGCGGGCATTGCCGTGGTGTTTGGCCTGGTGCTGGGCTGCCTTGCCGCGCTGAACAGGGGCAAGTGGCTGGACCGCATCATTATCTTCTTCACCACCCTGCTGGTGTCCGTGCCCAACTTTGTTCTGGCAACCTTCCTGCTGCTTATCTTCTGCCTGCAGCTGAAGTGGATTGGCGTGTGGAACCCGGCTAACCCCAACTACATCCTGCCGGTGATTGCCCTGGCCATGAACCCCATGGCCTACATTACCCGGCTGACCAAGTCCAGCATGCTGGACGTGCTGGGCCAGGACTACATCCGCACCGCCCGGGCCAAGGGCGTGCGCGGCAGCCTGGTGATTTTCAAGCATGCGCTGCGCAATGGCCTGATTCCCGTAATCACCTATGTTGGCCCCATGACGGCTTACATCCTCACCGGCTCCATGGTGGTGGAAACCGTGTTCACCATCGGCGGCCTGGGCACGCAGTTTGTTAAGTCCATTGGCAACCAGGATTATCCGCTGATTATGGCAACCACCATTTTCCTGGCGGTGCTGATGGTGCTTGCCACCCTTATCAGCGACCTGGTGTACAAGCTGGTTGACCCCCGCATCTCGCTGGAATAAGGAGGAAGCATTTCATGAATCACGAGTTTAAGGACGATATGCTTCCCCGGAAGCATTTCCTCAGCATGCAGATTGACCTGCAGAAGTTCTCTCCCGCCACGGATGAGGAAAAGCAGCAGCATGAAACCATGCGCGAGTCCACCACCTTCTTCCGTGATGGTATGCGCAAGCTGATGAAGAACCCCCTGGCTGTGGCCAGCATCATTGTGCTGATTGTGATGGTGCTGATGATTGTGGTGGTGCCCATGGTGTACCCCTACAGCTACTCCGAAATGGTTACCGTGGATGGCAAGCGCGACAAGACCGCCAAAAACCTGGCACCCTTTGAATACTCCAAGATGGAGCAGCAGGCCATTGAGCAGGGCGCGGAGATCTTCCCCCATATCTTCGGCACCGATGAGCTTTGCCGCGATTACTTCATCCGCGTGGTATACGGCGCCAGGGTCAGCCTGCTGGTGGGCCTGTTTGCCAGCCTGATTGTGCTGGTGATTGGCCTGCTGTACGGCTCCATATCGGGTTACTTCGGCGGGAAGGTTGACCTGGTGATGATGCGCATTGTGGACATCATCTACTCCCTGCCCGATACGCTGATGGTTATCCTCCTCAGCGTGGTGATGGGGCAGACCATTGGCCCGCTGATTCAGGGCACGGCGCTTGCCAAGATTGGCAACAACATGATCAGCCTGTTTGTGGTGTTTGGCCTCCTGTACTGGGTTGGCATGGCCCGCCTGGTTCGCGGCCAGATTCTCTCCATTAAGAACAACGAGTATGTGCTTGCCGCCAAAACCATGGGCGCAGGCTCCGGGCGCATCATCCGCAAGCACATCCTGCCCAACTGCATGAGCGTCATCATCATTTCCGTGGCGCTGCAGGTGCCCTCCGCCATCTTTACCGAGAGCTTCCTCAGCTTCATCGGCCTGGGCGTGCAGGCGCCCATGCCCTCTCTGGGCTCCCTGGCCAATGCGGCCCGCGGCGGCATGCAGCTCTACCCCTGGAAGATGATTTTCCCCGCGGTTGCTATCTGCCTCATCGTGCTGAGCTTTAACCTGCTGGGCGACGGTCTGCGCGACGCATTCGACCCCAAGCTGAGGAGGTAAGGCGAAATGAGCAATATGCCACTGCTGCAGGTGAAAAACCTGTCCACCACCTTTGATGTGGATGCCGGCGAGGTTCGCGCCGTTAATGGTATTTCCTTCAACCTGGATCACGGCAAGGTGCTGGGCATTGTGGGCGAGAGCGGATCCGGCAAGAGCGTGACCGCCTACTCCATCATGCGCATTCTGGTGGAGCCCGGCAGGATTACCGGCGGCGAAATTCTCTACAATGGCGAGAACATTGTCAACTACACCGAGAAGCAGATGCGCCAGTTCCGCGGCA
The DNA here is from genome assembly GCA_964383815.1 of uncultured Faecalibacterium sp. Lineage (GTDB taxonomy): Bacteria > Bacillota > Clostridia > Christensenellales > Aristaeellaceae > UBA11524. The sequence goes on along the minus strand of CAYLIC010000033.1, from coordinate 2,733 downwards.
AGCGGGTGAGCATCATCTTCCAGGATCCCATGACCAGCCTGAACCCCACCTTCACCATTGGCAGCCAGCTGCGGGAGGCCATTATGCTGCACACCGGCCGCAACCGCAGGCAGGCCAACGGGCGTGCGCTGGAGATGCTCCAGCTGGTGGGCGTGAACGAGCCGGAAAAGCGGCTGAAGCAGTACCCCCATGAGCTGTCCGGCGGCATGCGCCAGCGCGTGATGATTGCCATGGCCCTGGCCTGCGAGCCGGACATCCTCATTGCCGATGAGCCCACCACCGCCCTGGACGTGACCATCCAGGCACAGATTCTGGAGCTGATGAAGGACCTGCAGAAGAAGCTGGGCATGGCCATCATCATGATCACCCACGACTTGGGCGTTATTGCCGACATGTGCGATGAGATCATCGTTATGTATGCGGGCCGTGTGTGCGAGCGGGGTACCGTGGACGAAATCTTCTATAACCCCCGGCACGAGTATACCAAGGGCCTGCTGCGCTCCATCCCCAAGCTGGATACCAACCATGCCAGGCTGGAGCCCATTGCCGGCTCCCCCGTGGATTTGACCAACATGCCCAAGGGCTGTGCCTTTGCCTCCCGCTGCGACCGCTGCATGAAGATTTGCCTCAGCGAGCTGCCGGAGGAGGTCCGGGTGAACGACAGCCACATTGCCTCCTGCTGGATGAATGTGAAGCAGGTCTACGATGAAGCCGCCAAGGAGGGAAGCACCAATGAGTGAGCATCTGTTGCAGGTGAAGGATCTCAAGCAGTATTTCCCGGTGAAGAACGGCTGGTTTGGCTCCATTCCCCTGAAGGCCGTGGATGGCGTTTCCTTCGACATTGATGCCGGCGAAACCCTTGGCCTGGTGGGCGAGAGCGGCTGCGGCAAGACCACCGTGGGCCGCAGCATTCTGCACCTGTATAAGCCCACCAGCGGCGAGGTGATTTACGAGGGAAGGAAAATCACCCCCAAGAACGTTCACGAGTTCCGCAAGGATATGCAGATAGTGTTCCAGGATCCCTATTCCTCCCTGAACCCCCGCATGACGGTCAGCGACATTGTGGGCGAGCCCCTGGACATTCACCACCTGTGCAAATCAAAGCACGAGCGGGACGAGCGCATTGCCGAGCTGCTGAACCTGGTGGGCCTGAACTCCGACCATGCGCGCCGCTATGCCCACGAGTTTTCCGGCGGGCAGCGCCAGCGCATTGGCATTGCAAGGGCACTGGCTGTGAACCCCAGGTTCATCGTCTGCGACGAGCCGGTGTCCGCACTGGACGTTTCCATTCAGGCCCAGGTGATTAACACCTTTGAGGAGCTGCAGAGCAAGCTGGGCATTGCCTACCTGTTTATCGCCCACGATTTGCTGGTGGTGCAGCACATCTCCCGCCGCATTGCGGTGATGTATCTGGGCCGCATTGTGGAGATTGGCCCTGGGGATGAGATTATCAACAATCCCCAGCATCCCTACACCCAGAGCCTCATTTCCGCCATTCCCATCCCGGACCCCGATGTGGCGAAAACCCGCCAACGCATCCCGCTGGAGGGTGATGTGCCCAGCCCCTTGCACATGCCCACCGGCTGCCCCTTCCGCACCCGCTGCCGCTATGCAACGGAGCAGTGCGCCAGCGAGTGTCCCTCCCTGCAGGAAACTGCACCCGGGCACGCCATTGCCTGCTGGAACCCCCATTACTGACTCTGAAGGCCCAACGCCTTTGGAAATATAAAACCAGGAGGAAACCAAGATGAAAAAGCTGCTTGCTCTTGTGCTGGCCATGATGATGATCATGACCTGCACCGCTGCCATCGCTGACGAAGGCTCCGAGCCCAAGTGGGACGAGTACAACGAGCTGATCGCCGAGATTAAGGCTGCGACCGACTTTGTGGAGCGCGAGGCCCTCATGCATAAGGCTGAGGACATGCTGATGCAGACCTACGCTGTGATTCCGCTGTACTACTACAACGACCTGTACATGCAGAAGTCCGCTGTGGAAGGCATCTATGCCAACCTGTTCCAGACCAAGTTCTTCCAGTACGCCACCAATGGCGACAAGGACACCCTGGCTGTGAACATTTCCTCCGAGCCTGACCACCTGGATCCTGCGCTGAACTCCTCTGTGGACGGCGCCTGCCTGGCTGCCCTGAGCTTTGCCGGCCTGTACACCTACGATGCTACCGGCAACACCGTGCCCGCCTGCGCTGAGGGCTACACCGTGAGCGACGACGGCCTGGTGTACACCTTCACCCTGAAGGACGGCCTGAAGTGGTCCGATGGCTCCGACCTGACCGCTGCCGACTTTGAATATGCCTGGAAGCGCGCTGCCGCTGCCGAGACCGGCGCCGACTATGCCTACATGTTCTCCGGCATCAAGGGCTACGGCGAGGGTGAGCTGGCCGTGACCGCCTCCGAGGATGGCAAGACCCTGACCGTTGAGCTGAGCGCTCCCTGCGCCTACATGCTGGACCTGGCTGCCTTCCCCACCTTCTTCCCCGTGCCCAAGGCTGCCATCGAGGCTGCCAATGTGGACGGCACCAACCCCGAAGCCTGGTGCAAGGAAGCTGGCTTCGTGTCCAACGGCGCCTTCGTCTGCACCGAGTGGAAGCACAACGAATCCATGACCTACGCCAAGAACCCCAACTTCTACGATGCTGACAACGTGAAGCTGAACACCATCACCTTCATGCTGTCCGCCGACGACACCGCCATCTATGCCGCCTATCAGGCCGGCGA
>CAYLIC010000032.1:0-27067 GCA_964383815.1 uncultured Faecalibacterium sp. | reverse complement strand
CGGGATTCTTAAGGGATGGAATCCCTTAAGCGAAGTCCAGAGGCAGAGCCTCTGGCGGGATTGTCAGGGACAGCGTCCCTGCCGTGGCTTACACAGGCAGCTCCATGTCCAGGCCGGCGGCATCGGTAATGATTTTGAAGATGTCCGCCAGGGCCTGCTGGAGGCGCATTTCCGCCAGGAGATACTGGCTGACCTCCGGCTTGCTGAACAGCAGGGAGGATATGCCGGAAAAGCGCTGCATGTCCTCGCCATCGGGCTGGGAGCCAGACATGGCTGCCATCTGCAGCTGCACCTGCAGCTTCTTATATTCCTTGATCAGTGCGGCCTGGGTTTCATCCCCCATAACCTCCTCCTTCAGGCGGTGATAGGTGGTGCATTCCTCGCTCTGGCGCAGCTCGGCTGCCAGGCGGTGGGCGGCGGAGTATTCCATGGCTGTTACCTGCCTTTCAACATGTAAACGGATGGGTTGATGCTTTTCTTGCAAAGCCAAAAACATTCAGGAGGAGGCAGCCCGCCGGGTCGCCTCCTCCGGTAAAAATCAAATGTCCAGGATGATAGGGAGGATCATGGGGTTGCGCTTGATCTTCTCGTAAATGTAGCGGTGCAGCTCGTCCTTGATGCGGTTCTTGATGGCAACCCAGTTCTCGCCGGAAAGGTTGCTGCTCATCAGAATCTGGCGCACCACATCACGGGTGTTTTCGATGATGTCCTCATTCTCCCGCACATAGATGAAACCGCGGCTGATAATATCCGGGCCGGAAATCAGCTTGGCTTCGTCCCTGTCAATCGCCATGCAGACGATGATGAGACCATCCTGGCTCAGGTGCTTGCGGTCACGAAGGACAACATTGCCCACATCGCCAATGCCCAGGCCATCCACCAGCACGCCGCCAGTGGGAATCTGCTCGCCCAGGGCCAGGCTGTCCTTGGTCATTTCTATAACCTGACCAATCTCGGGGATGACAATGTTCTTATCGTCCATGCCCATGCTGGCAGCCAGCTCGGCATGCTGCCACAGCATGCGGTATTCGCCGTGAACGGGAATGAAGTACTGGGGCTTCACCAGGGCATGAATCAGCTTCAGCTCCTCCTGCCTGGCGTGACCGGAAACGTGCACCTCCGCCATGGCCTCGTACACCACCTGGGCGCCGCAGCGGTACAGCTGGTTAATCACCCGGGAAATGAACTTTTCATTGCCGGGAATGGGCGTGGCGGAGATAATCACCATATCGCTCTGGCGGATTTGCAGCTTGCGGTGCTCGGCATAGGCCATGCGGGTCAGGCCTGCCATGGGCTCGCCCTGGGAGCCGGTGGTCATCACCAGCACCTCATGGTCGGGATAGCGGTCCAGGTCGTCCTGGTCAATGATGCACTCCTCGGGGATGTGCAATTCGCCAATCTGCATGGCAACGCGGCTCACGTTCACCATGCTGCGGCCAATGAAGCACACCCGGCGCCCATAGCTGATGGCACTGTCAATCACCATCTGCATGCGGTGGATGTTGCTGGCAAACATGGCAACAATCACGCGGCCTTCCGCATCGCGGAACATCTTCTCAAAGGTGGTACCAATCTTCTTCTCGCTCATGGTGTGACCGGGGCGCTCCACATTGGTGGATTCGCACAGCATGGCCAGCACCCCCTTCTCACCCAGCTCGGCAAAGGTAGCCAGGTCGGTCACCTGACCATCGATGGGGGTGTAGTCCACCTTAAAGTCGCCGGTGACCACCACCGTACCGGCAGGGCAGGTCAGCGCAATGGCGCAGGCGCCGGCAATGGAGTGACTCACATGGATGAACCTGGCGGTAAACTTGCCCAGCTGCACCTCGTCCCTGGGCTCCACAACCCGCATGGGAATGTTGCCCACCCGGTGCTCCTTCAGCTTAATGTCCACCAGGGCCAGGGTCAGCTTGGTGCCATAGAGGGGTGCGGGCACCTGCCGCAGAATGTAGGGCGTGGCGCCGATATGATCCTCATGCCCGTGGGTAAACAGGTAACCCCGGACATTGTTTTTCTTTTCCACCAGGTAGGTTACATCGGGAATCACCAGGTCAACGCCCAGCAGATCCTCCTTGGGGAAAATGCTGCCGCAGTCGATGACAACAATGTCGTCCTCATACTCGAAGACGGTCATGTTTTTGCCAATCTCGTCCACGCCGCCCAGGGAAACAATCCGCAGCTTGCTGGGCGCGCCGTTGTTCGTTCTTGCTTTCACAAGAAGCCTCCTTTCCATCATTGCGATAACAAAAAACCAAAACGAAGCAGCAGGCCGCGCCTGTCGCTATTCATCCGTTTTTGAAAGCCCGGCAATTTTGCAGCCGCAGAGCAGCGCTGCCCCTGTCAGCCGGGACATATCCGTCCGATCGCAGTTGCTCCGGGCGGGCGCATCACCGCTCCCAGCCCATCAAAGCCTTTCGTTTTGTTATTATACCACAATCCCCTGGAAAGTACCAGCCGAAAACAGCATTTTTTATGTCACCGGCAAAATATTTTTGGGCGGATGGTTTTCCTTGTGCAAAAAGGCCCCAGAACCAACATGCGGCTCCGGGGTCGATTGATTATTCTTCGGTTTCTTCGGCTTCCACCCGCCGCAGGCCTTCCACCTGGGAAACAGGCAGGGAGAAGCAGATGGCGGCGGCCTCCGTTTGCGGGCCGGCCTGCTCCACAATGGCCTTCATGATGGCGGACTTCTTCTCCGCCTCGCTGACGATGAAAACCACATCCTTCTCGCTGGCAAGGGAAATGCCGAGGAACTTGCCCTTGTCCTTGCTGCCGGTGCCCTTGCCCACCATCACGGTGCCGCCGGTGGCTCCGGCAGAGCGGGCCGCCTGCATCACCATATCGGAATGACCCTCGTTGAGAATCACATAAATCAATTCATGAGAAAAGTCCATCTTCGGCTTGCCGCCGGTGGGAGCCTTGTTCTCCGTCAGGTACGCCATGGTTCGTCCTCCTCCAACGCTCTTGATGGGGATAGAAAGCATAATGCCGTTGCCGGGAATGTCCACAAACATCCGCAGCCGGGCGGCACGCATAAGCCGCTGGGTCTGCTCCCCGTCTGCCACGGTGCACAGCATGGCCTTTTCCGTGGGCACCAGGCCGTAAAGGGACAGGTGATCCACCGTGGCTGTGCCCTGGCAAAGCATGGTAACAGTCATGGGCAGCTTCAGGCTCTGGCAGATATTCTCCAGGTTTTCCCGGCGGTCGCGGTTCACAATCGCCATGACAAGGTTCAGCTCCATGTTACACCTCCCACAGCTCAATCACGTCGGTTTCGCCATAGGCCAGCTCGGGCTGCCTGCTCTCGCCCTTCACCTTCAGAACGTAAATCAGGCCCATAATCTGCACGGTAATCAGCGGCATCATAGCCACCAGGGCCACCAGGCCGAAGGCATCGGTCATCACATTGCCGCCCACAGCAGCACAGGCGCCCATGGCAAAGGGCAGCATGAAGGTTGCCGTCAGCGGGCCGGAGGCCACACCGCCGGAGTCGAACGCGATGGCAGTAAAGGTTGGCGGCACAAAGAAGGCCAGCAGCAGCGCAATGGCGTAGCCGGGAATCAGCAGCCACATGATGGACATGCCCGTCAGCACCCGCAGCATGGCAAGGCCCATGGCGGCGGACACGGCAATGGACAGGCTGTAGTGCATTGCATTGGCGGAGATGGCGCCGGCGCTCAGCTCCTCCACCTGCTTGTTCAGCACATGGACAGCAGGCTCCGCATTGATGATGAACCAGCCCATAAGCATGGCAATGGGTATCAGCATGTATTTCCACCGGGAGGCTGCCAGCTCCTCACCCAGAATGAACCCCAGGGAGGAGAAGCCCACGTTTACCCCCGTCAGGAACAGCACCAGCCCGGCGCAGGTCAGCAAAAGGCCCAGGAGAATGCGCATCAGCGGCAGGCGCTTGAGCTTCAGGGAAACGAACTGGAAAATGAGGAAGAATACCACAATGGGCAGCAGCGCAATCACCACCTCGCCCAGGTATTCCGGCAGGGCGCGGATGTACCCATGGCCCATGTCCACCGAGGTGGCGTAGGTGTTGATGACAGAGGCGGCAGCGCTCTCCGGCACATCCTGATAAATGAAGCTGAGGATCAGCACCGCCAGAATGGGGCCAATGGAGCACAGGGCCACCAGGCCGAAGGAGTCCGTTTGCGCATTGGCATCGCTGCGGATGGAGGCAACGCCCACGCCCAGGGCCATGATGAAGGGTACCGTCATGGGCCCGGTGGTCACGCCGCCGGAATCAAACGCCACGGAAAGATAGTCCGGGTTGGTCAGCGTCGCCAGGAGAAACACCAGGGCGTACAGGCCCAACAGCAGCCACTTCATGGGCACCTTGAACAGGATGCGCAGCATGCTCACCATCAGGAAAAGGCCCACGCCCACGGCAACCACCACAATCAGCACCGTGGAGTGGATGTTGGGTACATTGGCTGCCAGCACCTGCAGGTCCGGCTCTGCCACCGTAATGGCAACGCCCAGCAGAAAGCTGACGGACAGAATCAGCGGCAGGTTGCGGGATTTGGTGAGCTTGGCGCCCATCTGGGAGCCAATCTGGGACATGGACACATCGCTGCCCATGGTGAACAGCCCCATGCCCACAATCAGCAGCACCGCACCAATCAGGAAGGACAGGAGAAGATCCGGGGTCACGGGTACAAAGGTGAAGCACATCAGCGCCACAATCAGCGTGATGGGCAGCACCGATGCCGTTGCCTCCCGGAACTTTTCGAAAAACATTTTCTTTGAGGTCAAGGCTATGCTCCTTTCTTGTTTGGATAAGAAAAACCCTCCATACAGGGGCAAGCGAAAAAAGCGGGCGGCTCCTGTCGCTTTATCCTCTGGCACGGAGGGTGCATGATACACATGACCATTTGGATGAATCGGGGGTATACGAACCCATTCGACAGCCTCCACCGCTTATCCGATCACCAAAAATGCTACCATGGTTCATGGAATTTGTCAATAAACAATATGCCGTTTCTGGCTGAAATATAATTAGTAGGGACTGTCAAACTCCGCCTCTGCCTTCGCCACAGCCGCCTCCAGGGTCATGCCGGTGAAGTGGGGTGCGTTCAGGTACCTGCCGGACTTGCCGTCGTCCACAAAGGCGCCCACCGCAATGCCGGGAATGGCGGTTGCCGGGTCGTTGGGTGCATGGGGGCCGCCCAGGTCAGTACGGCACCAGCCGGGGTCCGTCAGGTTAATGAGCACGTTGGTGCCCTGCACCTTGCTGCCCAGGTCGATGGTAATCTTGTCCAGGGCAGCCTTGCTGGCGGAATAGCCCGCCTGCTGGGGATCCAGCCGGATGCCGCTGGTGGTGTTCACAATGCGCCCAAAGCCGCGGGCCATCATCTTGGGCAGGAAGTGGTAGCAGATCAGTGCCGGCGCCACCGTGTTGATTTTGAAGGACTCCATGTAGTCCTCCACCGGGGTGCTGCAGTAGTCCACCCGGTAGGCAATCTGCATACCGGCGTTGTTCAGCACCACATCCACCGTCACGCCCAGGCGGTCAATCTCCGCCAGCATGGCCTTCACGGCGTCCAGGTCGCTCAGCTCTGCTGCCACGGCACAGGCCTCCACGCCCATGGCCTTCACCTCTGCAAGCACCTTTTCCGTGTGCTCCAGCTTACGGCTGTGGAGAATCAGGTTGGCGCCCTGCTCCGCCATCATCTTCGCCGTCAGATAGCCAATGCCCCGTGCCGCGCCCGTAATCAGGCACCAGCGGCCCTTCATATCAACCATGCAGAATCTCCTCCTTCGCTTTGTTCATGGCGGCAACCACCCTGTCACACCACTGGTCGTAGGCAGCATCCTCCTGCTGCAGCTCCGGGGTGTTCAGCATGTGGCGCACAGCCCACCGCAGGCCCTGATCCGCCCGCACGGTGCAGGTAAAGCCAGGCACGGCCCGCTTCACCTTGCTGTTGTCGAAAACCACGCTGTTGGCCTTGTCGCCAATCAGGCTGCCCAGGTAATCGTAAGGCCCGGCGGCATCCAGGAAGTCCGAGGCCACATGGCAGGCGTTGAGCTTCACGCCCAGCTCATCGGCAATGATGGCGTAGACCTGGTTCCAGGTCACGGTTTCATCGCTGGTGATGTGGTAGGCCTCGCCAATGGCATGGATGTTGCCCATCAGGCCAGTGAACCCCTTGGCAAAGTCCGTATTATGGGTAATCGTCCACAGGGATGTTCCGTCCCCCTGGATGATGACCGGCTTGCCTTCCATCATGCGCTTGAGCACCTGCCAGGCATTTTTGTTCCCATCAACGCCCACGGGCACATTCCGCTCGTCATAGGTGTGGCTGGGACGGATGATGGTTACGGGGAAGCCCTTTTCCCGGTACTGGCGCAGCAGGTATTCCTCACAGGCAATCTTGTTGCGGGAATACTCCCAATAGGGGTTGGCAAGGGGTGTGCTTTCCGTAATGCGGTAATCCCCCAGGGGCTTCTGGTAGGCCGAGGCGGAGGAGATGAACATGAACTGCTTCGTCCGCCCGGCAAAGAGGCGGTAGTCCCGCTCCAGCTGGCTGGGCACAAAGGCGATGAAATCGCACACGCAGTCGAAGGTCATGTCCCCCAGGGCGGCAGAGGCCTGCGCCTCATTGTTAATGTCCGCCGTAATGGTCTTGACGCCAGCGGGCAGCTCCTCTGTGCGGGTGCCCCGGTTCAGCAGGTACAGCTCCCAGGCCGGGTCCTGCGCCAGCTGCCTTGTAATCGCCATGCTGATGGTTCCCGTGCCGCCAATGAAAAGTGCTCTCATAATTTACCTCCTTTATCGTCCCAGCAGCTGGCGCACCGCCAGCACCAGGAACATGTAGTGTGATGATCCGCCGCCCAGCACATACTCCGTCTGCTGCCACAGGAAGGGCCACTCCAGCAGCTCGGGGAAGTCCGGGCGAATCAGCGCCGTGCCGGACACCACGCCGCCGGGAATGTAGGAGAAGTCCGCCCTGTTCATGCCATAGGCCACCGTGGCGGACCTTGCACCCACGCCGGAGGCGAAGGAGGCCGTGTTGCTGCCCGGGTGACAGCCCAGGATGAAGTTCAGTGCGCTGAACAGCATATCCCTGCTGAACACATCCGGGTAGGCCCGGTGCAGGAAGTAATACTCAAATCCCAGCCGCTGAATGCCCCAGCCAGCGCCCCAGATATGGGGCCTGTAGGGTATGCCATAGGGCGTTTCGGCGCTCTGGCGCTCCAGGGCATCCCGCAGGGCAGGCATGGCCTGGCGGATAGCGGCAGCAAAGGCCTCGCCCACGGCATCCGCGCACCGGGCGGCAATCCACCCCAGCTGGCGCATGTGCTGAAGGATGAATTCCTTTTCCGCCAGCAGGTGGGTGCGGAAGGCCTCCTCCCCTGTGGTCAGCAGCAGTTCCGCCGCCGCATGCACCTTGGCCATGCGGGTGTGCTCGCCCTCCACCCGGGTGCGCTGCCACAGCTCCCGGGCGGCCTGCAGGGCCTCCGCAGCCAGGCCGGGATTGAAGTCCTTCATCGCCCGTGCAATGCCAGCCAGCTGGGCGGCGGTGGACAGCTCCCTGGGCGGGTTGTCCTCGGTAAACACCCAGCGGTCGTCATCGGAGGGCGTGTTGTCCGTCATGTTGGAGGCATCGCCCAGCATCACATACTGGCGCAGATCGCCGCAGATGATCCCCCGGTACAGCCTGCCCAGGGCTTTCCAGCCTGCCAGCACGGACAGGGCGCCGTGCTCAATCTGCTGGAGAATGTCGTTCTTGCCATCGGGCTGGTGAATCTCCACCACCTTCCGGCCCTGGTCGATGGTGGTTGCATCGTAATCCACGCCAAAGCACTCGTAGGCCAGCGCAAGAATGTAGCTTTCGCCCGCCTGGGATTCCACCCGCAGGTCAAAGTCCCCCGCATCGTGCCAGCCGCCCACGTTCAGGCCGGGCACATGCTCCCCGCTGGCATACCTGGTCAGGGTGGACGGCCCCTGGATGAAGCCATCGAAGTTGATGTAGTTCACCGGCGCCATGCGGGCATCATCGTTGTGGCACAGGCCGTGCCACACCCGGTACTTCTCCGCCACGCGCATATGGCACATCTGCACCGGCAGGAAATACTCCAGCACCGGCTGCCACACGCCCCTGTCGTAAACGTCCTCCCCAATGCGGAAAACGGCGGACTGGCTTGCGCCGTAGCGCACCTGGTACAGGCCCGGCCCGCGCACCTGGGTGAAATCAAACCGCAGGTACCGATACCGCAGAAAGCTGCCCCACACCTCCGGCTGGGCGCTGCACACCTCCTGCGGGCCGCTTTCGCCAATGCGCCACAGGGAGGCGGAGGCCAGCGCCTCCTCCCGGCTATCCAGCTCAATCACCGCCACCTTGGGCTGTGCTGGGGCGTATCCCACCTGGGAAACCTGCACCACCGGCGGGTAGCGCCAGCCCTCCACCACGCTGGGGGTGATGAGCCATTCCACTGCCTTTTCCGTGCGCCCGGCGGGAATCTCCGTGCTGAGGACAAACCAGCCGTTGTTGTGGTTCATCCGCCCGTCATATAGCTTCAGCTCCCCGTGCAGGCTTTCGATGGTCATGCGGCGGAGCGGCTCCTCCGGCCGGAGGGTGAAGCGGCGGCCCACGGCATAGGGCGCGGCAATCACATCATCCGCCCGCAGCGGGTTGTAGTCCTTGCCCTCGCCTGCCAGCTCCCGCCGGTGCCCGTGGCTGTCCGGCAAGGGCGGCATATCCGTTCGGCTGTAGTTGGAGGGAACGCTGAGCGTCGGCCCATTGGGCTGCGTGGGGAAAATGCCCTGCTGCCCGTCCATCAGCCAGGGTTTGCCAAACAGCTCCCCGGGGAACAGCTCCAGGTTGAAGCACACCTTCCCCAGGAAATCCTCCGGCACGGGCTTTTCCAGGTTCACTGTCACCCGCACCTGTTCGCCCTCGCCAGTCACCGCCACGGTGTAGTCCAGCTCCACATCCGGGTAGAGCATGGGGTTGAAGCCACGCAGATGCCTGTCCATGTCCGGGTAGTGCAGCTGGGTGGTGATGGTGTTTTCCGCCGCGTTCACCGTCCGCTGGCCCGGCTTGGGCAGCGGCTGCCACTGGCCCGGGGTCTGCTCCAGGCGCACATCGCCGTTGGTAGCCATGCGCTGACCGTGCATAATGATGCTCACGCCGCTCTGGTGTCCCTCGGGGTAAATGTCGGTAAAGGCCATAATGTCCACACCCTGGTTTTGGAAATACCCGGTCTTCTCATTCAGTATAAAGCTCATATGGAACCCTCGTCCTTCAGTTGTTGTTTGGATTTTAGCACAGGCCACGGGAAAATACAAGTTGATTTTTGCAGAAAAGATGATACTTTTTGAACAGATGTTCCGAAAGGAATGCACTCATGCTTTTCACCCTGCCCGGCCGCACAATTTTGTCTTGCGTCGGCAGGCTTTTTTTATTATAATTGAGGCAACTAACTGCTGGCAGGAGAAAGGGTGTCCACGTTGAACATCATGCACATGAAATACGCCTATGAGGTGGCTCGGGCCGGCTCGCTGAGCAAGGCCTCGGAAACGCTGTTTGTGGCAATCCCCAACCTGAGCCGTTCCATCAAGGAGCTGGAGGCCGACCTGAACATCACCATTTTCGACAGGACAGCCAAGGGCATGCGCCTGACCCCGGCAGGCGACCAGTTTATGGACTATGCCAAACGCATCCTGACCCAGATTGACCAGCTGGAGCGGCTGTACAGGGAGGATTCGCCCAAGAAGCAGCAGTTCTCCATTTCCGTTCCCCGGGCCAGCTATATCGCGGAGGCCTTTGCGGAGTTTTCCAAATCCCTCACCAAGGACGGCGCAGAGCTTTTCTATAAGGAAACCAATTCCCACCGCACCATCAAAAATGTGCTGGAGAACGATTATAAGCTGGGCATCCTGCGCTATGCCGAATCCTACGATGTGTATTTCAACACCCTGCTGGAGGAAAAAAGCCTGACCCACGAGCTGGTGACGGACTTCTCCTACCGGCTGATTATGAGCCAGGATCACCCCCTTGCCACCCGGGACAAGGTGACCTATGCCGACCTGCAGAACTATATCGAGGTGGCCCATGCGGATCCCTATGTGCCTTCCCTCCCCCTTTCGAAGGTGGTGAAGGAGGAGCTGCCGGACAATATCAACCGCCGCATTTTCGTGTTTGAGCGGGCCAGCCAGTTTGAGCTGCTGAACCGCAACCACGAAACCTTTATGTGGGTGTCCCCGGTGCCTGCCAGCATCCTGGAAAGGTATCAGCTGGTGGAAAAGCCCTGCCCGGACAATACCCGCCGCTATAAGGACGTGCTGATCTACCGGGACAGCTACCGCCTGACCGGGCTGGACCGCCAGTTCATCACCGCCCTGTGCGCCGCCAAGCGCCGGTACATGTAGCCCGGGGGGTTATCGATTTCGATAAGGCTGATAATCATTTTGATTATTTCTTTATGTCGCTATTTTTGTTAAACTTTTAACGAACCGGAGAATAAGGTTCAATGCGAAGTCCAGAACAGGAGGACATACGGATGAATGACCAGAATCGCGTTGTGATTGACAGTGTTGACAAGCTGGAGGCTGCCATTGCCAGGATCCGCAAGGCCCAAAGGCTTTTCGCCACCTATACCCAGGAGCAGGTGGATAAGATTTTCCTGGCGGCGGCCTCCGCTGCCAACAAGGCCCGCATTCCCCTGGCCAAGATGGCTGTGGAGGAAACCGGCATGGGCGTTGTTGAGGACAAGGTGATTAAGAACAACTACGCCGCCGAGTACATCTACAATGCCTACAAGGACACCAAGACCTGCGGCGTGATTGAAGAGGACAAGGCCTACGGCATCAAGAAGGTTGCCGAGCCCATTGGCGTTATTGCCGCCGTTATCCCCACCACCAACCCCACCTCCACTGCCATCTTCAAGTGCCTGATTGCCCTGAAGACACGCAATGCCATTATCATCTCTCCCCATCCCCGGGCCAAGGGCTGCACCATTGCTGCTGCCAAGCTGGTGCTGGATGCGGCTGTTGCTGCCGGTGCGCCGGAAGGCATTATCGACTGGATCGACGTGCCCTCCCTGGACCTGACCAACACCGTGATGAAGGAGAGCGACATCATCCTGGCTACCGGCGGCCCCGGTATGGTGAAGGCGGCCTACTCCAGCGGCAAGCCTGCCCTGGGCGTTGGCGCCGGCAACACCCCCGCCATCATTGACGACAGTGCCGATGTGCTGCTGGCTGTTAACTCCATCATCCACTCCAAGACCTTCGACAACGGCATGATCTGCGCCTCCGAGCAGTCCGTGATTGTGCTGGAGAGCGTGTACGAGGCCGTGAAGGGCGAGTTTGCTGCCCGGGGCTGCTACTTCCTGAACCCTGCCGAAACCGAGAAGGTTCGCAAGACCATCATCATCAACGGTGGCCTGAATGCCAAGATCGTTGGTCAGAAGGCTGCCAGGATTGCCGAGCTGGCTGGCGTGACCGTGCCCGCCGGTACCAAGATTCTCATTGGCGAAGTGGAGAGCGTGGAGCTGAGCGAGGAATTCGCCCACGAAAAGCTGTCCCCCGTGCTGGCCATGTACAAGGCCACCGATTTCCAGGATGCCCTGGCCAAGGCTGAGCACCTGGTGGCGGATGGCGGCTATGGTCACACCTCCTCCATCTACCTGAATGTGACCACCGAGCAGGAGAAACTCCAGGAGTTTGCCGCCCGGATGAAGACCTGCCGTATTCTGGTCAACACCCCCTCCTCCCACGGCGGCATCGGCGACCTGTACAACTTCAAGCTGGCTCCCTCCCTCACGCTGGGCTGCGGCTCCTGGGGCGGCAACTCCGTCTCTGAAAACGTGGGCGTGAAGCACCTGCTGAACATTAAGACCGTTGCCGAAAGAAGGGAGAATATGCTCTGGTTCCGTGCCCCCGAAAAGGTTTATATCAAAAAGGGCTGCCTGCCCGTTGCTCTGGACGAGCTGAAGACCGTCATGGGCAAGAAGCGCGCTTTCATCGTGACCGACAGCTTCCTGTACGAGCACGGCTACACCAAGCCCATTGCTGATAAGCTGGATGAGATGGGCATTGTCCACACTACCTTCTTCAATGTGCAGCCCGATCCCACCCTGGCAAACGCCATGGAGGGTGCGGCCCAGATGCGCGCCTTCAAGCCCGATACCATCATCGCCCTGGGCGGCGGCTCCGCCATGGATGCCGGCAAGATTATGTGGGTGCTGTACGAGCATCCTGAAGCCGACTTCATGGACATGGCCATGCGCTTCATCGATATCCGCAAGCGTGTATACACCTTCCCCAAGATGGGCGAAAAGGCTTACTTTGTGGCTATCCCCACCTCTGCCGGCACCGGCTCCGAGGTGACTCCCTTCGCCGTGATTACCGATGAAAAGACCGGCGTCAAGTATCCCCTGGCTGACTATCAGCTGCTGCCCAACATGGCGATTATCGATACCGACTTCCACATGTCCGCTCCCCGCGGCCTGACTGCTGCCTCCGGTATCGATGCTGTGACCCACGCCCTGGAAGCCTATGCCTCCGTCATGGCGACCGACTATACCGATGGCCTGGCTCTGAAGGCCCTCAAAACCATCTTCACCTATCTGCCCCGTGCCTACGACAACGGCCAGACCGATGTGGAGGCCCGTGAAAAGATGGCAAACGCTGCCACCATGGCTGGCATGGCCTTCGCCAATGCTTTCCTGGGTGTGTGCCACTCCATGGCCCATAAGCTGGGTGCCTTCCACCACCTGCCCCACGGCGTTGCCAACGCCCTGATGATTGAAGAAGTGCTGCGCTTCAACGCTGCCGAGGCTCCCGCCAAGATGGGCACCTTCTCCCAGTACGATCATCCCCACACTCTGGCCCGCTATGCCGAGGTGGCCGAATACCTGGGCATCAAGGGCGACACCGATGAACAGAAGCTCCAGGGCCTGATTGACGCGGTGAACGAGCTGAAGCGTCGCGTGGGCATCAAGGACACCATTGCCGATTACAACATCAGCGAGGAGAGCTTCCTTGCCACCCTGGACAGCATGGTGGAGCAGGCCTTCGACGACCAGTGCACCGGCGCCAACCCCCGCTATCCCCTGATGAGCGAGATCAAGCAGATGTACCTGAACGCCTACTACGGCAAGCACTTCGTTGAGGTGGACACCCCCAGCGAGAAGAACCTGCCCGTGGTGGACAGCACCGATGCCATCAAGGCTGTGTACAGCAAGGGCCGCAAGGCTTAAGAAGGAGGAAACGAAGATGAATCTGGATCGAGTAATCGCCTTCCGCAACAAGAAGACCGTCTACCGCGATGGCAGCAAATGCATCAAGGTGTTCGATGCCGAGTACTCCAAGGCCGATGTGCTCAACGAGGCGCTGAACCAGGCCCGCATTGAGGAAACTGGCCTGAACATCCCCCGGGTGCTGGAGGTGTGCACGGTGGATGGCAAGTGGGCCATTGTGTCCGAGTACATCAAGGGCAAGACCCTGGCCCAGCTGATGGATGAGGCCGGCGATGACGAGGAGCAGAAGGACAAATACCTGGAGCTGCTGGTTGACCTGCAGCTGGAGGTTCACAGCAAGACCTGCCCCATGCTGAACAAGCTGAAGGACAAGATGAACCGCAAGATTAGCCAGACGGAGCTGGATGCTACCACCCGGTACGACCTGCACACCCGCCTGGAGGGCATGCCCAAGCACAACAAGGTTTGCCATGGCGACTTCAATCCTTCCAACATCATCATCACCGAGGACGGCACGCCCTATATTCTGGACTGGTCCCACGCCACCCAGGGCAACGCCTCTGCCGATGCGGCGCGCACCTATCTGCTGTTCTGCCTCAGCGGCGATGAGGCAACAGCCAAGAAGTACCTGGACCTGTTCTGCAGGAAGAGCGACACTGCCAAGCAGTATGTGCAGAAGTGGATGCCCATTGTGGCTGCATCCCAGTCCGTGAAGGGCAATGCTGACGAGCGGGAGTTCCTGCTCTCCTGGGTCAACGTTGTGGATTACCAGTAATCACGAAGGAGAATGCGATATATGAAGATTACCATCTGCATCGGTTCCAGCTGCCACCTGAAGGGCTCCCGCCAGATTGTGGAGGAGCTGCAGAGCCTGGTGAAGGAAAACAACCTGGGCGACAAGATTGAGCTGGCCGGCCAGTTCTGCATGGGCAACTGCCAGAACGGCGTGTGCGTCACCATCGATGGCGAGGCCTTCTCCCTGACCCCCGATTCCACCCGCACCTTCTTCGAGAAGGATGTGCTTCCCCGCCTGTAAGGCTTTCGTATCCTATGGGGCTGACGTAATATTGCGCCAGCCCCAATCCGTATCATACAGGAGAGGACAACAATGCAGGAAATACTCAACCTGAACAAAAACAACTGCACAGACTGCTATAAGTGCATCCGCAACTGCTCGGTCAAGGCCATCACCTTTGCCAACGACACGGCGGAAATTGTCCATAACGACTGCATTCTCTGCGGGCGCTGCTATGTTACCTGCCCCCAAAAGGCCAAACAGGTGCGCAACGATGTGCTCCGGGTGAAGGCCGCCATCGCCGCCGGCCGCCGGGTGGTGTGCAGCCTGGCACCCTCCTTTATTGCCAACTTCCGCATTCGCAGCCTGGAGGTCATCAGCAGTGCGCTGATGCAGCTGGGCTTTGCCGATGTGCAGGAAACCGCCATTGGCGCCCAGCTGGTCAGCGAGGCGTACGCCAGGATTATGCAGGAGGGTAAGCTGCATGTGATTATCTCCAGCTGCTGTCCCTCCATCAACATGCTGATTAAGAAGTATTACCCCACCATGCTCCCCTACCTGGCCAAGGTGCTCACCCCCATGGAGGCCCACTGCAAGCTCATCAAGGAGCAGCAGCCGGATGCCTACACGGTGTTCATCGGCCCGTGCATCGCCAAGAAAAAAGAGGGCGACGAATGCCCCTATACCGATGCGGTGCTCACCTTTGACGAGCTGGCGGACTGGTTTGCCGATGAGGGCATCGAGCTGCCCTACGAGCACGTTGACCCGGAAAGCGAAGGCGCGCTGGCCCGGCTGTATCCCTCCACCGGTGGCGTTTTGAAGGCCACTGCCAAGGTAGAAGGCTACCGCCGCATTGCCATTGACGGCATTGACAACTGCCGCGGCGTGTTTGACGAGATTGAAAACAGCGAGTTTGGCAAGGTGTTCATTGAGATGAGCGCCTGCGCGGGCAGCTGCGTTAACGGGCCTTGCATCCGCGACCATGCAGAGCGCCGCCTGAAGGGCGCCATGCGCGTTGCCAACTTTGCCGGCAATGGCTCCCTGCCCTATGCCTACGCGCATAAGCCGGACATCAGCGCCACCTACAACTTTGAGGGCGACAGCCGCACCCGCTTTGGCAGCGATGCCATACGGGACATGCTGTTCAAAATGGGCAAGACCAGCCCGGAAAAGGAGCTGAACTGCGGCAGCTGCGGCTATCCCACCTGCCGGGACAAGGCCATTGCCATCCTGGAGGGCAAGGCGAAGATCGAGATGTGCCTGCCCTTCCTGAAGGAAAAGGCCGAGAGCTTTTCCGACACCATTATCCACAGCACACCCACTGCCATCATCGTGATGGACGAGGATCTGGTGGTGCAGCAGATTAACCCTTCCGCCCTGAAAATGTTTGGCCTGCGCCAGGCCAGGGACATCCTGCACGAGCATGTGGCACGCATTTTGAACCCGGAACCCTACCAGAGCCTGGTACACGCGGCCCTGCACACCACAAACTGCAAGCATTACCTGGCGGACTATGACCGGTATGTGGATGAAACCATCCTGTACGACCGTCAGTATCATGTGGTGATTACCCTGATCCGCGATGTGACCGAGCAGGAGCGCCTGCGCCTGGAGGGCACCGAGCTGAAGCAGCAGACCGCCGAGATTACCGACAAGGTGATTGAAAAGCAAATGCGCATCGTGCAGGAGATTGCCTCCCTGCTGGGCGAAACCACTGCCGAGACCAAGATCGCTCTCACCAAACTAAAGGATGCGATGACCCATGAATGACCTGTGGATCGAAACTGGCTGGATCAGCCTGAACCATGTAGGCGAGACCCTTTGCGGCGATAAGGTGGAGATTTGCGGCGGCGGCGATGAGGATTTGACCCTGGTGCTGGCAGACGGCCTGGGCAGCGGTGTGAAGGCCAACATTCTTTCCACGCTGACCTCCAAAATACTCTGCACCATGATCTCCGGCGGCATTCCCCTGGAGCAGTGCGTTTCCACCATTGCCAGCACCCTGCCAGTGTGCAGTGTCCGCCAGGTGGCGTATTCCACCTTTACCATTCTGCGGATTCTGAACAACGAAACCGCTCATATCATCCAGTTCGACAACCCTGCTACCATCGTCCTGCGCAAGGGAGAGTTGTTCGACTATCCCAAGACCACCCGCATCATTGCCGGGAAAACCATTTGGGAAAGCACCTTCCCCATTGAGGTGGATGACCTGTTCATTGCCATGAGTGATGGCGCGGAGTGGGCCGGCGTGGGCATGACCATGAACTTTGGCTGGAGCCGGGATTCCATTGCGGATTACGCCATGGCCAACTACCTGCCCGGCAACAGCGCCAAGTCCACCGCCAGCCTTATCATTGACGAGTGCAACCGCCTTTACGGCGGCAAGCCCGGCGACGATACCACCATCGCCGTGGCCCGTGTGCGCAACCGCCACACCGTGAACCTGGTGGTTGGCCCGCCTGAAAAAAAGGAAGACGATGAAACAATGATGAACCTGTTCTTCAGCAAGAGGGGCACGAAAATCGTCTGCGGCGGCACCACCAGCAGTGTGGTTTCCCGGTACCTGAACCAGCCCATCATCGCCTCCCTGGACTATCACGACCCGGAGGTGCCGCCCATCAGCACCATCAAGGGCGTTGACCTGACCACCGAGGGTGTGATTACCCTGGCCAAGGTGCTGAAATATGCCGAGGACTTCCTGGATCAGGCCAAAATGGCACCCACCTGGCTCACCCAGCGGGACGGCGCAAGCCTGATTGCCAAGGAGCTGTTTGAAAACGCCACCGATGTGAACTTCTACGTTGGTCGCGCCATCAACCCTGCCCACCAGAACCCCGACCTGCCCATCAACTTTGCCATCAAGCAGCAGCTGATTGCCAACCTGGCAGGCTGCCTGGAGAAGATGGGCAAGCACATCCGCCTGAACTACTTCTAATGAAATGGAGGCACACGAGGAATGCTGCTTTTCGATACCTATGTGCAAAAGCTGAAATACAAGGTTCTGCGGGAGGTGGCCCGCCATGCCTATGAGGGCAACCTGCAGGACTGCTACCTGGACATTCCCAAGCTGATCTCCCCCGGCCCCAAAAGCGACCTGCGCTGCTGCATCTACAAGGAGCGGGCCATTGTGGCTGAGCGGGTGAAGCTGGCCATGGGCGGAGATAAGTCCAACCCCAATATTGTGGAAACCATCGGCATTGCCTGCGACGAGTGCCCCGTCAGCGGCTACCGGGTTGGGCCGGACTGCCGCGGGTGCATTGCCCACCGGTGCTCCGCTGCCTGCCCCAGAAACGCCATCTCCTTCGATGAAAACCACCATGCCCACATTGACCCGGACAAGTGCATCAACTGCGGCAAGTGTGCCTCCGTGTGCCCGTACAGCGCCATTCAGACCCATGTGCGCCCCTGTGAGCGGGCCTGCAAGGTGAAGGCCATTTCCCAGGGCGAAAACCATGTGGCAAACATCGACCAGAGCAAGTGCATCAATTGCGGCGCCTGCGTGTATCAGTGCCCCTTTGGCGCCCTGCAGGACAAGAGCTTCCTGCTGGATGCCATCCGCATGATTCGCGAAAGCGAGAACAACGGGAAATATCGCGTGTACGCTGTGGTAGCACCCTCCATCTCCAGCCAGTTTGTGCATGTGAAGCTGGGTCAGGTGATTTCCGCCCTAAAGGAGCTGGGCTTCTCCTCCGTGATCGAGGCTGCCCTGGGTGCCGACATGGTGGCCTACAGCGAGGCCAGGGAGCTTTCCGAAAAGGGCTTCCTGACCTCCAGCTGCTGCCCGGCCTTCGTTTCCTACATTGAGAAGTCCTTCCCCGCGCTAAAGGAGCACGTCAGCCACAATTTCTCTCCCATGGCAGAGCTGGGACGCTTTATCAAAAAAACCGACCCCACTGGCAAGGTGGTTTTCATTGGCCCCTGCACCGCCAAGAAAATGGAGGCCCAGCGGGACAAGGTGAAGCCCTATGTGGACTGCGTGCTGACCTTTGAGGAGCTGCAGGCCTGGATTGACAGCCGCGACCTGGACCTGACCACCCTGCCTGAAACCGCCCTGGACAACGCCAGCTATTACGGGCGCATCTTTGCCCGCAGCGGCGGCCTGAGCGATGCTGTGGTCCAGGCCCTGAAGGAACAGGAGAACACCCAGTTCATTGCCAACCCCATCATCTGTGACGGCATTGAGGCCTGCCGCGTGGCCCTGCTGAAAAAGCAGAAGAACCTGCTGAAGGAGAACTTCATTGAGGGCATGGCCTGCATGGGCGGATGCATAGGCGGCGCCGGCTGCCTGACCCACGGCCCCAAGGACAAGGGCGAGGTGGACAAGTATGGCCACGAAGCCTACGAGAAAACCATCCGCGATGCCCTGGCCCAGTGCAGCTGGCAGGGCGACAACGAATAACTGAGTACCCTTTGATGGCTTGCCGCCTGTGAAATACAGACGGCAGCCGTTTTTCATGTGAAAAGGAGAATCTATCATGAATAAACAGCCCGATTTTCACGGCCTCTGGAGCCAGTTGGGTACCTCCAGCGTCATGACGCTTGTCACCTGCGCGGACAATCGGGTAACAGCCAGGGCCATGAGCGTTGTCATCATGGGCGGTAAGTTTTTCTTTCAGACAGATTCCTCCTGCCTGAAGTGCCAGCAAATCAGCCGCAACCCCAATGTCTGCCTGTGCATGAACCACTTCTCCACCGAGGGCACCTGCCGCAACCTTGGCAAGCCTGCAGACAACCCGCAGTTCCTCGAGGCGATGCAAGACTGCTTACCCAGTGCAGTGGCCCGCTGGTCATCCCTTCCAGCCGAATGCGTGCCGGAGATTACCCCGCGCCTCATCTTCTTCTGGGTCTACGAGGAGGACAAGCCCTACGTCGAGCGATGGGATTTCACCACCGGCAGCTATACAAAGGAGCTGCAAATCGGCAGCGTTCCGGGGTAATAGCACGGCTCAAAAGCGTGCATGTCAAGCTCCAGCGCTGTGCCCATGGAAAGCAACAAAGTTGATAAATCGTAATACCCAATAAATGCGTTATGGCGGAGCAACGAAAGGAAGCTCCGCCATTTTTCCGTCCGCAGTGCAGCGAAACGAACAACTGTGACTTGAATATTGCAAAACAGATGATGAAACTCGCCCGAATTCCTTCTTTCAGCCCTTATTGTTCTTTTGTGCCATCATGTGCGGTGCAGCTTTTATGGTCTATCTAAATTTTTGTTTTTATAGCAGTGTTCGTTCTTTCAGACCAGCGTCACTCGACTTCGCACTGGTAATGCTACTGGCGTATTTGTTCTTTTGGTACAGAGCAGCTAATGCGTTCCCGTTTCTTCTGCCAGCATTTGTTGTTCGCATAGTGCATATTTCGCATGCCGTTCCTTGGCGTTTCACCACAAGCCCGGCACCATCAATGGTATCCATGAAAAGTGTTGGCTCATGGTTATTCATCAATATAAGCCGGGTCTGCGTGACATTTCGCCATGCTGGCCCGGCTTTTTTCAACCGTTTCATTCCTCATCCCCGACAAAGGTACCAAATGCCGTGAAATCAATCACTCCAGGTGCAATCCCGGCAGGCCAGGCAAGGATACGCAATCGAACTGATCTGCAAACCTTTGGTGAGCAATGCCCATAAAAGCAGCTTATATCTTTCAGACTATCGCCATTTTCCAGCAGTGCCGTCCAGCCATCTGGTGTTAACCCATCAACACAAAAGTGGAACGGACCTGGCAATCGACCTGCATCGTAGTCCAACCCCACATCACGCCAGATAATTCGCAGGCTCTCCACCCGATATTCAGCCCGGAGTGAAACGATTAGCGTAGGTGCGGGGTCGTCTATTGCAGGCTGCCACCAAGTCAACATATGCTCATCCACCGCATACAAGCTATCCCTGCCCGGGGCGCAACTGGTGGAACAAGTGGGATTGCCCGCTGTCAGCGGCAACCAATTTGTGTGTTCAGTTTCCCCAGGTGCCGGTTGCGGAATGCATGTGGGGCCTTCCACATATAGCTCACCATGTTCGTCAATTCCAGCCCGATCCATGCCTATGCGCCGTTCATATTTGTGATGATGGCACAAAACCATGGTGTAATAGCACCAAAGCCCGCTATCAGGCCCATGGGTGAAGCTTCCATGTCCTGGCCCTCGGATAAGCCCTTGCCGGCCTGAAAGGATCGGATTTCTTTTCTGACACACAAATCCGCTCAGTGGGCCCTCATCCGAGACATAAGCCGCCAGGCAATAAGTGCCATAGCACGTTCCCGGGGCCGAATAGATTAAGTAATAACGTCTATTCTCCTTCAATAGATAGGCGCCTTCCAGGTATGTTTGCCCATAGGACTGATTGTATTCTCCGAAGCGTTCCCACGAGTGTTCCGGGTGGAAGGCAATCAACTGTCTGGGCTGATCGAGCATTTGAGTCAGGTCCTGGGGTGAGAGTTCTACACCATATATGCCATCTTTACCCAAACCCCAATACAGGTAGACTCGTCCATCGTCATCAGCAAAAAGCATAGTATCCCGTAGCTTTACCGTTTGACCATTCGGAAGTCTAAAATAGCCCAGCAAGCAAAACGGACCTTCCGGTGTATCACCAACATAGAGCGGCCCGTCACCGCCTGAAAGATAGCATTTACCTTGGTGTATCATCACCGTTGGTGCCGGGCCAACATCCTCCGGCTCTACCGGCAGGCTATGCCAATGAACCATATCATCGGAAACATAGGCCAGCCGGTACGTCGGAAACATATACCATTGTCCATTCCAGCGAATGACTTCCGGATCCGCTAAGGAGCGATAATCAGCGGCCGTTTCTCGGTCAGCTTCTCCACCCACGCCCCGCGGATAGTCCTCAACATAAAGGGGATTGCAATATGTACGCACGCGCTTGTCCCTCCTTTACCCTTTCACGCCTGTAAAGCTCATGCCCTCCACCAGGTAGCGCTGGGCAAAAATATAGATAACAACAATGGGCAGCAGTGAGCAAACGGTTCCCGCCATCAGCAGGCCGTACTCCGTGTTATAGGTAGACTTAAATGCCGTAAGACCAATTTGGATGGTGCGCATTTCCTGCTTGTCCAAGTAAATCATTGGTGCAAGATAATCATTCCACACGGAGGTAAAAGTCATCACAGTCAGGGTGGCCAGGCCAGGCTTGGACAAGGGTAGAATGATACTTGAATAAATACGCATCTCGCTGCAACCATCAATGCGAGCCGCCTGGCACAGCTCGTCCGGAATCCCCATCATAAATTGACGTAGCAAAAACACACCAAACGCGTTGAACATGGCCATCAAAATCAGTACCTCATGTGTGCCGTACAGGCCCAGGCTGCGATTTACAAGAAATTGAGGAATCATGGTTGCATGCCACGGAATCATCATGGTTGCCAGATAGCACAAAAACAGCTTATCTCTTCCAGGATAGTTTAGTTTAGAGAAGGAATACGCCGCCAATGAGCTAAGGGTCAACCGGCCCAAGGTGCTCAATGCTGCTATTTTGAAAGTGTTGAAGTAGTACGTCAGAAAAGGCAAGCGTGACCATACCTCAACATAGTTTGAAAACCTGAATGTTTCTGGAATCCACTGAATTGGGTAAGAGAATATCTCCCTATCGTATTTGAAAGAGGATGAGAGCATCCATAAAAACGGTATCACCATCACGAACGAAACCAAGCATAGTCCGGCAAAACGTAGGCTTGTCCAGCAAAAGCGCTTCACTTTTCGCGGAGAGAGCCGCTTTGCAGAATTGCCAAAACGAACAAACACCATAGCGGAACCTCCTTACTCGTATGTGACCCAATTCTTTTGCCCGCGGAACTGAATCAGCGTAACAATAAGTATAATCATAAACAGAAAATAGGCCATTGCCGAGGCGTAACCAAAACGGGAGTACTCAAATCCTTCCTGGTAAATGCGATAGACCAGCACATTGGTAGCTCGTCCAGGCCCACCATTGGTCATCACGGCAACCAAATCAAATACCTGGAAAGAAGAAATGATGGACAGCACCGATACCAGGAAGATCGTCGGCGATAGCATGGGCAGCGTGATAGAGAAGAACTGACGGATACCTCCTGCACCATCGATATCTGCCGACTCATACAAGGGTTTCGGTATGCCCTTCAGCCCGGCCAAGAACAGCAGCATATAGTATCCAGTTTGCTTCCATACCCCCACCAGGATAACCGCATACAGCGCCCAAGTGGTGGAGGTAAGCCAACCAGGTGGATTGCTTACGCCCGCAGCGCGCAAAACCATGTTTATGGGCCCCAGGCGCGGATTGAACAGCAGCTGAAACACCACGCCCACAGCTACCATGGACGTAATGTACGGAAAATAACACACCGTTTTAAAGGCCCCGGCCAAAGGGATTTTTCTGTTCAGCATTTGTGCCAGCAGCAGGGCAAAGACCAGGGTTAACGGCACACTGAGACAAGTGTAAATCACATTGTTCTTGAGGGACACAAGAAAATACTCATCCGAGAACATGCGAACATAATTCTGCAAGCCAACAAAATCAAATGTTTGATAGCCGTCATAATTCGTAAAGCTGATTGCAAAACCCAGTACGGCAGGTATCATTGAGAAAATTAGAAAGCCAACAAAATTGGGCAATACAAACAAATAGCCGGCAATCCACTGTTGGGGAATGTGCCTGCGCTTGCCATTCACCTTTATCTGCATAGGCAGTTTCCTTTCTCGATGGAATTTGAGGGTCGTGCACCTGCACGACCCTCATGCTCATCCATCCGCTCAGTTTGCGAAAATTTGTGCACGCTGTGCTTCAAAGCCTGCCATGGCCTCATCCAGCGTCTTTTCGCCAATCAGGTACAGGCCCGCCCATTCGTTGTAGGCATTCAGCACCTCGTTGAAAGTGCGCAGTGCTGGCTGCTCCTGAATGCGGTTAAAGGAGAAGATGATACCCAGGTCCTCCCGGCCAGTAGATGCAATATAGCTATCCCGCACGGTATCGGAAGAATAGGCCGGAATAATGCTGTGCTGTGCCAGAATGCTAGAGCCTTCTTCACCGCAGAGGAACTTCAGGAAGCTAAAAGCTTCGTCAGGATGTTTGGAATCGTTGGCGATGGTGGCAAAGGTCAGCTGACCCCAAGTCGTACCAGGCTCCACGCCCTCAGGCACTGGCATGTAGGTTACGCCCCAATTCACATCGGTCTTACCAGCCTTCGTGTCATTCATCAAGCTGGTAATCAACCATTCGCCGTTCATTTCCATGGCGCAGCGGCCAGCCTCAAACTCGGCAGTGGGGCTGGTGCCCAAGGAAGACATTTCAGCATAGCTCAGATGGGAACCATCCTCGTTATAGATTTTGTTGAGGTACTCAAGGGACTGGCGCAAGTAAGTCGTGTCATCATCAGTCAAATACACGCCATGTTGAGTAGACATGAACATCATTTCCCAGTTGACCATGTATCCACCGTAAACCTTGTCCATGCCTTCACCGCCTGTCAGCTGAATAGCCAGCTGAGCGTATTCATCCCAGGTCAAGTGTTCGGGATAAG
Organism: uncultured Faecalibacterium sp.; assembly: GCA_964383815.1. Lineage (GTDB taxonomy): Bacteria > Bacillota > Clostridia > Christensenellales > Aristaeellaceae > UBA11524. The sequence goes on along the minus strand of CAYLIC010000032.1, from coordinate 3,321 downwards.
GCAAGTTAGCGGCATCGAAAATGTCCTTATTGTAAAACAGCATCCAGGCCGTACTGCGGGTGGGCAACGCATAGTAGCGTCCATCAACCGCAGCGCCATTCCACAGAGCACCATAGGCCGTAACATCCAGCCCGCTGGCTGCAATACGGTCAGTCAAATCCGGAATAGACTTGTTACCTGCAAACATCGCAACCTCAGACAAAGTACGCACGCCCAGCACATCCACCGAGCCCTTTGAAGACAGCAACACCTTAATTTTGCTGTCGTAATCATCGCTTGGAATCACATTCAGCTCTACCTGAACCGTTGGGTTTGCAGCATTCCACGTTTCCACAACCGGGCGAATGTAGGACTCCTCATTATCCCAGATATAGTATTGCAGTGTTACGGTTTCTTCCGCCAGGGTAGGGAATGCAGCCAGTAGCATAAGCATGGCCAACACCAGAGACAAGGTTTTCTTCATGGCAAGCCTTCCTTTCCTTTCGTCTGCAGCTCACGCCAGGCGTTTTTCTTGGTTTTATTGTAAAGCAGCTTTTTCTCGCTGCATAGATGGAAATAAAATCAGCAGGCGTGTAGAAAAAATCAGCGGTCATTGGGTTGCATCCCATTCCGCTTCGATTTATAATGAAGTCAAAAGCCATCAAACTCAAGCCATGAAAGGAAAAAGACATGCTCTACGAAGGAATCATTCACTTAATCATCCTCGTATGGATGCTTTCGTACTGCCGCCGTGGGCGCGCGCCTTGGCACTTTTTCGCCTTGGTTGTATGCAAATGGCTGTGCACATACCTTTGCGTGATGTATATCGCCAAGGATGCCTATTATTATGAGGCCATCTCCAGCTATTTTCTTGTAGACAAGGCCCTTTTTCGCCGTTTGGTCTTTCTGCCGGTGAAAAAAGAAATGCTTATCCGTGGGCTGAACGCCAGCGCTATTGGCTTTTTCTATTTTTTAGTACGCTTTTCTCTCACCTTCACCCAACAAAGCAAAAAAACTTGGTACCGGGCATGCATCTTTGGGATAAATGGATGGTTTCTCATGCAGTTATTGCTGTTTGATCCTTTTGTGTACAATCACGTGTATCAGTTATGCTACCCTGCGCTGATGGACGCCCACACCTTTCACCATGTTGAGCAGATTCTGCACAGGACCTTCTTTACAGGTAACTTCCTGCTTCTGCTTTCAAGCGCGGCCAGTATGCTCTTTTTCGCCGCGCGCCGCACCACACTGCACACCTTGCGCATTCAAAACTTGCCCGTTGCCATCGGCTGCGCGGTGCTTTTCCCATTCAACATTCCCCTGCTGCTTATGTTGCCCAGGCCCCTGACCCGGGTTTCCTTGGTTGCTAATGGCTTCGTAACTTACAATTCTTTACCCTTCAGCCGCACCGGCAGCCTGTACACCGCTGTTATGCTGGTTAATTGCTTGGCCATTGTCGTCATCGCATTCTTTATTCTCTGGCGGCTACGGCTTGCCAGAAAAGTTGCGAACGATCAACTCGCCATTACCCAAAAGATTGATGCTGCTACCACCACCTCCAAGGCCTTTTGCCATTACATGAAAAACGAGCTGCTGGCTTTTTCTGCCGAACTGGAACTGCTAACCTTGCCTGTTGAGGAAAGCAGCACCGCGCTGCAAAACCTACAGCACAGGTGCGATAGCCTATACACCCGGCTGGACGAGATGTATCAAAGTACCCGGCAAGGTACCTTGCATCTTTGTCCCATCCGACTCATGGAACCCCTGAATCAGGTGCTTGAACGCCTGCATAACCAACTGCAAGACTTTCAGGTTTCCCTCCCTGAAGAAAACCCCAAACTATTGTTAGACAGGGAATATTTCCTCCTCTGTCTTGAAGATTTGCTGCGCAATGCCATTGAAGCCAGCCTCTCCCTTCCAAGGGAACGGTGGCGGTTGGAAATAAGCGTTTCCCGGGAAGCAGGCTACTACATCATCGCTTTGCGAGACCACGGCACTGGCATTGATCCTGACGTGTTACCGCGGCTGTTCACCCCCTTCACCTCCACAAAACCAATTCAGAAAAACTGGGGCATCAGCCTTTCGTTGGTCTACCGCATCATCCGTGCCCACGGTGGGAGCATCAGCATGGAGAACGCCCCAGGCGAGGGTGCGGTGGTTCACCTTCTTCTTCCTTGGCTGGACGAGGCAGAGGAGCCTTAAAGGAGGACAGCAATGATTCGTGTCATGGTTGCAGAAGACATGGAACCCATCCGACAACGATATATACGCATTCTGAATGCAGATGATGAAATTCAGGTCGTCTGTGATGTTTCCAGTGGGCAGGAAGCTGTGGCACTGGCTCTAAAGCACCACCCCGACGTTATCCTGATGGATATTGAAATGGAGAGCAAGAAGGCCGGCCTAAACGCAGTAAAAGAAATCATGGCTCGTCTACCTGACATGATTATTCTCATGCTGACCGTTTACAGCCACGATGAGTTGCTCTTCACAGCCTTTCAATACGGTGCAACAGACTACCTACTCAAAACATCCTCACCCCAAGCGCTCATCCGCACGGTGAAGGAAGCTTATCATGGCACGCTGACCCTGCGGTCAGACGTAGCGAAGAAACTCAAAGCCGAGTTTCGGCGTGTACGCGAAAGAGAAGCCAGCCTATTGTATGTACTGAACATTGTTCAAACCTTGACCCGCACCGAGATTGACGTGCTGCTGGATCTTCAGCGAGGCCTGACGCGCAAAGAAATATGCGCCTGCCGCTTCATTGAACCCTCCACTCTTCGCTCCCACATCCATCACATTTTGAAGAAATTCCATGCAAGCGATATCCGTCAAGTTGTCGATCACCTTAATAGCCTGTCACTTTTTGAATTAATTTCTCGCTATTCTGATGAACACAAACCCTAACCCTCCGTTTACCTCCCCGCATTCATGCCAGACATTCCCGGGTGTTGTACTGGTTGGGAGAAGATTTCATAGAAAAACGGAAGCACATCGTGGAGGACGATCCGCCCATTTCCCGGCGGATTGAAGGCAACCTGCAGGCGGCCGGGTATGAGCCGGTTTGCGTCATGAATGACAGGCCCTGGAGGCGCTGGCCGAGCCGGGCAAGGGTGCCAACGCCCAATGCAAGACCATCCTGCTGGCCAGCCGCTCTGCCCAGGACATTGACACATTGTGCGTCGTTGTTACGAAATGGTTCAGGGCATCCGGCGTGTATAACCAACACAAACCTTTGCAAAACAAAACCTCCATACCTTTTGTAAGCATGGAGGTTTTATCATGGTTTACCGCTCCTCCCGGAAGTACGCCAGGCCCAGAGAAGCCGGTGGCTGATTCTCC
>CAYLIC010000031.1:0-28149 GCA_964383815.1 uncultured Faecalibacterium sp. | reverse complement strand
GACAGTGACGGAGCGCAATGCCTCGAAAAAGTGGCTCTGCCACTTTTTCGACACGTTGGCACAGTCCCGCCGAAAAGCAAACGGCGGGACTGTGTGTCATACTCCGTATTTGATTCGCGCCCGCTCCAGCTTTTCCCCAAGGGGCCGGGCCAGCCACCACAGGAACAGCAGGTTGGACAGGCTGTACACGGCAGTGTAGGGCAGTGCAGTGACAACGGCGGACAGGTACAGCTCCGGGCGGAAGGTGCCATCGTACCACAAAACCGTCCACACGTCCATCAGCATGGAATAGGCAATGCCGGCAAGAACGCCCCACAAAAGCAGCAGCGGGCGGCGCTTTTTCAGCGTGGGTGACAGCCAGCCGGAGCACAGGCCCAGCAGGCCCAGCGCCAGCATTTGAAAGGGTGTCCACGGCCCTTGACCAAAGTAGAAATTGGACAAAAGCGCCGCCATGGCGCCGGTGAGAAAGCCGCTTTCGCCGCCGATGTACATGCCGGTGATGATGGTCAGCGCGGTAACGGGCTTGAAGAAGGGAATAAACCGGCCTACCACGCACAGGGCCGTCATGCAGGATACCAGCACCAGCCGCCGGGAGCCGGTGAGCCGCCGCTCAAACCCGGTGAGGAACAGCACCACCGCCAGCACCGCCACGCCAAGGGAGATGAGCAAATGACGCTTGCCGTCCACCACTGTGGCGCCAAGAATCACCAGCAGCGGAATGCACACCAGCGGAATCAGCCACCGCAGCCAGGTGCGCAGCCGGGGATTGCGAATAACAATCATGGTTCCGCCTTTCTGCCGTTCAGGCGGCACAGGGCGGCGGCCTCCTCCAGGGTGATGACGCCGGTGTAGTGCTCCCTGGTCATGCGGCTGGCGGCAGTGGTGTAGAAGCTGCCGGAGCCAAAGAAGCTGTGGGGCTCCCCCTGGGAAATGACCTGCCCCCGGAAAAGCAGGGCGCACCTGTCGGCACACAGGGCGGCAAACTCCACATCGTGGGTAACGATGAGCAGTGCCATGCCACCGTCCCGCAGGCGGCGGAGAATGCCTATCAGCCGCAGCCTGGCGGCGGCATCAATGCCCTTGGTAGGCTCGTCCAGCAGGAGGATGCGCGGCTGGGTTGCCAGCACACGGGCCAGGGCCACCAGCTGCTGCTCGCCGCCGGATAGGTCATAGGGGTGCCTGTCCATCAGGGGCGACAGGTCAAAGGGCAAAAGGTCAACACCGGCCTGTGCGTCCTTCAGCTCCTCCCGGACGGTGCTGCGCAGGAAAACCGTCTGCACGTCCTGGGGCAGAAGGGTCAGGCAATGGCTGTACAGGGATTGATTGCGATAGCTGCGCAGCGGTTTGCCGAAAACGCGCACACTGCCGTGATGGGGCGCATTCAGCCCGGCAGCCACGGTGAGCGCGGTGGTCTTGCCGGAGCCGTTGCCGCCCAGCAGGCAGAGCACTTCACCCTGATGCACCGCCAGCTCCAGACCCCGGAGCACATCCGGTGCGCTTTTCTCATAGCGGAAGCACACGCCCTGCATTTCTAGCGCGGGAGCGCCATGCTGGGGTTGGGCGGCTGGCGGCAGCGCAGGCGTTTCGTTGCCATAGGAGGACACAAGGGCGCGGCCTTCCCGGATGCTCAGCGGGCAAGCTCCACCGGGGCCGATGGCGTGGTACAGCCTGGCTGCGGCTGGCATAGCGCAGAGCAGCTCCGGCCTGCCTGCCAGGCTGGCAACCACATTTCGCGGTGCATCGCAGCACAGCAGGCGACCGCCCTCCAGCACCAGCAGCCTGTCGCACAGGGGGATGATCTCCTCCAGCCGGTGCTCAACAATCAGCAGGGTCAGCCCCATGTCCCGGTTCAGACGGCGCAGGGTGGCGATGAAGTCCGCTGCGGCAATGGGATCCAGCTGGGCGGTGGGCTCGTCCAGGATGAGCACTTTGGGCTGCATGACCATGACGGCAGCCAGATTCAATAGCTGCTTCTGCCCGCCGGACAGGCTGGACACCGGCTGCTCAAACCAGCTCTCCATGCCGAAGTATGCCGCCATTTCCGCCACCCGCCGGGCGATTTCCGGCTGGGGCAGGCCCATGTTTTCCAGGCCGAAGGCCAGCTCGTGCCAGACCTTGTCGGTCACCAGCTGCTGCTCGGGCCGCTGCATCACATAGCCAATGGAGAAGGCGGATTCCCTGGGCGGCAGGTCAGCCACTGGGGTGCCGCCAAGCAGGATACGGCCCGATTGCCGGCCCAGGGGCGCCAGCTCCCGCTTCAGCAGGCGCATGAGGGTGGATTTCCCGCTGCCTGTGGCGCCACACACCCCAACAAACGCGCCTGCCTCCACCGAAAAGGAAACCGCGTCAAGGGCGGGCGCCTCCGCCTGGGGATAGGTGAAGCTCAGCTTCTCGACCTGGAGCAGCGCCATAGGATGGCCTCCTTTCCTGCGTATACCATGGGCAGCAGCGCCAGCAACCCGAAGGCTGCATAGCCTGCCATGCTGCGGAGCGTGACGGGCGGAAAAACGAATGCCGGGTAGTACACCACGCCGCGCCCGGCAAGACCCCAGAGGGCCAAACCGGAAAGCAGCACGGCGGACAGCAGCAGCGCCACATCATCCCCGGTGAAGCGGTACAGGGAGAACTGCGTTCGCCGCCCCAGGCCATAGCCCCGGGCGGTCATGCTATCGGCGGTGATGATGCCGTTCTCCAGCGCCCAGGTGACCATGACGGAAAACACCCGCAGCCCGCCGCGAAAGCTGTCTGCCACGTTGTCCTCCCTGTACAGGCCCAGGGCCTGCTGGGTTTGCTGCACTTTCCTTACCTGCCTGGTGAACAGGGGAATGTACCGCAGGGTCAGGGACAGGAGCAGCGCCAGCCGTGGGGACAGGCCGCCCAGCAGGTACATGAGCCTGTCGCTGGTCATCACCCGGGAAAAGGCCCGGAACCACATGAGCACCGCCGCCACCATGCAGGCAGCAGCCAGGCCATACAGCGTGGCCTCCAGGGTGATGGGATTGCCGTTCAGCACAAAGAGCACGGTTTGCCCGTTGTGGTAGGTGAGCGGGTTTACCAGCGCCATACACAGGAAAAGCAGCAGCGTCCAGCCATAGCCGCTGCGAATGCCCGCCATCAGGCAGGTGAAAAGCCCGCCCAGGAGCGCCAGTGCCAGCAGCAGAGGATCCATGCTGAACATGGCGAGGCCAGCCGGGCACAAAAGGCACAGGGCTGCGGAAAGCGGGTTGCAGTCTGCCAGGGTGCGCATGGTATCCTCCTTTCGATTATAAATCGCTTCCCATGCTGCAGGTGTAGCGCCAGGTGATGGTGTCCCCATCCTGCAAAAGATACTGGTTGCAGCCAACGCCGGCCGTTTCACCATTGACCTGGTACATCCAGCCGGACAGGTTGCCAAAGTCGAACTCGTACAGGTATTGAATGCCTGCCACATACCCGGAGCCGGACACGTCCATCCGCAGGCCGCTGGCCTTGGCGGCCCGGGTCAGCACGTCCAGCACGGTGTCCCCCCGGGCCAGAGGAAAGGCGGCTTCTGCCAGGATGATACCATCCGCCGGAATGTGCTCTGCCAGGCCTGCCACCGTGTCGCAGCGGATGGACAGGCGCACCGTGCCAATGACCTCCGCCTGGGTGGTGGCCTCCGGGGTGTAATAGCTGCCGGCGGACTGAATGTCCAGGCTGAACACGCCGATAACCAGGGCGGCTGCTGCCAGCGCCACGGCGGCATAGTTCTTCCAGCTGCGCTTGCGGAGACGCGCCAGCGCCAGGCAGGCAATAGCGGCGGCACCCGCAATGCTCATAGCCGCAATGGCCTGCCAGCCCATGGGTGCCGGATGCCCGTCCAGCAGGTAAATGCTTCCCTGTCCCGCCTGCAGGCGCTGCCAGGCGCCCTGGGCCAGGAACCCCTGGGCGGAGGCTGTTGCGTTCCATTCCCTGTCCAGGGTGTGGCGGTAGCCGTCCTCCAGGCGGTAGCGGTTCAGGCCGTCCAGCAGGGTGCACCCGTTTTTAACAAAGCGCGCGTCCTTCGTGCAGTCAATGCCCAGGCAGCACAGGGCAATGAGCACCTGGGCGGTGCTTTCCGCATTGGCAACGCCATAGCTGGAGAAGTCCCCATCCGCCAGCTGCCGGGCGGAGAGCAGCGCCAGCGCGGCCTGGGTGGCCTGCGCCACCCGGGGTGTGGCCTGGTGGGGCGCCAGGGCCTGCAGCACCATGGCAGTTACATCCACATCGGACACGGCGCCGGTTACCGCCCAGCCGCCGTCCTCCAGCTGCAGGGACAGCAGCTGGCCTGCCACGCTATCCGCCGTGTGGGCGCTGCTGGTGCAGCCGTTGTTCAGCAGGTGCAGGCCAAACACATCGCTCATGATACCCTGCTGACCGATGGTGTCCTCCATAGCAGCAGCAACGAACGCATCCGTGCCGCCTGTTGCCAGCAGCGCCAAGGCGTATTTCTGCCGGGATGTGGCGGAGGTCACCCGGTGTGTGTCCAGGTAGTCCAGCAGGGCGGCGCGGTAGGCGGTGAAGTCATACGCGCCGGTTTGGCTCAGGGCCAGGATGTACCACTCGCTGCCAGTGCCTGCACCCTGGGTCAGCTCTTTGTCAATCCATGTCTGGGTATCCTCCGCAAAGGCAGAGGATACCAGCAGGCACAGGCAGGCCAGCAAGGCCAAGAATCTCTTCATGCGTTACTCCACGGTGATGATGCACACAGGAGCCACCATGGTCATGGCGGCGCTGGTGGCGCTGATGGTGTACACACCGGCCCCGTTCAGGGTCAGGGACACCTTGCCTTCCGCGTTGGTGACCAGTTCGGTGGCTTCGCCGTTCACGGTGATGGCGGCGCCCTCCACAGCCAGGGTGATGGGTGCGTAGCTCTCGTCAAAGCCGGCAGCGGACAGAACAAGTTCGGCGGCCTCGCTAGCCTTCACGGTCAGCATGGGGGCATTGAAGAAGGTGTAGGTGTCAGACCAGGCGGTCAGGTCGGTGTAGACGAAGGCCTTCACATGGTCGCCTTCCTTCACCGGGTCCAGCAGGCTCCAGGCGGAGGCATCGTTCACATAGTAGCCATAGGAGCCGCCGTTTTCCACGCCCCACAGCCGGGTCAGGGACAGGCCATACTCGGTGTTTTCGGACTGGTAGGCTTCCGCGCCGTTCTCGTTATTGGCGGTGTGGGCGCACAGCAGCGCGTCGTTGATGGTCAGCGCGCCGTCCTCATCCGCATCGGTGACAGCCACGCTCTGGCAGGCCAGCACCATGGCACCGGTGTCATCGGTGATGGTCACAAGCACATTGGCAGGCTCCACCGCCAGGGCGGAGGCAGCAGCAAACAGGAAAACCAGCAGTAGGGACAAGAATTTTTTCATTTCAGTTCGCTCCTTTTCTTTGATGGACGAGGCTCCTTCAGTCCGGCGGCTTCCAGCGCCCGTGGCCATGGCCCCAGAAAAGCCTTGATCCGGGCCCTTGTCGCCTGGTCGAAGTCGTCCTTCTTCGGCAGGCGGCGCAGCTCCAGGGCGCGGCCTTGCAGCTGACCAACGGCCCAGCGTGTTTTCTCCTCGGGGGTCATCAGTGCACCTCCCATCAAAAAGCGCCCCCAAACACAGCCGTTTGGAGAGCGCAACAGACCGCCGGTGCACAAAAAACAGAGTGCGCCGCCATGCCGCAGAAAAGGCGGAACGATCGGTTGCACTCCTCACACCAAGCTGTGTTAAACCTTCCAAGGCACGGCAGGTATCCTGACTTATGACGACGCGGCTTCCCGCGGAAAAGCGCCCTTCTCAGGGGATGAACCCCCAATGGTATGCGCGCTTTCATCTGATCAAATACAGTAATGGCGGTTGTTCCGGACTCGAACCGGATTCCCTCTTGCGTTTACTCAGCAAACAACGTTTCAAACCGTACCTTCATCGCTATGCAGTTGACCCCTGTATTCTACCACACCTGCGGGTGTCCGTCAACCCGCGGGCAGCTGTGAGCGCCGCCCTCTGCACTCCCGCTTAAGGGATTTCATCCCATAAGAATCCCACTTTTGTGTGCGCGGCATATGCGGGGAAAGGGATGGTGCTGGAAAGGTGCCTGCTGTCATAAAAAACCGCTGCCGGCGAGGACAGCGGTTTTGGTGTTATGCGGATATTTCCTTTTTCGCTTTGCCGGTGAACTTTTCCCAGCGCCTGCGGCGCTTTTCCCGGCGCTCCAGGCGCTCGCCCAGGTCCCTTGCGCCAACGCCGTAGACCAGGTAGAGAATCAGGCCCGACACCACCATGATGAACACCGTGCTGGCGCATCTTCGCCCGGAGGCGTTCACGTTGTAGCCGTCCCGGCCTTCCTCGGCGCACATGTTCTGTATCACCATGGCGTAGGACTTGCCATAGCTGGAGTGGAACGTGGCGGACATGTCGTATTCGGTGAACAGGGCATTGAAGTTCAGGGCGAACACGGCCAGCACGCTGGGCAGCACAATGGGCAGCTTCACCCGCAGGAAGGTGACCAGGCTGGAGGCACCCAGGTTTCTGGCGGCATCCTCCAGCTCCTCATCAATGGCATAGAAGGCGGCCTTGATCATGCGCAAGGCAAAGGGCAGCTTGACCACCGTGTACGCCATAACGATAAGGAACCGCACGTTTTCCTTCATATACAGGTTGTTGTTGAACACATACCAAACGCTGTCGCTGTTGAAATAGGTGCGGTAGGAATAGCAGATGAGGATGGTGGGCAGCAGCCAGGGAAACAGCAGGCTGTATTCCAGCACGGTGCTGCGCTTTTTACCCTTGTTTTTGAAAATGTAGTTCACGGCCACCACCACAATCACGCAGGCCAGCGCCGCCGCAATGGCGGACAGCACGAAGCTCAGCCGTATGCCGCCCACCGTGCCGTCATTGGCAAACAGGCCGGAGATGGCGTTGGGCCGGGTTTTCAGCTTGCCGCGGTTGGTCATGAATTCAAAATCCTGCTGACCGAAGAAGTTGATCAGCGTAAACTGATCCATGCTCAGGGTTTTGGAGCGGATAGCCGGATAGTTCTGGAAGGCGAAGAGGACAATCATCACCACAGGGGTCATGTAGATGATGAAGAGCACATAGGCGTAAATGTGGGCCAGCACATTGGCCACGGGGTTGTTAATCTTCTGCTTCACCAGCTTGGCCTTGGTTTTGCTGACGGACAGGTAGTGGCCCTTCCGCTCGTAGCTGGAGAGCACCGTTAGCAGCACAATGGTGAACAGGGCCAGAATGATGGACAGAAGCGCCGCCCGGGCCTGGGGGAAGGCCTCGTCTGCCACGGAGGAGCCAGCCAGGCGGACAATCTCCGGGTTAATGGAGTCGTAGCCCAGCAGGGTAGGTGCACTCATGGCGCACAGGCCGGTGATGAAGGTCATTACCGTCAGGGAGAACAGGGTGGGTATCAGCGTGGGGAAAACCACCTTCAGCAGCACCTGGAAAGGCTTGGCGCCCATGTTCCGGGCGGCCTCCACGGTGTTGTAGTCAATGCCGCGGATGGCGTTGCGCAGGAACAGCGCGTGGTTGCTGGTGCAGGCGAAGGTCATGGTGAAGAGCACCGCGTTGAAGCCGGAAAACCAGTTCTTGTCCATGCCCGGGAAAATCTGCGCCAGCCAGGTGGTAAGGATGCCATCGCTGTCGTACAGGAAAAGGTAGCCGGTCACCAGGGCCACGCCGGAGTAGATGAGGGTGGTCATGTATCCCAGGCGGAGAATCTTTGCGCCCTTGATGTCGAAATACTCCGTCAGCAGCACAATGGACACGCCCACAATGTTCACCGTTACCACCAGGGCCAGGGCCAGCTTGAGGGAGTTCCACACAAAGCTGGGCATGTTGCCCGCAAAAAAGAAGCGGATAACCGCCAGGGGATCCGTTTCACCGGCGGCGTTTTCGGCGGTGAAAATCTGGGTGATGGTGTTCAGACAGGGGAGGAGCATGAAGCCGAAAAACAGGTACACGAAGAACGCAATGCCAAACACCTTCCACAGGAGGGAAAGGTTCAGCCCGGAAGCCTTTTTGTTCATGTGCGTCCTCCTTTACGGCTGTGCGTCATAGCTCATCAGGTCGGCAGGGTGGAGGCCAACGGTCACCTTTTCGCCGGGCTGGTAGATGCTGATGCCGTCGTTCTTCTCAATGGCCTTGATGGTCTGCCCGCCGGCGGTGATGTAATACTTGATGTACAGGCCATAATACTCGCAGCTGTCGATGGTGCCTTCCAGCTGGAGTTCCTCAGCCTCCCTGGGCCGGTTGACCCGCACCCGCTCCAGGCGGATGAAGTGGTGCTTGCCCCCGTCCAGCTGCATTTTGCGGACGATTTCATCCTCCAGCCGGTTGATGTCGCCAATGAAGTTGCACACAAACTCCGTTGCGGAGTGGTTATACACCTCGTTGGGCGTGCCAATCTGCTCAATGAAGCCTTTGTTGAACACGGCAATCCGGTCGGAAAGGGTCAGCGCCTCCTCCTGGTCGTGGGTAACGTAAATGGTGGTGATGCCAAAGTCCCGCTGCATTTTCTTCAGCTCGTTGCGCAGCTGCACGCGGAGCTTGGCATCCAGGTTGGACAGGGGCTCATCCATGCAGATGATGGCAGGGCCCGTCACCAGGGCGCGGGCGATGGCCACGCGCTGCTGCTGCCCGCCGGACAGCTGGGACACGGCCTTTTGCAGCTGCTCGTCCGTCAGGTCTACCTTCCGGGCAATTTCCCGCACACGCTGGTCAATCTCCGCTTTCTTCAGCTTCTTAATTTTCAAGCCGAAGGCGATGTTGTCATACACCGTCATGGTGGGGAACAGGGCGTAGCTCTGAAACACAATGCCGATGTTGCGCTTCTCGATGGGCACATGGGTAATGTCCTCGCCATCCACGCCCACTGTGCCGGAAACGGGGTCGATAAAGCCGGTAATGGTGCGGAGGGTGGTGGTTTTGCCGCAGCCGGACGGGCCAAGGAAGGTGAAAAATTCGCCTTTGCGCACATCCACGTTGATGTTGTGCAGGGCCTCAAAATCCCCAAACCTGACCACAATGTCTTTCAGTTCAATCATCACGTCGTAGGTGGGTGCCATGTGCCGCATCTCCCTTTTATATGGCTATGGCGAGCCACGGGGGCTCGCCATAGCCTGAAATGGTGTGTGTGATTATTCAGCCTTCTGGGTCATGACGGTCCAGTCGATGCTGTCCCAGTCGGGCTCGGCAGGAGCGGCGCTCTGGTCGGCCCAGTAGAAGCCCAGGTTGGACATGATGTTGGTCCACTGGCTGCTGTGCTCAGCAACGTAGGCGGCGTAGGTCATGTCGGTACCCTCAACCTTGTTCAGGGCGAAGTTCTTCAGGGTGTAGATGATGGGGGTTTCGTCGTAAATCTTGGCGGCAGCCACGGTGTTGCAGGGATAGGAGTCGAACTCCTCAGCCCAGGCGGCCTGGGTCTCGGCGGAGCCGAACCACTCGGCAAAGGCCTTCACGGCAGCGGTTTCTTCCTCGGTGCGGCCGGCGCGGTCCAGGATGCCCAGGTACTCGGCGATGTAATAGGTGCCGTCCTCGATTTCAACCAGGGCCCAGTTTTCAGGTTCCAGCACGCCCTTGATGGGGTTGGCAGAGCTGTCGCCAGCGGTGTCAATCTTGCCGAACAGGGAGGAGGAATAGAAGGTGGACACCTGCACCTCGCCGCGGTTCAGGGGATCGAAGCCGTAGCTGTCGCCGGTGAAGAAGCCGTTGGCGCAGTAGTTCCACAGGGTCTTCCAGCCGTCAACGGAGATGCCGCCGGCAGGGGAGGAAGGATCCACGAAGGCGTAGAGCATGGCGCTGTTGATATTGGCGTTGGTGGTGCCGCCAACCTTGCCCTGGCGATACCACTTGTAGCCGCTGTTCACAATGTCGGCCCAGTGCCCGAAGGACAGCTTTTCGCCATTGGTGCCCAGCTCGTCGGTACGGTAGAGCATCAGCACGTTCTGAATCACCAGGCCATAGGCCTTGCCGGGATAGCTGTATACGCCAACCTCATCGGCCCAGGCGGGCGTCCAGTCAGCCAGCTTCAGGTTTTCATAGGTGCCGTCAACCACCTGACCCCAGCGGGTTTCGTTCAGGCCGAAAAGAATGTCGCCATCCTTGTTCTCGTTGGCAGCCTGAATGGCAGCGGTATCGCCGGAGATAACGGAATTGTCGTCCAGGGAGATGGAGAAGCCGGCGTTTTTGGCCTCGTTTACCAGCCAGTTAACGCGCTCGGTGGAATTGGAGTTGGAATAGATGCGGATGGTGTAGCCGGAATAGTCCTCAGCGGAGGCAAATGCCACCAGGGACAAGGCCATTGCCAGCACCAGCACAAAGGAAACGAGCTTCTTCATGGAAAAGGGACCTCCTTATAACGGTTTTTCGTTGGGAATATTGTAACACAACTTATGTGGTTTGTAAACTTCCCAAATAAAATAATTTTAGCGACAAATATTGCAAAAAAAGAGCACCCCTTGCGGGATGCTCCTGTGAGGCGGGTGCGAAATTACTTGATTTCGACAGTGGCGCCAACAGCCTTGAACTGCTCGGCGATCTTCTCGGCTTCTTCCTTGGAGACGGCTTCCTTGATGGTCTTGGGAGCGGACTCCACGATTTCCTTGGCTTCCTTCAGGCCCAGGCCGGACACGACTTCGCGCACAACCTTGATGACCTTGATCTTCTCGGAGCCGGCGTCCTTCAGCACAACGTCGAACTCGGTCTTCTCTTCCTCGGCAGCGGCGGCAGCAGCGGGAGCAGCACCACCGGCAACGGCGATAGCGCCAGTCACGCCGAACTCTTCCTTCATGGCGTCGACCAGTTCCTTAATCTCCAGCAGCGTCATGGACTTGATGGCGTCCAGAATTTCCTGATGAGTCATTGTATTTTCCCTCCAAATGTAGAAAATGTCTTGTTTTAGGCGGCTGCTATGCAGCCAGGGGGATTAGGCAGCCTTCTGCTCGGCGATTTCGTCCAGCACGGCAACCAGCGCAGACACGGGGGAGACCAGGCAGCCCACCATGGTGGCCAGCAGCTCTTCGCGGCTGGGCAGTGCGGCCAGGGCCTTCACGCCGGCAACATCCAGAACCTCGGTGCCCATCAGGCCACCCTTGATTTCCAGAGACTGCAGCTTGTTCTTCTCGATGAAGTCGTTGACGATCTTGGGGGCGTTGGTCACGTCCTTGGTGGAGAACACAAAGGCGTTGGGACCCTCCATCAGGTTGTCCAGACCCTCGATGCCCAGCTCGTGCAGGGCACGCAGCACCAGGCGGTTCTTCAGCACGCAGTACTGAACCTCCTGATCGCGGCACAGCTTGCGCAGGTTGGTCACCTGCTCCACGGTCAGGCCGCTGTAGGAGCAGACCACCATGGACTTGGCATTCTTGAGCTTCTCAACAATGTCAGCCACGACCTGCACCTTCAACTCACGATTCTTGCTCATTCTTCTTGCACCTCCTCAATGGTTTGGGAGTAAAAGAAAACCCTTGCGCAGGCGCAAGGGAGAGCTTTGCAACAAACTATCCATCACACCTCGGCAGGCGGAGTGGAACTCCCTTAGATCCTTGCGGATACCGGCTGTCTACGGCACAGGTTTCTTCAAAACCATAGGATATTCTACCCGAAATGCGCCCGCCTGTCAACCCCTTTGGCGGAAAAAATCCGCCTGCAGAAGGGTGAAGTATAACATTTTTGTAAATATGACGCAGAATGTATTGAAATCTTAACAGAAACGTAATAATATAAGCACGAAAGGAGCTGATGACCATGCAGCTGAAGCATTTCAAACGGATGAGCGCCGGGTGCCTGGCGGCATTTGTGCTGATGGCGGCCTCCACCGGCCTGGCGGCAGAGGGCACCGTGAACACCAAGGCGCTGGTGCTGCGCAAGAGCGCCAGCAAGAGCAGCAAGGCCTTGCAGACCCTGGCGAAGGGCGACTCGCTGAACATTCTCTCCGCCAGCGGGGATTGGTATAAGGTGACCTACGGCAAATACACCGGCTATGTGATGAAGAAATATGTAAAGGCTTCAGGCAAGATAGAGGAAGCCGCCAGCAGCACGGTGACCAGCAAGGAGAAAACCGCGCTGACCACATCGGGTCTTTCCATCCTTCGGCCGGGAAATAAGGGCAACCAGGTGAAGAAACTTCAGCAGGCGTTGCGGGAAAAGGGCCTGTACACCGGAAAAATCGATGGAGTGTACGGCAGCGGCACCACGGCGGCGGTGAAGGCATATCAAAAGCAAAGGGGCCTGACCAGGGACGGCATTGCCGGGAAAAAGACACTGACAGCGCTGTATGGCGATGCATCGGAAAAGGAAAACAGCAAAACGGAATCCCTGGAATGGTTCGGCCACGAGAACACCATCCCCAAGGGCGCCAAGGTGACCATCAAGGATGTATACACCGGCAAAACCTTCAACGCCGTGCGGTGGAGCGGTGCCAGCCACATGGACACCCAGCCTGCCAGCAGGGAGGACACTGCCACCATGAAGGCCATCTATGGCGGCAGCTGGAGCTGGCGCCGCAGGCCCATTCTGGTGCAGTACAACGGGCATGTGTACGCCGCCTCCATGAACGGCATGCCCCACGGCACATCCACCATCGACAACGGGTTTGACGGGCACTTCTGCATCCATTTCACAGGCAGCAAAACCCACGGCACCGACAAGGTGGACAGCGACCACCAGTCCTGCGTACAGACGGCGCTGAAATCCTCCTGGTAAACCGTTGACAAGGCCGAAAAATCCTGCTAAAATTCCTGTGTGGCTGTGATGAGAAGAGCGCACGGAGGCCGTCCACAGAGAGGGAAGGAATGCTGAAATTTCCCGTCGGACACCGTGCGGAGACACCTCGGAGCCCCCTGGCGAAAGCTGGGCGCGTTCCTCGCGATACAGGGGAGACAAGGCGGCAGTTTTGCCGCGAAGCAGGGTGGCACCGCGAAAGAGATTTTCGCCCCATGCAGACAGCTTTTCTGCATGGGGCTTTTCTGTGCAGAAGGTACGATATAGGAGGAATGTTTATGTTGACACAGGCTCCCCGGGGCACCAAGGATGTGCTGCCCCAGGACAGCTATCGCTGGCAGTATGTGGAGGCCATGGAGCGCAAAATCGCCGCGGAGGCAGGCTTCCGCGAGGTGCGCACCCCCGTGTTTGAGCACACGGAGCTTTTCCTGCGGGGCGTGGGCGACACCACCGACATTGTGCAGAAGGAAATGTACACCTTCAAGGACAAGGGCGACCGCTCCATCACCCTCAAGCCCGAGGGCACCGCAGGCGCTGTGCGTGCCCTGCTGGAGAGCAGCCTTTACGCCGATGCGCTGCCCTGCAAAATGTACTACCTGAACGCCCCCATCTTCCGCTACGAAGCGCCCCAAAGCGGCCGCCTGCGGGAGCATCACCAGTTTGGCATGGAGTGCTTCGGTGCCAAGGATGCCTCTGCTGATGCGGAATTGATTCTGCTGGCGTATCACCTGCTGGGCGATTTGGGTGTGAAGAACCTTTCTGTGAACATCAACTCCATTGGTTGCCCGGAGTGCCGGCCCAGGTATCACGCCATGCTGAAGGAATATCTGGCGGACCGGGTGGGCGAAATGTGCGCCACCTGCAAGACCCGCTTTGAGCGCAACCCGCTCCGCGTGCTGGACTGCAAGGAAAAGCACTGCCAGGAGCTGGTGAAGGATGCGCCCTCCATGCTGGACGTGCTCTGCGATGACTGCAGGGAGCACTTCGCCCAGCTGCAAAAATACCTGACCGGGGCGGGCATTCCCTACAAGGTGGACAGCCGCATTGTCCGCGGCCTGGACTACTACACCAAGACCGTGTTTGAGCTGATTACCACCACCAAGGATGGGGAACTGACCATCTGCGGTGGCGGGCGCTATGACAACCTGGTGGAGCAGCTGGGTGGCCCCAGCCTGAGCGCCGTGGGCTTTGGCATGGGCACCGAGCGGGTGCTGATGCTGCTGGACAGCGAGGGTGTTGAACTGCCCAAGCCTGACCTGTACGATGTTTTCGTAACCTACATGGGCGAAAACAATCAGGCGGCCTTTGCCCTGGTGCAGCAGCTGCGCCGCGCCGGGCTGAAGGCGGATATGGATCACACCGGCCGCAGCCTGAAGGCCCAGTTCAAGTATGCCAACAAGACCGGCGCACCCCTGTGTGCCACCCTGGGCGATGACGAAGTTGCTGGCGGCGTGGTGAAAATCAAAAACATGAACACCCGTGAGGAGCGCACCGTGCCCATGGCGGAGGCGGCTGCAATGGCCCGGGACATGCTGGGCTGAAACGATGAATGAGAGATAAAGGAGAAACTGTTATGCAGAATCGTACCCATACCTGCAATGAACTGCGCATGGCAGACTGCGGCAAGACCGTGAAGCTGTGCGGCTGGATGGAAAATGTCCGCGAGGTCAGCGCTTCTCTGGCCTTCGTTGTCCTGCGGGACTTCTACGGCACCACGCAGATTGTGGTGGAGACCGAGGATATGATGCAGATTATCCACGGCCTGAACAAGGAATCCACCATTGCCGTTACCGGCCTGGTGCGGGAGCGGGACTCCAAGAACCCCAAGATGGACACGGGCGACATTGAGGTGGTGCCCCAGTCCATTGAAGTGCTGGGCCGCTGCCGCTATAACGAGCTGCCCTTCCAGATTAACCGCTCCAAGGAGGCGGACGAGTCCCTGCGGCTGAAGTACCGCTATCTTGATCTGCGCAATCCTGAGGTGAAGAAGAACATCATCATGCGCTGCAACGTGGTGTCCGCCCTGCGCAGCGCCATGAACGAGCACGGCTTCCTGGAAATCACCACCCCGATCCTGACGGCTTCCTCTCCCGAGGGCGCCCGGGACTACCTGGTGCCTGCCCGAAAGCACCCCGGCATGTTCTACGCCCTGCCCCAGGCGCCCCAGCAGTTCAAGCAGCTGCTGATGACCTCCGGCTTTGATAAGTATTTCCAGATTGCTCCCTGCTTCCGCGATGAGGATGCCCGCGGTGACCGTAGCCCCGGTGAGTTCTATCAGCTGGACATGGAAATGGCTTTTGCTTCCCAGGACGATGTGTTTGCCGTGTTGGAGGATGTGCTGCCCCCCATTTTCGCCAAGTATGGCAAGTACAATGTGGCCTCCTCCGCGCCCTTCAAGCGCATTGCATTCACCGAAGCCATGGAACGCTACGGCTCCGACAAGCCTGACCTGCGCATTGACCTGGAGGTGCAGGACGTGACAGCGCTGATTGGCTCCTGCGGCTTTGGCCCCTTTGAGGGCAATACGGTGAAGGCTGTGGCTGTTTCTGGCATGAACGCCACCCGCAAACAGATTGACAAGCTCTGCGCCGATGTGGAGGTTGTGACCGGCAACAAGGCCTACTGGTTCAAGGTGGATGAAAAGGGCGAGATTGCAGGCGGCATTGCCAAGTTCCTGCAGGAGAAGAAGGACGAGATTATCACCGCCATGAAGCTGGAGCCCAACACCTTTGTTGGCCTGGCTGCGGGCAGGAAGCTGGCTGCCCAGAAGACCGCTGGCGCCCTGCGTAAGCTGGCGGCGGAGCTGGCGCCCCAGCATATCGACCGTGAAAAGTACGAGTTCTGCTGGATTGTGGACTTCCCCATGTATGAGATTGGCGAAGAGAGCGGCGAGCTGGAGTTCTGCCACAACCCCTTCTCCATGCCCAACGGCGGGCTGGAAATTTTGCAGAAGGCCGCAGCAGGTGAGGTGGATCCCCTGTCCATCACGGCTTTCCAGTACGACCTGGTGTGCAACGGCGTGGAGCTGTCCTCTGGCGCGGTGCGGAACCACGATCCGGAAATTATGATTGAAGCCTTCCAGCTGGTGCGCCTGGGCGAGGAGGACGTGAAGGCCAAGTTCCCCGCCATGTACAACGCCTTCTGCTATGGTGCGCCGCCCCATGCCGGCATCGCCCCCGGCGTTGACCGCATGGTCATGCTGCTGGCTGGCGAGGACTCCATCCGCGAAGTCATTCCCTTCCCCATGAACAAGAACGCACAGGATCTGATGATGGGCGCCCCCGGCACCGTGGAGCAGAAGCAGCTGGACGAGCTGCACATTGCCATCGTCAAGGACGAAGAGTGACCAGGGGCGCTGCCCCTGGACTCCGCTTAAGGGATTTCATCCCTTAAGAATCCCTTCTTTGGAGTGAGTTTTGTGCGTTGCTAAGCGGGGTCACGGTGCGCAGAGGGCGCACCGCGACACGGGGCGAGGAACGTTCTGTTTCGTGTAGCTGTGAGGACACCTGCTGCGGTATCGCACTTGTTGCTGATTTGGCGAACGCAATGCACTGAAAAGCGGGATTCTTAAGGGGCGAAGACCCTTAAGCGGGTTGCCAGGGCGGCGCCCTGGCCGTGAGCCCAGGCGGGCTTGTCAAAGAGAAAGAAATCTGATATACTGAAAGGGAAACCTGAGGAGGTGCATTGAAATGGCTAGCAAGAAGGATAATCTCCCCCTGACGATGGAGATGGACACGGAGCAGAGCAGCAGCATTACCTATGCCAACGAGGTGGTTGCCTCCATTGCAGGCGTTGCCGCCAGCGAGGTGGAGGGCATTGCCAGCATGTGCAATGTTTCCGGCAGCATCCTCAGCAAAAAGAACAACAATGTTACCAGGGGCGTGAAGGTGGAGATCGGCACCGAGGAAGCCAGCGTTGACCTGTATGTGATTGTGGAATACGGCACGCCCATCCAGAAGGCTGGCCAGGACGCCCAGGAAAACGTGCGCCGCGCCATCGAGAGCATGACGGGCCTGCATGTGGTGCGGGTGGATGTGCATGTGCAGGGCGTGAGCTTTGAAAAAGAGAACAACACCCTGAACGCCGCTGCCCAGCGCTCCGCCCTGGAGGCCGGCAAGGCGGAACCCGCTGCCGAGCCTGTTCAGCCCGGGGAGACTGAGGAACCCCAGGACTGACGCGCACACCGGCTGGCCTTTTGTGCCCTGCCGGTGAACGCTTTTTTTCTGAAGGAGGCGTTTTGCCATGAAGCTACGCATTATCGACCGGATTCTGGCGGCCTTTGTGGGCCTGATGCTGGTGGCGCTGGCGGTTGTGCCGCTGGTGGATTCCCTGTTCAAACTGGGCCTGTGGGAATGCATTGTCCACTTTGTGTCGGAAAAGAGCACCAACCACCTGATTGCCACGGTGGGCTGCTGCTGCGGCCTTTTGCTGACTGGCATCCTGTGCCTGCACCTGGCCATCCGCCGGCCCAGGCGGCAAGCCTTTGTGATGCAGTCCACCGATGCAGGGGAACTGAGCATCTCCATCCGCGCCATTGAGGATTTGGTCAGCAAGTGCGTGGAGAAGCACGAGGAGCTGCATGTGACCAGCACCTCTCTGGAGAATACCCGCAACGGCCTGGTTATCAGCCTGCGGGTCAGCCTGGCAACAGGGGTGAACATCCCCCTGGCGGTCAGCGCCCTGCAAAAGCAAATTCGCCAGTATGTCACCGCTTGCTCCGGTGTGGATGTGTATGAGGTGAAGGTGCAGGTGGACACCACCAGCACCAAGGCCAAGGCATCCATTTACGCTGTGCCGGATATGCTGGAAACCACAACCCCTTTGGCCCTGGAGGAGCCTGCCGAGGCTGAAATTCCTGCCCCCCAGCCCGAAGCCAAGGAGGCTGAGGAAAAGTGCCTGCACCAGCGCCTGTTTGGTGAGGAGGAGCAGCCCGTCACCGTGCCTGTGCCGCCTGCCGAGGAGCCGGAAAAAACGGAGGAAAACGTCCCCAGCGATGAGGCCACCGAAACCTGGGAAGCCAACGTCCCCAGCGATGAGGCCGAGGCCGAGCTGGAATCCCTGGCTGGTCTCACTGACGACCCGGATGCCGCCACCATCGAGGATTTGAAGGCCCTGGACGGCGCCGACGAAGCCGACCTGACCGAAGAATAATCCGTCAGCCAATGCGCTGACAGCTTCCCCAACCCATGGGGAAGCCTTTCCATGTGCACAAAAAAGGGTTTCAAAAGGGCTGAAAGCCCTTCGCAGGATTCTTAAGGGCAGCGCCCTTAGGCGGGTGTGCAGAGGGTGCTACCCTCTGTTCCACGGAAGAAGGAGAGTTGTTATGGCGCGAGTGACTGCGCGAGCTGCAGTGATGCAGATGATTTATGAAAAGCTGGCTGGCGGCCAGGGTGGCGAGGAAACGCTGCAAATGGTGTACGATGAGCTCCGCGCGGAGGGTGTTCCTGGGGTGGAAACCGTGAAGGACAGCGAGCCGGGCAAGGCCGACCGGGCCTACATCACCCGCGTGCTGGACGGCGTGGTGAGCCACCTGGACGAGCTGGACGGGCAGATTGCCTCCGCCAGCCGTGATTGGAGCATTGACCGGATGCCCAGGGTGGATCTGTCCATCCTGCGGCTTGCCACCTGGGAGATTCTCCACGAGGAGGATGTGCCCGGCAGTGTAGCCATCAACGAGGCGGTGGAGCTGGCCTCCCGCTATTCCGAGCCTGCCAGCGGCAGGTTTATCAACGGTGTGCTGGGCACCATCCTGCGCCGGAAAGAGGCGGCACAGGCATGAGTCGCATCGTCATCGGCCTGGACACCAGCTGCTACACCACATCCGCTGCGGCGGTGACGGTGGAGGGTCAGGTGCTGGCAAGCTGCCGGAAGCTCCTGCCGGTTAAGGCCGGGGAGCGGGGCCTGCGCCAGAGCGAGGCTGTGTTCATCCATGTGCGTCAGCTGCCGGAACGGCTGGAGGAGCTGGGCAGGCTGGTGCAGGGCCACGAGATTGTGGCGGTGTGCGCCTCCCGCCAGCCCAGAGACGAGGAAGAATCGTATATGCCGGTGTTTCACGTGGGGGATGCCCAGGCCCGCGGCCTTGCCGCCATGCTTGGCGTCCCTTGCTTTGCATCCACCCACCAGCGGGGTCATGTGGCTGCCGCCATGGTGGACAGCGGCATTGCGCCCGGCGACCTGCTGGCGGTGCACCTGTCCGGCGGTACCACGGAGCTTTTGTCCCTACGGGGTGATGAACTGACCCTGCTGGGCGGCACCCTGGATCTGCACGCCGGGCAGTTTGTAGACCGGGTGGGTGTGGCGCTGGGCTTGCCCTTTCCCGCAGGCCCGCACCTGGAGAAGCTGGCGCTCCAGGGCGAAAGCGCCGCCCTGCTCCCTGCCAACATGGCGGATGGCGACCTGCACTGCCATTTTTCCGGCGCGGAAAGCCAGGTGCAGCGGTGGATACGCCAAAGCACCATGCCCCGGGAGAACGTTGCCCGGGAGGTCTACGACCTGCTGGCACGAACCGTTAGCCGCATGATTCTGGCTGGCGCGGCGAAAACGGGCATCCGGCAGGCGCTGATTGCAGGCGGTGTGGCAAGCTCCGCCCTGTTCCGCCAAATGGTGACGGAGCGCATACGCAAAAAGGACAGGACTTTCCGAGTATGCTTCGGAAAGCCTGAATACAGTGGCGATAATGCCGTGGGCGTTGCGCTGATTGGCGCGAAGAAGTATCGGGAGGTGGAGCAGAGCAATGCGTAATCAGGTTGAAGACCGGGGACTTCAGCACCTTCCATTATGATACCTGCGGCGTGTTTGAGGATTTCTCCATCCTGCCGGAATACCGCCATCAGGGCATTGCCCGGGCACTGGCGGCCTTTGCCTGGCGGGAGAGCGGTGTGAAATCCATGACCGTGCCATGTATGAAACCATCGGCTTCCGGGTGCGGCTGGGAAACCTGCTGGCCTGGGAGGTTCAATAACAGAGGAGGGGTGACCATGGCTGCACAGCTGCTGGATGGCAAGGCGATGTCGGATGCGCTGCGCCAGGAGATTGCAAAGCAGGTTTCCGAACTGAAGGCACAGGGTGTAACCCCTGGCCTGGCGGTGATTCTGGTGGGGGACGACCCTGCCAGCCAGATTTATGTGCGCAACAAGGGCATTGGCTGTGAACAGACGGGCATGCACTCCGTCACCATCCGCATGGCGGAGGATACCACCCAGCAGGAACTGGAGGAGCAGATCCGCCAGCTGAACGGTGATGCCAGCATCCATGGCATTCTGGTGCAGTTACCCCTGCCCAAGCACCTGGACGAGGCGGCTGCGCTGGCGGTGATTGCCCCGGAGAAGGATGTGGACGGCTTTCATGTGCAGAATGCGGGCAAGCTGCTGAATGGCCTGCCCGGTGTGGTGGCGTGTACGCCCAAGGGTGCGCTGGAGATGATCCGCCGCACGGGCGTTGACCTTTCCGGCAAGGAGGCCGTGGTGGTGGGCCGCAGCAACATTGTGGGCAAGCCCATGGCCATGCTGCTTTTGCAGCAGAACTGCACCGTGACCATGTGCCACAGCCGCACGCAAAACCTGGCGGAGCACACCCGTCGGGCGGATGTGCTGGTGGCTGCTGTGGGCAAGGCGAAGTTCATCACCGCTGACATGGTGAAGCCTGGTGCCATTGTGATTGATGTGGGCATCAACCGGGTGGACGGCAAGGTGGTTGGCGATGTGGATTTTGATGCTGTGAAGGATGTGGCTGGGTGGATTACCCCCGTGCCCGGCGGCGTGGGGCGCATGACCATCACCATGCTTTTGCAGAACACCCTGGAAGCAGCCAGGCGTACTCTCCAATGAGTGAATGGATTTTGCAGGTCAGCGACCTGAACGAGTATGTCCGCCGTACCCTGGCGGCTGACCCCATGCTGCGCTCCCTGCGCATCAGGGGAGAGATTAGCAATTTCAAGCGCCACAGCACCGGACACTGGTACTTTACCCTGAAGGACGAGCATAGCCGCATCAACTGCGTGATGTTTCGCCAGAACGCCATGCGCATGTCCATGCGGCCCATGGATGGCATGCAGGTGGTGCTGTCTGGCAGTGTCAGCCTGTGGGCGGAGGGCGGCTCCTATCAGTTCTATGCCGAGAACATGCGGCCTGATGGCCTGGGCACCCTGTACCAGCAGTTTGAAGCCCTGAAGGCCAGGCTGGCGGCGGAAGGCCTGTTCGATGCCGGGCGCAAACGCCCTCTGCCGCTGCGGCCCGGGAAGATTGCCATTGTTACATCGCCCACGGGCGCGGTGCTCCACGATATTCGCAATGTGTCCGCCAGGCGGGATGCAGGTGTGCCCCTGGTGCTGCTGCCTGTGCAGGTGCAGGGCGAGGGCGCGGCGGAAAGCATTGCTGCTGCTATCCGTAAGGCGGGAAAGCTGCCTGGGGTGGAGGTCATCATCACCGGGCGGGGCGGCGGCTCCATGGAAGATTTGTGGGCCTTTAACGAGGAAATCGTTGCCCGTGCCATTGCGGAAAGCCCCATACCGGTCATTTCCGCCGTGGGCCACGAAACGGACTTTACCATTGCGGATTTTGCGGCGGATGTGCGGGCGTCCACCCCCAGCCAGGCGGCGGAATTAGCCGTGCCGGATGTAAGCGAACTGGTGGATGGCCTGCGGATGCTCCGCCGTCACCTGGGCCAGGCGGTAACGGCCTGCCTGCGGGAGGCACAGGCCCGGCTGGCCCTGTGCCAGCGCCGCATGGAAGGCCTGCGGCCCGACAGGCACATTGTGCAGCTGCGCGGTGAGCTGCAGCAGGTGCGCCTGCGGCTGGACCGCTGCATGGACGACCGGCTGGCGGCACATCCGCCAAGGCTGGCAATGCTGCACATGCGCCTGGAGCATGCAGCGGAGGAGCACCTGCGGCGCCACGGGCAGCGGGTAGCCCAGTGCCGGGCAAGGCTGGAGGCACTGAACCCCGCCAGCGTGCTGGAGCGCGGCTATGCCCTGGTGCTGGATGGCGACCGGGTGGTGGCGGATGCCGCCTCTGCACCCCAGCACATGATGCTGCGGTTCCGGGATGGAACGGTGGCTGTTCGGAAGGAGGAGAACCATGGCAACCAAGAAGAAGCTGACCTTTGAGCAGCAGCTGGCAAGCGTGGAGGCACTGATTGCACAAATGGAGGGTGGCGCGCTGCCCCTGGAGGAATCCATGAAGCGATACGAGGAAGGCGTTGCTATGCTCACCGCCATGGAAAAGGAATTACAGCAGGCGACCCAGCGGCTGACAGTCATCCGCCAGAAGGCCGACGGCACGGATGAAGAGGTGTCCATGGAGGATGCGGAATGAGAACCTATGCGGACTATCATGCCATGGTGGAGGAAAGCCTTGTGCCCACGCTCTGCAGCCTGGGGAGCATCCCCCAAAAGCTGGAGGAGGCCATGGTGTACTCCCTGGAGGCGGGCGGCAAGCGCCTGCGCCCGGTGCTGCTGCTGGCAGCCTGCGACATGGCTGGCGGCGATGTGCAAGCTGCGCTGCCCTTTGCCTGCGCACTGGAGATGATCCATACCTACAGCCTGATTCATGATGATCTGCCTGCCATGGACAACGATGACCTGCGCCGTGGCAAGCCCACCAGCCACAAGGCCTTTGGGGAGGATGTGGCCATCCTGGCAGGTGACGGCCTGCTGAGCGCCGCCATGGAGGTGATGCTCCGGGCGGCCTGCGCCATGGGCGACATGCGTGGAACCCGTGCAGCCTGTGCCATTGCCACCCGTGCCGGGGTGACAGGCATGGTGGCAGGCCAGACCATTGACGTAACGGAGGAAGGCACCACGCCCACCATGGAAAAGGTTGGGTACATCCACGCCCACAAAACGGCGGACCTGCTCACCGCGCCCATGGAGGCCGGGCTGATCCTAGCTGGCGCGGATGATGTCGCTGTGCAGCAGGGTACGTCCTATGGCTATCACCTGGGTATGGCCTTTCAGATGGTGGACGACCTGCTGGATTTGGAGGGCGATGCGGCGCTGCTGGGCAAGAACACCGGCATGGATGCTGCCCTGGGAAAGCTGACCTGGCCTGCGGTGCGGGGCGTGGAAAACACCCGCAGGGACGCGGCGGAGCATATTGCCAGAGCGGTTGAGAGTATCAGCTCCTTTGGAGAAAAGGCTGCACTGCTGCAGGCACTTGCCACATCCACCCTGGGCAGGGTGAAGTGAATGTTGCCAATTCGTTAATTTTTGCCTGCCCACTTGCGCGAATGCCGGGCAAGCAGGTACAATAGGGAAGAGGAGGGTGCGAATGCACAACCTGCTGGAAATATTCCACAACGAGGCGCTGATTTGTGCGCTGACGGCGTGGTTTGTGGCCCAGGCCATGAAGATACCCACCTATTGGCTGGTGGAAAAGCGGCTGGACTGGCGCCGGTTCTTCGGCTCCGGCGGCATGCCGTCCTCCCACACGGCGTTTGTGGTGGCGCTGGCAATCATGGCTGGGGCGCTGAACGGCTTTGACACGGTGGAGTTTGCCATGTGCACGGTGTTTGCCTTCGTGGTCATGTACGATGCCACTGGCGTGCGCCGGGAAACGGGCATACAGGCCCAGGTTATCAACGAGATTCTCCGGCAGGTGTTCATCGATGGCAAGCCCATTGCCGATGACGACCTGAAGGAGCTGGTGGGCCACAAGCCGCTGGAGGTGCTGGGCGGCGCAATCATTGGGTTTCTCACGGCGGGTGCGTTTATCCTGCTGTAATATTTAATGCGGAGGAAGATAAAAATGGATCGTTTTATGGAAGAAGTGGTGGTCAAAAAGCAGCGGGGACTGAACGAGGCCATGTACCTGCTGTCCCTGGCGGTGATGGTGTTCCTGGCCATCTTCGGCTTTATGATGCTGCAGATGGTGTTTGTGCAGTTCGACGTGTTTACCCTGGTGCTGACGCTCCTGTGCCTGGGCGGCGCGGTGCTTCTCTTCCTTTTCCGGGACAGGCTGCGCACGGAGTATGAGTACACCTTCACCAACGGCACGCTGGACTTTGCCATGGTGTTCAACAACAAGCAGCGCAAGAGCCTGGGCAGCCTGGCGGTGAACCGGGTGGAGGCCTTTGGCCCGGTGAATGGCAAAGCCTTCCAGCGGTATGTGTCCATGAAGGATGCAAAGCACAGCAACTGGTTCCTCAACAGGGGCGCGGAGCTGTATTACTTCTACATTCAGAAGGAAAGCACCAAGCGGCTCATCGTGTTTGAGCCCAGTGCGGAGATGGTTGCCTTCATCAAGTTCTATCTGCCCCATGGTGCGATGCAGGAGTAACGCATGGAAGTTTATCTTGATAACAGCGCCACCACCCGTCCCAGCGACGCGGTGGTGACTGCTATGTCTGCGGCAATGACGGAAAGCTGGCACAATCCCTCCGCCCTGTACAGGCCCGCCATGGTGGTGGAAAAGCTGGTGTCCGCGGCCCGCACGGCCTGCCTGGAGGCAGCGGGCGCGGCGGGACACAGGCTCATCTTCACCTCCGGCGGCACCGAGGCGGACAACCTGGCCATTTTCGGTCACCTGCGCCGGATGAAGAAGCCCGGCAGGGTGCTGATGCTCTCCGTGGAGCACCCGGCGGTGCTGGCCTGCCAGGAGGAGATTCGCCGCATGGGTCATCAGGTGGAGCTTCTGCGGGTGGATCGGCACGGTGTGCTGGACATGGCACAACTGGAAAGCCTGCTGGATGAAACCGTTCACCTGATCTGCGTGATGCAGGTGAACAACGAAACGGGCGCAGTGCAGCCCATTGAGGAGGTTGTGCGCCTGCGCAACGCCCACTGCCCCCAGGCAGCCATTCATGTGGATGGCGTGCAGGGATTCCTGCGGGTTCCCATGAATTTCAGCCGCCTGGGCATACAGAGCTATGCCTTCAGCGGACACAAGCTGCACGCCTGCAAGGGTGTGGGCGGGCTGATTGTCCGCAAGGAGCACCGGCTTTCGCCCGTTGTATACGGCGGCGGACAGGAGGACGGCTACCGCTCCGGCACGGAAAACGTGCCCGGCATTGTGGGCCTGGGGGAGGCTGTCCGTACCTACCCGGCGGCTGGCCCGGAGCAGATGATGCAGCTGAAGCGCCGCATGTGGCAGAGGCTGAAGGAAACCATCCCCGAGGCTGTGCTCAACGGCCCGGACATGGAGGACGCGGCCTGTGCGCCTCATATCTTGAATGTGAGCCTGCCGCCCGTCCGCAGCCAGACCATGCTCTTTGCCCTGGAAGGGGACGGGGTGTATGTGTCCGCCGGCTCGGCCTGCGCCAGCAGGAAGCAGAAGGTTTCCGGCGTGCTGACAGCCATGGGCCTGTCCAGCCAAATGGCAGACTGCGCCCTGCGGTTCAGCTTCTGCCCGGATAACACGGCGGAGGAAATTGACTACGCCGTGGGCTGCGTGAAAAAGCATTACGACATGCTGCGCAAGTATGTAAGACGATGATAGGAGAGATGACCATGCGGGAGCTGCTGCTGGTACGCTACGGTGAGATTTTCCTCAAAGGCCTGAACCGCCCGTATTTCATCCGGGAGCTGGTGAAAAAGGTCAAGCATGCAGTGAAGGATCTGGGTGGGCAGGTATGGGTGCATGACGGGCGCATTTTCGTTTCTGACTTTAGCGACCAGGAGGAGTGCATCCGCCGGGTGACAAAGGTTTTCGGCGTGCACAGCGTGTGTCCTGCGGTGGAAATGCCCAAGGACGACTTTGAAGCCATTTGCCAGAAGGCGATTGAAATGACTTCTGACCTGTGCGGCACCTTCAAGGTATCCGCCCGGCGTAGCGACAAGCGGTATTTCATGGATTCGCCCCAGATTAACGGCCAGATTGGCGGGCGCATCCTGCACAATAATCCCAACCTGAAGGTGGACGTGAAGCACCCGGAGCATGTGCTGAACGTGGAAATCCGCGACCTGGCGTACCTGTACGTTCGGGTGGTGCCTGCCGTGGGCGGCATGCCCGTGGGCACCAACGGCCGCGCCACGCTGCTGCTATCAGGCGGTATCGACAGCCCTGTGGCAGGGTGGATGATTGCCAAGCGAGGTGTGCAGATCAGCGCAGTGCACTTCCATTCCTACCCTTATACCAGCGACCGGGCTCTGGAAAAGGTGCTGGATCTGGCCCGCATTCTGTCCGAAAGCTGCTGCGGCATTCGGGTGCATGTGGTGCCCTTCACCAGGATTCAGATGGAAATCCATGAAAAGTGTCCGGAGGAGTACACCACCCTCATCATGCGGCGGTTCATGATGCGCATTGCGGAGCGGGTGGCCCGGCAGGAGCACGCCAGCGCGCTGATTACCGGCGAGAGCATTGGGCAGGTTGCCAGCCAGACCATGGCGGCCCTGGGCACCACGGACAGCGTGGTGGACATGCCTGTGTTCCGCCCGGTGATTGGCTTTGACAAGGCGGAAATCATCGACATTGCCCAGAAAATTGGCACCATGGAAACATCCTCCCTGCCCTATGAGGACTGCTGCACGGTGTTCACCCCCAAGCACCCGGCCACCAACCCCAAGATGGAGAAAATTCTTGAGGGAGAGAGCAAGCTGGACGCCGAGGCGCTGATTGAGGAGGCCGTGGCGGGCATTGAGATTCACCATTGCTAAGGCAGGTATACCAGCACAGCCAGCAGCCCCAGGCCCGGCAGGCCCAGGGCGCCGGCGGTGAGCGCGGACAGAGGATTGACCGGCAGGCGGAAAAGGGGCAGCGCATTCCACACCAGCAATGCGCCCAGGCCCAGCACGCAGCAGTGCAGCGCCCGTCCCCTCAGGCGCCTGGGGTCGAACCCCAGGGAGAACCACAGCACCAGCCCGCCTGCCGCTGCCATCAGCAGGATAAGCCGCGGATAGACCATCACCATGGGACACACCTCCTGGCATAGGGTATGCGGCTGAAAGGCCAGCGTTGCCCGGTGCGTTAAAACTTTGTCAAAACCCTTGTATTTCATAGGGGTTCGTGGTATGATAATTGGGACGGATATTGCCCGGAGGGAACGCCATGGAAAACGAATTTGTGCGGTTGATGCATCAGCTTGCGCCTGACCTGGCGGAGAAATTTGACCGCCGGGCCCGGGTGATGGAGCGCATTGCCGCCCTGGCGCCCGTGGGCCGCAGGCAGCTGGCGGCACACCTGCAGCTGCCGGAACGGGAGGTCCGCAGCGATGCGGCAGCCCTGAAGCAGGAAGGCCTCATCGGTCTGAACGCTTCCGGCATGATGCTGACGGAAAAGGGCAAGGCGCTGCTGCCCCAGGTGCAGGCCTACACCCACACCGCGCTGGGCCTGGCGGAGATGGAAGCTGCGCTGGCCAGGCGCTATGGCATTGGCAAGGTGCATGTGGCACCCGGGGATGCGGATGCGGACATGCAGGTTTTGCAGGATGTGGGGCGCATGGCAGCAGGCCGCGTGCGGGCCACGCTGCAAAACGGCAGCACCCTGGCTGTTACCGGCGGCAGCACCATGGCAGTCACCGCCCAATACATGCAGTCCGCCACGCCGCTGAACGTGATGGTCGTCCCTGCCCGGGGCGGCCTGGGCAGGCAGGTGGCCTACCAGGCAAACACCCTGGCGGCACAGATTGCCCAGGGCCTTGGCGGACACCACCGGCTCATTCACCTGCCGGACAACCTGGAGCCTGCCGCCATGCAGGAAATGCTCAAGCTCCCCGAGGTGCGGGAGGCCATGGAGCGGCTTCAGCGGGCGGATGTGATTCTCCACGGCATAGGTCGCGCGGACGAGTGCGCCAAGGATCGCGGCCTGCCTGTACCCCAGCTGCGCAGGCTGGAGGAGCAGGGCGCCGTGGCAGAGGCACTGGGCTACTACTTCAACCAGCAGGGCGATGTGCTGCTGGCCTCCTCCAGTGTGGGGGTCGACCTGCAACACCTGCCGTCCTCCTGCCAGATGATTGCCGTGGCGGCTGGCAGGCGCAAGGCCCGGGCCATTGCGGCTATTGTGGGCCGGTATCCCCATGCGGCGCTGATTACCGATGAGGGCGCAGCACGGGAGATGCTCAACCTTTCCTGACGATTGCACGCCTGGGTTCAGGCTTTTGCAATACAATGCAAACGAATTTTCAAAGGAGTGTTGGATCATGGCTAAGAAGACGATTGACGACATCCAGGTAGCAGGCAAGAAGGTTCTTGTCCGCTGCGATTTCAACGTGCCCATGAAGGACGGCAAGATCACCAACGACAAGCGCATTGTGGCGGCGCTGCCCACCATCAAGAAGCTGATTGCCGATGGCGGCAGGGTTATCCTGTGCAGCCACCTGGGCAAGCCGAAGAACGGCCCGGAAGAGAAGTTCTCCCTGGCCCCCGTTGCTGCCCGGCTGAGCGAGTACCTGGGCAAGGAAGTCGTTTTCGCCAATGACGACAATGTTGTGGGCGAGAACGCCAAGGCCGCTGTTGCCGCCATGAAGGACGGCGACGTGGTGCTGCTGCAGAACACCCGCTTCCGCAAGGAAGAAA
>CAYLIC010000030.1:12627-28330 GCA_964383815.1 uncultured Faecalibacterium sp. | reverse complement strand
AGCAGGTGCAGGGTGTCCGCGCCCTCGTGAATGGTGCAGCCCATTTCCCGCAGCTTGCTCAGCACAGCCATCATGTCCGCCACGGGGGCATTGGTCAGTTCAATCTCCCCGCCGGTAATGGCTGCCGCAGCCAGCAGGGTGCCTGCCACAATCCTGTCCGGCATGGGGGTCCAGGTCACGCCGTGAAGGCGCTTCACCCCGGTAATCTGTATGCGCTGGCTGCCCGCGCCCCGCACCTGGCCGCCCATGGCGTTCACCATGTTCTGCAGGTCAACAATTTCCGGCTCCCTTGCCGCATTGTGGATGGTGGTTTCCCCGGGCAGGAGCACCGCAGCCATCATCACATTTTCCGTGGCGCCCACGCTGGGATAATCGAAATACACATCCCCGGCGTGCATACTCTCGCCATCGCAGTGAATCATCCCGCCGGATTCGCTGACCTTCACACCCAGGCTCCGCAGGCCCCGCAGGTGCAGGTCAATGGGCCTCAGGCCAATCTCGCAGCCACCGGGATATGTAACCCTGGCCTTGCCAAACCTGGACAGGATTGGCCCCAGCAGGAAAATGGAGGAGCGAATCTGCTTGGACAGGCTGTCGGGCATTTCCCAGTTGTTCAGGCCTGCGCTGTGCACGGTGATGCGCCCATCCGCCCGGGTCACCCGGCAGCCCAGGATGGTCAGTATTTCCGCCATGCGTATGGCATCGGTAATGCCGGGCACACGCTCCAGCACCACGTCCTCATCCGTCAGGATAGCCGCCGCCAGAATGGGCAGCACAGCGTTCTTGGCGCTGTCCACCCGCAGCGTGCCTTCCAGCCTTTCGCCGCCCTCCACCAGAAAAGCCTCCATGGCACCCACCTCCCGTCAACTGCTACAACCTATGCAGCGCCGGGGAAAGGGTGCGAAGGCTTCAGGTTTCCATGCGGCCTGCGGTGCGGGAGATGTTCATCAAAATGCCCACCGCCGCCATGGTGATGGAAATGGACGTGCCGCCTGCGCTGAAAAAGGGCAGCGGCAGGCCGGTGGTGGGCAAAAGGCCCGTCACCACGCCCATGTTCAGGAAGGTCTGCACGGTGATGGAGCAGGTAATGCCCGCCGCCAGCAGCGCGCCGAACTTATCCCGGCACCTGGTGGCAATGCGCATGCCGCACAGGAGAAACGCTGCAAACAGCGCAATCACCCCCACGCAGCCCGCCAGGCCGAAATCCTCCCCCACAATGGCAAAGATGAAATCGCTCTCCGGGTAGGGCAGATAGGCGTACTTCTGCCTGCCCATGCCCAGCCCCATGCCGAACACCCCGCCCGAGCCAAAGGCAATCAGGGATTGCGCCAGCTGGTAGCCCTCATCGCTCATTTTGGCGAAGGGGTCGGTGAAGGACAGCAGCCGCTCCCGGCGGTATGGGGCGCTCCAGGCGTAAAAGCCGCCCACCGCCACGCCTCCAGCCAGCATCAGCCAAATGTGCCGCCACCTGGCACCCGCCATGATAATCATCATCAGGCTGGTGATGAGAATGCTGCCTGCGGTGGACAGGTTTGGCTGCTGCAGAATCAGCAGAAATACCACCCCGGGCACCAGCAGCACCGGCACAATGCCGAACAGAAGGGACTTGATCTTTTGTCCCCGATAGGTCAGGGTGGTAGCCATGTAGAGCACCACAGCCATTTTTGCCAGCTCCGATGGCTGAAAGCTCATCCCTGCCAGGCTGAGCCACCGGCGGGAGCCATTCAGGTACACGCCCACGCCGGGGATGATAACCAGCACCAGCAGCACAGCGCTGATGCCCAGAGCACCCACCACCACCCAGGTGTCCCGCCAGAAGCGGTAGGGCACCCGGCTGGTGAAGATCATAGCTGCCGTGCCCAGCCCAATGCCAATCAGCTGCTTCTTCACCTCGCCCAGGGGGTCGCCCTTGTCCTGGGCGGTGTAATATGTGGCGGAAAAGAGAATCAGCAATCCCGCGAGCAGCAGCATGATGAGCACCGCCACCAGCGTACCGTCCACGGGATTCAGCTTTGTCTTGCGTGCATAAGGGGTCTTTTGTGCGCTGGCATTTTGCAGCATAGGCCAATCCTTTCAGCGCAAGACAGAAATTATTGCAGTTTGTTAACCAGCTCTTTGAAGATCCGCCCCCGGGCCTCGTAGTCCGAGAACATATCGAAGGAAGCGCAAGCCGGGGACAGCAGCACATTCCAGCCTTCGTCCGCCAGGGTGCGGCACTTGTTGATGGCATCCTCCATAGAGTCTGCCCGGAGGATAGTAGTAAAGCCGTTGTCCTCCAGAGTCTTCTCGATTTGGTCAGCCGTGACACCAATGAGCACCGCACCGCGGATATGGGGCGATGCCTTCATTTCCTTCACCAGGGGTGTAAAGTCGCAGTGCTTGTCATAGCCACCCAGGATAATAGCCGTGGGACGCTCCATGGTCTGCACCGCCTTGATGGTGGAATCCACATTGGTTCCTTTGCTATCGTTGATGTAGCGCACACCATGAAGCTCCCGAACAAATTCAATGCGGTGTTCCACGCCCTTGAAGGTGCGCAGGCTATGGCGAACAACAGGCGCGGGCACGCCCATGGCTGCTGCCACGCAGGTTGCCGCCAAGGCATTCTCCAGGTTATGAGGGCCGGGGATGCGCACCTCGCTGGCATCACACACGGGCTTTTCCGTGCCCTGCCAGCGGAGGATAATCTGTCCATCCCGCACAAAGGCACCGTTTTCCACCTCACGCTTGCGGGAGAACAGCATCACCTGGCTCTTCACCAGGGGGATCAGTGTCAGCAGCATGGGGTCGTCCCCATTGAACACCGCCACATCCTTGTCTGTCTGGTTCTGGAACATACGCATTTTCATGCGGATGTACTCCTCCATGGTGCCGTGGCGGTTCAAATGGTCTTCCGTAATGTTCAGCAGCGCCGCCACCTTTGGGTGGAAGGTTTCTGCCGTTTCCATCTGGAAGGAGGATACCTCGCATACAAACATATCGTCCCTCTTGGCATCGAACGCCGCCTGGGAATAGGGATAGCCAATGTTTCCCACCACATGGGTCACACGACCCGCATTTTTGAAAATTTCCCCCAGCAGGGAAACCGTGGTGGTTTTGCCGTTGGTGCCGGTAACCGCCACCATTTCGCCGGGCGCCAGCTGATAGGCCAGCTCCAGCTCCCCCGTCACATACATGCCCTGGGACTTTGCCTGCTTCACAAAGGGCGCCGTGTCCGGAATACCGGGGCTGATGACCAGCGCGTCCATGCCACTCATAGCATTCGCAGCAGGCATGCCCAGCCTTTCCTCAATGGGCAGGCCAGCCAAAGGTGCCAGCGCATCGCCCAGTTCATCCCGGGTTTTGTTGTCGTTGATGGTCACCAGGGCGCCATGCTTCACCAGCAGCCGGGCAGCCGCCACGCCGCTGCGGGCCATGCCCACAACCAATACCTTCTTGTTTGCATAATCCATCGGAGTTCCCTCCTTGCTCACAGCCGCAGCCCAATCAGGGACAGCAGCGCCACAGCGGACAGGATGGCCGTTACCGTGGCATACATGATGTCAATCTTGTTTTCACTCATGCCGCACAGCTCAAAGTGGTGATGGATGGGTGCCATTTTAAACAGGCGGCGAGGCGTGCCGTAAATCTTTCGCGTGGCCTTGAAGTAATACCGCTGCAGAATCACGCTGACGGAGGATGCCACCATGGGGAAGGCAATCAGCAGCAGCAGGAAGGGCTGGCGCAGCAGCATGGCCATACCCACCGTGGCACCGCCGATGAAGAAGGAGCCCGTATCCCCCATGAACACCGTGGCTGGGTGGCGATTAAACCGCAGGAAAGCAATCACACCGCCCATCACCGCCGCAGCAAACACCGCCACGGATTGTAGGTTTTGCGCATAGTCCGGCTGGGTGCCTGCCACCGCCAGCGCCATGAACACCGCCACCAGTCCCCAGGTCATGCTGCCCACAGACATCACGCTGGACAGCAGACCATCCACACCGTCGTTCAGGTTGGCGCTGTTTGCCATGAAGATGATGGTCAGGGTCAATAGCGGGATGTAGAAAATGCCCAGATCCCACTCTACATTGGCAAAGGGAACAATCACCCTGGAGCCTACCTGCGGGTGGAAATAGCAATAGGTGGCAAAGAGCGCCGCCGTCAGCACCTGACCGATAATCTTTTGCCAGGGTGTCAGGCCCAGGGAGCGCTTTTTTACCGTCTTGATGAAATCATCCGCAAAGCCCACAGCCATGGTGGCCAGGGAAAACACCAGCAGCGCCAGCATAAAGTCCCACCCGCCAAACCACTGGGCAGGGTGCAGGATCAGCCCCACGATGAGCGTTGCTCCAGCAAACAGCAGCCCGCCCATGATGGGGGTTCCCTGCTTTTGCTTGTGGGATTGGGGACCCAGCTCATAAATGGTCTGGCCCAGCTTCAGCCTGCGAAGGCCTGCCACAGCCTTGGGGCCTGCCAGCAGCACCAGCGCTGCGGAAAGAACAAGAGCAAAGAGCATCCTTTGCATGGTTTACCTCCCGTGTGGTTCAATTCTTCGCGTGCATTTCCTCCAGCAGCTCCTGAACAACGACCTTTTCATCGAAGGGATGCTTCACGCCGTTTATCTCCTGATAGGTTTCGTGTCCCTTGCCTGCCAGGACAATCACATCACCCTTTTCGCCGTGCTCCAGGGCATAGCGGATGGCCTCCCGGCGGTTTTCAATCACCACATACTTGCCGCCCGTAGGCTTGATGCCTTCCTCAATGGCTGCAAGGATCGCCATGGGGTCTTCCGTACGGGGATTATCGGAGGTCAGGATGCTGAAGTCCGCCAGCTTTCCGGCAATCTCGCCCATCATGGGGCGCTTGCCCTGATCCCTGTCGCCGCCGCAGCCAAACAGGACAATCACCCGCTTCTTGGCAAACTGGCGCACGGTGGTCAGGATGTTCATCAGCGCATCCGGTACATGAGAGTAATCCAGAATCACCCGATAGGGTGTGCCTGTGGGCAGCATTTCAATGCGCCCGGGCACGGAGGCCATGCCCTCCAGGCCCGCCTTGATGTCCTCCGGCGCAATGCCCAGCACCAGCGCGCAGCTGGCAGCCGCCATGGCGTTGTATACGTTGAACATGCCGGTCATGGGCAGGTCAATGGGCAGGTGGTGCATGCCCTGCAGCTGTATCTCAAAGCTCACGCCGTCCTCGGTGATTTCAATATCCCGGGCATACAGGTCGGAGGCGGCGCAGATGCCGTAGGTAATGCGCGGCACAGCCAGATCGGCCTGCAGGTCGGCAGAGGTTTCCTCGTCCGCATTCACGCAGGCGTTGCGCACCATGCCGGAGGTGAAGAAGCGCTTCTTGGTTTCAAAATAGTTTTCCATGGTGCGGAAATAGTCCAGGTGATCCTGGCTCAGGTTGGTATAGCAGCCCACCTCAAAGGTCAGGCCATCCAGCCGGTACATGTCAATGGCGTGGGCAGAAACCTCCATGGGCACATACTCCACGCCCTCATCCGCCATCATGCGCAGGGTGCGGTGCAGGTCAATGGGGTCCGGGGTGGTATGGCTGCCGGGCAGCAGCCTGCCGCCAATCAGGTTGCCCGTGGTGCCAATCAGGCCGCACTTGTGTCCTGCCGCCTCCAGAATGGCCTTCAGCATATAGGTGGTGGTGGTCTTTCCCTTGGTGCCGGTGATGCCCACCAGCTTCATGCCCTTTGCAGGCTCGCCATAGAAGGCGGAGGCCATCCGCGCCATGGCAGCACGCCCATTGCTGACCCGCACCTGGGGCACATCCAGCGCCAGATAGCGCTCCACCACCAGGGCCACGCAGCCATTGCCAATGGCCTGGGGCGCATAGTCGTGTGCGTCGAAATGGGCGCCGGGAATGCAGAAAAACAGGCCTCTGTCCGTTTTCTCCATGCTGCGGCTGGAAATGGCGGCAATCTCCGTTTCCATGTCCCCGCGGGTGTCCAGCACATAGGGTATATGGGCAATGAGTGAACTGAGCTTCATCAGGCAAGTCTCCTTATTCATCCGTCACGGACAAGGTGATGGTCACCTCCGTCCCCGGCGGAACATACTCCCCAGCTGCGGGGGTCTGGCGGATGCACAGGCCAGCGCCCTCCAGCTGTAATGTCAGGCCGCGCAGCCGGGCCGTGCGTGCGCAGTCCACATCGCTCTGGCCCGAGAAGTCCGGCATTTTTATCAGTGTATCCGGCGTTACCTGGTTGGATGCAGCGGTGTAGGCCATCACATGCCCGCCCAGGGGCAGTGACGCACCTGCCGGCGGCAGCTGATCCAGCACGGTTTGGGCAATGCCGTCCTCCAGCATTTCCAGGCCCGCCTCTGCAAGTGTACGCCTTGCAGCCGAAATCGTCAAGCCCGTAATGTCAGGAACCGCGATATCCGGCAGCGTTTCGTCAGCATAGGGTTTAATTTGCAGGTGCTGGAGGGTGTCCGCCATCACCTGCCGGGCAAAGGGTGCCGCCGTGGTGCTGCCGTAGTCCACCGGCACATGAGCCTCATTGACAATCACCAGCACGGACACCAGCGGGTCATCTGCCGGAGCAAAGCCATAGAAGGAGCCAATGTGCACATCGCTGACGATGCGCCCCTCCTTGTACACCTGAGCCGTGCCAGTTTTGCCCCCAATGCGATAGCCGGGGATTCTGGCATTCTTGCCGCCGCCCTTTTCCACCACGTTTTCCAGCAGCTGGCGCATGGTAGCGCTGGTTTCAGGTCGAATGGGCGTTGAAACCACCGTGGGGTAAAAGCGCTGGAGGGTTTCTCCCTGGGGCGATTGGATCTCGCTGACCAGGTAAGGCTTCATCAGCTTGCCCCCATTGATGGCAGCATTGGCAGCCATCATCAGTTGCAAGGGCGTTACTGCCACCGACTGACCAAAGCCGATCCGCGCCAGATCCACATTCTTCACATACCGGCTGCCAATGAGAATGCCTGCGGATTCGCCCGGCAGGTCAATGCCTGTGCGCCTGCCCAGGCCAAAGGCGGTCAGGTACCGGTAAAGGGTGTCCGTGCCCATGCGCAGCGCCAGCTCCACAAACACGGGATTGCAGCTGTTCATCAGGCCTTCTGCCATGGTTTCTGCCCCATGGGCCGCACCCCAGCAGCGGATGGTGTCACCATCCACCTTCACCTTGGCGGAGCAGTAGAACTGATCCTCCGGGGTGGTCACCCCGCAGTCCAGCGCAGCAGCAGCGGTGAGTATCTTAAAGGTGGAGCCGGGCTCGTACACGTCGGATATGGCGGTAATGCGCATCAGCTCCGTCAGGGTGGATACATCGTTCCGGGGTGGGTCATTGGGGTCGTAGTCCGGCTTCATGCACAGGGCCAGAATGGCCCCCGTGCGCACATCGCTGACCAGGCAGGTAACGGACTCCGCCTGATTTGCCTCCAGGCACTCCCGCATGGCCTTTTCCGCAATTTGCTGAATGGTGGCATCAATGGTCAGCTTCAGCGTGTTTCCCTGCTGGGAGGGCACATACCAGCTTTCGCTGCCAGCCAGCACACGGTTCCGTGCATCCACCTGCCGCAGGTAGCTGCCCTCCTGTCCTGCCAGCACAGCTTCATACTGGGTTTCCAGTCCGGATTGCCCCAGGCTGTCCACATTGGTCAGGCCCAGCACCTGGGCCAGCATTTGCCCGTAGGGATACCACCGCCTGGCATCCTCGTCAAAGGTGATGGCGGCAAGGCCTGCAGCCGGGTCGGCCTTTGCCTTCAGGCGGCGGATGCTGTCCACCGTGTCCCTGGTCACCTGGCGCTTCAGGATCACCGAACCCTTGGTGTTGTCACGCAGCCTGCCCAGGGCGCTGTCGCCCAGGGGAAGCACCTCCGCCAGGGTGTCTGCAAACAGCTCCGGGTCGGGCACCAGGCGCGGGTCGGCGCACACCATGTAGGAGGTGGCGCTCAGGGCCAGCACATTGCTGTTCTTATCCAGGATGGTTCCCCGTCTGGCGGTCACAATGCCTTCTTTCGTCCATTGATTCACGCCGCGCTGCGTCAGCGTGCTGCTGTCCAGTACCGTAAGCTGCCAAAGACGGCCTGTCACCAGAAGGAACAAGCCTCCC
This sequence comes from uncultured Faecalibacterium sp., assembly GCA_964383815.1. Lineage (GTDB taxonomy): Bacteria > Bacillota > Clostridia > Christensenellales > Aristaeellaceae > UBA11524. Next base: position 20,265 of record CAYLIC010000030.1, on the reverse strand, counting down.
AGGACGACCGTCATCAGCAGCATTCTTTTGCGTACCTGCAGCTCTGGGTGCATCCCATCCTCCAGATTCGCAAAAATTCCAAAACGGGAGACCGATTGCTCAATCTCCCAGTATGGTCGCCAGATATTCGCTGGTCATGGATGTGGCGCTGCCAGCCAGCTTCAGCACGGCATCATCCGGGCCGGAGAGGTAGATGACATCCACACCCTTGGCGGAAATCATGCCCAGCTGCACCGCCTCATAGCCAACATTCACCTCGGAGGCGGAAATCGCCAGCTGAGTTTCCAGGCTTTCGTTGCTCAGGGTTACATCCTCAATGCGCTTTTGCAGGTCGTTGGCCTTTTTTCCGGCCTCAATCACCCCGCTGCGACCCACCAGGCAGGCAATGCCCAGCACGGCAATCAGGCACATCAGCGCGGCGCAGGCGGCAGGGCCGCTCATGCCCTCGTGGCCCACGGCAGGCACGCGGCCCGTGTCGTGGGTGCCCACCGCCGGGCGATACCTGTCGCTGCGGCGGGCGCGCTGCCGGGCAGCACCCATGGTGGAGGCATCGAAAACGCTCTCCGCTTCCATGAAGGGCAGGTCAACGCTGCTCGTCATTCGCTCGCACCGGAGCGCCCTGGGCGCAGGCCTTGCATAATTGCCCGTCCGAAACCCCTGGCCTACAAAGCGTGCACGCCTTTTGAATATGCGAGGGATCGGCAACATAGCTTATTCACTCCTTGCAGCTGAAAGAACCAGCCATTTTCATTTCCAGCATGCTGATGTTCTCCAGTATGCCGGGCAGGTTTGCCTTGAACTGCTTGAACTGCTCCTCGGCAGCCACATGCACCACCACGCGCACATGATCGTTGGCGCCGGTGATGTCCACATCCTTGTCATCCCCCAGGATGCAGCTGCGGATCTTCGCCGGCAGCAGCACGCGGCCCTGGTTGTCGCACTCCTGATCCCGGTAGGACAGGGCGTCCATCTGCTCCAGGTAACCCTTCAGCGCGCTGTTCATGTGGCTGAGCTGCTCATAGTGGTCGCGCATCCTGGCCCACATCAGGTTGGGGTAAAGGGCAATGGATTCGAAATCGTAGGAAGGAGCAATGCAGAAGGTGTCCCCCAGGCCTTCCCGGAAGGCCAGCGGCACCACCAGGCGCCCTTTGGCGTCCAGCGAGTGGGAGTAGGAGCCGATGAATGTGCGGCTGTACCTGTCCAGCAGGCACTTGTCCTCCTCCGTCAGCGCCGGTTGAGAAGCAGTTTCTTCCAGCTTCTCCCCGGTCACGTTCTTCCCGTCCATCTCGCTGGTCACCACTTCTCACCACCTTGTCGCCCTTTTTTCTCACGGTGGAACCATTATACCCCACCTTTATTTTTCTTGCAAGAGTGTTGCAAGGTTTCCCGTTTCTTTTCCAGGAAGCAACATATTTCGCGTTTTTCTTTGATTCTTAATATATTTGCAATAACTTTGTTTCTCTTTTGTGGTTTCATGTTCGCCTAATCCTGTATTTTGTGTTTGAAAAAAGCGCCCGGAGCAAATCCGGACGCTTTTCAGCCATTTGTGACAAAAATAAAAAATTTTCTGTAACAAAGAAATAAGAACTACCCCAGCGGCACTTCCGCCAGGGAGAAGTCCAGCCCGTCGCAGCTCACCAGCCTGTAGCGGATGCCGCGCTGCTCACCGCAGAACCGGGCCTTGATGCCTGCGCCGTGCAGGTGGCCATACACCACCGTGTGCACCGGGTATTTTTCCAGCACCGCAGTGAAGCCCGTGTCCCGCTCCAGGGCATACAGGGGCGGGTAATGCATCATCACCACCAGGGGCCTGTCACCCTTCATCCTCATGGCCTCCTGCAAGGCCAGCTCCAGCCGGATAAGCTCCCGGCTGTATATTTTCATGTCCCCCGGGGGCAGCGCCGTTTCCCCGGCGGGGATGTTCCATCCCCTGGTGCCGCACACCACGGCGCATCCCAGGTCAATGGCGCTGTGCTGAATGGCCTCCATGCTGTCCGGCAGGGCGCTTTTCACCTGGCTGAGGGTGTTCCACCAATAGTCGTGGTTGCCCTTCAGGATGATTTTCCTGCCCGGCAGCCGGGCAATGTCCTGCAGGTCGGGCACGGCATGCTCCAGCTGCATGGCCCAGGAAATATCTCCCGGGATCAGCACCGCATCCTCCGGGGACACCCTGGCCTGCCAGTCCTGGCAAATGCGCTGGAAGTGCCCGTCCCAGTGGGTGCCGAAAACATTCATGGGTTTGTCATCGCCGCCGGGCAGGTGCAGGTCGCCAATGGCAAAGAGTTTCATGCTTTCACCCTTCCGTCACTGGTCGTCCTCGTCCTCCGCGTCGTTGCTTTGCTCCTCTTCCTCCCGCACGCTTTCCAGGCTCAGCTCGCTTTCAATTTCCCCAAACTCCTGGCTGGGAATATCGTCGTCCACCTCGGGGATGATCTCGTCCATGGTGCTCACGGAGTCCATGCCGCCAATGGAGGCAGGGTCCACCGCGCTCTCATTCTCCTGGCTGTCATCAGCCTGGGCGCCGGCGTTCATCTCCTTCAGGCAGAACAGGCACACATCCTTGCCGGGCAGGGCAGGCGCCTCGTTGCACACGCTGCACAGCTCAATCTCCTCCCGGGGTGCATCGCCCTTCATTTCCCGCAGGCACACCTTGCAGTAGCGCTCCTCCTCGGTGATGTAGTTCAGTTCGCAACGGGGGCATTTAACCAGCTTCATGGGATGGACTCCTCCTCAACGTTGATTCGTAGGTTTTCTCCTGCCACAGCTTTCCATGGCAGGCACTTGCCATTATACTTGACCCGGGGCCTTTCGGGTATTAAACTTTTGTCACGATTCGTAACAGAATCGTAATAGATACGGAGGTGAACATGATGTTCAAGAGATACTTTACGACAGCCTTGTCCGCCGCGCTGCTTTTCAGCGCCACCGCATCTGCCCAGGGAGCCGCCTCGCAGTTTGGCTATGCCGGATGGCCCAACCGCCACCCGATTCAGTGCCGGCAGGACGTTTCTACCACTCTGCCGCCCGAATCCGGCAATTTCGGCAGTGTCAGCGCCCCAAATTCCACGCCCGAACCCACAAACGAGCCTTGTGATACCACTTTTGCTCCACAGGAAACGCCCGCACCCACGCAGGCGCCCCAGCAAACCGCCACACCCGGCCCAAGGCCCACCGCCACAATGGCTCCTTCATCGGATGATGATTATACTACTGTTTCCATCTCTATGCAAGAGCAAAGTGCATGGAATTTGCTAAACAGTGACAGAAAAGCCAACGGCCTGCCTTCCCTGCCCCTGGATGCGGAGCTTTCCCGCATTGCCCGCATCAAGGCGGAGGACATGCGGGACAGGGGATATTTCGCCCACCAGTCGCCCACCTATGGCTCTCCCAGTGAAATGCTCCGGCACTTTGGCTACAGCTTTTCCGCCGCCGGAGAAAACATTGCCCACCATGCCAACATCACCAAGGCCCAGGCGGCCTTCATGTCCTCCGATGGGCACCGGCGGAACATCCTTTCCGCCAGCTGGACGCGGGTGGGCATCGGCGTGTGCTATGATGCCCAGGGGTATGTGTATGTAACGCAGCTCTTCGCCAGGTAAGCACAAAATATCAGCCGGATGCAAGGCCGCATCCGGCTGATGGTCATTTCCGCATTTGCTCCTCAATGATTCTGCAGGCCTGCAGAATCACCCTGGCACAGGGGCGCGAGGCATAGTAGGCCGGTGTGCGCGCCTCCGGCACAGGCATGCCGGCCTTGGGGTGCCGCCGCAGCAGCTCCCCGCAGGAAACGCTGCCGCACTTTTCTGCAAACGCCCGGTGAACCTCCTGCACCCGGGCATACACCGGGGCGCGTCCCTCAGGGGTGTGGCCGGATGGCTCCAGAAAGCCGCAGACCATCACCGCCACGGAAAAGGCGCCACAGTTGCCGCGCATGCGCCCAATGCCCGCGCCAAAGCCCACGGACACCCGGGCCGCCTGCTCCTCCGTCATGCCCATTGCGTCCGCATAGGCCATGGCAACGGACTGGGCGCAGCAGTACCCGGCAGCAAAGTTTTGCAGGGCCTGCCGGGTGCGCTCCGTCATCACTGGGTCACCTTAATGGTATCGCGCAGGGTGTTGTACACCTGCCTCACATAGGTGTCCCTATACTCCAGAGGATAGGTGATATGCACGGTGTACAGCACCTTGTTCACGCAGGCGGCCTGCACGCGCCCGGCAATCTCCACACCGCCGTCCAGCTTGGCGGTGTAGTTGGCATACATGCCGGTCTGATCCATCAGCGTGCGGGCATCCACCCGGGAGGGAGAGAAGCTGCTGACCATGCTGTCCGCCTTAATGCTGTCCAGCATGGCATTCACCTGGCCGGTCAGCGCCGATTTGTCCATCTGGCTGGATACGGCGGTTGCCGTCACCGTCAGGGTAGCGGTGTAGCTCATGCTGGGGTCAGGGTTGGCCAGGATGTAGGTGTCCGCCACAGTGTCGTCCACCACCCAGCCGGAAGGCGCATCAAAGGTCAGGTGGAGCTTTGTGGCCTCGTAGGTCTGGTGGGTGAAGGTAATGGGCGGCACAGGGGTGGGCGTGGGCTTGTCAATGGGGTCAAGCAGCACGGGGGTTGCACCGGCATACTCGCTCCGCAGGGTGGGTACCTCAGTGGCAGGCACATCCGTGGCAACTGAGGCAAAGTCGCCCAGGTCGCCGCCCAAATCCTCCTCAAGGGTGGGATCGTAGCTGCCAGTGTCGTAATCGTAGTCGGCAGGCGCGTCCGTGGCAGGGTTCGCCACGGTGCCCAGGTTTTGCGTGGCCTGGGGCGCAGGCTTTTCCGCCACGGTGATGTTGCTGCCCTTGGACTGGCAGGCGCACAGCAGGCACACGCAGGCAAAGAGCATCAGGGCCAAGAAAATCCGCTTTTTCATGATCGTTCCCTCCTACATTCCTGTTTCCGTCATGTAAACGTGTCAGGCCTTGCATTTCATGCCGTTATTCCGGCAGGTTTTCGTATTGCGGGTGATACAGCCGGCGCTCCAGGCTCCATATCTTTTCGGAGAAGGCGCCTGCCGGTGTGCGATCCATCACACCCTGCATTTCATTCATCCGGGCGTCCAGCAGGTCAATCCAGTGGAGCACCTCGGCCTCCGGGAACATGGGCATCCGGGGCGAGCCAAACTGGGCTTCACCATGGTGGCTGATGATCATGTGCTCCAGGAGCACCACCATTTCACCCTCCACGCCCACGTTCTTCGCGGCCTGTGCCAGGGTTGCCACGCCCCGCACCAGGTGGCCAATCAGCAGTCCGTCCCTGGTGTAGTCGGTCACGTTGCCCATTTCATCGCTCTTCATTTCGGTAATCTTGCTCAGGTCGTGGAGAATCACCCCAGCCCGGAGCAGGTCGCCGTTCAGCCAGGGGTAGGCCTCAATGATGTGCTCCGCCGTGCGCAGCATGCCGGTGGTGTGGTGCAGCAGGCCGCTTCGCTCCGCATGGTGGAGCCGCTGTGCCGCCGGGAACCATTCCAGCCTGTCGCCTGCCAGGCGCAGCATCTCCCGGACAATCTTCTGCAAATCCTCGCTCTTGAAGCGGTCAATGGTATCGTCAATCTCCGTGCGCATTTTCTCCGGGCTTTCCGGCGCGCAGGGCACCAGGCGGGACAGGTCGATGTCGTCCTCCGCCGTGGAGGCCCGCAGGCGCTCCACCCGCAGCTGCAGGCGGCCGTTGTACTCCTGCACCAGGCCTCGCACCTTGATCACCGTGCCGGCAGGCGGCGGCTGCACATTGCCGTCCCACACCTTGCAGTTGATTTCCCCTGTGCGGTCGGTCAGGTTCATGTCCAGATAGCGGCTGCCGTTGCTGCCTGTGCGCTGGTCGCTGGAGCGCACCAGCAGAAAGCCTTCAAACCGCATGTCCTTCACCAGCTGTGATACCGTCATCTGTTCCACGGGGAATCCTCCTCCAAGTCAATCAATCTATGAAATCAGCAACCAGCACGTCCTCCAGCTCCGCTCGCCCGGGTCGCACATGCGAACGGGATTCACAAGGGATGAAATCCCCTTAAGCGGGACTGTCAAGGGCAGTGCCCTTGACCGGTGTCCGCTGCAGAGCCTCCGCGCATCAGAAGGGCGCGTCGCCATAGCTGCCGGCCTCGGGTGCCAGGTTGGCATAGGTGGTGTATTCGCTCAGCCAGGCAACCTTCACCGTGCCCAGGGGGCCGTTTCTCTGCTTGGTTACGATAATCTCGCCCACGTTCTTTTCTTCGCAGTTCGGATCATAATACCCTTCCCGGTGGATGAACATCACCACATCGGCATCCTGCTCGATGGAGCCGGAGTCGCGCAGGTCGCTCAGGGCAGGCCGTTTGTCCACACGGGCGGTATTGGCGCGGCTCAGCTGGGCGCAGGCCAGCAGCGGCACCTTCAGCTCCAGGGCAATGGCCTTCAGCTGGCGGCTGATTTCGCTCACCTCCTGCTGGCGGTTTTCCACCCGGGTATCAGCGTGCATCAGGCCCAGATAGTCCAGCACAATCAAATCCAGGCCGTGATCCATCATCAGCCTTCGGCAGCGGGAGCGCAGCTGTGACGGGGTAATGCCTGCGGTATCGTCAATGTACAGGGGCGCATTGGACATGGGGCCGATGGACTTGGCCAGGCGCATCCAGTCCTCGCCGGACAGGTTGCCCTGGCGCACCTTCTGCATGTCCACCCGGGCATCGGAGCACAGCACGCGCAGGGCGATTTGCTCCCGGGGCATTTCCAGGCTGAACACCGCCACGGACTTGCCCGCCGAGAGGGACGCGTGGGCCGCGATGTTCATGGCCAGGGAGGTCTTGCCCATGGACGGGCGTGCACCCAGGATAATCAGCTCGCCGCCGTGGAGGCCGGTGAGCATGTTGTCCAGCATGGTGAAGCCCGTGGGAACGCCGCTGATCTTGCCCTTGAGCTTGCTCAGCTCCTCAATGTTGGCATAGGTGTTGTACAGCACGTCCTTCACATGCACCAGGCTGTCACCGCTGGAGCGTTTCATCACAATGTCGAAGATGGCCTTCTCCGCATGGTTCAGGGTTTCCTGCAGGGGGTTCTGCTGGCTGAAGCACTCCTGGGAAATGCTCTGGGAGGCCTGAATCAGCCTGCGCAGGGTGGATTTCTCTGCCACCAGGCCAATGTATGCCTTCACGTTGGCTGTGGTGGGCACAAACTGGCTCAGCTCAATAATGTATGCCGTGCCGCCCACGCCCTCCAGGGTGCCGCGGCGGGTCAGCTCGCTGTCCACGGTGATGATGTCCACCGGGCTTTGCTCCCGGAACAGCTTCATCATGCAGTCGAAAATCTCCCGGTGCTGGGGCTGATAGAAGTCCTCCGCCGTCAGCACCTCTGCCGCCTGCATCACCGCCGTGCTGTCCTGAAGCATGGCACCCAAAACGGATCGCTCCGCCTCCACGCTGTTGGGCGGCGTTGCGCCCCGCAAAACCTGCTCGTCCATGCTCCTTCACCTCCGCGCTCAAGGGCGCTGCCCTTGAGAATCCCGCTTAAGGGCGCTGCCCTTAAGAATCCCGCTCAAGGGTCTTCGACCCTTAAGAATCCCGTTTAAGGGCGCCGCCCTTGAGAATCCCGCTTAAGGGCGCTGCCCTTAAGAATCCCGCTCAAGGGTCT
>CAYLIC010000030.1:0-12527 GCA_964383815.1 uncultured Faecalibacterium sp. | reverse complement strand
TCGACCCTTAAGAATCCCTTTTGGGATAGCCAACAATATGCTTTTCAGCAGCGCGCCGCACCCCGCAAAGGGGAGTCCAGAGGGTCGAAGACCCTTTGGCGGCTTACAGCGCCTCCACCACCACGTTCATCCTGGTAGAGATGCCGGTGTAGAGGGTTACGGTAGCCTCATAGGTGCCCACGTTGCGGATGGTGCTGTTCAGCTCCAGCTTGCGCTTATCCACCTTAATGCCGTGCTGCTTTTCCATCTCGGCAGCCACCTCGGCATTGGTGATGGAGCCATACAGGCGGCCCTTTTCGCCGCACTTCACCTTCACGGTGATGGTCTTGTTCTTCAGCAGCTCCGCCTTGGCATTGGCCTCGGCCCGGCGTTCAGCCTCGCGGGCGGCCTCGGCAGCGCGCTTCTTTTCAATTTCCTTCATAGCGCCAGGCGTGGCCTCCACAGCCATCTTCTTGGGGAAAAGGAAGTTGCGGGCATATCCGTCGGACACATTGATAATCTCGTCCTTCTTGCCACTGCCCTTCACATCCGTCAGCAAAATAACCTTCATTGTTCAATTCCTCCTTCGTCTTCCGTTGAACGGCGCAGCCGCCTGGGATCCAGGTGCCGATCTGCTATACCGAGAATCACCAGCAGCACAGGCGCCAGCAGCAGGAGCACCGCCATCCAGAGCAGGCGCAGCGCCCGGGCCGTGCCGGCCTTCTTGGTAATGCCCTCCAGCACTGCCAGGCCCAGGAGCATGTATCCATACCGGAACACCGCCGCGCACATGCTGCCCAGGGTGACCGTCACGGCGGATGTACCCATCAGCTCCAGCAGGTACCCCAGTGCCATCAGGTTCAGGCACCGGCGCAGGGGTGCATCCGGCCGCCATTCCCCAAAGGGGGAAAGCTGAGCCTTCTGCCCGCGCATGCGGCGAATCACATCCGGCAGTGCCGCAGTCAGCACGGCTGTCAGCAGCACCCAGGCCACAGCAGCCTGGGGCAGCAAGCCGGGCAGCAGCTCCTCCAGGGTTGTGCGCAGGCTGTTCAGCAGCTCCTGCCGCACCTCCGGCGTTATACCCAGGTTGCCCAGCAGGCCCACCAGCAGCTGATTGTCCTCCTCCAGCCGGGAAAAACCCATCTGATAGCACTGCATCAGCAGCGCATCCGAACTGTCCTGGGCATCCACCCAGGCCGTCACGCGCTCCGCCAGCCAGGTGAATATATCCCCCGGATGCCGCAGCGATACCCAGGCCAGCAGCCCGCAGAGCATCGCCAGGCACAGAGCCGCCCAATATGCGCCGCGCTGCCTGGCGCTGCCACGGTGCACCAGGCACATACCCGCACCCGTTGCGCACCAGGCCAGCACAGGCACGGCAGCACCGGGCTGCATCCAGCAGCACACTGCACAAAATGCACCCATTGCCACCAAGCAGGTTGGGCGTTCACCGGCTGTACGGCAGCACTCCACCACCACGGGCATCAGCAGGAGCACCGCAAGGGTGCCGGGCACTCCCGCCAGCAGCGGCACGCAGGCCGCCAGCACCGCATAACCACTCCGCATCACCCAACGCATGCCATGCATCCTCCGTTTCGGCAAACTGATTCATCCTATTTTATAGCAAATCCAATGAAAAAGCAAGCCTTCCAGGCAAAGAGGGTGTTTCCGGCAGCAAATCGCCCATAAAAAGGGTTTTTTCCGCCACCGGGAAGAAAAGCAAGGCCTATCGCGTTTTATGGTCGAGGTGATACCCATGGCTGAGATACTGATTATGGAGCCTGATGTGCGCCTGGGCACAAAGATGAGCGATACCCTGTGCCGGGCCGGGCATGCCTGCACCCTGTCACGGACGGTGGCGGAAGGCCTGACCCTGGTGAACGCGCGACCCAGGCTTGTTACACTGCTAAACGCACGCCTGCCCTGGAAGGAGAGCTTTACCTTTCTCCGCGCACTGGAGGAGCGGGACTGGCCTCTGCTGTTCATCACCGGCGATGAAGCCAACGCCCAGCACCTGCGCGCCATGTATCACGGGCCCTGCAGCGTGCTGCTCTCCCCCTTTGAAAGCAGCGCACTGGTGTCCGCCGTGGCGTGCCTTTCCCGCTCAGGCGGCGACCTGCTGACCCTGGGTGGCCTGCAGCTGGACATGGAAAACCGCCAGGCAACAAAGGACGGCCAGGCCTTGAACCTGACCGCCCAGGAGTTTGCGCTGCTTCACGCGCTGATGCAATCGCCAAATGCAGCGCTGTCCCGGGAGGAGCTGCTGCGCACCGCCTGGGGCTACCAGACCATCGGTGAAACACGCACCGTGGATGTGCACATCCAGCGCCTCCGCCGGAAGATTGGCCCATCCTGCATCGAAACCGTCTACAAGCTCGGCTACCGTCTCTGCCCGGCCTAAGGGCGCTGCCCTTAGGAATCCCGCCAAAGGGCGCTGCCCTTTGGAAACCCGCTTAAGGGATTTCATCCCTTAAGAATCCCTGGCTGGGGTATTGGAGCTTGGGTGGGTTCTTTGCAGGGGTCACGCCGCACGGAGGGTGCGGCGCGACGCGTTTGAGCAGCTTATACGCGTCGCGGTACGCCTTTTGCGTACCGTGATCCCCGCTTGGCAGTCGAACGAAGCGCACACCCGAAAGGGATTCTTAAGGGACATTGTCCCTTAAGCGGGAGTGCAGAGGGCAGCGCCCTCTGCCGCCTTGTTCAGTTCGAGCGCAAGCAAAAAGCGCAGCCCGCAAAGGACTGCGCCATTTTTTGTTACTTGGAATACTTGGGCCGTGCGGTGTAGGTGGTGTGGAGCAGCTCGTGCGCCTTGTGGCTGTTGGGCTTGTCCAGGTACTCATCGTACAGCTTCTTGATGGAGGGATTCTCGTGGCTCTTGCGGATTGCCTTGCCCTCATCCTCACGGTACAGGGCGCCGGCGCGCAGGGCCTTGGGGTCGCACTCCATGCGCTTCTGGGCGGACACAATGGGCTGACCGCCGCCGGTCACGCAGCCGCCGGGGCAGCCCATGACCTCGATGAAGTGGTAGGTCTTCTCGCCAGCCTTGATGGCATCCAGCAGCTTGGCAGCATTGGCAGTGCCATGGGCCACAGCCACGTTCAGGGTCAGGTCGCCAACCTTCACAGCGGCTTCCTTCACGCCTTCCACGCCGCGCACAGCGCCGAATTCCACATTCTCCAGGGGCTCGCCGGTCACCAGCTCGTAAGCGGTGCGCAGCGCAGCCTCCATCACGCCGCCGGTGGCGCCAAAGATCACGCCAGCACCGGTGGATTCGCCCAGCATATCGTCGAAGTCCTCATCAGCCAGGTGGTTGAAGTCAATGCCAGCTTCCTTAATCATCTTGGCCAACTCGCGGGTGGTGATAACCACGTCCACATCAGCCAGACCATTGACACTCAGCTCGGGGCGGGCAGCTTCATACTTCTTGGCGGTGCAGGGCATGACGGACACAACCGCGATGTCCTTGGGGTCAATACCAGCCTTTTCGGCATAGTAGCTCTTAATCATAGCGCCTTCCATCTCGTGAGGAGACTTGCAGGAAGACAGATTCGGGATGAACTCGGGGTAGTAATGCTCGCAGAACTTGATCCAGCCGGGAGAGCAGGAGGTAATCATGGGCAGCACACCGCCGTTGTTCAGGCGGCCGATCAGCTCGGTACCTTCCTCCATGATGGTCAGGTCAGCAGCCCAGTCGGTGTCGAACACCTTGTCGAAGCCCAGGCGGCGCAGGGCAGCTACCATCTTGCCCGTAACCAGGGTGCCAATCTCCATGCCAAACTCCTCGCCCAGGGCGGCGCGGACAGCGGGAGCAGGCTGCACAACCACATGCTTCTTGGGGTCAGCCAGCAGATCCCATACCTGCTTGGTGCCGTCCTTTTCATACAGGGCGCCAACGGGGCAGGCGGCAACGCACTGGCCGCAGTTGATGCAGCTCATCTCTGCCAGCTTCATGTTCCAGGGAGATTCGATGGAGGTCAGGAAGCCACGGTGCACCGGGCCAATGACGCCCACAGCCTGGGTCTTGTTGCAGGCTGCCACGCAGCGGCGGCACAGCACGCACTTGTTGTTGTCGCGAACGATGGAGGGAGACAGATTGTCGATGTCATACTTGTTCATGGCACCGGCAAAGCGGTCGCCGTCCTCCACGCCCAGGTCGTTGCACAGGGCCTGCAGCTCGCACTTCTGGTTGCGGGGGCAGGTCAGGCAGCGCTTGTCGTGGTTGGAGAGCAGCAGCTCCAGGTTCACCTTGCGGGCCTTGCGGATAGCAGGGGTGTTGGTTTTCACAACCATGTTGGGCGTAACGGGCAGCACACAGGCAGCCTGCAGGGCGCGGGCGCCAGTATCCACCATGCACAGGCGGCAAGCGCCAATCTGGTTGATGTCCTTCAAATAGCACAGGGTGGGGATGTTGATACCAGCCTTCTTCGCGGCTTCAAGAACCGTCGTGCCAGCGGGAACTTCAACACTCACGCCGTCAATCGTCAGTTGAATCAGCTGTTCCATTGTTTCGTCCTCCTTTGCACGTTAGTTCTTGATGATAGCGCCGAAACGGCACTTCTCAATGCAAGCGCCGCACTTGAGGCACTTGGTGGTGTCGATCTTGTGCTGGTTGCGCACCTCGCCAGAGATAGCGCCGGCAGGGCAAACCTTGGAGCACAGGGTGCAGCCACGGCACTTATCGGTAATGACATAGCTCAGCAGCTTCTGGCAGTGGTGGGCGGGGCAGCGCTTCTCCTTGATGTGTGCCTCGTACTCGCTGCGGAAATACTTCAGGGTGGACAGCACGGGGTTGGGAGCCGTCTGGCCCAGGCCGCACAGAGCGGTGGCCTTGATGTTCTCCGCCAGGGCTTCCAGCTTTTCGATGTCGCCTTCCTCGCCCTTGCCCTCGGTGATGCGCTCCAGAATCTCCAGCATGCGGCGGGTGCCGACACGGCATGGGGTGCACTTGCCGCAGCTCTCATCCACGGTGAAGTCCAGGAAGAAGCGGGCAATATCCACCATGCAGTTGTCCTCGTCCATAACAATCATGCCGCCGGAGCCCATCATGGAGCCGATGGACATGAGGGAGTCATAGTCGATGGCAATATCCAGATGTTCGGCAGGGATGCAGCCGCCGGAGGGACCGCCGGTCTGCACGGCCTTGAACTTCTTGCCGTTGGGGATACCGCCGCCGATGTCATAGATCACCGTGCGCAGGGTGGTGCCCATGGGGATCTCCACCAGACCGGTGTTGTTGATCTTGCCACCCAGGGCAAACACCTTGGTACCGCTGTTGCCAGGGGTGCCGATGCTCTTGAACCACTCAGCACCCTTGTTGATAATCAGCGGAATGTTGGCGTAGGTTTCCACGTTGTTGATGTTGCTGGGCTTGTCGAACAGACCGCGCACAGCAGGGAACGGAGGCTTGGAGGTAGGCTCGCCGCGCTTGCCCTCGATGGAGTGCATCAGAGCAGTTTCCTCGCCGCAGACGAAAGCGCCGGCGCCCAGGCGGATGTGCATGTCAAAATCGAAGCCGCTGCCCAGGATGTTCTTGCCCAGCAGACCGTATTCACGGGCCTGGTCAATGGCCACCTGCAGGCGGCCCACAGCGATGGGATACTCGGCACGGACGTACACATAGCCTTCGGAGGCGCCAATGGCATAGCCGCCAATGGCCATGGCCTCAATGACGGAGTGGGGGTCGCCTTCCAGAATGGAACGATCCATGAACGCGCCGGGGTCGCCCTCGTCAGCGTTGCAGATGATGTACTTCTGGTCGGCCTTGCTGGCGGCAGCGAACTGCCACTTCTTGCCCGTGGGGAAGCCAGCGCCGCCGCGGCCGCGCAGGCCGGAATCCAGCACTTCCTTGATAACCTGCTCAGGGGTCATCTCAGTCAGCACCTTACCCAGAGCCTTGTAGCCGTCAAATGCGATGTACTCGTCAATGTTTTCAGGGTCGATCACGCCGCAGTTCCGCAGGGCCAGGCGCTTCTGCTGCTTGTAGAAGCCAACCTCGTCCAGGGACTTCTGCACGGTGCTCTCCTTGGTCACATGGTCAACATAGACCAGGTGCTGCACCTTGCGGCCCTTCAGCAGGTGCTCGGAGACGATTTCATCCACGTCTTCCAGCTTCACCCGGCTGTAGAAGGTGCCTTCGGGGTAAACAATAACCACAGGGCCAGCCTCGCACAGACCAAAGCAGCCCGTGCGGATCACCTTAACCTCGTTCTCCAGGCCCTTTTCCTTCAGTTGCTCTTCAAAACGCTCGATCAGCTGCGCGGAACCGGACGATGTACAGCCCGTGCCGCCGCAGACCAGCACATGTGCGCGATAAAGATTCATGGGTACTCCTCCTCATGTGTCGTAGAGATTACTGCGCAGCGCCGATGGTGTATTCCTCCACCACGCGGCCATTCACGATATGCTCCGCCACAATGCGGGAAACCATTTCGGGCGTAACCTTCACATAGGTCACCTTGTCCTGACCGGGCAGGATCACGTCCACCATGGGCTCCAGCTTGCACATGCCAATGCACCCCGTCTGGGATACATTCACATGGTTCAGGTTGCGCTTCTTGATCTCTTCAACAAATTGCAGCATCACAGGCCGTGCGCCGGCGGCAATGCCGCAGGTGGCCATGCCAACAACAACGCGTGCCGCATCGTTGTGATCCTTACGCATGGCAATGTTCTCCAGCGTCTTGGCGCGGATAGCTTCCAGATCAGCCAGGGACTTCATAGCTCAAACACCTCCAAAGATTGGGTTGATGGTTTCATTCAGTGCATCCTTCATCCAGGCAACAACCTCCGGTTCGTTCAGCGGAACACCAGAAAGCACCGCCCGAATTTCCCGCGTGTCGAAGCTCCCCTGTCCTTTAGGCGTTTCCCCCTCAAAAAGGAAGTCCGGCTTGTCGGGATTGGCAAGGATCAAACTCAGGATGGTTCCTGGCAGATCCCCCAGGGGAAGGCTGTCAATGTTGCGGGTATCATAGGTGACAGTGAGGGTTGTTCCCTTGCCCACTTCGCTCTCGATGCGCAGGTCGCCGCCGGCCCGCTGAGCGTTTTCCATCATCATGGGAATGCCCAGGCCCACCTTGCGGGTGGTGCGGGTGGTGGCAAAGGGGCTTGTGACCCGCTGAAGCAGTTCCGGACTCATGCCGCAGCCATCGTCCGTCAGCGTCATGGTCAGCAGGCCGTACTCATCCACCGCCAGGCGGATGGTCACCAGGCCTGCGCCAGCCTTGATGCTGTTTTGCGCCAGGTCCAGCAGGTGCAGCGAAAGGTCGCGCACGGGGGTTCACCTACCTCACTGCTCGCACCGTCAGGCGCGATACTTGGCGATGATGCCGGGAATCTCGTCGGGGGTCAGACGGCCGTACACCTCATCGTTAATCATCATAACAGGGGCCAGGCCGCAGGCACCCAGGCAGCGGGTTGCGTTCAGGGTGAAAACGCCGTCAGCCGTGGTCTTGCCCACGGGCACGTTCAGCACCTCGGAGAGCTTGTCCAGCACCTTCTGGCTGCCCTTCACATAGCAGGCGGTGCCCAGGCAAACGCCCACAACGTACTGTCCCTTGGGTTCCAGGGAGAACTGCGCATAGAACGTGGCAACGCCATACACCTCAGCCAGGGTGGTGCCCAGGCCATCAGCGATGATCTCCTGCACGTCCATGGGAACGTAGCCGAAGATGTTCTGAGCTTCCTGCAGCACAGGCATCAAGGCACCGGGCTCGCCCTTGTGCTTTGCGATGACCTCGTTGAGCTGCACGTACTTTTCCTTCATGTCAGGCATGGTACATGAAACCTCCTTCAATGGTTACAACTCCAATGCGCAGACACAGTCCGCGCATATTGTAGATATTTTAACATGATTTTAGGAAAAAAGAAAGAACCTTTATCCCGAAAGATAAGCCTTTTTTGTCGCTTTCCCACAAAACCGTAGTTTTGCACATGTTCCGCGCTGATTTCCTGTGAAAAACCGCGATTTTAGTTAGTCATGTCAAATCGCCCGCCAATGGCCTCAAACAATCCACCCAGGGAGAAGCGCTCGGTAGGAAAATCGAACTCCGCCTCCATAATGGCGCCCAGCTGGTGGGCATCGGAGGAATGGAGCACCGTTCGACCCTTCAGTACTCCATGGTCAATGGGCAAGTGCCGCGCCACCTCCACCGTGGGAAAGCGCGGCTCCTCCGGCATCAGGCCCAGGTTAATCAGCAGGCCGTTGGCGCCCCGGTTGATGTGGGCAGGCACAGCCGCGCCACCCATCCGGCGGATCACCTCTGTACACTCCGCCAAATCCAGGTCAGTGGCGCCAATGAGCATGCGGGTTTCCTCCCCCACCACCTCATCATCCGTGTTCATGATGAGCTGGTTGCCGAAGAACTTGGGCTTGTTGGGCATCCTGGGCAGGTGGGAGGAGAACACCTCGCCGGCCTCCACCGCCGCCTCCACCGTGGGAAAGTACCCCAGCAGGTGCACCTCCTCCCGGGTGGTTACCTCCAGGCCCGGCAGGAGAATCAGCCGGTAGTAGTCCGCCGCTTCCTTCACATAGGGAAGGTTCCGCGCGGTGTTGTGGTCGGTCACCGCAATGGCGTCCAGGCCCTTGATATGGGCCATGCCGCAGATGTTGGCAGGCGTCATGTCATCATCGGCACAGGGGGACAGGCAGGAGTGGATGTGCAAATCCACAAACATGGCTCACGCCTCCCCGCCCGGGCCTGCCAGGCCGTGCCGGGCCATCAGCGCGCATAGCTCAAAGGCAGTCTTGCCGCTGGAAAGCACCGTCACGCCTTCCTCCTTCGCCTTTTCCAGGGAGGCAGGCTCCATCTCAATGCCTTCCGGGATGATCACCGCGGACATTTCCATCAGCGAGGCCACAGCAATCACGTTCATGTGGGTCTGCACCGTAATCCACGCCATGCCGGCCTGGCCGTGGGCCATGACCCAGCTGAGCAGATCGCAGGTGTACCCGCAGGAAACCTCCCTGTCCTTTTCCGTGTCCGGCGTCAGATCCGCCGCGCCCGTCACGTCAATCAGTTCACGAATTGTCATCCAATCATCCTTTCTAGTGTTGCGCCAAAGGGCGCTGCCCTTTGAAAACCCGCCAGAGGCGCTGCCTCTGGACTCCGCTTAAGGGCCTTCGACCCTTAAGAATCCCGCTTTTGAGTGCATTTGGTACGCCATTTTCGCTGGTATGAAGATGCGGAACATTCCAACTCACCAGCCGCTCGGGCAGCAGCCTTCCCTCGAAGGCAAGCTAAACACGGCCGTACTTGATCCGCCCCCACGGAATGGGATTTTTAAGGGCTGAAAGCCCTTAAGTGGGATTGTCAAGGGCAACGCCCTTGACCAGGAGTGCAGAGGGCAGCGTCCTCTGCCCCCGTCCCCTACTCCCGCGTGGTCTGCGCCAGGTTGACCATTTGCTGGGCCATGATTTTCAGCTGATCCTTCAGGCGGTGGATGCAGTCCATATCGGTGGCGAAGCCCTGAACGATGTCCTCCGCGAAGGTCCGGCAGGTGGGACTGCCGCAGGAGCCGCAGTCATACCCGGGCAGGCGTTTGTATATCTCCTCGATTTTCTCCAGCTTGCGCATGGCCTCCACAATGTCGTCATCCAGCTTCATGGCGCTGTTGGGCATAATGTCCCGCTGGTTGTACAGGGGATATTTGGCCAGGATGCTCACATCCACATGCTGCTCCGGGTGCAGGCCGGAGGTCTTGTCCACCATGCGGCGGATCATGTTCCGGGCCACATAGTTGTTCTCAAAGTTCAGCGGGCCGCCCACGCAGCCGCCGGTGCAGGCAGAGCCTTCAAAGAAGGTCAGGTCGTGGAGCTTGTTGTTCTCAATTTCCTCCAGCACGCGAATCACATTTTCAATGCCGTCCACCGCCATGGAATTTTCCGGGCAGACCGCATTGGCCTCGCCGCCGCTGTTGGCCCAGCCCACGCCCCAGGCAGAGGCCTGCACCAGGCTCTCGTCCGCCTCATGGCTGCGGGTGTGGCTGGAGAGAAGGCCGTAAATCTCCAGCACGCTGATGGCGCCATCCACAGCGCTTTTCTCGTGACCGATGGGGTTGCGGATGGCAGTGACCTTCGCCGGGCACGGGGTGATGAAGAAGCACCCAACCTCACACTCCTGCACCTGATGCTTCCGTGCAAACTCCCGCTTGGCAATCAGCGCGGCAACCTCCATGGGCTGGCGCACATCCACAATGTGGTCAATCAGGTCGGGGAAGCGCACCTGAATCAGCCGCACAATGGCGGGACAGGCGGCAGAAATCAGCGGCCTGGGCAGGTCGGGCTGGCGGAGCTTTTCGCGAATGGCGCGGGTCACCACATCCGCACCCCGGGCCACCTCAAACACTTCGTCAAAGCCCATGTGCTTCAGGCCCGTCAGCACCTGGGCAATGCTGTGCAGGCTTTTGAACTGCCCGTACAGGGACGGCGCAGGCAGCGCAATCTTGTACTTATACCGGCTGATGGAGGACAGGGGATCGGTCACGGCAATCTTGGCGTGATACTCACACACACGGATGCACTCGCCGCAGTCAATGCAGCGCTCAGCAATGATGTGCGCCCTGCCGCCGCGCACGCGAATGGCCTCGGTGGGACATCGCTTCAGGCAGTTGGTACAGGCCCGGCACTTGTCCTTGTCCAGCCGAACCGAGTGAAAAATGCGTTTCTCTTCCATAATAGTGCTCCTGTATCGGCGCTATTTCAGCGCAAAGGACATCATGATGCGCGTACCCACGCCCACCTGGCTCTGAATATCAAAATTGGAGGCGTTCCGCTTCATGTTGGGCAGGCCCATGCCGGCGCCAAAGCCCAGATTCCGGGCCTCCTCATTGGCGGTGGAGTAGCCCTCGGTCATCGCCTTGTCAATATCCGGGATACCCGGGCCCACGTCCTGGGAAATCAGGGTGACCCGCTCCGGATCCACCTGCAGGGTCAGGGTGCCGCCCATGGAGTGAATCACCAGGTTCAGCTCTACCTCATAGCTGGCAACGGACACCCGCCGCAGCACGGCAGCATCCACGCCCAGCTGCTTCAGCTTGCGCTTGATGGTGGTGGACGCCTCGCCAGCGGTGGCGTATGCGCCGGACTCCACCGGGAAAATCTGCTCCATTACAATCGCCATGGCGCACCTCTCACTTTGTTTTTTCTTTGGTGCCGGGCAGGCCGTGCATGTACAGCTCACCGCAGGCGGTGTAGGTGGTCATCCGGGTGGAGATAACTGCAATGCCAGCCTCCCGGGCCATTTCCAGAATCTCATCGCTGGGCTGCTTGCCCCGGGAAAACACAATGCAGGTAATGTCCAGCATCTCTGCTGTGCGCACCACATGGGGGTTAATCAGGCCGGTAATCAGCACAGTCTTTTCCTTCACAAAGGCCAGCACATCGCTCATCAGGTCGGAGCCGCAGGCCGTGTCCACCGGCTGCTCCAGCATGTCCTCCCCCAGGAGCATGGAGCCTTCCACAATGTTCATCACGTCACGAATGGTCAAGGTGCATTCCTCCTCTGTGTTGTCGGGCTATTCCATCAGCGCCTCCCGCAGGCCGCAGCTCTCGTCGAAAAGCGCCATGGCCTGCAGCTTCATGGCGGCGGAAAGCGCCGTTGCGCCCTCGGCCTGGCGTATGGCGGCAAACTTGCCATCCCAGGCATCCGCCATGGTTAATTCCATGTCCAGCAGCACCGGGTATGGCCTGGTGAAGCGTGCCCGGGCCGTTTCCCGCCACAGGCGCACCTGCTCGTCCAGGGCCTGGGCCACGGAAAGGGTGTCCGCCTGGGTGCGTTCCCCGCTGTCCAGCAGGGCGGCGCCGTCACGCAGGGCAGCGCCGGCATTCCCCAGCAGGGAAAGGCCCGCCTCCACCACATCCGCCTGGCCCGCCATGCCCGTCAGCCGCAGGGTCACCCCCGGGCACACCCAGGTGTGCAGAAAGGTTTCTACCTCCTGGTTCAGCCGCAGGCGTTCCCGCACGGCCTGTGCATCCTCCTTGCTGCCATAGCAGGCAATGTACACACGCCACTTGTCCCCATCCTGGTTCACATAGCCGGGCGCACCCCGCTTGGCATAGGTATCACGGCTTTCCTCCGCCAGCGCGCGGGTGGTGTAGATGCCCGTCTGGATGGCATACCACTGAACTTCCTCCAGGGCAATTTCCCTTGTTTCCACGGTTTCATCATAGGCGGAGGCCACAGGCGTGGGTGTGGGCGCAGGCAGATAATCCGCCTGCAGCCTGCCGCCTCCCTGCCGCACAATCACGCCCAGCGCCGCCAGCGCCACAATCACCGCCACCATGGCCCGGCGCAGTGCCGCCCGGCCCCTTGCACGCTTGTACATCCTTCGTTCCACACGGCTCATGCCCATCGCCTGCCTTTCGTGGAAGGCTATGCACAGCCCGTGTGATTCATGCCCAACAATCTTTCTTCCATTATAATCGAAACCTCTGTCGAAGGCAACAGGAAAAACAAAAAAGGCAATGCCTGCCTCCTTTTGCATGACTACACGCAACAAAAAAGCCTTGCAAACCATTGATTTGCAAGGCTTTGACGTCTGGGTGAGAAGAT
>CAYLIC010000029.1:0-29202 GCA_964383815.1 uncultured Faecalibacterium sp. | reverse complement strand
AAGGCGCTTGTTTATAATATCAAATTTCTTCTGGCTTGTCAAGCGGTTTTTGAAAAAGATTTTTCACTTTTTCGCATACGGTGTTTTCCGGGGTGCCGGGGCGCGGGGAAAGCGCCATCTGGGCTGCAGACCGGGACACATAGCAGGCGGCGGCAAGGCTCTCCGCGGTGTGGCCTGCCAGCAGGGGTGCAGGGCACAGCAGGTGCCCGGCAAAGCAGTTGGCTTCGGCCTCATCGGCGGCGGTGTCTTCAGCGTGGCGGAGGAGGATGTGTCCCAGCTCGTGTGCCAGGGTGAAGTTCAGGCGGGCCGGGTTGCCGCCTTCCCGGTAGCAGACCACATAGCGCTGACCCTGGCGGAGCGTGAAGGCATCCGCCTCGCCATAGCGGCGGTCGAACTCCGTTTCCTCCATGTCCATGTGCTGGGCGGCCTGCTGGTAGGTATACACCGCCGTGTTGCGGCAGCGGCGGAGAATCTCCAGCGGACGGACAGGCAGGCTGCGCACGTTCAGCTTCAGCAGGCAGCGGCAGGCCAGGGTTGCAGCACGGTCGTAATCTGGCTGGCGGGTCACGGTTCGCCAGCCTCCTTGCCAAACGCATGCTCAAACAGCGCCCGGCCCACAGCCAGGTACTTCTGCTGCTCCGCCGGTGTCAGCTGGCGGAAAGCCCGGGTCATGATGGTGATGTTGGCGTCCGCATCGCCCTGCAAGGGCGGCTGATGGTCGCACAATTCATCGATGGACACACCAAAGATGGCGGACATTTTCTGCAGGGCGGGTATATCCGGCTGGGACTGGCCGTGCTCCCACTTGTGCACCGCCGTGGCGGAGATGCCCAGCATTTCGCCCAACGCCTGCTGGGACAGGCCTTTCTTCTGCCGGAAAAACTTGATACGATCTGCATACATGCGTTTTCACCTCTTAAGTAGTATACAACTTTCAGTTGTGGATGGCAAGCAACTTTTTGTTGATTTTCCCCCTTGACAGTTACTTTTTTGCATCGTATAATAACCTAGGGTTGATAAAGCGAATGCACGTTCGCGTTTTTGTAAAGGAGGAACACATGATGACGAATGCGACCTTTCTGAAAACCTACCGGGATACGGTGCAGGAGCTGCAGGTGATGGAGCACCAGCTGGAGATGAGCGGAACCAGCGGCACGCCGGCTGGCGCAGGCGTATACCAGTGGGACAGCCTGCACCGCTCCACCAACGACAGCACCGCAGCCGCCATCCAGCAGCAGGAGGGCATTGAGGCGGCGGTCAACGGCCTGCGGCAGGAGCTGGCCAGCATGCAACCCAGGTTCGATGCGCTTCTCCGCCTGGCCCGGAACTACCGGGACCGGTGCATCCTGCGGCAGTACTACCACCTGTGCCAGACCGATGCCTACATTGCCGAGTGCCTGTGCATCAGCACCCGGCACGCCAACAGGCTCCGGGCGGAGCTTCTGCGGCACCTGGACAACATGTCCGCCATGTCCGCAGGCGTCGTTGCCTGTCCGCATGCATCGTGATAAGATGGCACCGTGGAAAACAGGGAACGAGCGTTCCCGCAATGCCACAGCAGCGTCCCGGAAAAGGGGCGCTGTTTTTCATGAAAGGAGGTCGTTCATGCCCAAGAAACGTACCGCAGCGCAGGACATTGCCAGCCCGGAGGAGGTGTTGCGCACCTTCACGCAGATTATGCGGGGAGAGATAACGGAGCTTTCCGGGCGCAGGAATGCCGATGGGGAGGAGGTTTCCCTGCCGCCAAAGGTGTCCGAGCGCAGCAAGGCGGCGGAGCTGCTGGGCAAGCGCTACGGCCTGTTCAGCGACAAAACGCCGGAAACCCGGCCCAGGGCGGAGCTGGCCCGGGAGATTGAGGAAGCCATGCAGGCACTGCATGAACCGTGATGCCCTGGGCCTGCTGGTTCAGCGCCCGGCGCAGGTGGCCCGGTGGTGCGGCTCCACCCTGCTGACCGACGAGCTCCACGGGGAGTGGATGCGCCAGATGCTCCTGGGCCGGGAGGACATGACCCTGCTGGCCCACCGCGGCTCCTATAAAACCACCTGCCTGGCAGCCGCCATGGCCATCAGCCTTTGTGTGTATCCCATGCGGAACATGCTCTTCATGCGCAAGACCGATGGGGACGTGACCGAAATCATCCGCCAGGTGAAAATGCTATTGCAATCCGATGCCATGCTCTTTCTCACCCAGAAGCTATGGGGCGAGCCCGTGCAGATTCTCCGGGCCGATCAGTTCAGCATCACCACGGATTGCTATGCAGCCTGCCGGGGTGCGGCACAGCTGCTGGGCCAGGGCACCCACGGAAGCCTGACGGGCAAGCATGCAGACGTGATCATCACCGACGACATTGTGAACCTGCAGGATCGCATCAGTCCCCAGGAGCGGGAGCACACCCGGGCCATTTACCAGGAGCTGCAAAACATCCGCATTCCGGGCGGCAGGGTGATCAACACGGGCACACCCTGGCACCCGGAGGATGCCATCAGCCTCATGCCACGCGTTCAGCGGTACGATTGCTACCGCACAGGCCTCCTTTCACCGGGAAAGCTGGAGGAGCTGCGGCGCGCCATGTCGCCCACGCTCTTCGCTGCGAATTACGAACTGAAACACATTGGCGGGGACAGCGCCCTGTTCTCCCAGCCTCCCGGCTTCTTTGACGATCCGGCGCTGCTCCGGGACGGTGTGGCCCACATTGATGCGGCCTATGGCGGTGGCGATTTCACCGCGCTGACCTGCGGCGCCCGGCGCGGGGACAGGCTGCTCCTGTTCGGTGAGCTGTTTTCAGGCCATGTGGATACCGCCCTGGAGGCCATTGCCGCCAGATGCGACAGGCTGCTCTGCGGGCCCATCTGGTGCGAAACCAATGGGGACAAGGGCTACCTGGCCCGGGAGCTGCGGCGCATGGGCCTGCAGGTGCGCACCTACCAGGAGCGGCAGAACAAGCACCTGAAAATCTCCACCCACCTGCGCCGCTGGTGGCCCCGTGTTTCCTTCCTCCGGGAGACGGACCCTGCCTACATCCGGCAGATTCAGGGCTACTCCCCATCCGCCGCCCACGATGACGCGCCGGACTCCGCCGCCTGCATCTGCCGCATTCTTGACCACAGCTAAAAAGGAGGTTCTCCCCATGTTTACCGATGTGACCTATCAGGATTGGCTCGCCGCCCGGGACAGGGACAGGCTGCTGCTTTCCGCCATTGAAAGCTACAAGGCCAGCAGCGATTTCCGCCAGGCGCTGGAGGCCGGCGAATACTTCCGCGGGCACAATGCCGCCGTGGCCCGCAAGACCATCCTCCGGGCCCGGAAGATTGAAACCCGGGACGAAACCGGGCGCAGGCGCGTGCGCACCGGCACGGAGGATGTGGTGGGCAACCGCATTGGCTCCGGGTTTCTGTTCCGCTTCATCACCCAGCAGAACCAGTTTCTCCTGGGCAACGGCTGCATCCTCCCCGATGCGGAAACCAAGCGCCGCCTGGGCCAGGACTTCGACCATCAGCTGGCCTTCCTGGGCGAGCGGGCGCTGATTCACGGCGTCAGCTGGGGGTTCTGGAATGTTGACCACCTGGAGGTGCTGGAGGCCGCCCGGGACAGCCGCAGCGGCTTTTTCGCCCTGGTGGATGAAATGACCGGCCAGCCCATGGTGGGTGTGCAATTCTGGCAGCTAACGGCGGACAAGCCCCTGTACATCCGCCTGTTTGAGGTGGATGGCTGCACCCTGCTGTGCAGGCAGCGCAGCGGCCTGACCGCCGTCCAGCCCAAGCGGCCCTATGTGGTCACCCTCCGCTCCGACGCCCTGGGGGATCAGGTGCTCTCCGCTGAAAACTACCCCGCGCTGCCCATCATCCCCCTGTACGCCAACACCGAGCGTCACAGCGAGCTGACACCCGCCATCAAGGCCAAGATTGATGCCTACGACAACATCCTCTCGGATTTCGCCGATAATCTCGACAGGGCCAACGATGTCTACTGGGTGCTGAACAACTTTGGCGGCACCACGGACGATATTGCCCAGATGCTGGAGGAGATTCAGCGCATCAAGGCCGTTGCCAACCTGTCCGATGGCAGCGGCTCCTCCTCCACGGCGGAGCCTCGCACCATTGAGGTGCCCTATGCCGCCAGGCAAACCGCCCTGGACATTCTGGAAAAGGCGCTCTACCAGGACTACATGGCCCTGAACATGGACGCGCTCACCGGCGGCAGCCTGACCAATGTTGCCATCCGCGCCGCCACAGCCAACCTGAACCTGAAAGCCGACAGGTATGAATGGCAGGTGTTCCGCTTTGTACAGCAGCTGCTGGCGCTGCTGGGCATTGCAACGGAGGAGATACGCTTCCAGCGCCAGTGCATTGCCAACGAGGCCGAAACCGTGGCGGACATTGCCGCCATGCGCCCGGACATCGACCGCCGCACCGCCCTGAAGCTGAACCCCTATATCCAGCCCGAGGAGATTGACGAGCTGCTAGCCCGGGAGGTGTGACCCATGCTCATCTCCCGCGTGCCGGAGCTTCTCTCCAGGCTGGATTTCACCGCTGCCTGCACAGCCCTGGGCGCTGCCGCCGTTTCCGCCGTGGGCGAGGAAATGCTCACCGGCTACGGCAGGCCCATTTACCGCACCGGCGCCCTGCTGAAGGATTTGCACTGCGCCGTGGAGGGCAGCCGCGTTACCATTGGCAACAGCCTGCCCTATGCCGTCCCCGTCCACCAGGGCACCTGCCGCATGCCAGGCCGGCCCTACCTGCAGGACGGGATTCTCAACCACGCGGAGCTTCTGCGCCAGGCCTGCGCCGAGGCTCTGCGCCAGCAGGAGGCGTAACGCCTTCTTTTATATAGATACAACCCCATGCGCAAAGCATCGCGCAGAAAGGAGCCACCCATGGCACTGACCCGCCAGCTGCTGAAGGATTTGCAGCTTACCGATGACACCATCGAAACCATTATCTCCGCCCACGTTGCCTCCATTGAGGCCCTGAAAAGCGAGCGCGACGCCGCCACTGCCGAGGCCGAAACCCTCCGCGCCGCCTCCGGCCAGTCCGCCGCCCAGGTGCAGCAGGCCTTTGATGCCTACCGTGCTCAGGTGGAGAAGGACCGCCAGTCCCGCAAGGCAATGGAGCTGCTGCGCCTGTCCATGCTCCAGGCCGGCTGCAATGAGAAGGCCATTGACCTGCTGATCCAGTCCATCGATCCGGCGCTGCTGGAAATGGACGGCGGCATGCTGAAGAACGGCCCGGCACTGGTTGCCCAGCTGCGCGCCAGGTATGCGGACTTCTTCGCCCGCCCGGTGCGCATGCCCGCACCCACCCTGCAGCCGCCCGTGCAGGCCGGCGGCACCATATCCCTGGACGACCTGTCCCGCATGAGCGTGGACGAGATTAACCGCAACTGGAGCGCCATCAAGGGCGTTCTGGCGAAAGGAGCGATGTAACATGGCTATCACCACCTTCATCCCCAAGGTTTGGAGCGCCCGCCTGGCAGACAGCCTGCACAAGGCGCTGGTGTTTGGCTCCCTGTGCAACCGCAACTGGGAAGGCGACATTGCCCAGTATGGCGACACGGTGCACATCAACAACCTGGCGGACATCACCGTCAAGGCCTATACCCCCAATGCCGACATTGCCGAGCCCGAGCAGCTCACCGGCAGTGACACCACCCTGACCATTGACCACGGCGCGTATTACAACTTCTACCTCAGCGATGTGGATGCCGCCCAGGCCAATGCCGACCTGATGGAGGCCGCCATGCGCAATGCCGCCTACAAGCTGGCGGAGGACACGGAAAGCTACATCCTTTCCGTTATCCGCGCCGGCGCAGGCACCAAGGCCACCGGCGCCATTCCCAAGGGCGGCGTGTATGAGCTGCTGGTGAACATCAAAACCGCCCTGGACGAGAAAAACGTTCCCCGGGCCGGTCGCGTGCTGGTGGTTCCCTCCTCCATCGAGGGTGAACTGCTGCTGGATAACCGCTTCATCACCGGCAATGGCGCCTTCAGCGAGGCCCACCTGGCGGATGGCTCCGTGGCCCGGGCCGCCGGCTTTGACATTTACATCAGCAACGACCTGACCGATGAGCTGGTAGCCATGACCGCCGATGGCGTCACCTTCGCCAACCAGATTACCCACATTGAGGCCTACCGCCGGGAAAAGGGCTTCGACGACGGCGTGAAGGGCCTGTCCCTGTGCGGCGCCAAGGTGGTCATGCCCAGCTGCGTGTACATTCACACCATTACGGAGTAAGCCGTGCCAGAGTGCGCTGCCTTCCGGACGCCTGCTTAAGGGATTTCATCCCTTAAGCATCCCGTTCGGGTGTGTTGCTTCACCTCCCTCCGGGAGGAAGATGCCACCGCAACGTGGCGGGCGAACATTAGCGGCACCCGGTTCCCTTTTCCTTCTTTTCGCCCACATGTAAAGAACATCCCCGCACACAGACGCTGTGTGCAAAACCCACCACCCAAAGGAGGTTCCCAATGACCATCAGCGTCCCTGATCTCATGCGGGAGACCCGCAACTACTTCCCCGCAGCGGCCCTGGATGCATCCTGGACGCTGCAGGGCGGCGCCCTGTCCCCGGCGGAGTCCCTCCACCCCGGGGACTGGGTTGCCGTCACCGGCTCCCTGCACAATGGCGGCGTTTACCGCCTGGGCCCGGGCTGCACCATTCCCGGTGCGGCGGACGAAACCTGGGCAGGCCGCGTGTGGCTGCTGGCGCCCACGGCGGATTTCCTGGCGCTGGCTGAGGAAATTTCCGCCTGGGCCGCCAGGCAGGGCGACGGCCTGGCTGCAAGGGAATCCTTCGGCGCCTACAGCCGGGAGCTGGCTACCGATGCAGCCGGTCAGCCCATCACCTGGCAGGCCCGGTTTGCCAGGCAGCTTCTGCCTTACCGCCGCATGTACACGGAGGTGAAGCTATAATGCTTCAGGACTATTTTGAGGATTTTACCCTGCTGGAACGCACCCAGGCCCCGGATGGCCTGGGCGGCCATACCGTCACCTGGGCCGAGGGCGTCGCCTTCCGCGGCGGCGTGACCCAGGTGGTGGGCAGGGAGACTGACTCTGCCGGGCTCCTGGCCCTGAAAACCACACCCATGCTGCTCCACGAGTGGGACGTGACCCTCTCCCAGGGCGACCGCATCCGCCGCCTGCGGGATGGTGCGGAGTTCCGGGTGGCAGGCCGCAGCGATGACATGCGCACGCCCCTGTTGGCGGGCATGGCCTTTTGCCAGGTGCCTGTGGAAAGGCTGGTGACCGCATGAGCATGCAGCAGTACCAGCGGAGCCTGGTGTCCTTTCTGGAAAAGACAGGCCTGCCCGTGTATGCAGCCGGTCAGGTGCCCGGGGGAGCAGCCTTCCCCTATATCACGCTGACCTGCGCCTACGCGCCCTTTGCCCGCAGCGCCGGGGTGACCCTCACCGCCTGGTTCCTTGGGGATCACGCCGGCTGCGTTCAGCTGATGGACACCCTGTGCGCTGCCATTCCCCAGCAGGGCATGCTGCTGCATTACAAGGGCGGCATGGCCATGCTCCATCCCATGGGTGACAGCTTCATCACCCTGGTGGGCGATGAAAGCGACAGCCGCCTGGTGGGCGGGCGCATGCGGCTGAACGTTCACCTCTACGATGCTGAAAAGGAGTGACCTGCCATGATCACCGGTTTGAACCCCGCCACCTTTGAAAAGCTCCAGCTCAATGCCGGGCTGTTCCTCCGCGATTTCGATTTTTCCTCCGCCACCACCGCTGCCAGGCTGCGCACCCTGCTGGCAGCCGCCGTCAGCGATGGCTCCTGCATCATTGGTGCCACCCGGGGCGGCGGCACCTTTCAGTGCACACCCAGCCTGCGCAGCATCGAGGCCGATGGCCTCCGCTCGCCCACCGTTGGCTCCACCGTCAACGATGGCTGGACGGTGAAGCTCTCCGGCACCATGCTGGAGATTACCCCGGAAAACTTTGCCGCCGCGCTGATCTGCGCCGATGTGGACAAGAAGGGCAGCCTGACCACCCTGCGCGTGCGCACCCAGGTGACCGAGGAGGACTACATTCCCCGCCTGTGCTGGATTGGCGATACCAGCCGCGGTTTTGTGCTGATTGAGCTGACCAACGCCCTGAACATGAAGGGTGCAGCCTTCACCTTTACCGACAAGGGGGAAGGCACCCTGCCCTTTGAGTTTCAGGCCCACCAGTCCCCGGAGGAGGATGAAGCCTATGCGCCCTTCCGCGTGGTGTTTTTCGATTGAGGTGATGGGATGAAGCTTTCGCACCTTACCACGGAGGAGCTTTCCGCTGTGCTCCTCCGCCTCACGCCGCCCATGTGCCGTATTCTCCGGGATGAAACCACCCTGTCCGCCCTGGACGAGGCTGCCTTCTCCGGCCTGGATGCACAGCCGCCGCTGGTATCCCTGGCCCGGCTGTGGGAGCGCCTTGCACCCACCCTGCTGGAAACCCACGCCCAGGATGTGTACGAGGCGCTGTCCATCCTGACGGAGAAGCCCGTGGACACCCTGCGCCGCCAGCCGGGCCTGACCACCCTGCAGGATATTCTCTCCGTGTGGGATGGGGAGCTGACGCGTTTTTTCTCCTGTGCCGGGTCTGCGGTGCAGGCGAAATCCTGACCGTGGTTTCCGGCAGCCGTCCGCTTCCCCTGCCCGCCCTGCAGGAGGTGCTGCTCCACCGCCGCAGCCTTCACGCCCGGCAGCTGTATGCCGCCCACCTGACCTGGCTGATTGGCGCACAGCTCTTCGCCCTGGGCGGCGGGGAGGATTATCCCGTGCCCGATGCGCTTTCCCTCTTTGCCGATGCCTCCGCGCCCCGGGACCGCCGCAGCGCCCCGGACATCCGCCAGGAGGTACTGAACCGCCTGAACGCCCGAAAGGAGGATACCCATGGAGAAGCTGTTTGAGCTTTCTGCTGAGCTGACCCTGGACGCCGCAGCCTTCCTGCGCGGCCTTGCCCAGGCGGAGCAGGCTGCCCGGGCTGCTGCTGCAGCCATGCAGCGTTTGCAATCCACCGCCCGCAGCAGCTGGATGGGTGTGGCGCAGGCCATACAGGCCGCCACCGCCAGCATGCGGGAGTTCCTGTCCCTGCAGGGTTCATCCCCGGTCACGCCCGGCTATGCCACCGGCATTGATTATGTGCCCTACAATGAATTTCCCGCCAGGCTCCACCAGGGCGAGGCCGTGCTGACCGCCCTGGAGGCCAGCAGCTGGCGTGAAGGCCGCACCGCCGCCGCACCGGTGGATGCCGCCGCCCTCAGCCGGGCCATTGCCAGTGCCCTGTCCGGCACCACGGTGCAGATGGACGGGCAGGCCGTAGGCCAGCTGGTTACACCCGCCGTCAGCCGGGAGATTGCCCGGCAAGCCGCCGCCATAAAACACTGATTCGGGCGCACGCCGTGAAAAAGCGTGCGCCTTTTTTATTGGAGATGATTTGCCATGTATCCCACCCTGCGCTACTGCCACCGGGGCGACGAGGTGGTTCGCCTGCAGCTGATGCTGCGGGAGATGGACTACGCCCTGAGCCCGGATGGCTTCTTTGGCCCCATGACCCGGGAGGCGGTGAAGACCTTCCAGGCCCAGCAAGGCCTGCCCCAGACGGGCGTCTTTGGCCCGGAGGACTGGAACCGGCTGGAAGGGTGCTTTGCCCAGCTGGATGCACCCGCCGCCGTCCTGGCCTGCTGATACACAAAATGCCTGCCGCACACAGCAGCAGGCATTTTTTTGCGTTTTGGGGGAAAATCATTCTTCCATTTCAAGGGCTTCCCAGGCCTGGTACAGCCGGTCGATCTCGTCCTTCTTCTGCTGGTATTCCCTTGCCAGCAGCGCGGCCCTGTCCGCATCCTGATAGGTATCCGGGTCGGCAAGCTGCGCCTCCAGCAGGGCGGCCTGTTCCTCGGCCCTGGTCACGGCATCCTCGGCAGCCTTCAGGGCCAGCCTGCGCTCCTTCAGCCGCTTTTCCTCCTCCCGGGAGCGGCGCTTTTCTTTCTCCTGGGCGGTGCGGGTCATTTGCGGCTGATCCCCATCCGGGGCCTGAGCGCGATTGATTTTCTCAAAGTAGTCGTCATAGTTGCCCAGGTATTCCTTCACGCCGCCTGTTTCCAGCACGCAGACCTTGTTGGCAAAGCGATTGATGAAATACCTGTCGTGGCTGATGGCCAGAATGGTGCCGGGAAAGTCCGCCAGCGCGTCCTCCAGCACCTCGCGGGAGTCCATGTCCAGGTGGTTGGTGGGCTCGTCCAGCAGGAGCAGGTTGTCCTTGCGGAGCATGAGCTTGGTCAGCGCCACGCGGCCCTTTTCGCCGCCGGACAGGGTGCTGATGGGCATCAGCACATCGTCCCCCGTGAACAGGAACAGCCCCAGTGCGCCGCGAACCTCCGTCTGCTCCAGCCGGCGGAAGTCGTCCCACACCTCGTCCAACACGGTTTTGTTCTCGTGAAGGCCGGCCTGGTGCTGGTCGTAATAGCCAATATCCACGCCTGCACCCAGGCGGATTGTGCCGCCGTCCGGCTGCAGTTCGCCAGTCAGGCACTTGAACAGGGTGGATTTGCCCACGCCGTTGTCACCAATCAGCGCCACCCGGTCGCCGGCCCGCAGGTGCATGCGTACATGGTCAAACAGGGTGCGCTGGTCAAAGCCTTTTTTCAGCTCCTCCACCATCAGCACATCCTCGCCAGTGCGGCGGCGCACGTCGAAGCGGAAGCGGATGGCATTTTCATCCCTGGGCTTTTCCAGGCGTTCGATTTTCTCCAGCCGTTTTTCCCGGCTTTCCGCCAGGCGAATGGACTTTTCCCTGTTGAACTGGCGATACCGGGCGATAATGGCCTCCTGCCTGGCGATCTCCTTCTGCTGCAGCTCGTAGGCCTTCATGCGGATTTCAAAGCGCTCGGTGCGCTGGGCCATGTATTGGGTATAGTTGCCGTCATAGCACTCGGTGGCGCCCAGCAGCAATTCGCACATGCGGTCGCAGACATGGTCCATAAAATACCGGTCGTGGCTGATGAGCAGCACGGCACCCTTGTAGCTGCGCAGGTAGTCCTCCAGCCAGGCAATGGACTTCAAATCCAGGTGGTTGGTAGGCTCGTCCAGCAGGAGCAGGTCAGGCTCCGTCAGCAGCATGCGGCCCAGGCACAGGCGGGTGCGCTCCCCGCCGGAGAGCAGGCTGGCCTGCTGGCTCTGCTGCTCCCTGCGGAAGCCCAGGCCCGCCAGCACACCCTGCACCGTGGAGCGCCAGCCGTAGCCGTTGCGGCGCTCGAACTCCCTCGTCAGCTGGTCATACTGGCTGCCCAGGCGGCGGAGCAGGGTTTCATCGCTGCCCACCTGGCTCATCTGCTGCTCCAGGCCGCGCAGCTGCTGCTCCATGGCCACCACCGGCTCAAAAACGCTTTCCAGCTCCTCCAGCACGGTGCGGCCCTCGCCCACCTGGCCTTGCTGGGCCAGATAGCCCAGCTTGAGGCCCTTTTGCATGGTGATGGTGCCGCCGTCCGCGGTTTCCAAGCCAGCGATAATCTTCATCAGCGTGGATTTTCCGCAGCCATTCACGCCCACCAGCCCCATGCGCTGGCCCTCCTGCAGGGTCAGGGAGGCATCCCGCAGCACCTCGTTGGTTCCAAAGCTCTTTTTCACACCCTGCAGGGATAGGAGAATCATGCTGTCACCTCAGTCAAAGAAATTCCGGCACATACAGCGCCGCCGCGCCCAGCAGCACCGCTGCCAGCAGCAGGCTGTCCGCCAGGCCCAGGGGGCGGGTGCGCCTGCGCCACAGCACCTGGGCCAGCAGCCACAGAAGCGCCGCCGCCAGCAAAAGGGTCAGGGCCAAAGCTGTTTCATCCGTTACGGCGGTGCTGCGCAGCAGCAGCGCCGCGCCATTGTAGCCCATGTGCAGGAGGATGGGCACCCGCAGCCGTCCCCGGGCCATCATGGCCAGGCTGCACAAAAGGCTGATGCCCATGTGGGCCGGGAAGCCCGCCAGGGAGCCGTGCATCAGGGCGAAAATCACCGTGCACAGGGCTGTTGCGGAAAGGGCGCTCATGCTGTCGCACAGGCCGGTAAGCACCCCACCGCGGAAGAAGCACTCCTCCGCCACTGCAGGAATCACCACCAGGGCCAGCACAGCCAGCACCCATTGAATGCTGTTTTGCGGCATTGGCACTGCTGCCTGCCTGGCCCCTGTCAGCATCACCCACCGGGGCGTTAGCGCCATCAGTGCGCCTTGGGCCGCAAAGCCGATGAATACAGCTGCCACGCACAGGCCAAGGCCCGGGCGCAGCAGGGTCAGCCGCCGGGTGCGCCAGGGGCGCATCAGCAGGGCAGGCAGGCCCCACAGCGCCGCCTCCTGCACAATCAGCCCGGCATAAAAAAGCGCCGGATCGTCTGCCGAGCCGGGCAGCAGCAGCTGAATCCCCCAGGCTACCGGCAGCCGCAGGAGCATGACCCCCAGGGTTACCAGCAAAGCCTTGCGGGTTTTGTCCACCCGAACGATGTCAGCCACCTTCCTTCAGGGTATATACGCTGCCCACCCGGTCGCGCCAGGCCAGGTCGATGGTCAGGTCCCGGCCCAGGAGCAGCCCGGCCTCCTCAGCGCGGTTTTCACTGGTGCTCAGTGCCAGCTCCGGCAGGTTATTCTCCCCGCTCAGGTGGCCCAGCACCACATTGTGCACACCGCTCTCCACCAGCTGTAGCAGCGCATTGGCGCAGGTCTCGTTGCTCAGGTGTCCCCTGTTGGACAGAATCCGCTGCTTCAGGTGGGCGGAATAGTGGGGATTGCGCATAAGCATATCCGGGTCGTGGTTGCTCTCCAGCAGCACCAGGCTGCTGCCTGCAATGGCCTGGCATACCGCCCTGGAGAAATGCCCCAGGTCGGTAGCGGTGGCAATGCTCACCCCGCCATGCCACAGCCGGTAGCCCACCGGGTCAGCCGCATCGTGGGGAATGGCAAAGGGCATCACGCCCAGGTCGCCCAGGTAAAAGTCCTGCCGCTTGTCGAAGGTGCGGCGCAGGTCAGGGGGCATGGCGCCCACCTTCCTGTCCATGGCAGCCCAGGTGTCAGCGGTGGCGTACACCGGCAGGCGGTAGCGCCGGGCCATCACGCCTGCACCGGCAATGTGGTCGGCATGCTCGTGGGTAATCAGGATAGCGTCCAGGCTTTGGGGTTCCACGCCAATCAGCTCCAGGGCCTGGGTAATGGTCTTGCCCGGCTTGCCCGCGTCAATCAGCACCCGGGTGCGCCCTGCCTGAACAAACAGGGCATTGCCGCTGGAGCCGGAAAACAGCGGGCAGAAGGTCATCTCCATGGCAGGGTAAAAGTCCTTTCGTTACAGGTCAAGGTGCTTGGCAACCCGCTCCTCCACCGGCGGCGGCGTCATGTAATCCGGGCCGAAGAGCACCGTCAGCACCTCGTCATACCGGGCGGGGATAAGCAC
Organism: uncultured Faecalibacterium sp.; assembly: GCA_964383815.1. GTDB lineage: Bacteria > Bacillota > Clostridia > Christensenellales > Aristaeellaceae > UBA11524. Next base: position 15,802 of record CAYLIC010000029.1, on the reverse strand, counting down.
ATCCACATCCTCAAACCTGGCGACCGTCTTCTCCTTGAACATGTCCGGGTTCCAGATGTGCTGCCCCAGGCCGAAGGCGCCGTTGCTCATGCACACCTCATCGCTTGGGGGATTCTGGGTGGAGATTTTCTCATACATGCGGGCCTTCCACCGGGTGGAGAAGGGCAGGCCCAAAATGTGTGTGCCAAAGAGCATGATTTTCTGTTTCCAGTTAAAGCGGCTGTAGTCCACATTCCGCTTCATCATCCCTTGCAGGATGTGCAGCTTCAGGTACCATATTTTCCGCTTCCAGCCTGCCGCAGGCACGGAATCCAGAATGAAGAAATCCGTAAAGGCGGCAGCCTTCTCCGGGTCCCGGTTCATAACCCGGGGTGTCCAGGTATTCAGGTAGGTCAGTTCAAAGCGCTTGTCGCACTCCTGGGGGTACACCTTGCGGAACTTTTCAAACTCCTCCCGGGTGATAAGCAAATCCACATCATCGTCCCAGGGGATGAACCCCTTGTGGCGCACCGTGCCCAGCAGGGAGCCGCACATCATGTTGTACTCAATGCCATGGCGGTTGCACACCGCCACAATATCCCGCAGCTGGCACAGCAGCTCCTGGTGAATCTCCTCAAGGGTCAGCTTGGTTTCTTCCATCACTTTTCTCCCAGCCATGCCAGCGTGCGCCGGCAGATGGCCTCATCGTCCATGTGGTATTGTCCCCGCAGGTATTGCTGGGTGCCCACAATGCAGGAATACTCATCCTCCATGCCAATGCGGTGGAGCCTGCAGCCTGTGCCCGCCTCCGCCAGTACCTCGCTGACAGCGGAGCCAAAGCCGCCTACAATGCTGTGCTCCTCCACCGTTACCATATGGCGGAAGCGCCCGGCCAGCTCGAGAATCTTTTCCTTATCAATGGGCTTGATGCACGGGAAGGACACCACCTCTGCAGAAACGCCATTGTCCGCCAGCAGCTTTGCCGCGCTGATCGTTTGGGTCAGGATGCCGCCGGCGGAGAGCAGCGCCACGTCCTTGCCCTTTTGCAGGGTCAGCGCGCGGGGTATTTGCCAACCGCTGATAGGCTCTTCGTGCAGGAAGGGTTCCCCACCCCGGCCTAAGCGCAGGTAGCAGGTGCCGGGCGTGCGGAGCATCACCGGCACAATGGCCTCCACCTCATGGGGGTCACCGGGGGTGAACACTGTCACGCCAGGCAGGGCACGAAGTATCGCCATGTCCTCGGTGGCATGGTGGCTCATGCCCAGGCTGCCATACACAAAACCGCCTCCCACGCAGACGATTTTCACATTGGCCTCATGATACGCACAGTCGTTACGGATCTGCTCCAGGCAGCGCAGGGTGGGAAAATTGCCAATGGAGTAGGTCAGCACCGTGCGCCCCGTGCGGGAAAGGCCCGCAGCCATGCCCGTCATGCCCTGTTCAGCAATGCCTGCATTGATAAACTGTTTGGGGTACGTTTCCCAGAAGGGTTTCAGCACGCCAAAGCCCAAATCGCCGGTGATCAGCGTGAGCCTGGGGTCGTTTGCGGCTTCCCGCATCAGGGCCCGGGTGAATGCATCTCTCATGGCCGCTGCGCCTCCAGTTCCTTCAAGGCCGCCTCGTATTCCTCCCCCTGGGGAGTCCGATAGTGCCACAGAATATTGTTTTCCATAAAGGAAACGCCCTTGCCCTTGGTGGTTTGGGCCAGGATGATGCTGGGCTTGCCGGTGCCCAGGTTGCCCTTGGCCCAGTCAAAAGCGGCGCGAAGGGCATCCGTGTCGTGCCCGTCCACGGTTATCACGTTCCAGCCAAAGTCCCGCCACTTGTCGGCAAAGGGCTCCAGGGCCAGGGTGTTTTCGCAAAAGTCCAGGGACTGCATACGGTTGTGATCCACCACGGCAACCAGGTTATCCAGCTGGAACTGGTGAGCCTGAAGCGCCGCCTCCCACACGGAGCCTTCGTCACACTCCCCATCTCCCAGTACAGCAAAGGTTCGCCAAGCTGCACCGTCCAGCTTGGCGCCCATGGCCATACCAGCAGCCACAGCCAGCCCGTGGCCCAGGCTTCCCGTGGAAAACTCCACCCCGGGGATGCCCTTGTGGCTCACATGTCCGGACAGGCGGGAGCCATTGGCATAGTGGGTGCGCAGCTCCTCCACCGGGAAGAACCCCCGCTCCGCCAGCGCAGCATACACCGCCGCGCCTGCGTGACCCTTGGAGTACACCAGTCTGTCCCTGTCTGGTAGGTTAGGATTGTCAGGGTCAACATGCAAAACGCCGGTGTACAGCGTTGCCACAATCTCCGCCACGGAGAAAATGGCGCCAATGTGGCTGCCGCGGCTCAGGTGGGTCATTTCCAGCCCATGGCGGCGGATCAGCCAGGCCAGCACCCTGGGGTCGCCGGTGTCGATCGGCCCGCCGCCAAAGGCCGCATGGGTCTTTTCCTCATAAGAAGTGCAAGGCATGCTTACATTCCTTTCTTCTCGTCCGCCATTTTCCTGGCCTTGCCAAACACGCCGCCAATGGTTTCGAAAAACAGCTGCATGTCCAGCAGGAAGGATTGGTTCATGGCATACTCCACCCGCAGGCGGTTCTTTTCCGGCAGAATGTACTTTTCAAAGTTTTCCACCGGGTTTTCCTCGCCCACAATTTCATCCTGGGCGATGTAGACAATGCTGCTCCTGTCCGTAATGCCCGGGCGCACCCACAGGATGCACTCCTGCTCCCTGGTGTACTGGGTGGTGTACAGCAGCAGCTCCGGCCTAGGGCCCACAAAGGACATGTCGCCCTTAAGAATGTTGAACAGCTGGGGCAGCTCGTCCAGCTTCAGCCGGCGCATGATTTTCCCGGCCCGGGTCACACGGCTGTCGTTCAGGGCGGTACAGCCGCCGGTCTTGTCCGCATCCACCACCATGGAGCGGAACTTGAGGATGTAAAAGGGCTTGTTGTGATACCCGCCGCGGATGGCCTTGTACAGCACCGGGCCGGGGGAATCCAGCTTCACCCACAGGGCCAGCGGCAGCATGACAATGCAGCCGGGAACCAGCATCACCAGCGCCAGCAGAAAGTCCAGCACGCGCTTGACCACCTTGCTGTAAAAGGGATGGGACAGCGGGCCGTCCCACCGGGGCAATTCAGGCATTTGGGCCATGGGTCATTCCTCCAGGCGGAGCAGCATGTCGTTCAGGTGCTCCAGTTCTTCTTGCGAATAGTATTGCAGGACAATCTTTCCCTTTTTTGCCGTGCCTGTCAGTGTGGCGCGGACGCCCATGGTTTCACGGATGCGCCCTTCCAGCTCCGTTAGCTCCGCAGGAAGCGCAGGCTTCGCAGCCTTGGGCCTGACAGGCTTGGCTTCTGCCTTTGATGCTGCGGCAATGGCCTCCAGCTGTCGGACACTGTAGCCCTGCTCGATGGTTTCCTTCGCCAAAGCCATCTTTCGCCCGTCATTTTCCAGGCCCGCTAACACTCTGGCATGCCCTGCCGACAGGCTCCCCTGGCGCACCATTTCCACCACCGCGTCCGGCAGGGTCAAAATGCGCAAAAGGTTTGCCACAGCAGGGCGGCTCTTGTTCAGCCGGTTGGCTACGGTTTCCTGGGTATACCCGCACTGCTGCATCAGGCTGCGGATGCCCTGGGCGGCCTCAATGGGGTTCAGGTCCTCCCGCTGCAGGTTTTCAATCAGCGCAATCTCCATCTGCTGGATCACGTCCAGATCCCGGACGATAACGGGCACCTTGTCCAGGCCTGCCGCCCGGGAGGCCCGCCACCGGCGCTCCCCCGCCACAATGCGGTAGCGCCCGCCGTTTTGGTGGGTCACCAAAATGGGCTGCAAAACGCCCTGCTCCCGGATGGACTGGGCCAGCTGGGCAATGCTCTCCTCAGAGAAGGTGCGCCGGGGCTGATCGGGATTGGGGTCAATATCGCCAATGGAAATCTCCTGCACGCCGCTGGACAGGGTGTCCTCCCCGTCGGGCAAAAGGGCGTCCAGGCCGCGTCCCAGGCCGTGGAGTTTCTTTGCCATGCTCGTCGCTCCTTACTTCTTGGCTTTCACGCCATTGCGCTCCAGCACCTCTCCCGCCAGCGCGCGATACGCCGCCGCACCGGCGGAGCGTGGGTCGTATACATGAATGGGTTGCCCATGGGAGGGTGCCTCGCCCAGGCGCACATTGCGGGGGATGGTGGTGGCAAAGGTCTTTTTCCTGAAGTGCTTCTTCACCTCGTCCACCACCTGCAGGCCCAGGTTGGTGCGCCCGTCCAGCATGGTCAGCAGAATACCCTCAATGTCAATGCCCGGGTTGAAGGTTTTCTTCACCCGGCTGACGGTGTTCATCAGGCTGGTGACACCCTCCAGGGCGTAGTATTCACACTGAATGGGGATGAGCACCCTGTCGCAGGCGGTCAGCGCGTTCAGCGTCAGCAGGGACAGGCTGGGCGGGCAATCGATGAAGATGAAGTCGTAGTCCTTCTGCACCGGGGCCAGCGCGTTTTTCAGCCGGTACTCCCGCTGCTCCACGCCCACCAGCTCCAGCTCAGCTCCGGCCAGGCGGATGTCTGCACCGGCAATGTCCAGCCGTGGAACCTCCGTGTGCTGAATGCACTGGCGGATGTTCTCCCGCCCGGTGATGACCTCGTAAATGCTGCTGTCCTCCACCGCCATGCCCAGGCCGGAGGTGGTGTTCCCCTGGGGATCCAGGTCCACCACCAGCACCCGCTGGCCCATGTCAGCCAGGATAGCCGTCAGGTTCACCGAGGTGGTGGTCTTCCCCACGCCGCCCTTCTGGTTGGTGATTGCAATAACCTTCGCCATACGCCGCTCCTTTTCGCCCCTCTGCGGACAAACCATTTCATTCTATTATACAAATTTTCTGCCTTCTTGTAAAGCCCCGCCAAAGGGCTCTGCCCTTTGGAAACCCGCTTAAGGGATTTCATCCCTTAAGAATCCCTTTCGGGGGTGCGTTTCGTGCGCCGTACTGGCGGGGGTCACGGTGCGCGACGGGCGCACCGCGACGCGGAAGAGGAGCACGCCTCCGCTGCCGGGCACCAAAAAAGCGCCTGCCTTTTCCAGCAGGCGCTCCCATCATGCCTTTTCTACAACAACCTTCCCATCCCGGGTCACCAGCGCCACCTGATCCCCCAGGGCGATGCGCCCGGCTATCAGCTCCTCGCTCAGGGTGTCCTCCACCGTCCGCTGAATCACCCTGCGCAGGGGGCGCGCGCCGTATTTGGCATCGTAGCCTTCCCTTGCCAGCAGGGCGGCGGCCTCCGGGCTCCAGGTCAGGTGCACGTCACGCTCCTTCAGCCGGGAGGCAACCTGGCCCAGCATCAGCTCCGCAATGGCGCGGATGTGCTCCTCCTCCAGGGCGTGGAACACAATCAGCTCGTCCACCCGGTTGATGAACTCCGGCCGGAACAGCTCCTTGACCTCCTTCATCACGGTGTCCTTCATCATTTCATAGCTTCGCACGTCGGATGCACCGGCGCCAAAACCCATGCTGCGGCCCGTGCCCAGGCTGTGGGCGCCCGCGTTGGAGGTCATAACGATGATGGTGTTCTTGAAGCTCACCACCCGGCCTGTGTTGTCCGTCAGCCGTCCATCCTCCAGAATCTGCAGCAGAATGTTAAACACCTCCGGGTGTGCCTTCTCCACCTCGTCCAGCAGCACCACGCTGTATGGCTTGCGGCGGACGGCCTCCGTCAGCTGTCCACCCTCCTCATACCCCACATAGCCGGGCGGGGAGCCAACCAGCCGGGAGGTGGTGTGCTTTTCCATATACTCGCTCATGTCAATGCGGATCACGGAATCCTCATCACCAAACATGGCCTGGCCCAGGGCCCGGCACAGCTCCGTTTTGCCCACGCCGGTGGGCCCCAGGAAGATAAAGCTGCCAATGGGGCGCCTGGGATCCTTCAGGCCGGCCCGTGCCCGGCGAATGGCCCGGCTTACCGCGCTGACAGCCTCCTCCTGCCCAATAACCCGGCTGTGGAGGGTTTCCTCCAGCTTCAGCAGGCGCTGGGCCTCGCCTTCGGTCATGCGGCGGGCTGGGATGCCCGTCCAGCTGGCCACAATGGCGGCAATGTCCTCCTCCGTCACCACGTCCCGGGCGGCGGATTGCTTCTCCGTCCAGGCGGCGCGCTTTGTATCGATTTCCTGTCGCAGGCACCGCTCCTGATCCCGCAGGGAAGCGGCCTTTTCAAAGTCCTGGTGGTTGATGGCCTCCTTCTTTTCAATCTGCACGGCCTCCAGCTGCTTTTCCTGGGCCTTCACATCCGGCGGTGCAGTGAAGGCCTGAATACGCACCCGGGAGGCTGCCTCGTCCATCAGGTCAATGGCCTTGTCGGGCAGGTAGCGGTCGGCAATGTACCTGTCGGACAGGGTCACCGCGGCGGACAGCGCCTCATCGGTAATGCGCACCTTGTGGTGTGCCTCATAGCGATCCCGCAGGCCGTGGAGAATCGCCAGCGCTTCCTCCGCCGTGGGCTCGCCCACCATCACCGGCTGAAAGCGCCGCTCCAGCGCCGCATCCTTTTCAATGTGCTTGCGATACTCGTCCAGGGTGGTGGCGCCAATGCACTGCACCTCACCCCTTGCCAGGGCAGGCTTCATGATATTTGCGGCGTCCAGGCTGCCCTCCGCCTGGCCTGCGCCCACAATGGTGTGAATCTCATCAATGAACAGCAGGATGTTCCCCGCCTTGCGCACCTCCGCCAACACGGTTTTGATGCGCTCCTCAAACTCGCCCCGGTACTTGCTGCCAGCCACCAGGCTGCCCAGGTCCAGGCTCATAACCTTCTTGCCCACCAGCATTTCGGGGATGTTCCCCTGCACAATCCGCTGGGCCAGGCCTTCCACCACGGCGCTCTTGCCCACGCCCGGCTCGCCAATGAGCACCGGGTTGTTCTTCGTGCGGCGGATGAGGATTTGGATAATGCGCTGAATCTCCCTGTCCCGGCCGATCACCGGGTCCAGCTCCCCATTCCCGGCGGCGGCGGTCAGGTCGCGGCAGTGCTGCTCCAGCATTTTGCCGTTTTCCTTGGGCGTGGCGGGCTCCGCCTGGGCCTCCGGGCCAGCCATGCGCCCGGAGCGAATGCGCTCAATCACCTGCTCCCGGGCCTGGGCAAAATCCACACCCAGCTGGCGCAGCAGGTTGGAGGCCACACCCTCGCCTTCCCTGAGGAGCGCCAGCCAGAAGTGCTCCACGCTCACATAGGTCTGGCTCAGCCGGCGGGATTCCAGGATGCTCAGCTCCAGCACCTTTTTGGCCCTTGGGGTCATTTCAAAGCGCGGGGAGCCGGAGAAGAGCACCGCATCATCCCGGCGCTGGGACAGCATGTCCGCCACCCTTTCATAGGTAACCTTTTCGCCAATGGCAGGCGGCAGGTTGTCCGCCTCTTCCTTCAAAAGGCCCAGGAGCAAATGCTCGGTGCCCACATAGGGCTGGCGCATATCGGCAGCAGCCCGCTGGGCGGCAGCCAATGCCCGCTGTGCCCGCTCGGTAAATCTTCCAAAGATAGCCATGTCGTTCCTCCCGTCAATCGGTGAGCATGTGGCGGATGCACTCCGCCCGCTTTTCGTCCAGCACCTTGCCGGAAAGGCTTTCCTCCGCCCGGGCCTGGACATTGGCGTCCTGGGCCTGGCGGAGCAGCGCATCCGCCGTGGCAATGGAAACCGGCAGCAGCCCCAGGGCGGCACCCAGGCGCAGGGCGCTCCACCTGGTGAAGAACTCGTTCAGGCTCATGCGCCGGGCGTTTTTCATAATGCCCAAGGCCCGGAACACCATGTCCTCCACATCGGCCCTGGACAGGCTGAGGGACCTTTCCCGCATGGCCTTTTCCATGTCCGTCAGCTGCTGGCCCAGGGCGGTTACCGCGCTGATGATCTCCTGCTCGGTGCGGCCCAGGGTGGCATGGTTGCTCACCAGGTACAGGCTGCCCCAGGCCTCGGCGCCGCCGCCATACACACCGCGGATGTTCAGGCCCACCTTGGCAGCCATCTGGCCCACATTGCCCATTTGCTTGGTCAGGTTCAGCATGGGCAGGTGCACCAGCAGGGAGGCCCGCATGCCGGTGCCCGTGTTGGTTGGGCAGGCGGTCAGGTATCCCAGCTGCTGGTCGAAGGCAAAGGTCAGGTGGCGGCTGAGGGCATCCTCCACACGGAAGGCCGCATCGGCTGCTGCCTGCAGGTTCATGCCCTGGGCAATGGCCTGAATCCGCAGGTGATCCTCCTCATTCATCATCACGGACAGGCCCGCCTTTTCGTCCAGCAGCACGGAGGCCACATCCTTGTGCTTCAGCAAATCCTGGCTGATCAGGTGCAGCTCTGCCAGGGCCCGGCGCTGCACATCGTCCATGTCCCGCAGGCGGAGCAGCGCAAAGCCTGCATCCTCCCCGGAGTGTTGAAGGGCCTGGGCCGTGCGGCTCTCGCACAGGCTGGCAGCCTGGCTGTCCTTCATCACATCGAAGGGCATGTCCGGAAAGTTCCTCGCCAGGCGCACCCGGGAGGAAAGAACCACCTCGCTCATGCTTCATCCTCCTGGGCCGCCAAGGCCTTCAGCTGGTCGCGTATCCGGGCTGCCGTTTCAAAGTCCTCCACCGCCACAGCCTCCTCCATCTGCCGGGCCAGGCATTCCTGGCGGGAGCGGCTGCGCTGCGCGGCCTCGGTATGCAAAGGCTTGCGCCCGGCGTGCTGCACCCGCCCGTGAATCTGCAGCAGCATGGGTTGCAGCTGCTGGTGAAAGGCCTCATAGCACCCGGGGCAGCCCAGGCGCCCGGATTGGGTAAACTGGCTCAGGCTGGTGTGGCACCGGGGACAGACGATTTCCTCCCTGGCCTCATCGGGGGTAGCTTTCCCGGTCATAGCGGATAATATGGAGCTGAGCAGGCTTTTGATATTCCCGCTGGCAATGCTGGCGTTCATTTTGTCCATGCACTCGCCGCACAGGTGGCGGGTGGTAATCTCCTCATCCACCTGCACGGAAACAGTATAGCTGGCCTCATTAACCTTGCATTCCTCACAAAGCATTCGCACTCATCCTTTCGCTGCCACGCTGCGGTTCTGCCTGGCAATGGCAGTCAGCATGGTTTTCAGGCTCCTGGCCCGCAGGGCGTCCTTCATGGTATCGGGGATGGGCACCGCCAGCGCATTTTTCGACACCGCCGCCCGCATAATGTCCCCTTCCGCCAGGCTGATGGCCTGCTGCTGCACCAGCTGACCAATGAGCCGCACGGCCTCCTCCTCCGTGATGGCGTTGCCAATGCGCTCGTTGATAAGATATGCCAGGCGCTCCCGGCTGCTGTCCATCACCCGGACAATGCGGATATACCCACCGCCGCCTCTGCGGGACTCAATCACATACCCATCGTCCAGGGTGAAGCGGGTTGCCAGCACATAGTTGATCTGGCTGGGTGCGCAGCCGAAATACTCCGCCAGCTCGTTGCGCTTCAGCTCAACCTCCGTTTCCTCCTGGTTCAGCATGGTTTTGATAAAGCTCTCAATGGTATCGCTCAGCCGCATGGGTATCCCTCGATTCTGACTTTCTTTGACCAATAACAGTATAGCACACTCCGCAAAAAAATCAACCCCCGGGATTTCGGGGGTTAGCCTTATGGGCAGCAGGGCGGCGGATACAGGGGCAGCTCCGGGCAGGGCGGCTTGCAGGGGATGCCCGTGGCGCACGGCTCCCACCTGAGCAGGAAGGCCTCCAGCACCACCTCCAGCTGGGCGGCAAAGCAGGCCGTCCGGCTGCACTCGGCGCCAATCAGCCGCACGCAGGGCAGCACCTGCAGGTTGGCCCGCCAGCACTCCGGCGCAGGGCAATGGGGCCGCAGGCACACCTCCAGGGTAATGGTGCTCCTCCCCTGGTGCACGCAGCCGCAGCCGTCCCGCACCTGGCACAGCAGCGGCACCTGCACACGAAAGCGCAGGCCTCGCCCATCACCCAGGGGTTCCCAGGCTGGCTCCCCTGCCGGTGCCACACCGGTCAGGGCAAAGGGTGGCGCAGCGCAGCAGGGCATGCCCTCCACCTGCAAATCCATGCAGGCCCGGCGCAGCCATTCCCGCCCGCTGGCGATAATCCTTGGCAGCAGCACGCTTTGTGTGGGTGCAGGCCTGCCCGGCTTGCAGTGGGAGCAGCAGCATTCATGCTGTTTCATGGTGCATCATCCTCCAGTTCACTGGCAGATTATGCTTTCCCCGCCAAAGGGTGCGCGGTTACATCCATCTCCCAGGCCTCGGGTGGCTGTCACAGGGCCTGGAGCTTTGCCATCAGGCCATCGTCCCGCAGGTAGCAGCGGATGCGGGCCGTCATCTCATGGTGCCTGTCGCCCAGGTCGTTGTCAAAAAAGGGCCCGGGTCACCTCGTCGCAGGAGAGGAGCACGGCGGCCTCCGCCTTCATCAGCTGCCGGGCATACCAGGTCTTTCCGCTGCAGATTTTCCCGCAGATGGCGATGATTTTCCCCATGGTTTCACCTCCTCCAGGTACAAAAAATGCCCGAAGACCACGCTTCGGGCATAGGTGCACAGGGATTAGTTCAGCGCCTCGGCATCGTTCTCGATGGAGAGCTCCTCCACGTTGCGGATGGCCCAGCGGGCGAAGACCAGCTTCACATTGTCGTTACCCACGGACAGGGTGATGGTATCATCCTTAATGCTGATGATGGTGCCGTAAATACCGCCGATGGTGCACACCCGGTCGCCATTCTTCAGGTTGGCCAGCATGTCCTTAACCTGCTTGTCCTTCTTCCGCTGGGGACGGATGAGGAAGAAGTAGAACACCACGAAAATCAGGATCATGGGCAGCAGGCTGCCCAGCAGGCTGACGATGCCGGCACCAGTGGAAAGTTCCTCCGTGCCGGTACCGCTGGCGCCAGCAGCGTCAGCAGCCTCGGCCACAGCGGTGGCAATGCCAAAGAGCTTGGTAAAATCCATGGAACGAATCTCCTTTCAACTATGCCCTTTGCGGGCACTTTGTACATTATAGCAAAGAATTGCCTTCTTCACAAGAGGAAAATAGGAATGTTTACGGCCTGTTCATCATTCCACGGTGTTGGTGGCAATCACGTCCACCCCGGTGCCACACACATCGGGCAGCACCACATCGCCTGCGCGGATGGGAGCAACCGCCTTCACCCGGCCCAGGGCCTGCATGCAGGCAAAGATTTTCTCCTTGGGGATGGGTGTGCGGGTCTTGACCGCCAGGGGCGCTGCGGCGCCCTGAACGGGAATCGCCGCCGTCATCATCCGCTGTGGGGCGGTGCACTCCTGCCGGGCATAGGCCGCGCCGCGCTTGCAGGCATTCCCCGTCACGGAAACGAACTGTCCATTCTCGGTGGTCACGGTCATGCGGCAGCCCACCGGGCAGGAAATGCAGGTGATGGTCTGTTCCATGTCAGTTGCCTCCTTCCACTGCAACGGTGATGTCCCCATCCAGGCCGGCCACGGTTTCCGCCTTCAGGGACACCACAGCCATTTCCCCGGGGGTGAAGATGGGCGCCTTCTTCCGGGCGATTTCCCTTTCCCCGCAGCGCACCACGCAGGCCGCATTGCGGAACACGGCAGAGGGACGGAACATCAGGTCAACGGCCTGGCTTGTCCCCTTGCGGATCCGCTGGGGAACCGTGCCGCGCACGCCATTTCCGTCCTTCACCGCGAAGGACTCCGCCACGGGCATTTCACCCCTGGCATAGGCCGCAGCCGCCCGGCCTGCGCGGAAGCTCTCGTTGGACACATGGTCCACCAGGTCGTGCACATGCAGCACATTGCCGCAGGCAAAGATGCCCGGCACGCTGGTCTGCAGCGCATCGTCCACCTCCGCGCCGGAGGTCAGGGGCGACAGCCTGACCCCTGCGCCCTGGGAAAGCTCGTTTTCCGGTATCAGGCCCACGGACAGCAGCAGGGTATCGCAATCGAAGTGCATTTCCGTGCCGGGAATGGGCTGGCGGTTTTCGTCCACCCTGGCAACCGTTACGCCGGAAAGGCGCTCCCGGCCCTGGATGTCCGTTACCGTGTGGCTCAGCAGCAGCGGAATATCATAGTCGTTCAGGCACTGGACAATATTGCGGTTCAGGCCGGAGGAGTGAGGCATAATCTCCACACAGGCCAGCACCTTGGCACCCTGGAGAGTCATGCGCCGGGCCATGATCAGCCCAATGTCCCCACTGCCCAGGATCACCACCCGCTTGCCGGGCATGTAGCCTTCCAGGTTAACAAACTTCTGGGCGGTGCCTGCGGAGTATATGCCTGCGCACCGGGTGCCCGGCGTGCCCAGCGCACCCCGGGGGCGCTCACGGCAGCCCATGGCCAGCACAATGGCCCTGGCCTTGATGATTTGCAGGCCGTGCTCAGCGCTGATGCAGGTTACCGTGTGGTCATTTTCCACAGAAAGCACGGTGGTGTCGCACTGAATGTAAATGTCCAGCTCCCTGGCCCTGTCAATGTCCCGCTGGGCATATTCGGGGCCGGTCAGCTCCTCCTTAAAGCGGTGCAGGCCAAAGCCATTGTGGATGCACTGCCGCAGAATGCCGCCCGGGGTATGCTCCCGCTCAATAACCATCAGGCTGTCAATGCCGCTCTCCCTGGCGGCAATGGCGGCGGCAAGGCCTGCCGGGCCTGCGCCCACCACCAGCACATCCACGTTCATGATGGGGTTAGTCATGCCAGCAGCCCTCCTCAATTGCTTGTTGGATGGTGCCCGTCAGCAGGCGGCTTTCACCGCCGCATTTGGTGACCTCCGTCATGGGAATGCCCAGCTCCTCCGCGATAATCTCCGCTACCCTGGGGGAGCAGAAGCCACCCTGGCACCTGCCCATACCGGCCCGGGTGCGGCGCTTGACGCCGTCAATGCTTGTGGCACCCACAGGCCGGCGGATGGCGGCGCGGATCTCCGCCTCCGTCACCATTTCGCAGCGGCACACCAGCCTGCCGTACAGGGGATTTTCCGCCACGGCGGCGGCCCGCTCTGCATTGGTCATGGCGGAGAAGGCCTTGCCCATGGGCTTGGCGGGCACATAATCGGCCTTCTGCACCAGCTGCTCCCCCTGGGCAATCTGCCTGCCCAGCATTTCCGCAATGGCCGGCGCGGAGGACAGGCCGGGACTTTCAATGCCCACGGTTTCATAGGCATGGGTGCGGCCCTTCACCGCGCCGATGATGAAATCCCCCTTGGCCTCGTGAGCGCGAATGCCGGAGAAATTGGTGATGTTCCCCCGCACGGACATTGCAGGCCAGGTGAGCCTGCTTTTCTCCAGCACAAAGGCCAGGCCCCCGGCGGTGGTGCTCACGTCCATAGCATCGGGAATATCCTCCGCCGATGGGCCCAGCAGGGTGTTGCCGTGCACTGTTGGGCTCACCAGCACACCCTTGCCCATTTTGGTGGGGCACTGGAACATGGTCATGGTGAAGGGCAGCGGGGTTACATGGTCCAGCAGATAGTATTGCCCGCGGCGGAAGATAATCTCCCGCTTGTCATCACTCATCATGTTGTGGATGATGGCGCTGCCCACACCTGCGCAGTTCACCAGCACCCGGCAGGTCATTTCCCCGGCATTGGTCTGCACATGCCACAGACCGCCTTCATCCTGAAAAACGGCCTTTGCCTCCACATTCAGGCGGAAGGCTGCACCGTTCAGCGCCGCGTGATCCGCCAGGGCGTAGGTCAGTTCATAGGGGCTGGTCAGGCCGGAGGTAGGCGCATACAGGGCGCAGAGCACAGCCGGATTGGTGCTGGGCTCCAGGGCGAGAATCTCCTCCCGCTCCACCAGGCGCACGCCGGGCACGCCATTTTCAATGCCCTGCTGCACCAGGTTTTCCAGGGTGATGCGATCCTCCTGGTCAAAGCCAAGCACCAGCGCGCCGGGCTGGCCATAGGGCACGCCCAGCTCCCGGCACAGGGCAGGATACATGGCGGCGCCCTCCACATTCAGCCTGGCCTTCAGGGTGCCCGGGTGAGCATCGAACCCCGCGTGGACAATGCCGCTGTTGGCCTTGGATGCGCCCATGGCAACATCCGAGGCCCGATCGATGACGGTAATCTGCCCCTGATAGCGGCTCAGCACCCGGGCCAGTGCGCAGCCCACCACGCCTGCGCCGATGATGAGAATATCGGTATGCAAAAGGGTCAGTCCTCCTTTATTCAAGAATCGTCCAAGGATAGTATACCACACTTTATGCACCGTTGGAAAGGGGGCAGAAAAAGCGGCTTTCAGCAGGGAAAATGTATCAATTGTGCCTTTATGGGTGACAGAACGTGGCGAATCGTGTATAATGCTGTATGTCGGGAAACGACAAAACGAAGGACAGGAGGATTTCCTTAATGAAAAAACTGACCGCCCTGCTGCTGGCGCTTCTCATGCTGGCGCTGCCCGTGGCAAGCCTTGCCGGCTCGCCTTCCGATCTGTTCAGCCAGGCCACCGAGGGCAAGCCCTATAAAATGGAAGGCAAGCTGTCCTGGGGCAATCTGTCCCTGCTGGACGATGCTTCCCAGTCCCTGGTGAAGGACGTGGTGAACGCCATCAGCTTCACCTATGCCTCCCAGGAGAACCAGAGCGATTTTGCCATGCAGCTCTCCGGCAACGATGTGCTGACCCTCTCCACCGCCACCCAGGGCGAGGACACCTATCTGCTCTCCAACCTGCTGGGCAGCACCATCGCCTATAACGATGCGGAGAGCGTTGTGATCCTTGACCACCTGATGCAGCTGGCTGTTGCTGCCGACATGATGACCCAGAGCGATGTGGAGCAGGCCCGGGCCGCCATTCAGCAGGCGCTGGCCCAGGGCGAAATCACCGCCACCACCGACATCGATATCGACACCACTGCCCTCGTCAAGTGGGCCGAAGGCTTTGCCTCCCGCATCACCACCGAGGAAGTGACCCAGCAGCCCAAGAACAGCGACGCCGCTGCCAAGGTGCTGACCTTCACCATTACCGGTGATGACCTGACCGAGATGTACACCATCCTGTTCGACAGCCTGAAGAACAACCCGTCCTTTATCAACGGCCTGAACAGCGCCACCCTGAACATGGATGGTCAGCCCATAACCGCTGAGGAGCTTGCCGCCCAGCTGCCCGAGGTTGCCCGGAAGATTGGCAATGCCGTGCAGGGCGACATTCCCGTAACAGTGTATGTGGACGCCGAGGACAGGCCCGTGTATGGCACTGCCTCCGTTACCATGCTCCTGGAGAACGAGGACCAGCCCGCAAATATCACCATGGATATGGGCTACACCCGCCTGACCATCAGCGAGGGTGAAACCCACACCTTCAACATCGATGCCACGGATCCCGAAAAGAATGGCATTTCCCTTTCCGCTGCCGTGCTGAACACCGACCAGCTGACCATTGTCAACGGCGGGTTTGGCGCCATCGAGAATGGCACCGCCACGCCTTCTCTGGGCCTGGATCTGCTACTGGAGAAGGAATACGGCGATACCGAATCCGAGCTGGACATGGAGGCCTTGGTGACCATTATATCCGATGGCCAGGAAATCACCCTGGGCCTGAACATGGAAAAGGAAACCAAAATAGACGGACAGGATGCCGTTTATGAGGGTGATATGGATATCAGCTTCATGGGTGAGGAACTCCTGTGCGTGAAGGTGACGGCTGCCACTGGCGAAGCTGCCCCCTCCATTGTTACCGCTGATGCGGTGCGCCCCGGTCAGATGACCGAAGAGGACTTCAATGCCTATGTCGAAAGCGATGTGATGATGTCCCTGCAAATGGCCCTGGTTAACCTGATCCAGAGCCTGCCTACCAGCGTGCTGAGCCTGCTGATGAGCAACTAACCCAAATGGTTTTCCAAGGGGAGCAGCCACCGTGCTGCTCCCCT
>CAYLIC010000028.1:0-29803 GCA_964383815.1 uncultured Faecalibacterium sp. | reverse complement strand
AAGGCGCTTGTTTATAATATCAAATTTCTTCTGGCTTGTCAAGCGGTTTTTGAAAGATTTTCAGGGTTTTTCAGCACTTTTGGTGATAAGAACAAAACCATTTTGCTTCTGGCATTCCCATGACCATAAACGCCATCAGCCGTTGTGGCGGAAGTGGACGCGCCGCCACCTGTCTGCCAGGCTCACGCGGGGCACATACACGCTGGCGCTGTTCCCGGCAACGGAGAACACACCGCAGCCTTCCGCGTCGATGGTTACATCCCTTTGCCCGCCAAGCACGCAGCGGAGGGTGCGCCCGGCAAAGTTTCTTCCTATATACATGCGCTTTTCGCCTGGCTCACCGCCGGTGCACAAAAAGGCCAGGCCGGTGCCGGGCCGGTCGCCTTCCCTGGTGAAGCCGATAACCTGAGGGTGATCGAAATAGTCGTGCTCCTCTCCATAGGCGTGGGTTTGGCGCAGGCGCAGCAGCAGCCGCAGGGCGGGTACCCGGGGGATATTCCAGGTGGGTATGCCTGCAAAGTCGCCCCAGAACACGCAGGGATAGCCGAAGGCCCGCAGAAGGATCAGCCCATAGGCCGCGGGTTTGAACCAGGGCTCCACCCAGCTCTCCAGTGACTGGCCCGGCTGGGTATCGTGATTATCCACAAAGGTGACAGCCTGGTGAGGCCTGGTGCCCACCAGGGTACCTTCAAACAGCTTGCTCATGTCCATCCGGTGGCAGGAGGCCTCCCGCAGGTGATGGTGCAGCGGCACATCAAACAGGTTCATGCAGCCGTTCACCTGGTCCAGGTAGTTGAGCAGCGGTTCCACCTGCCCATGCCAGTATTCGCCCACGGCATACAGCTCCCGGCCTGTGTAGGCCCGCATGGCGGGCAGCCAATCCCGGTAGAAGCCGGCGCTGATGTGCTTGACCGCGTCCAGCCGGAAGCCATCCACCCCTGTTTCGTCCACAAACCATTTGCCCCAGCGGTGCAGCTCCTCCACCACAGCGGCGCTGCCCATGTCCACATCCGCGCCCATAAGATAATCATAATTGCCCTTTTCCCTGTCCACATCGGGCATCCAGTGCTTGCCCTTTATGCGGAAAAGGCCCTTTTCCCTGGCGGCTTCATCCCAGCTGACACCGGTGAAGCAGGAGGCATCCCAGGTGAAGGCGCTGTATTTGCCAGCCCGGCCCGGAAAGGTGAAGTGGGTAAACACCCGGGCCTGGCGCTCCTGTATGCCGGGCACGTCCCGGTGCTCCGGGTCATCCTCAATAACGGTGACGGTTTCGCTGCCATCGGCGCCCATGCGGTGGTTCAGCACCAGGTCTGCCAGTGGCTGAATGTGGGCGGCCTTCAGCGCGCGGATGGCAGAAAGGTACTCCGCCTTGGTGCCATACTTGGTGCGCACGGTGCCCTTTTGGTCAAACTCGCCAAGGTCATACAGGTCATAGGTGCCATAGCCCACGTCCTCCGCGCCTCCGCGGCACTTGCAGGCAGGCGGCAGCCACACAGCCGTAATGCCTGCCCTGTGCAGGGCATAGGCCCAGCGCCTCAGCCTGCGCCACCAGCGACCATCGCTGGGCAGCTCCCACTGAAAGCCCTGGAGCATCGTTCCGTTTCGCATGGTTACCTCCTTGACTGAAAACGTTTCCAGTCCCCATCTTATCACAGAACTAAGCATATGTCAAAAGAGCGGATGCTATCCGCCCACAGCGGCACAGAAAAACCGGCAAAGGCACGCGCCTCCGCCGGTGGATGATTTCACAATTAGTGTTCTGTTTCCTTGCTGATGGAAGTGTCCGTCACTCGTCCAGCTTAATGGGCAGGTCGGTTTCCACAAAGGGATCACCCTGCTCGTAGCTTTGCAGGCTTACATCGGTGTCGCCGGTTTGCTCCCGGCGGCGCTCCGGCATGGCCACGGGCTGCGGCGCCGTCAGCAGGTGAATGGTCAGGTAGCCGTTTTCCTCAAACTGCAGGCGAATCTGCTCGCCCCAGGCAGTCATGGCAACGACCTCCGTCTCCCGGCTGCGGGCACGGCGGGCAAATTCCTTGGCAATCTCCGCCCGGGCCCAGAAGTGCATGGGCACTAGCACCCTGGGCTTTACCGCCAGGATAAAGGTGGTGGCGCCTGCATCGAACATGCGGCCCTGTCGCGGGTCCACGGGGAAGAAAGCCAGGTCGATCGGCTGACCCTTCAGGGGCGCCATTGCCTTCTGAAAGTCCTCCTCGGCCTCGTCAATCTCCTTCAGGGTGGATTCCTCCCGCCAGTGCCAGAAGTTCAGGTCGCCGGCGTGGAAAATGTGAATGCCGCACAGATCCACCAGGAAGGAAACACCCAGGTCGGTGGAATCGAAGGCCTGCACCTTCACGTTTTCGCTGATTGTGATGGAATCGCCGGGGGACATGCGCTTGCCGGGCGTGCCAATGGGCATATCGTAGGACACCACATAGGTGACCTCTGTGCTTTTGCGCCATTCAAACACCACCGGGTCCAGGTGATCCGGGTGCTTGTGGCTGATGAACACCACCACTTCCCTGAACTGTTTGAGATATTCCGGCGTAATGCGCTTGCTTTCTGGCAGCTCCTGCTGCTCACCAAGCCAGTAGTCAAACACCAGCAGCGTGCCGTTCAGCGCGGCGGAAAAGCCGCTATGCAGATAATACGTTACATCGAGCATTTGCTCCATAGGATGATAACCTCCCTGATTGGGCGGATGGCTCCGTCCCTTAAAAAGGTATCTATCTAAAGAGGCCGCCCGAGTGGCAGGCAGCGCTCGCTCATCCCTTTCATTATGCCACGATGTACCCATATTGTCAAACTTTTTTCATATTTTTAGCTGTCTAGCCCCATTTTTCCGTCAAAAATTCGTCAAATTTCGCAACAAAAACCCACTTTTATACCATTTTCATCAGCATGCTGCAATCCTTTCCCACCGCCTGGGGAAGGCTGATACCCATCAGGCCTGCCAGGGTTGGCGCCACATCCCGCATGGGCATGGGCGGCAGCACCGCCGGGCGGATGCCTTTTCCCCGGACAGCCAGCAGGCAGTTTTCCCCAGGGTGTCCCGGCCCAAAGCCGTGGGCGGCCTTCTTCCGCTTCTCCGTGGACAGTCCCTCGGCAAAGGCTACGCCGGGCGCTGCCTCCACAGCCAGGTCAACGGCAGCAATACAGCCAAATTCTGTTAATTGTTCTCTGCCATACACGGCGGAAACACCCACCTCTTCCCCATGGTTTTGCAGCCAGTGAAAGGCCTTTTCGCTCTCCCTGGTGAAAAGGTAGGCGCTCATGCCGTTGGACTGCACCCGGGCCTGTATGCCCGCCGCTTGCAGGGCAGGCTCCAGGGCCACAGTGCGGTGAATATCCGCCTGACCATGGTCGCTGACCAGCGCCAGCAGGGCGTCCTCCATGCCTGGTGTTGCCTGCATGGCATTCCAGATGGCCTGCACACGCTTTTCCATACGCTGCATGCCTTCCAGGGCCTCCGGGCTGTTCACCCCATGGAGATGGCGCATTTCGTCCACGTCCACCAGGTGCACGGCGGTCAGCTCCGGCTGGTGGGTGCGGATCACATCGCAGGCCAGGATGGTGGCGTAATCGCTCAGGTGAGGCTCGTGGGTGCTGATGCGCTCCTTGCCGTGCTTCATTTCCATGTGCAATATCCAGGGCGCAGCACCATAGGCCAGCATTTTCAGGGTCTGGTTTTCCCCGGGCAGCGCCAGCACCTCGGGAAAATTCCACCGAATGGCCCGGCTCCTGCCCGTCACAGGCCAGAGCATGGAGGCACACCGGCCTCCCTGCCGCTTCACCGCCTGGAACAGGGTTTCCCGCTGCACCTGTTGCTCCTCCCAGTACCAGGTGCGCATGCTTTCTTCCTTTTCCGGCTGAAGGGGTTGATTCTGCCCTATGCCGTGCTGCACCGGGTCACACCCGGTGACCAGGGTTGTGTGCGCCGGATAGGTCAGCGCGGGAAAGACGGTTTTCACCTGGGTGCACCTGGCGGACTGGCCCAGCCAATCTCCCAGCCATTTGCCATCATAAACAGCCCAGTCCGGCTCATACATGGCATCCAGTGAAACCAAAACCAGCTTTCTCATTCGCATGCATCCCTCTTCTGCAATGTTTCACATGAAACATTTTCTGTCCGCGGCACCAGGAAGGCTTTTCCCAGGCTGAGGGCGTAGAGCCACATTTCCCGCACAGGCTGACCGGTGATGCGCTCCAGCGCCATGGCGTACCAGGCCAGCTGCATCTGATACCGCTGGATGAACGCTGCCTCGTCCCCAATGCGGTCGGTTTTGTAGTCCAGCAGCACCCAGCCGCCATCCTCCTGAAATGCGCAGTCAATCACACCCTGCAGCAGGGTATCACCTGCCAGCCGCAGGTTGAAGCTCCACTCCCGGTGCACGTTGCTGCTGGCAAGCATCCGTTTGCCCAGGTCGCTCTGGAAAAACGTCATCAGGCTTTTGTGGCTGATGATGTCGCTTTCCTCCCGGGTCAGGCATCCCCATTCCTGCAGGCGGTGCAGCTCCTGCCACAGGCCATCCGCCAGGCTTTGGCGCAGGGGTGGCAGCTCCACCAGCGCCAGCACCCGGTGGACAATGGTTCCACGCTCCGCGCCTGTCAGGTGCTTTTCCTCCAGAAAGGCAGGCCGGGCAGGCAGCTCGCTGAGCCGCAGGGGAGAGATGATTTCCTCCGGCTGGCGTTTGTCCTCTGCCTCCTCGTCCTCGGCGGACAGGGGCAGCGGATCGCCCAGAACCTGCTTTTTTGCCAGACTGCTGACGGAGGTTTTCAGCGGTGCAGCATTGGCCTTTGGTGCTTCACTCCACTGTATCCCCAATTCATCCACAGGCTGCACGGAAACCATGGATTTTAACCAGTTTCCCAGGCTGTGGATAAGTCTATTCTTTTCCACAGCCTGTTGTGCAAAATCGTTCCAAACCCTTATGGCAAAAGGGTTTGATGCCTGTTGATAACCTGTGGATACTTCATCATTCACGGTTTGCATCACCCAATCCAGCATGCTGGTGGCGCACCAGATTCGGTAGGCGCTGGCGGGCATTTTCCACAGGGACTTTTCCTGCTCCGTAGCACAGCCGATGAGGATCAGCCGCTCCCGTGCCCGGGTCATGCCCACATACAGCAGCCGGGCACGCTCGGCCTTTTCGTCCAGCTGGCGTTGAATGTCGAAGGCTTCCTCCCCCATGGTGTCCCGGCGAATGTTCAGGCTTCTGTTCACATAGGGCAGGCACACACCCAGCTTGCTGTGCATTTTCAGGCCGGAGCGCCTGTTCAGGTGCATGTTTCCGTTCATCTGCATGCAGAACACCACGGGAAACTCAAGACCCTTGCTCTTGTGAATGGTCATGATGCGCACCAGGTTTTCACCCTCGCCCAACAGCTTGGCGCTGCGGCTGTCACCAGCCTGCTGCTGAACGTCAATCTGCTTGAGAAAGCCGCTGAGTGTGGCGCCGCCATTGTCCTCATACTCCCTGGCACGCTGGCACAAAAGCCGCAGGTTGGCCTGGCGCACCGGGCCTTCCGGCAGGGCGCCGCAGGTAGCGTAAAAACCGCTTTCCCGCAGGAGATACCACACAAAGTCCTTCAGCGGCATGCATTCAGCCTGAAAACGCCACTCACCCAGCGTGTCCGCAATGGCCCGGCACCTTTGCCCAATGGGCGAATCCTGCTGGCAGGCCTCCCGGAATGCCACGTGGAAAGGCACATCCCGCCCGGTTTTGCACAGGCGGATGTCTGCCAGCTCCTGATCTGTCAGGCTGAAGGGTGTCATTTTCAGGGTGGAGAGCAGGGGTACATCCTGCATGGGGTTATCCAGCACGGAAAGCAGACCCGTCATGGTTCTGATTTCCGGCAGGCCAAAATAGCTTTCCGCACCATCAAAGTACACGGGAACACCCTGCTTTTCCAGC
This sequence comes from uncultured Faecalibacterium sp., assembly GCA_964383815.1. Classification (GTDB taxonomy): domain Bacteria; phylum Bacillota; class Clostridia; order Christensenellales; family Aristaeellaceae; genus UBA11524. Next base: position 23,891 of record CAYLIC010000028.1, on the reverse strand, counting down.
AGCTCCGCCAGTGCCGGGCCTGTGTGCGCCACTTTAGGCAGGAGAATCACCATGTCCCTGTACTGGTAGGGACGCAGGCTGCCGCCATCCTGAAACCGCTGGGTCAGCAAAAACTTGATGCGCTGAACCACCACATAGCTTTCCGCCGCCAGGTCGTTTATCTCCTCCTGATCTTTGGTGTTCAGCAGGTGAATTTCCACCGGCGGGTCGTCCGCCGTTTCCCGGCCGGGTATCAGCTCATCCTCCGGCAGGTAGTCCAGCTCTGTTACATCCGCCTTCATGGTTTTGCGGAAAACCCTGTTGGTGGCGTCCAGCACGCCAGCCCGGGAGCGAAAGTTCTTTTGCAGGAAAATGCGGCGCTCCCGGGCGTTCTGCTCATCGGAAAAGCTGCGCATGCGCTGCAAAAACAGCGTAGGGTCTGCCAGCCGAAAGCGATAGATGGACTGTTTCACGTCGCCCACCATGAACAGGCAGCTGTTTTCCCCATGAATGGCCTGCAAAATGGCATCCTGCACGGCGGAAACATCCTGGCATTCGTCCACAAAAATATGGTCATAGTCCTGCTGCAGCCGGGTTTGATAATCCCTTTGCCGCAGAATGCTCAGGGTCATTTGCTCCAGGTCGCTGAAATCCATCACATTTTGCTGTCGTTTATAGGCGGAAAAATGTTCATGGGTCCGCTGCACCAGCGCCGAAAGGCCCCGCAGGTGCTGCTGCATGGTGGCAAGCTCCTGGCTGGTGTTTGCCTGGTCAATATAAAGGCAGTTGGCTTTGTCCCGGATGATGGCCTTCATGCTGTCCCGCAGCCTGGTGTATCGTTTTTTCCACTCCTTCTGTTCCTCCGTCAGTCCTTTGCAAACAACGGCGTTTTTGAAGGAATACGTGCGCAGTGCATCGCACAAGGCCTGCGGTGTGCCTAAATCCAGCTGCAGCAGGCTGTTGTAGGTGTTCATGTCCTGCTCCCAGGTTTCACGGAGCCTGGGCACAGCGTCCGGCTCTGCAAACATGCGATCCTGCATGGAAAGCAGCGCATCAACGCCCTGTATTTCCCGCCCGGCCTGCTCTGCCAGCACCTGATACCATGGGTGCTCGTCCAGCGGTTTTCCTGTGACCTGGTTGATTTTTTCCTCCAGCCAGGCAAAGGGCTCCGGCAGGGACATGAGGAAGGTATACAGCCTGCCGGTCATGTCGTGAATTTCCTGCTGCCCAAAGGCCTCTGCAAAGGCGTGAAAATCCGGCTGATCTTCCTCCAGCAGCTGGTTCATGGCATCCCGGAAGGCCTGATCGAACAGGGTGTTCTGCTGCTGCTCATCGCAAATGCGGGTCATGGGGTCAACGCCCACGGCCTGAAAATCATTCTTGATAACCTTCTGGCAAAAGGCGTGAATGGTGGAGATTTCCGCAGCTTCCAGCTGGTCCAGCGCCTGGGACATGTGCTCCGGGTCGCTGGCGGCCTCCTTCGCCATGCGCTGATTCAGCCGCTGGCGCATTTCTGCCGCCGCTGCCCGGGTGAAGGTGACAATCAGCATTCTGTCCAGCCGGTAGCCTTCCCGCACCAGACCCACAATGCGTTCCACCAGCACGGCTGTTTTGCCGGAGCCTGCTGCGGCGCTTACCAGAATGGTGTGGTTTCTTGCATCAATGGCTGCTTGCTGTTCCTTTGTCCAACGGGGCATAACGTCACCTCCGGGTTTATTTTATCATACTGTTTCACGTGAAACAAGGGTCTTTCACTTTTGTTATACTTTTATCTTTATTTATATGTTGCTGCTGCTTTATTTTCAAGGCTTACCGGATTTCTTCGCGTCCATTCTGTCTGAAAGTGTCCTTCTTCGAACAAGGATATAAACACAAGCGGCATTTCTATTTTCACAGCAATAGAAAAATTGCCTGATAAATGGTTAAATCAGGCAATCAGGTAAAATCAGGGTCGGTGAGTGCAGGCCGGGACTCTACCCATTCGCCCTGGCTCATTTCGCGAAGGATGGCTCTGCCGTTTTCATCGGCGGACACCTGGTAGCTCCGCCGCTGCCGGCAACCCTCCAGGTCACTCTCATCCGTGCAGGTGATGAAGGTCTGCACACCGCGGATTTCCTCCAGCAGGCGGGTGCGGCGGGTCATGTCCAGCTCGCTCATCACATCGTCCAGCAGCAGCACAGGCGCCTCCCCTGTCTGCTGGCGGAATACCTCCAGCTGTGCCAGCTTCATGCTAAGGGCGGCAGTGCGGATCTGCCCCTGGGATGCAAACAGCTTCATTTCTCTGCCGGAAAGGGTCAGCGCCATGTCTTCCCGGTGAATGCCGAAGGTGGTGGTTGCCCGGAAAACATCCTCCTGCCGGTTTTTCCGCAGGGTGCTTTTCACCTGGGCGGCAATGTCTTTTTCATTTGGCAGGCAGCAGGCATAGTGCAGGGAAAAGCACTCTTTCTCCCGCCCGCTGATAGCCCTGTACTTTTCCGCTGCAAAATCAGCCACCTGTTTCACCACCTGCCGGCGCAGGGTGATGATGGTTTCGCAGGGTTTCGCCATGGCCTCCTCAAAGGCGTCCAGCATGGCGGCATCACAATGGGCGCCGCGCTTGATTTCCTTCAATATGGCGTTGCGCTGCTCCAGCGCCTTGTTATACTGCTGCAAGGCCAGAAAATAGCCGGTGGACAGCTGGCTTAGCATCATATCCATAAACCGGCGGCGAATGGACGGGCCTTCCTTCACCAGCATCAGATCTTCCGGGGAAAAAATGACACACTGCAATTTGCCCATCATGTCCCCAAGGCGGTCGGCCCGCTTTCTGTCCAGAAAAACCTGCTTTTTGCGGCTCTCGCCCGGGGTCAGCTTCACAGCCACATCAACCTTTATGTCACCCTTGCGCACCTGCACGCCACAGGCACCCATGGGTGCACCCTTGCGCACAACCTCCCTGTCCAGGCTTGTGCGATGGCTGCGGCCCAGCGCACAATAATGAACGGCTTCCAGCAGGTTTGTTTTGCCGGAGCCGTTCTGCCCGAAAAGAATGTTGATTCCCGGGTGAGGCTTCATGCTCAGCTCCTCATAATTGCGGAAATCATGCAGCTTCAGGTCTTCGATAATCATTTTACTGGAACACGCGTACCGGCAGAATCAGATACAGAAACTGGTCACCAGCCTGGGGGCATACCACGCAGGGACTCACGTTGCTGTTAAACTTCATGCACAGGTCGCCATCGTTAATGTTGCGAATCACATCGGAAATATACTTGGCGTTGAAGGCAATTTCAATAGGGTCGCCCTGCAGGCTGGCATCCATTTCCTCCAGCACATCGCCCAATTCCGCATTGGAGGTAATGGTCAGCGTGTTTTTGCTGAAGGACATGCGGATCAGGTTGTTCTTGCCTTCCCTGGCCATCAGGCTGGCGCGGTCAATGGCATTTTGCACCTGTACCCGGTCGGCCTTGGCCTGAGTTTTGAAGGAAGGCGGCAGAATTTTGCGGTAGTCGATATATTCACCTGCCAGTAGCACCGTGGAAAGGCGGGTGTTGCCAAAGGAGGCCTGCATGCGGGTTTTATCAATCAGCAGTGTACAGAACTCCTCTTCTTCCAGCAGAATTTTGCTCAGCTCGTTCAGCACGCGCCCGGGAATAACGGCCTTCAGGCACTCCTGACCGGCAGGCAGCTGAAAGGGCTGAAACACCTTCTGCATCGCCAGGCGGAAGCCGTCCAGGGCCACCATGCGTGCCTCTTCCCTGTTAACCTCCAGAAGGCAGCCGGTCAGAATTTGCCGGCTTTCGTCCGTAGCAATGGCAAAAACCACGCGGCTGATCATTTCCCGCAGCTTGTTCTGGGGAATTTTCACCGTTGTGCCTGCGCTGACCTCCGCCATTTCGGGATACTCCATGGGGTTCATGCCGGCCAGGTTGCTCTTGGAATTCATGCAGCGGATGGATGCAGAATGGTTTTCGTTAACCTTGATGGTCACGGTACCGCCGGGAAGCTTGCGCACCAGCTCGGCAAAGAGCTTGCCTGGCAGCACCACACGGCCGGGTTCCTTCACATCGCCGGTAAGAATGCACTCAATGGACAGGCTGCCATCAGAGCAGGTAAGGGTGATGCCATCGCTCCCGGCGTCCACCAGTACGCCCTCCAGAATTTGCTTGGCAGGCCTGGCTGCCAGGGCGCGGGTAACGGTATTCAGGCCGTCCAGAAGGTCCTGGGCGTTCACGGTCAATAGCATGGAATCATCCTCTCTGTCTAGTTCTATTATATATAATAAATAGCAGTCGTAGTAGGGGGTGTGAAAACTGTGGATAACCCATCCGCTGCCTGCTGTTGCAAGGCTTTTCCCCGGTTGATGGATTGTGGAGAAGTATGCAGGTTATCCACCCGTGTGTGGAGAACCACACCTTCTTCAAGAATATATTCCATGGAAGGTGAAATGATTCCTGCTTTTTCAGCCACACAAAATGAAGGTTTTTTTGATTTATCCACAGTATTCCACAGGTTATCCCTCCACAGGGTGTGGATATTGTGGATAAAGGGTGTTGGCTGCGGAGAAAGGCAAGGCTATTCCTTATAGTCCTGCAGGCTGACGGATACCATTTTGGAAACGCCCTGCTCCTCCATGGCAACGCCGTAGAGGGCGTTGCAGCGCTCCATGGTGCCTTTGCGGTGAGTGATAACGATAAACTGTGTACCCTGGCTGTACTCCTGCAAATAATCAGCGTAATAGCCGATATTGGCATCGTCCAGGGCGGCTTCAATTTCGTCCAGGATGCAGAAGGGTGTGGGTTTCAGCTTCAGCATGGCGAAAAGAATGGCAATGGCGGTTAGTGCACGCTCGCCGCCGGAGAGCAGGGACAGGAGCTGCAGCTTCTTGCCCGGTGGCTGGGCGTTGACCTCAATGCCGCAGTTCAGCGGGTCAGAGGGATCCATCAGCGCCAGCTCCGCCTTGCCGCCGCCAAACAGGCGGGTGAAGGTTTCGGAAAAATACACCTGCAGCTTGCTGAAGTTTTCAACAAAAGTAGTTTCCATTTGCTCCAAAAGGCGGTTAATCAGCTCCCGCAGGTCATTTTCGGCCTGGCGCAGGTCATCCTGCTGGGTGGTCAGTTCGTCAAAGCGGGCCTTAGTGTTGGCGTATTCCTCCACGGCGTTCACGTTCACATGGCCCAGGGCGCGGATCTGGCTCATCAGCTGGGCGGCGCGGCGGTCGGCCTCAACGGCATCGAAGCCTTCTGCCAGGCGGAATTCTTCAGCGCCCGCATAGGTTACTTCATAGCTGTTCCAGATGCGATCCTGCATAACTCGTAGATCGCTGTCCACCTTGGAACGGGAAAGCTCGGTGCGATGGATGCGGTCTGCATCCCGGTTGTGGGACTGGTGCAGGTTTTCCATATCGGTCAGCACGTCCCGCAGCTTGTCCTGGGTGGCGGCGCGGCGGGCCTCCAGGGATTGTGCTACCTGCTCCTGGCGCTTCTGTTCCAGCTGGCGGGTTTCCACCAGAGCAGTGATATGAGCAATTTCAGCCATGTCCTGGGTGTCCATTTCATCCATGGCGGCAAGCTGCTGGGAGCGGCGCTCCATTTCACGGAGAAGATGGCCCCTGTCCTGCTCATAACGAGCGGCATCCTTGTGGAGAATGTCCAGCTGGTGGCGCAGGTCACTAAGCTGCAAACTGCGGGTCATCACCCGGTCGGCGGCCTCGGCGGCCTGCTGGCGGGCCTGGGCAAGCGCCTGCTGCAGGGCGGCGGTTTGCTCCTCCATGGCAGATTGATCAAGCTGGGCATCACCGCTCAAATGGCTGATGCTGTCCAGCTGCTGGTCAATCTGCTCAATGGATTCCAATAGCTGAAGATTGGCCTGTTCGGTTTGTTCCATGCGGCTGCGGTGGCTGGAAAGCTCCGCCTTGGCAGCATCAGTGCGTTCGGTTTCACGGGCTACAGCAATTTCCTGCTGGTGCAGGGCATTCAGGGCATCCTGAACAGCCAGCTTCATGGCGTTTTTGGTCAGCTGCTCCTGCTGGAGCTTTTCTTTCATGCCGTCAAGCTGAGCTTTTCCCTCTTGCAGGCGCTGGGTCAGCTCCTTCAATTCACGCTCACGGCCCAGCAGGTTAACCATTTTGGATTGGGTGGAGCCGCCTGTCATGGAGCCGCCGGAGTGCATCACATCGCCTTCCAGAGTTACCAGGCGGAAGCTATGATTGCCAGCCCGCATGATGGGAATGCCGTTATCCAGGTTATCCGCAATCACGGTGCGGCCCAGCAGGTTTTCAACAATGCCACGGTACTCCGGCGCGCATTTCACCAGGTCGGAGGCAATGCCCATGCAGCCGGGCAGGCGCAGGGCCTGCTTTTCCCGGTCGTTCAGCAGCTTGGAGCGGACGGAGGTCTGGGGCAGAAAGGTGGCCCGGCCAAGGCGGTTCTGCCGCAGGTATTGTATCAGCTCCTTGGCGGTATCCTCATTGTCGGTGACAATATTCTGCTGGGCGGCGCCAAGAGCCATGTCAATGGCGGTTTCGTACTGCTGGGGAACGGAAATCAGCTGGGCCAGCACGCCGCGAACACCGGGCATGCGGTGCTCCCTGGCATAGGCAATGGCCCGGCGGACGGAATTGTTGTAGCCTTCCATTTCCTTTGTCATTTCGGAAAGGAGCTTCTGCCGGCTTTGGGCAGCTTGCAGGTTGGCAGAAAGCTGCTCTGCCTGGGTGCGCAGCTGAATTAGCGCCGCGTCCGCCTGCTGGAGATCCGCCTGCTTTTCCTCCAGGGCGCGGGAAAGCTGGCCTTGGCGGGTCTGCTCGGTGGTCAGGCGGGTTTCCGCCTCGTCCACAGCCAGAGTCAGGCGATTTTCTTCTTCTTTTAATGCATCACCGGAAGCGTTGATTTCTGTCAGGCGGGCTTCCATTTGGCTGCGCATGGTTTTCAGGCGGGTTTGGTCGTTCTTCACGGCATTAAGCCGATTCATGGCGCTCATGATGGCAGCCTTATGGGCTTCCAGTCTGCTGTCGCTTTCCTGCTCCGTGGCTTCTGCCTGGGCAGCATCGGCCTTGGCCTTTTCCAGAGCAATTTCCGCCTGCTGAACCAGCTCTTCCTGCTGCTGGCTCTGGCCTTCGCTGCGGTTGAACATCTCGTCCAGCTCATTCAGGCGTGTTTGGCTGTCGCCTTGCTCGTCTAAAATGCGCTGGCGGTTCTCCTGCCTTGTGTCCCGGCGGCTGTTCAGGGCGGAAAGGGTGTTTTGCGCCTCGTGAACGGCCTGGGCGCAGGCCATCAGGCCGTTGCGGGCGGCGGTGATTTTCTCCTCCAGCTGGGCAATGTCCGCCTGATGGGCATCCCGCAGGCTGGTCTTTTCCGCCAGGGTCACCTCAGTTTCGTCCAGCACGGCGCGGAGGTTCATCAGCTCCGTGTCCAGCTCCGCCAGGCGTTCCTTGGCCTTGTCGGAGCGGACAAGGAAAAGATTCAGGTCAAGTATTTTCAGCTCCGCAGAAAGCTCAATGTACTCCCGGGCGTTTCTGGCCTGCTCCTCCAGGGGCTTCAGCTGGCGGGTCAGCTCTTCCAGAATATCGTCAATGCGGGCAGCGTTTTCCAGGGTACGCTGGAGCTTCTTGTCCGCCTCTTCCTTCCGGGCCTTGAACTTCACAATGCCTGCTGCTTCCTCAAAAATCTGGCGCCGATCCTCACCCCGGCGGGAGAGAATTTCGTCAATGCGACCCTGACCAATGATGGAGTAGCCTTCCTTGCCAATGCCGGTATCCCGGAAAAGGTCGATGATGTCCTTCAGGCGGCAGGCAGAGCGGTTCAAATAGTATTCGCTTTCACCGTTGCGGTACACCCGGCGGGTGACCATCACCTCAGCATAGTCCATGGGCAAGGCGTGGTCGTCATTGTCAAAAATCAGCGAAACCTCGCAATAGCTAAGAGGCTTGCGCTTTTGTGTGCCATTGAAAATGACATCGGACATGCTGGCGCCGCGCAGGGTTTTGGCAGATTGCTCGCCCAGCACCCAGCGCACCGCATCGCCAATATTGCTCTTGCCGGAGCCATTGGGCCCAACAATGCCGGTAATACCCTCGTTAAAAACAATCTCCGTCCTCTGGGCGAAGGACTTGAAGCCGTACAGCTCCAGCTTTTTTAACCGCATGGTGGACCCCCTTTCTGTAGTGCACTCATACCCCTTATGATACCACATATCGACAAAATAGTCCACCGGCAAAAAAGTTTGATGAAAAATTTGCTGAACCCCTTGAAAAATAACACTTTCTCTGCTATAATTCCGAATTGGCACATCCTTGCGATACGCAGGTGTATCGCCATAAGTCCAAGAGGAGGTGAAAGAAGATGAATAGGTATGAACTGACCTACATCATCGATGCTGCACTGGAGGAAACCGCTCGTAAGGAACTGATCGAGAAGGTGTCCGCCCTGATTGCTGCCAACGGTGGTGAGGTGGAAAAGGTCGACGAGACTTGGGGCAAGCGCCGCCTGGCGTATGCCATCAACTACAAGACCGAAGGCTGGTACGTGCTGGTGACCTTCAAGGCCCCTGCCGAGCTGCCCAAGGAGCTTGAGCGTAACCTGGAGATTTACGACAGCGTCATCCGCTACCTGGTGGTGAAGCTGGTGGAAAAGCGCAGCAACGTGAAGCCCCGCGCTGCCCGTCCTGCTGCTCCCGTAGCTGCTCCTGCCGAGGAGGCTGCCGCTGAGGCTGCTCCCGCCGCGGAAGCTGCCGAGTGACTGACACCAAGAGGAAAGTGCAATGAATAAGCTGACGATCATTGGCAACCTGACCCGGGACCCGGAGCTGCGCACCGTGGGCAGCGGCATCAGCGTGTGCGATTTCACCGTTGCGGTGAACCGCCGCAACCGCTCCCAGAACAGCAGCGGCCAGCCTGAAACGGATTTCTTCCGCTGTACGGCCTGGCGGCAGCTGGGTGAAAACTGCGCCAAGTATCTGGCCAAGGGCCGCAAGGTTTGCGTCGTTGGTCCCGTGACCGCCCGCACCTATCAGGCGAACGACGGCACGACCCGCGTTTCTCTGGAAGTCACCGCTGACGATGTGGAGTTCCTCTCCAGCCGCAATGACGACCAGGCCGCCGGCAGCTACAATGCGCCCGCGCCCGGCGTTACCGCGCAGAACAGCGGCTTTACCGCTGTGGAGACCGATGAACTGCCCTTCTAACGTTTACGCCCAAGTTTGATTGAGAGGAGGCCCTTTGCATGTCTGAAGAACGTACTGAAAGAAGGCCCCGTCCGCGTGGAGGCCGTCGCCCCCGCCGGAAGGTGTGCAGCTTCTGTGTGGATAAGGTCGAATACATCGACTACAAGGATATCAACCGCCTGCGCCGCTATGTGAACGAGCGCGGCAAGATCCTTCCCCGCCGTATGAGCGGCAACTGCGCCAAGCATCAGCGCCAGCTGAGCGAGGCCATCAAGCGCGCCCGTGCCATCGCGCTGCTGCCCTACACGGTGGATTGATCCCGCCTGAGCAAACCCATCCCCAAAGCCATTGCGCTTTGGGGATTTTTTCTGTTTGGTGGCGCGGAAATAAACCACACACCCGCATCCCCTGCCATGCATACAAACCTCCGCCACAGGGAACAGTGGAGGGTGAAACGGAGGTGGGCGCATGGGGAAGTGCCTGGCGCTGCTGCTGGCACTGCTGATGACCGGGTGCGCGGCCCGGGAGGACGGGGAAGTGCGGGTATGGGTGGCGGAGAACACGGTGGATTTCACCCGCAGGCAGGCGGCAAGGTTTCAGCAGGCGCATCCGGAGTTTGCCGGGTATCGCGTGGTGGTGGAGCCGGTGGGCGAGGGCGACGCAGCCAACAACATCCTGACCGATGTGGAGAGCGGCGCCGACCTGTTTGTGTTCGCCCAGGATCAGCTGGCCAGGCTGGTCACCGCCGGTGCGCTGGTGGAGGTTGCGCCTGCTGCGGCGGAGAACATCCGCAACCAGCACATTTCCGCCGCCGTTGAGGCTGCCAGCCTGGGTGGCGTGGTGTATGCACACCCCATGACGGCGGACAACGGCTACTTTCTGTATTATGACAGCTCTGTGATTTCCAATCCCACCAGGCTGGAGAGCATCCTGGCGGACTGCGAGCGGGCCGGGAAGCGGTTCTATATGGAGCTTAACTCCGGCTGGTATCAGCCCGCGTTTTTCTTTGGTGCAGGCGCGGATTTGCGCTACGAGACCGATGCGGAGGGAAACATCACCGGCATGGAATGCACCTATGCCTCCATGAACGGTGTCCGCGCCCTGCGGGCCATGGTGGCGCTGGCCTCCTCACCTGCCTTTGCCAATGGCTCCAGTGCCTCCAACGCCACGGATATGGCGGCGCTGGTGGGCGGCGTGTGGGATCAGTCCACTGTGCAGGCCATGCTGGGCGATGGCTATGCCGCAGGCCCCCTGCCCACGGTGGATGGCTGGCAGCTGGGCGGGTTTACCGGCTGCAAGCTGCTGGGCATCAAGCCGCAGACGGATGAAAACAAGCTGGCTGCCTGCGATGCCCTGGCCCAGTGGCTCACCAGCGGACAGGTGCAGCTGGAAAGGTACCGGGAGGAGAGCATCCAGTGGGGCCCGAGCCACATGCAGGCCCAGGCGGATGCCGCCGTTCAGGCCAATGCGGCACTGACCGCCCTGAGGCAGCAGGCCGCCCACGCCACCATTCAGGGCCAGTACCCCAATGCGTATTGGAGCCTTGCTGCCGCCCTGGGGGATGATGTGCTCGCCCACCGGTTCGACGGCTATTCGGATGAGCAGCTCCTTCAGGTGCTGACCTCCTTCCAGACCAGCGCGGGCAGCTATGTCCGCACAGGGAGGTGAAGCAATGCTTGTGCGCACCTTTATCCGCGGGGACTGGAAAACCCGCATGACCTATCTTATCATGGGTTTTGGCAGCCTGTGCCGGGGGCAGTGGCTGCGGGGACTGCTGTTTCTGCTGTTTCAGGCGGTGTTTGTGGTATACATGGCGCTGTTTGGCTGGAAGTATGTTTCCCTGCTGCCCAGCCTTGGACAGGCGGAAACCACCCGAATCAACCGCCTGACCGTCTATGGGGATAATTCCTTCCTTATCATGCTCTACGGCGTGCTGACCCTGTTCTTCATGCTGGCGTATGCGTACACCTGGTGGCAGAGCATACGGCAAAGCGCCATCAGCCAGGAGATTCTCACCCGGGGCGGGCATTTGCCGTCTGCCAGAGAAGACCTGCGCTCCCTGGCGGATGAACAGTTTCACAAAAGCCTGCTGGCGCTGCCGGTGGCAGGCGTTGTGCTGTTCACGGTGCTGCCCATTGTTTTCATGGTGCTGGTGGCCTTCACCAATTACGATCATGCGCACCAGCCGCCGGGCAAGCTGTTCACCTGGGTGGGTGTGGAAAACTTCGCCAGCCTGCTGACCCAGGAGGCATCGCCGGTGACCTTCACCATCACCTCGGAAACGGAGGAGATTGCCACACTGGCGCTGACCGCGAAAAACGGCGATGTGCTCACTGCCGCAACCAGCGACCTGGCTGCCGCACGGGCTGCCCAGGCCATGGCCTGCACAGACTTTGCCGTGGAGGAAGCCGGCGAAGGCCGCTGGACATTGCGGCTGCTGGGCGAAGATGAAATCACCCTGAACGTCACCGGTCTGACCCTGGTGGAAATACCCTCCTATGCCCACACCTTTCGCCAGGTGCTTTTGTGGACGCTGATCTGGGCGGTTTTCGCCACAGTGCTCAACTATTTTCTGGGCATGCTGGTGGCCATGCTCATCAACAAAAGAGGCGTGCGGCTGAAAAAGCTGTGGCGCACCCTGCTGGTTACCACCATTGCGGTACCCCAGTTTGTGTCCCTGCTGTATGTGTCCAGGCTGTTCGCCTCCGATGGGCTTATCAACGGGCTGCTGATGGATTGGGGCCTGATTGATGCGCCGCTGCCCTTCTGGACGGACGCCGCCTGGGCCAGGGCGACCATCATCGGCGTGAATGTGTGGATCGGCGTGCCGTACATGATGCTGATTGCCACAGGCATCCTGATGAACATCCCTGCAGACCTGTACGAGGCCGCCCGCATGGACGGCGCCAATGCCTTCCAGGCCTACTGGCACATCACCCTGCCCTATATGCTGTTCATCACCGGGCCATACCTGCTGACCAGCTTTACCGGGAATATCAACAATTTCAACGTCATCTTCCTTCTGTCCCAGGGCAAGCCCATGAGCCTGCGCCTGGCTGGCAATGCCGGCAGCACCGATCTGCTGATAACCTGGCTGTACAAAATGACCGTTACGGACAGCAACTTCAAGCTGGCGGCGGTGATGGGTGTGGCGGTGTTTGCGGTGTGCGCCCTGGTGAACCTGGGCGTGTATAACCTGATACCCTCCATCCGCCATGAGGAGGACATGCCATGGTGAAAAGGAGCTGGCCTTCCCACCTGCTGCTGGTGGTTTTGTGCGGGGTGTGGCTGCTGCCCTTTGTGCTGCTGGTGCTGCAATCCTTCCGTGGGGAAAGCGGCGGTCAGGCGGCCTACATCCTGCCCAGGCAGTGGACGCTGGACAATTATGCCTTCCTTTTCAGGCCGGAAAGCGGCTTTCCCCGCTGGTATGCCAATACGCTGGTCATTGCCCTGTGCAGCGCCGCCATTCAAACGGTGCTGGTGCTTTCTGTGGCGTATGCCTTCAGCAGGCTGCGCTTCCGCTGCCGCAGGCTGATGATGAACCTGTCCCTGGTGCTGGGCATGTTTCCCGGCTTTCTGACGCTGATTGTGCTGTACTACCTGCTCAGGCTCCTGGGTCTTACCCAGGGCGGCGCCGTGCCCGGGCTGATCCTCATCTACACCGCTTCCTCCGGCCTGAACTACCATATTGCCAAAGGCTTTTTCGATGCCATTCCCCGGGCCCTGGACGAGTCCGCCCGCATCGATGGCGCCAGCCGCATGCAGGTGTTTATGAAGATCATCCTTCCCCTGTCCAGGCCCATTGTCATCTACACCGTGCTCATGGCCTTCATGGCACCCTGGGGCGATTATGTTTTCGCTTCCTATGTGGCCTTTGGCGATCCCGCCGGTTACAATGTTGCCGTGGGCCTGTACCGCTGGGCCAACACCACGGACTATCAGGGATACTTCACCCGCTTCTGCGCTGGCGGCGTGCTGGTGGCCCTGCCCGTCACCCTGCTGTTCATGGCCCTGCAGCGCTATTATGTTGAGGGCATCACCGGCGGCGCGGTGAAGGGGTGAGAAATGCGCAAAAAAAGACCGCTCAGAGGGCGGCCTTTTTTGGTGTGGGGCACGGGGGCTATTCCAGGGCTTTCAGGGTTTTGCGGAAGGTTGGGAAGAACAGCCCGGCGGCGCACAGAACAGAGATGGTATCCGCAATGGGTTCCGCCCAGAACACGGCGTAAACCCTGTTTGCAGGCAGCAGGGCGGGCATCAGGTAGATGAGGGGAATCAGCAGGATAATCTTGCGCAGCACAGCCACAAACAGGCTGCACTTGGCATTGCCAATGGCTACAAAGGTCTGCTGGCAGGCCATTTGCACGCCGAAGATACCAATGGCCAGAAAGTAAATTTGCACGCAGGGAATGGCATACTGCACCAGGGCGGCATCCGGGGTGAAAAGGCCCACAAACACCTGGGGCAGCAGCATCACCAGGGCCCAGAAGGCACAGGCATACGCCACGCAGCATATGAGCAGCAGCCGGAAGGCGTCCTTCACGCGCTGGGCGTTTTTCGCGCCGAAATTGTAGCTGATAATGGGCTGGGCCGCCTGGGCCAGGCCGGACAGGGGCAGCATGGCAAGCTGCATCATGCTGCTGAGAATGGTCATGGTGCCCACAGCCAGGGTGCCGCCGTACTTCAGCAGGGAGGAATTGAAGCACACGGCGATCAGGCTTTCCGTGCTCTGCATAATGAAGGGTGAAAGGCCCAGGGCCACACAGGGGCCCAGCAGGCGCCAGTCCAGCCGCAGGTGCTGGCGGCGCAGGCGCAGGCCGGTCTTTTCCCCGGTGAGAAACTTCACCACCCACACCGCGCTGACGGCCTGGGAAATCACCGTGGCCAGGGCTGCACCCTGCACGTCCATCTTGAACAGAAAAATGAAAATCGGGTCCAGGATGGTGTTCAGCACGGCGCCGATGAGCACCGTCAGCATGCTGACCCTGGAGAAGCCCTGGGCGGTGATGAAGGCATTCAGGCCCAGGGCGTATTGCACGAAGATGGTGCCCAGGCTGTAAATGCTCATGTAGCTGACTGCATAGCCAATGGTTTCCTCATTGGCGCCGAAGAGCAGCAGCAGATCCCGGTTCCACAGGCCCAGCACCAGTGTCAGCACCAGGGCAATCAGGGTCAGCAGGGTGGCGCTGGCGCCCATGATGCGCTCGGCCTTTTGCCGGTCACCGCGGCCCAGCTCGATGGAGGCCCGGGGTGCGGCGCCCATGGCTGCCAGGGCGGCGAAGGCGGAAATCATCATAATAACGGGCAGGCACACGCCAACGCCCGTCAGCGCCGCCGTGCCAATGCCCTCAATGTGCCCAATGTAAATGCGGTCCACCAGGTTGTAAAGCATGTTGACCAGCTGAGCCGTAATGGTGGGAATCGCCAGCCTCCGCAGCAGGCGTCCAACCGGCTCCTGGCCCAGGTCAGGACTTGTTTGCATAGGGGTTCCTCCTTGGTTCATGGTTGAAAACGGAACAATTATAGCATGCGGTGCGGCCCGTGGCAAGTGCTCCGTTGACAATGATGGGAGGCCTGCCGTATACTAAGCGAAAGGAGGCGAAACCATGCGCAAATGGCTGTGCTGCTTGCTGCTGCTGCTGCCGGGGTGGGCGCTTGCCGCGCCGGACACACCCTACGACCCGGCGCTGATGCTCCACTACCCCAGGCTGACCCAGGCCCAGCAGCAGGTGTTCGACGTGGCCTATGCTGCCGCCGCAGCCGGTGCGGAGCAGGTGCCCATCACCGCTGACTACAGCGATGCCTCCGCCGCCATGAAGGCGCTGCTGCTGGACTGCCCGGAGCTGTGCGCCCTGGCGCCAACCTACACCCTGCACTATTATCAGGATTCACCCCAGCAGATTACCGCCATCAGCCTTGGGTACACCATGCCCATATCCAGCCAGGAAGCACTGCTGCAAACGGCTGCCAGCCTGGCTGCCCAGGCCCGGGGGGATGCCTTTGCCCGGGAGGAAATGCTCCACAACGCTCTGTGCGCCCTGGTGACTTATGACGAAACCGGCGCAAACGCCCACAATGCCTATGGCGCGCTGGTGGAGGGCCGCGCCGTGTGCGATGGCTATGCCGGTGCCATGGCACTGCTGCTGCGGCTGTCCGGCATACCCTGCGGTGTGGTGCAGGGCACCATGGGCGCTGCGCCCCACGCCTGGAACCTGGTGCAGGTTGACGGCTCCTACGCCTGGCTGGACGTGACCAATGACGACCAGGGCCAGCGGCTGACCCACTTCTTCTTCAACCTGACGGACAACATGCTGTCTGCCAGCTGCACCCTGGAAACACCCGGCATGCCTGCCTGCACGGACATGTCCATCAACTGGCATGTGCGCCGGTGTGTGTATGCGCCCGGGGATGCGCCTGCCTGGCCCCGGGGCGCCGCCAGCCTGGAGCTGCGCTTTGCCAGCCGGGAGGCCTTCCTGGCTACCCTGGAGGACGTGGGCGGCTGGCTGAGCAGCTCCGGGGTATATGCCCAGGCCACCGTGTGGTATAACGAGCAGCAGCTGTGCATGCTGGTGCTGCTGGCGTGATGCAGCCAAATTTCCCCTTGCGCGCCAGCCGGGCCTGGCATATAATGAGAAAGAATGAACCTGCAAAGGAGAACACCTTCATGAAACACACGCTTTCCACCTCCGGGGCGCCCGCTGCCATTGGGCCCTATGCCCAGGGCGTGCAGGCAGGCCAGATGGTTTTTGTATCCGGTCAGCTGCCCATTGACCCTGCAACCGGCTGCCTGTGCACCGGCACCGTGGCGGACATGACCTGCCGGAGCATGCAGAACATTGCTGCCATTCTGGCGGAGGCTGGCTGCACCCTGCAGGACGTGGTGAAAACCACCATCTTCCTGAAGGATTTGGAGGATTTTGCCCAGGTGAACGCCGCCTATGCTACCTTCTTCCCGGAGAATCCTCCCGCCCGGGCCTGTGTGCAGGTGGCCCGCCTGCCCAAGGATGCCCTGGTGGAAATTGAGGCCATTGCCGTTAAGCACCATGCAGACAAGTAAGCACTACTGGCCTGGCGTGGTGTCCACCGTGCTGGGGTGCCTGTGGCTGGGGCTTTTCCCCCTGTGGCAGGACATGACCTATGGGCATATCTCCCGCACCAAATGGATTGGCCTGTTGATACTGTGCGGTGTAACGGTGCTCTCCTGCCTGGTGACGGTGGTGGTGCTGGCCTGCAAAGGTCAGCTGCGCAAGTGCCTCCGCTGGCACCCATCCCAGCTGCTGGCCCTGGGATACCTGGCCTGGCTGGCCCTCAGCGCCTGGCAGGGCAGGTATAGCGATTCGCTCAACGGGCGCCAGCAGCTGGTGGTGCTCATGGGCGCCTTCCGCTATGAAGGCCTGATGACCCACCTGTGCTACCTGCTGGTTTTCCTGATGATGAGCCTGTTTCCGCCCAAAATGCGCGTGGTGCTGCAGGCGGCAGCAGCGGCGCTGACGCTGTTCTGCCTGCTGGTGGCGGTGCAGTACACCGGGGTGAACCCCCTGGGGTTCTACCCGGAAGGGTACAGCATTTATAGGAATTACGAGTTTCAGGGCACCATTGGCAATATTGACATGGTAAGCGGTTACCTGTGCCTGGTGATGCCTCTCTTACTGGGCAGCTTTGCCACAAGGGAAAAGGGCGGCTGGTACCTGCTGGGTGCAGGCGCCCTGGGCGCGCTGCTGGCCTTCTGCATAGAGGTGCAAAGCGGGCTGCTGGCGCTGCTGCTGTTCTGCGGGCTGCTGGTGCTGCTGGGCCTGCGGCAGCCTGCACGGCGCTGGCGCATTTGCCTGGCGCTGGCAGGCGTGGCCCTGGCCTATGGCCTGCGGGGTGTGCTGTTTCTCCCCTGGCTGGACAGCGCTGCAACCAGGGAGGCACAGCCTGTGCGGCTGGTGCTGTCCCTGAAGGCCCTGGTGGGCTGCAGCGCGGCGGGCGCCATGGTGGCGCTGGCATTTCTTTTCCGCAGGCATCCGGGTAAGGCTGTCCCCTGGAAGCTCATCCTGTGCCTGCTGCTGGCCTGCGCCTTGCTGGGCGTGACGGTGCTGGCCTGGCTGCCCATTCCCCAGGGCGCCGGCTTCCTGTGGGAAATGCACGAGTGCCTCAAAGGTCGCGCCCAGGACAGCTTTGGCTCCTGGCGGGTGGGTGCGTGGCGGCACAGCCTGGCAATGGCGGCAGAAAGTCCCATCTTCGGCAACGGGCCGGACACCTTCTACTATGCCTTGCACGATCGCCTGCAGGCAACGGGCGACACCCTTGGGGAGAATTTCGACAGTCCGCATAACGAGTATCTTGCCATTCTGGTCAACAATGGCGTGCCTGCCCTGCTGCTGTACCTGGCGCTGCTGGCGGTGCTGCTGCTGGCATGCTTCCGCAGGGACCAATGGGCAGCAGGCAGCGCCATTGCCTGCTTTGCGCTGCAGGGCCTGTTCTCCTTCAGCATATGCCTGGTGACGCCCATGTTCTGGGCGGTGCTGGGCATGGCTGCTGCCCAGTGTGGCAAAACGATGACTGGAAAAGAGGTGCATTCCCTTGGTAACCAATTATGAGCTGAAGCAAAAGGCCCGCGCCGCCCTGAAGAATAACTGGCAAACCGCCCTGATGGTGGCGCTGATTGCCTCGCTGCCTTCCCTGGCCAGCCAGGTGCTGGCGATTACCACCCAGAACAGCATGGCCAACGCCCTGCAAATCCTTATGCAGGGCATGCAGGCCAGTGTCACCATGGGCGACCTGCTGCGCCTGGCAGAGGCCGCCGGCATCACCCTGTCTGCCTATGTGCCTGTGATAGGCACCGGGCTGCTGGCCTGGCTGGTGTCACCCTTCCTGACCCTTGGCATGCTGAACTACTTCTTCATGCTGCTGCGTGGGGAAAAGGATGCGCCCATCAGCACCGTGTTCTCCAGGGCAGGCTGCTTCCTGAAGGGTATCGGCCTGAACCTGATGATTTCCCTGCGCGTGCTCCTGTGGATGCTGCCCGGCCTCGGGCTGGAAGTGGCCTCCCTGTTCCTGGTGCTGGATGAAAGCACGTCCTCCATGGGCCTGGTGCTGATGCTGGCTGGCTCCGCTGCCATGCTGGTGCTGGGCATCCGCGCTGCGCTGCACTACGCCATGGCAACCCGGGTGCTGGCGGAGTGCCCGGAGAAGGGCATCAACCAGTGCATCCGGGAGAGCCTTGCCATCATGCGCAACAGGAAAATGCTGCTGGTGTCCCTGGAGCTGAGCTTCATTCTGCTATACCTGCTGATTGCCTTTGCAGAAGGCCTTGCAACCAGCGCGCTGGGCGGCGTGCTGGGTGCCACGCTGAGCATGGCGCTGTCCTTCGCGCTGAACGTTTATGTGCAGATGGCTGTCAGCGCCTTCTATGTGGCATACCGTCCGCAGGCGGAAATTTGACGGAAAAGGGATAGAATATTCATTTCAGCCACCAAAAACCCTTTAATTCCTGGATTCCCTCCTGAAGGGAATGCAGGAATTTTGTATTTCAGTTGCATTTTCTGCTGATAAAGCCTTGCATTGAAAATCACAGGCGGGTATAATAGAGGCTGACCATTCCTATGGCAGGAGGATACCAACATGGCATTGACCATTTCCCACCGCTGTCAGAACATTGCTCCCTCTGTTACCCTGCAAATTGACGCCCGGGCCAAGGAGATGCGCGCCGCCGGGCTGGACGTGATTGGCTTTGGCGTGGGCGAGCCGGATTTCCCCACCCCGCAGCACATCTGCGATGCTGCCAAGGAGGCCCTTGACCTGGGCAAAACCCGCTATACCCCCGCCGCAGGCACCAAGGAGCTGCGCAAGGCCATCTGCCGCAAGCTGCTGCGGGACAATGATATGACCTATTCCTATGGCGATATTCTGGTGTCCAGCGGCGCCAAGCACACGCTGTTCACCATTCTCCAGGGGATTATCGACCCCGGTGACGAGGTGCTGATCCCCACACCCTGCTGGGT
The DNA here is from genome assembly GCA_964383815.1 of uncultured Faecalibacterium sp. GTDB lineage: Bacteria > Bacillota > Clostridia > Christensenellales > Aristaeellaceae > UBA11524. Next base: position 4,791 of record CAYLIC010000028.1, on the reverse strand, counting down.
CAGCTATCCTGAAATGGTGCGCATGGCAGGCGGCGTGCCCATCTTTGTTCCGGCGGATGAAAGCACCAATTTCATCCCCACCAACAAGGACATTGCCTCCCGGGTGTCCCGCCGGACGAAGGCCATCATCATCACCAGTCCCTCCAACCCCTGCGGCAGCGTGTGGGACCAGGATCAGCTGCAGTTTGTGGCCGACCTGGCGGTGAGCCACCCGTTCTATGTTATCAGCGATGAGATATACGAAAAGCTGCTCTACGACGGGCGCAAGCACCTGTCCATTGCCCAGCTGGGCGAGCAGATCAAGGCGCAGACCTTCCTGGTGAACGGCATGAGCAAGGCCTATGCCATGACGGGCTGGCGCATTGGCTATGTGGCAGGCCCCAGGCATGAGATTTCCGCCATGGCCAGCTTCCAGTCCCAGGCCACAAGCAATGCCAACACCATTGCCCAATATGCCGCCATGAAGGCCCTGGACGGAGATCAGACCTGCGTGGAAGAAATGGTGCAGGAATACCAGCGCCGCCGCGACCTGATGGTGGAGCGCATTAACCAGATTCCTAATCTGTCCTGCCGGAAGCCCCAGGGTGCCTTCTATGTGATGATGAACATCAAAAAGGCCCTGGGCATGAGCTACAACGGACGCCTGCTGGAAAGCTCCATGGACTTTGCCGAGCTGCTCCTGGCGGAAAAGCAGGTTGCCGTGGTGCCCGGCGCAGCCTTCGAGGCGGAAGGCTTCTGCCGGCTGAGCTACGCCGTTTCCATGGAGCAGATTGAGGAAGGCCTGAACCGCATTGCAGAATTTATGGCGGAGCTGGGCTGATGCCCTGCCCCCAAAGCAGATCAATGCTGGAAAAAAGGAGGTAAAGACCGATGCTGGAATTTGACAAGAAGATGAACCTGATTAAGCAGGCCAAGTATAAGTATTCCCTGCAGGATGTGGAAAAGCCCAACCTGTACAGGGAAATATACGACTATGAATCCGTGCCGAAGATTGCCTTCAACATGCGCCATGTGCCGGAGGACATGCCGGAGGAAATCTGGATGACGGACACCACCTTCCGGGATGGACAGCAGTCGGTCAGCCCCTTTACGGCGGAGCAGATTGTTCACCTGTTCAAGCTGCTGAGCCGCCTGGGTGGCCCCAGGGGATTGGTGCGGCAGAGCGAGTTCTTTCTCTATACGGACAAGGATCAGCGGGCCTTGCGCGCCTGCCAGGACCTGGGCCTGCCCTTCCCTGAAATCACCACCTGGATCCGCGCCAACGAGAAGGATTTTCAGCTGGTGAAGCAGGCCGGCGTGAAGGAAACGGGCATCCTGGTTTCCTGCTCGGATTACCATATTTTCAACAAAATGAAGCTGACCCGGCAGAAGGCCCTGGACAAGTATCTGGGCATTGTGAAGGAGGCGCTGGCCCAGGGCATCACACCCCGCTGCCACTTTGAGGACATTACCCGGGCGGACTTCTACGGCTTTGTTGTACCCTTTGCGGAGGAGCTGATGGAGCTTTCCCGGGAAAGCGGCGTGCCCATCAAGATTCGCGCCTGCGACACCATGGGCTTTGGCGTAACCTATTACGGCGCTGCCATGCCCCGCAGCGTTCCGGGCATTATCTATGGCCTGCGCCACTATGCGGAGGTACCCTCCGCCCAGCTGGAATGGCACGGACATAACGATTTCTACAAGGTGGTCAGCAATGCGGGCGCGGCGTGGATGTACGGCTGCGCCAGCGTGAACTGCTCCCTGCTGGGCATTGGCGAGCGCACGGGCAACTGCCCCCTGGAGGCCATGGCCATTGAGTATGCATCCCTCCGCGGTACCACCGATGGCATGGACCTGACCGCCGTGACGGAGATTGCCGACTATATGGAGCGGGAGATTGGCCTGGAGATCAGCCCGCGCCAGCCCTTTGTGGGCCGCCACTTCAACGTGACCCGGGCCGGCATCCATGCCGATGGCATGCTGAAGGATGAGGAAATCTACAACATATTCGACACGGCGAAGCTGCTGAATCGCCCTGCCCTTGTGGCGGTGGACAGCCACAGCGGCCTGGCTGGCGTGGCCCACTGGATCAACAACTACTTCCGCCTGAAGGGCGAGAACACCATCGGCAAGAACGATCCCATGGTTGTTGCCGTGAAGGAGCAGGTGGACGCCCTCTATGCCGCCGGGCGCAACACTGTGATGGGTGATGAGGAGCTGGAGATTCTTGTGCGCAACTACGATGTGCAGCGCTACGAGCACCTGACCTTCTTCCACAACCAGTAAGCAAAAACCGCACAGAAAAACCGGGCCGGAAGGTGAACTTCCAGGCCCGGTTTTTTGCGGGGCGCGCCCCGTGGGTTACTTGTTGATAACGGCCTTGATGCGGCGAACGCCAGCGGAGGAGGATTCCTCCTTCTGAATCTTGAAGTTCACCAGGTCGCCAGTGTTTTCGGCATGGGGGCCGCCGCAGATTTCGAAGGAGAAGTCGCCCATCTTGTAGGTGCGAACCTTCTCGCCATACTTGGACTCAAACAGGCCAATGGCACCCTTGGCCTTGGCCTCCGGCACAGTCATCTCCTCGCAGACAACGGGCACCTTGGCGGCGATGGCCTCGTTCACCAGGCGTTCCACCTCGGTCAGCTCCTCGGGGGTCATTTTGCGACCGAAGGAGAAGTCGAACCGCAGGCGTTCGGCAGTGATGTTGGAGCCCTTCTGGGCCACCTCGTCCCCCAGCACCTTCCGCAGGGCGGCGTGGAGCAGGTGTGTGGCGGTGTGCAGCTTGGCAGTTTCCTCGCTATGGTCAGCCAGGCCACCCTTGAACTTCTGGTCGGCACCCTGGTGGCTCAGCTCCTGGTGCTTCTTGAAGCGCTCGGCAAAGTCTGCCTCATCCACCTTCAGGCCCTTTTCGGCAGCCAGCTCCATGGTCATCTCAATGGGGAAGCCAAAGGTGTCGTACAGCTTGAAGGCACTGCGACCGTCCAGGGTGTCCAGGGTGGACATGCGGGTGTTGACGGCGGCAACCAGCGCAGCCTCGTCACCAGCGGCAGCAGCCTCAATGATGGGCATCATGTCGGGAGAGGGACGGAGCTTTTTGGTCTTCGCCAGCTCGGCAGCGGTAGCCACCTTGTCCTCAGCGGACAGGATGTTGTTCAGCAGATTCTTGGTGTTCACGGTGTTGGTGTACACCTTGTCGAACTCTTTTTCGCCCTGCTTCAGCGTCCGGGCAAAGCGGCCTTCCTCCAGCTTCAGCTGTTCCAGCACGAAGGCAGCATTGCGCTCCAATTCGGGGTACACGCCCTTATACTGGTCGATAATCACCTGGGCAATCTGGCAGGTGAAGCCTTCCGCCATGCCCAGCTGCATGCCGTAGCGCACAGCGCGGCGGATGAGCCTGCGGAGGATGTAGCCCTGGTCGGTATTGGAGGGACTGACGCCCCGGTCGTCACCCAGGATGAAGGTGGCGGTGCGCATGTGATCGGCAATGATGCGGAAGGCCTTGGTGTTCTCGTCATTGGGGGTATAGGCCTTGCCGGAAAGCTCCTCAATGCAGCCCAGAATGCGGGCGAAGATTTCTGTTTCGTACACGCTCTTCTTGCCCGTCAGCACGCAGATGGTGCGCTCCAGGCCCATGCCGGTGTCCACGTTTTTCTGCTCCAGCGGGATAAAGGAGCCGTCCTGCTGCTTGTTGTACTGCATGAACACATCGTTCCAGATTTCCAGATACGCGCCGCAGTGGCAGGCAGGCGAGCAATCGGGCCCGCAAGGCTCCTTGGTGATGATGAACATTTCCGTATCCGGGCCGCAGGGTCCGGTGATGCCCGCAGGACCCCACCAGTTGTGTTCCTTGGGCAGGAAGAACAGGTGATCCTCCTTCACGCCCATGGAACGCCACAGGTCAGCGGCTTCGTTGTCACGGGGGCAGTCCTCATCCCCGGCAAAAACGGTGAAGGCCAGCTTGTCCTTGTCAATGCCCAGGTATTCCGGGCTGGTGAGGAACTCCCAGCTCCAGGAGATAGCTTCCTTCTTGAAATAGTCGCCCAGGGACCAGTTGCCCAGCATTTCAAAGAAGGTCAGGTGGGAGGGATCGCCCACCTCGTCAATATCGCCGGTGCGGATGCACTTCTGCACATCGGTCAGGCGGGTGCCGGCGGGATGCGGCGTGCCCAGCAGGTAGGGCACCAGCGGGTGCATGCCAGCGGTGGTAAACAGCACGGTGGGGTCGTTCTCCGGGATAACGGAGGCGGACTGAATGCGGTGGTGACCCTTGGTTTCCATGAACTTCTGGAACATTTCGCGCAACTGCGCGGCGGTAATGTCCTTCATGACAGCTACTCCTTCCATATCAAGCGCGGTTCCCCGCGGAACGATCGTACCTTGTATTATACCAAATGAACCTCCGCATTGCAAGAAAAATCGGGAAAATGATGGCTGCGGCAGCATTGGCGATGAGGTGCACAAAAAACCCCTCTTTCTTGCGGAAAGAGGGGAAAATGCTTAATTGTGCGGCGGCTCCGGGGAGCCGGGCTTGCTGAACATTTTTGTGCCGGAGCTGTGGGCGCGATGCACACCGCCGATTCCCACCATCATGGGCGGAAATGGAGGCGGCGACTCGCCGCTTACAGCGGGAAAAAGACCCGATTGGGCGCGATGCACACCGCCGATTCCCACCATCATGGGCGGAAATGGAGGCGGCGACTCGCCGCTTACAGCTCGGCGAAGTACTTGATGGTGCGGACCATCTGGCTGGTGTAGCTGTTCTCGTTGTCGTACCAGGACACGACCTGCACCTGATAGGTGTCGTCGTCGATC
>CAYLIC010000027.1:0-29809 GCA_964383815.1 uncultured Faecalibacterium sp. | reverse complement strand
AATACAGTCAGAGGGCCTGCGGGCCCTCCGACACCTCCCGGAGGTTTTTTGACAGGCTCAGGCCCATCGCATGGCGGTGGGCCTGTTGTTATGGTGCCGGAAGGGTTAAACGTCCACCTCACCCCAGCTCAGGCTGGAAACGGACAGGGGCAGCGCCAGCTCCGCCAGCTTGGTCAGGGTTTCAGGCATGAGGGCATAGGCCATCTGCGCATAGTCGGACTGGACGCTCATCCGCAGCTCCACGGTGTAGTGGGCCTGCAGCTGCCCCAGGGCATCGCGGTGCCGCAGCAGGTGGCTCAGCAGCTGGCTCAGGCCTGCATCCTCCACCTTGGGGGACAAAAGGGGAATGGTGTAAATCCACTCATCCGTTTCAGCGGCAATGGGGGGCAGCTGGTTCACCAGGTCGCCCTTGTGCAGGGTGCGGGTGGCGGAAAGCGCCAGCTGCTGCTCCACCTGCGCCATGGGCAGCCCGTCACCGTAAATCAGCAGGGAAAAACGTCCTTCGCCCACATCAGCCTTTGCCATAGGGGCACCTCCTCGGTTTTCATTTGCCTGTAGAATTCGACACAGGCGCTTCATTTCCTGCACCGGACAGCTGAAAGAATTTGCAAAAGATAAGGCCGGCGCCTTCCTGCCTGCAGCAAGTGCAGACTTGACAATATATGCAGGCGGTGATAAAATTTTTGCTGGATGATATAGATATTTGTAGAAAGATTTGTTTTTTGCAGTGAGCTTCACGGCAAAAACGCATTCCCGGTTGCATTGATTTGTTTGGCGCGTATATCGGTGGAAAGACTGTGTACCGCTGTAAACAGCGAACATATTCCGATGAAAGGGAAGATACCAATGCCAAGCGCGATATTCGAGGCAGGCAATGTTGATCAATACATCAGCGCCAAACTGGAAAAAGCCCGCAGGACTGAGCAGAATTTTGACAACCTGTTCCAGATGATGTTCTCCGAGCGGGATGAAGTTCTTTGGGAAACAAATGACGGCTTCAGCATTTATACGACAACCTATGGCCAGTGCAAGGACAGCATTCTGCGCCGGGCGGCGACCCTTTCGGAGAAGCTCCGGGCCTGCGGAATCGGGCGCAATCAGGCCATCGGGCTGTATATGGAAAACTCGCTGGACTGGATTGAAATATTCTGGTGTATTCTCCTTTGCGGCTGCAGGCCGCTTTTGCTGAACCTGCGGATGAGCGATGCCATGCTGGCAGAGGCGCTGGACATGGTGCACGCTGCGGCTGTTGTTTCAGATGGAAAGGTGTTTCCGGGGTGTACGATTCAGGCGCGGGAGATTACCGGGGCAGATCTGCAAATGCAGTGCATGGCGTGCGGCGGAGAGATTCTGCTGCTGTCCTCAGGAACGTCCGGCAGCGTGAAAATCTGTGCGTACACGGCAAAGGAAATCTTCTCCCAGGTTTCGGCTGCGGCGGGTGTGCTGCGGGAAAACAAGCGCATGCAAAGGCATTGCGAGGGCAGCCTGAAGCAGCTTATGCTGCTGCCGCTCTACCATGTATTCGGGCTGTTTGCGGTGTACTTCTGGTTTGGGTTCTTCTCCAGAACGTTTGTATACCTGCCCAACATGAACCCCGATACCGTGCTGAACACCGTGCGCAAGCACAAGGTAACGCACATCTTTGCTGTGCCCATGTTCTGGGATACGGTCTACCGCAGCGCTATGAAGACGATTCGCGCCCGGGGCGAAAAGACCCTGCGCAAATTTGAAAAGGGCATGCGCCTGGCGGAAAAGTGGGGTGATGCACCGGTAATCGGCAGGCTGTTTACGCAGGCAGCGTTCCGCCAGGTGCGGGAGAACATGTTCGGTGAGAGCATTCAGTTCTGCATCACTGGCGGCAGCGCCATCCGGGCGGAAACGCTGGCGTTTTTCAATGGGATTGGCTACCACCTTGCCAACGGCTATGGCATGACGGAAATCGGCATTACATCGGTGGAGCTGTCAGAAAAAAAGCGCATGCTGAACAGCGGCTCCATTGGCCGGGCGATGAGCTCGGTGCAGTATACAAGGCTGGAAAGCGGCGAGCTGGAGGTGTGTGGCGATTCCGTTGCCAGCGCCATCATTGAGAATGGCGTGCGAAGGGAGATTGCAAACCGCACAATTTGCACCAGGGACCTTGTTCGCGTGGAGGATGGTCACTATTTCGCACTGGGGCGCATGGATGATGTCATCGTTTCGCCAACGGGTGAAAACCTGAATCCCGACATGGTGGAGCAGATGCTGGATTTGCCGGAATCGCAGGGCTTCTGCCTGATTTCGGCCCGGGAGGACAACCGCGTGATACCGGTGCTGGTCGTATCGGTGAAGCGGTACATGTCGCCAGAGCGGCTCTGTGCTCTCCGGGAGAAGGTTCAGCGGCAGCTGGAGGCAAACCGCCTGAGCGGGCAGATTGGTCGAATCGAGTTTGTGACGGATGCGCTGATGCTTCCGCAGGAGATAAAGGTCAACAGGAAGCGCCTGTCGGGGAATTATCAGGAAGGCCGGCTTCATCCTGCACAGGTTGGCAACCGGGGCGGCGAAGAGGCGCGGACGATGCTGGAGGAGCGCGTTGTTCAGCTCGTGGCGGAAACCCTGGACAAGCCCGAAGGTGAAATCAGCGCGGAGGGTGATTTCTTTCTGGATTACGGCGGAACGAGCATCGATTACTATGTGCTGATCGGAAAGGTGCGGGATGAATTCGATGCTGATCTCTATGGGGAGGCGGAAAAGCGCTCCACAGCAAGGGAGATTTGCATGCTGATTGAGGAGAGACTGAAGGCGTGACTGGCATTTTCAACTGGTTTGTCAAAATAACGGGATACCTTGCGCAGAAGCTGGTTTTCCGGACGAAGGTCTGCTATGAGGATGCGGATGCGCAGGGACGGCACATCAAGGGGCCGGCGATTGTGATTTCAAACCACACGGGCGTTATGGATTACGCCATGCTGATTTTCCTGTTCTTCACGCGCACGCTGCACTGCCAGGCGGCGGAGATACAGTTTGACCGGCCGTTCATGCGCGTCCTTCTCAAATGCCTGGGGGCGATTCGCGTTGACCGCAGCTTCAGCGATATGAGCTGCATGGCAGAATCCGAGCGGATTCTGAAAAAGGGAGGCGTTGTTGCAGCCTTTCCGGAAGGGCGGCTGCCCCGGAAGGGCGAAAGGCCGCCGCTGCCCTTCAAGACAGGCGTTGCATACCTGGCGCTGAGCGCCGGGGTGCCGGTTATTCCGGTGTATACGGATGGCAACTATTTCGGCAGGGGACGGGCGAGGGTGGTTGTTGGCAAGCCAATCGACGTGTGCGCTATGCACGACCCGGCAAAATCCGCCCGGGAAAACCTGAACGCAATCACCGATGCGCTCCGGCAAAAGACGTATGCGCTGCGTGCAGTGATGGACAAGGAGCAGCAGCCCGGCAAGCTGCTTCAGCTTTTCTGGCACCTCCTGTACGATTTTGTGAAGGTTACCGCGGCGATTCCCGTGCTGGTCTGGCTGCGCCCCAGGTGGGTGCGGGTTGCGAAAGAATCCCGCTTCATCCGCGGCGCGGCGCTGGTTGTGGGCAATCACAACAGCTTTTACGATCCCATTGCGCTGATGCTGAGCGTGTTCTACCGGCGGTTTCGGTTTGTGGCTACGCTGGAATTGTTCGAAGGCCGGTTCAAGGGCTGGCTGTTTGGCAAGGTGTTCCGGTGCATACCGATTGACCGCCAGCGGCTGGGCATGCAGACCTTTCGCAATGTGAATGCAGCGCTGAAAAACCGCGAGGTTGTGGCAATCTTCCCGGAAGGACATGTGCTGACGGATGCCACGGCGGGCGTTGGCGCAATGCACTCCGGCATGGTGCTGATGGCGGCACAGGGCGGCTGCCCGATTATCCCGGTCTATATGCAGACGCCGCAGAAATGGTACCACCGCTTGCGCATTGCCATTGGCAGCCCCATTGCGATTCATGCACAGGGCGCAATGCCAACGATGGGCGAGATACAGTCCGTTACCGCCCGGGTATCCGAAAGCATGCGCGAGCTCCGGGCATGCTGCGTGGAGGATTCGGGGAGAAGCGAGTGACCTTCCTGCATGCCGGCTTGCAGAAGGATAGTTGATTAACGGAAAGGGGAACGAAGGAATGATTCGTACAACAGCCGAGGTGTTCCGCAAGTATTGCAGCGAGGAAGTTTTTGCAAAGCTGACGCCCTTTGAGTCCATTTCAGCCATGTGGGCCCACAGCGTTGCGGAATATGGCGATATGCCTGCAATCCGGACGGCTGAGGGCGCGTATACCTATGCCGAGGTGGAAAGGCATGTGGCGCACGTCCGCGCGGCGCTGGCGGCGGCAGGCCTGAAAAAGGGAGATCGCGTATCCCTGCTTGCGCCCAACGGCTATGGGTTTGTTGTGGGCAGCCTGGCGATTATGACCTCGGGCATGTGCATGGCGGCACTGCCGGCGCACCTGGACGAGCGCGCGGTGTATGGCCTGAGCATGAAATTCGGCGTAAAGGGCATTCTGTTCGATCCCAGGCTGGAATCCCGCACGGCGCTGATGGATGCACAACCGCGAATCGCGATAGAAATTGCCAGGGAGCACGCTGCACCCATGCAGGCGGCGGGCGCCCAGGACGAATGTGCAATTCTCCTGACCGGCGGCACAACCGGCCGCAGCAAGGGTGCCCTGCTGAGCCAGGCAAACATTATGCAGGGCATTCTGAACAGCTGCTATGGCTATGAAGATGTGTTCCGGCAGCGGTATCTGCTGCTCCTGCCGCTGACCCATGTGTTTGGATTTGTGCGAAACATGATGGCATCGCTGTTTACCGGCAGCGAAATGTTCATCTGCGAAAACATGAACGACCTTTTCCGCATTGCCATGACCTTTGAGCCGACAATCCTGGTGGTTGTTCCGGCGCTGGCGGAAATGATGCTCCGCTTCTGCCGGCAGATGAACCGCAACATGCTGGGCGGAAAGCTGAAGTACATCATCTGCGGTGCGGCAGTTGTGCCGCCATACCTGGTGAACGCATATGCCGAGCGCGGCGTGACCCTGTGCCCGGGCTATGGCCTGACGGAATCGGCAAACCTGGTTTCGGGCAACCCGGAGGCGATGAAAAAGCCCACATCCGTTGGCATTCCCTATCCGAATCAGGAGCTGCGAATCGAAAACGGCGAGCTGTGGCTGCGCGGCAATAACATCATGCTGGGCTATGTGAACGAGCCGGAGGAGAATGCATCGGCATATACCGATGGATGGTTCCGCACGGGCGACCTGGTTCGCATGGACGAGGAAGGCTTCCTCTACATTACCGGACGCACGAAGGAAATTATCGTTCTGCCTACGGGTGAAAACATCTCTCCGGCGGAGCTGGAAACGATGTTCAACGAGCTTGACGTGGTACAGGATTCCCAGGTGTTTGAGGATTACGGCGAGGACGGCGGGAGAATCCTGGCCCTGGAGGTTGTGCCGCGCCAGTTTGAACTGAACGGAATCAGCAATCCGGGCGAGTATATCATGCAAAAGCTGCAGGAGGTTAATGCCAAGCTGCCGCCGTTTGCACGGGTTTCCCGCATAACGATTCGCACCTCAGACTTTGAAAGAACGCCCAGCATGAAGATTGTGAGGTATCATAAATGCAACTGACGCGCAGCGACATTTTGTCCAAGCTAAAGGAAATCATGCAGACCATGTATGATACCGCGCCTGCCGGCCTTGCGGACGCCACGGAGGAAACCCGCCTGCTTGAGGGCCTGGGACTCAATTCTGTAGGCCTGCTCTACATGGTCATCATCGTTGAGGAGAATTTTGGCATTCGCTTTGATCAGGTGGGCGGCGACCGATTCCAGACGGTGGGCGATGTGGTGACCTACATCCAGGATCAGCTGGCATGAAGTGGCGGATTAAAACCAGCAAGCCCGGTGACATGATTCGCGTCAAGGTTGGGCCCATCGATCATTATGGCGTGTTTGTGTCCGAGCAGGAAGTGATTCAGTTTGGGCATCCACGCCGGGATCTGACCGCCGCAAACCCGAAGGAGGACATCCGCGTTTTCGCCAGCAGTGCGGCAGAGTTTGCTGCTGGCGGCATGGTTGAAACGGCGGAGATGAACCTGGCGGAGCAGCTGAGGCGGCACCCGAGGCGCAAGACCATTGCGCTGGCCCGCTCGCGCATTGGTGAGAATGGCTATGACATTCTGCACAATAATTGCGAGCATTTTGCAAACTGGTGCGTGTTTGGCAAAAGTGTTTGCAGCCAGACTGATCAGATTGTGTCCAGGTGGCGGGACAGACCCATCCTGGATGTATACCTGCGGCCCGTTGACGATGCGGAAGGCGAACCGGCAAGCGTTGAGCTGCGGGAAATGGAGATGGCACGGGTGACCGATGCTGCACTCCGCCGGCAGAAACGCACGGCCTGGCGCCTGCTGGAGTATGCGCTTTTGCGCACGTTTGGAAAGAAAATGTGCGATGTTCGCTTTGCCATTGCCAAAAACGGCAAGTGGACATGCGACCAGTGCTATTTCTCCATTTCGCATACGGAGCACTGGGCGGCGGTTGCCGTTTCAAATGCGCCGGTGGGCGTGGATATTGAGGAGATTCAGGCATTTTTACGCCGGGACCCGGAAAAAATCGCACGCCTGCTCAATCCGGGAGCCAATCCGCCGGAGGATGCGCCGCCCCAGACCTTTTTGAGAGAGTGGCTGATGAAGGAAAGCATCTACAAATGCGCGGGCAAGGGTGCGTTTGTCCCTTCCCGCATTTCGCTTGATGGGGAAAGGACGCGGTATATTGCGCAGGTTCCGGAAACGGGGCTTGCCATGGCCATCGCCGGTACCCATGCCGGGCTTAGCCGTGCATTCCTTTGCGAAATGAATCAGGGCGCGCGAAGCCTTTCGATTCCGGAATCGGAGGTATAAGCATGAAGATTCTTCTTGGAATCCTGATTGCGGCTGGCGTGTATATGGCGCTGCCCAGCACAATGTATTGCGCGGTGTTCAGGGGGATCTTTGGCAGGGAAGCTGCAAAAAAGGCGGACCTGCACGCCTGGTGCCGGGGAAACCAGACGCTGGAGATGCAGTACCGCCAGGCGCTGGAGGCGTTCGCCGGCCTGCCGCTTGAGGAGGTATCGGTGACCTCGGAGGATGGACTGCGGCTGTGCGGCCAGTGGGTGAACCGGGGCAGCGACCGGCTGATGGTGCTCGTTCACGGCTACCGCACGCGCCCGGAAATCAATTTTGCGCTGCAAATACAGGATTTTCTGGCGCTGGGATACGACCTTCTCATTGTTGATCACCGTGCGCATGGGAAGAGCGAAGGCCGCTATTGCGGCATGGGTCACCTGGAATGGAAGGATGTTCTCAAGTGGATTGCGTGGGCGCCCTATGAAAAGGTTGCGGTTTACGGCATGTCCATGGGCTGCGCGGCTGTGGGCCATGCATCGGGACGGATGCAAGACCCAAAGGTGCGCGCCCTGGTGATGGACTGCGGCTTCAGCAATTTTTACGACGAGCTGAACTACAAGTGCGACCTTTGGAAGATGTCGAGGAAAGGCTTTGCACCGGCGGAAAGCTGGCTGGCGCATAGCAGGCTGAAGATTGATTTGAAGGAGAACACCCGGGACTCGCTTGCCAGGTGCACCGTTCCGGTATTCTTCATTCATGGCAGCGCGGATGACGAGGTGCCGGTGGGTGAAATGCACCGGCAATACGAGGCATGCGCCGCACCAAAGGAATGCATGGTGGTCGAGGGGGCGCCCCATGCGCTGGCATACCCTCTTGGCGGCGAGGAAATAAAGCAAAGGATTGCTGGGTTTCTCAACCAATATATGAGATAATGACCTAGGAGGATGGGAAATGAGCTTTCAGATTCTTTCAGATGTGACCTGCGACCTGAGCGAACAGCTGCGCAAGGAGTATGACATTGGCTACATTCCGGGTCACATTTCGCTGCCCAATGGTATGGAGGTGGCCTCCAGGCTGGATTGGAACGCGTATGGTGAGTATTCCAACGGCAGCGCGGATGTGTTTTACGCCAATCTGATGAAGAATCCCGATGGATTCAAAACGGCACCCTGCAACGTGCAGGAGATATTCGAGGTATTTTCCCGGCATGCCGAAAAGGGCGAGGAAGTGCTGATGACCTGCATCTCATCGGGCATGAGCGGAACCTATTCGTTTGCATGCGAGGCGCGGAAGATGGCGCTTGAGGTGTATCCGTATGCGAAGATTCGCGTGGTGGATTCCAGGCGTTTTTCCGTATGCAATGGGCTTATGTGCATTTGCGCGGCGAATTTGCGCGCACAGGGCAAGACCCTGGATGAAACGGCGGACTATCTGGAGGCAAACCGCCTGCGCTTCCACCAGATGGGCTGGCATGACAACCTGAGCTTTGTGGCGAAAAAGGGGCGCATCAACCACAGCACGGCGTTTATGGGGCGCCTGGTGGGCATTAAGACCCTGGGCGAATGCTCACCCTCGGGCATGACGACGGTGATCGGCAAGGTGAAGGGAACCCACAAGGCCTATCGCGCCGTGATGGAATACATTGCCGAAACCATTGAGAACCCGGAGGAGCAGATCATCGTCATTGGTCACAGCAGCCGGATTGCCCAGGCGGAGGAACTGAAAAAGCAGATAGAGAACCGCTTCCATCCCCGGGCAATCTTCATTGGCGATGTTTTCCCGGCCTGCGGTGTGAACATCGGTCCCGGCCTGGTGGCAGCCTACTATATCGGCACGCCGATTTCCGACGAGCTGGAGGCTGAAAAGAAACTGATGACCGATGTCATTGCGCGCAACTAAATGACCCGCGAGGAGGCGTTGAGGATGAAAAAAATCGCCAGTAAAAAGACACTGATGCTGTATGGCATGTCTGCGCTCGGCTTCAACATGATGAATCTGATTGTCGGTTCCTACCTGTGCGATGCGCTGATGGTAGAGGGATTCGATGTGAACATCGAAAACTGGACATATGCAAACAAGACGCTGATTGTTGCGGGACTGTGGTCGGTGATTGTATTCATCTCAAAGGTGCTGGACGGCGTGATTGACATTCCGCTGGCTGCTGTGACGGACAAGCTGAAATCCCGCTGGGGCCGCCGCCGCCCGCCGATTCTTGTGGGTATGATTGTGACGATTGCGGCGTATCTGGCCCTGCTGGTCATTCCGCAGAACGCCGAACACAGCTATGTGAATACCCTCTACTATGGGTTCATGATATGCCTGTTCTATGCCGGCTATACGCTGACGCTGGTGACATACTATGCAACCTTCTCCGAAATTGTGGACAATGATGACGATCGGGTGCGCCTGTCGAATTACAAGACGGTGTTCGACGTTGTCTATTTCGTGCTGGGATATGCACTGATTCCCGCGTTCATTGGCAATGTGAACATCCGCACGATTGCGCTTTGCTTTGCGCCGCTGTCGCTGACGATGCTGATTCCTCTGTTCCTGATTCACGAAAAGTCCACGCTGGACGCGGATGTCACCCAACGCCCGCAGGAGGAAAACGATGCAACGGTGGGCATGCTGGATTCAATCCGCTACCTGGGAAAGCAGCGGGCGTTTCTGATATGGCTTGTGGTTTACTCGGTGCTGGAGTTTGGCGTCCAGATGTTCCTGACGGCACAGAATGTGTACTACTCCAGCGTTATGCAGCTTAACGGCGGACAGATTACCATCCTGATGGCCTTTGCCTTTGTGCCCATTCCCTTTACGCTGATGCTGTACTCGCGCATCATCAAAAAGCGCGGGTTGATTTTCGGCTACTGCTATTCGGTGGGGCTGTTCCTCCTTTCCATGCTGGTGATGACCTTCTGCCGGGCGGAATGGCTACAGGACACGGGCCTGCGCATGGTGGCAGGGGTAATCAGCGCAATCCTCTCCGCCTTTGGCACGGGGTGCTTCTTCTCAATCAATTATACGGTGCCTTCTGCCATTGCGGATGAAGAGCGGCGCAAAACCGGCATCTCCCATCCGGCCATGTTCTTTGCGGTGCAGGGCCTGGCAAGCGGCGTGGCGACGGGCATTTCAACGGGCATCCTCTGGGTTAACCTGAAGAACATTCAGGATGGTGCGTATGTGTGGCTGATGCCGGCGTTCGTCATTGCGGCAGGCCTCCTTTCAATCGCGCTGACGAAGCTGCTGCCCAGGAGCATCCGCTGCCTTGGAAAGAAATAAAGCAAGAGGAATGACCAGCGATGCAGAATCAAAGGACTGACGAAATCAACGGGAATGATTTCGAACGGATGGTGCGCAACGGCCTTGCAAACCTGGGCCTGCACATCGAAGAAATCAACGCACTGAACGTTTTTCCCGTGCCGGATGGCGATACTGGCAGCAATATGTATCTAACGCTGAAAAACGCGGTGGATCAGACAGGCGAAAACGAGCAGCTGGGCGAGTACCTGCATGGGCTGAGCGGAAACATGCTGCTTGGCGCCCGGGGAAACTCCGGGGTTATCCTGTCCCAGCTGTTCAAGGGGTTTGCCGAAAGGCTCGACGGGAAGGACGAGGCAGATGCGGGCGATTTGTGCGCGGCGCTGATTTCTGCGTATCGCGCGGCATATGCATCCGTTCAGCGGCCTGTTGAGGGAACGCTGTTAACCGTTGCGCGGGAAGGCATTGAAAAGATTCGCGGGCAGATTAAAAGCAGCATGCTCATCGATCAGCTTTTCTCCTATTACGTTGCGGAAATGCGGCGCAGCCTTTCGTATACGCCAATGGTTTTGCCGGCCCTGAAGGAAGCGGGCGTGGTTGACAGCGGCGGAATGGGATACATCCTGATTGTGGATGGCATGCTGAAGGCACTCTACGGCGAGCAAATTCAGGCGATGGCGCCGAAGACCGTGCTGCCCGGCACCCCAACGCCGGCGGAGGATGCAGCCTTTGACTCGGATGCGGTGTTCACCTTTGGCTATTGTATGGAGTTTCTGCTGCAGCTGCTGAAGGACCGGCCGGGATTTGATACCTTCTCGGAAAACGATTTCTCGGAAAAGCTGGCCCAGCTGGGGGATTCCCTGGTGGTTGTGCGCGCTGGCACCCGGGTTAAGGTTCACGTTCACACCAGGGAGCCGGCACCCATCATCACCCTGGCGCAGCAGCATGGCGAGTTTGTATCCTTCAAGCTGGAAAACATGCACCTGCAGCACAACCAGTTTATGCGCGACCAGCCCAAGAAGCATGTCCCCCTTGCGGTGATTGCTGTCAGCTATGGGGCGGGCATTACGAGGCTGTACAAGGAATTTGCATACTGCCATGTGATTGACGGCGGCGAGATGATGAATGCATCCTGCCAGGATTTCCTGAACGGGTTCGAGCGGGTTGACGCGGATTGCATCATTGTTCTGCCGAACAACAAGAACACTGTTAGCGCGGCGCGGCAGGCAGCGGAGCTTTCCAGGGGGAAAAATGTCCGCGTGCTGCCCTCGATGAATGTGGTACAGGGCTATCTGGCACTTTCGATGGATATTGCGACCAACACGCTGGAGGAGCGCCTGCAGGCCTTTGAGGAGAACCTGCGGGAGGCCTGCACAATCTGCCTTGCACGCGCGGTGCGTGCCAGCACGGTGAATGGCATGGCCTGCAACCCGGGCGACTCGCTGGCATTCCTGAACGGGAAGGCGCTGGCCTGCCATGCCGATGTGGGCACGCTGATGAGGCTGGCATTGAAGCATCCGGACATTGAAGCGGAGCCTGAATACATGCAGATATTCCTGGGCGCGCGGATGAAGCCGGCGCAAATGGAATCGCTCCGGCTGGCGCTGAAGGAAAATTATCCCGATGCGGAGGTTGAGTGCATCGAATCCGGACATGCGATTTACGATTTGATTATCAGCGTGACATAAGGGGGAGGTGAGCGCGTGAACACCTGGGTTTGCATCATTGGGCTTGCGGTGCTGCTGGGCGTGCTGCTGCCGTGTGTGGTGGTGCCGGCGGTTGTGTTTGTTAAGGTATTCGTGCGGACGAGCAAGGAGAAATGGAACTACACCTGCCAGGAACCCAACAATCCCGAGCAGGTGGAGCTTTACCGCCAGGCCACGGCGTGGGCAGACCGCCATGAGGCGAACAGAACCAGCCTGCGCATTCAGCATCATGGTTATTCGCTTGCAGGCGAATACTATGATTTCGGATTCAACCGCGCGGCGCTGATCATTCCGGGCCGCATGGAAGCGTGCCGGTATTCCTGCTATTTTGCTGAGCCATACCGCCGCGCAGGATACAATGTCCTGACGATTGACAACCGTTCCCATGGCGCCTCGGATGGAAGAATCAACACCCTTGGCATTCGTGAGTACCAGGACGTGCTTGCGTGGATCTGCCTTCTGCACGGGGAGCTGAAGAACGAAACAGTCGTCTGCCACGGGATATGCATTGGCTCTGCCACGGCACTGTATGCGCTGACCAGCGGGGATTGCCCGGCATACGTTTCCGGCATGGTTGCGGATGGCATGTATGTCCATTTCGGCGAATCCTTCCGAAACCACCTGGTGGAGCGCAACAAGCCTGCTTTCCCGTGCTATCAGCTGTGCATGGCCATGGTTGGGCTGTTTGCCGGGAAAAACCCGCGCAAGTTTGGCCCGGAAAATGTGATGGAAAGGCTCCGGAAGCCAATCCTGTTCCTGCATGGCAGGCAGGATATTTACTCCGTGCCCGAAAAGACCATGGAGCTGTATGCCAGGTGTGAAAGCAAGAAAAGGCTTGTGTGGTTTGATGAGGGAAAGCACTCTTTCCTGCGCTTCCATGCACCTGAAAAGTACGATGCTGCCATCATCGGATTTCTGAATGAACTTGCAGAACCTCAAGCCTGAAGGGGGTGAATATGCTTGAGTGACAAGGACTCGGCACGCGATCTGTTTTCATCCATACTCGGGAATGTCCGCCGCCTGCTGACGGAGGAGGACAAGGGCAGTCGTGAAACCCCGGTGATTCCCACCGCGGGGGACACAACCGTACAAAACAGCGGCAGCCGGACATCGAAAAGCGTGCTGAAGAGCGTTGCCATTCTTAGCGCAGGTGCGCTGGCGATGGCGGGCAGCACGGAGCTGTATCAGAAAATCTTCTCCCGCTACGATCGGCCGGATTACGCGCTCAAGCCGGGCATCTACTGCTATCAGCGCATTTCGGACAGGCTGGAGCGGCGCCAGGTTTCCTTCAATTCAGGCGGCACACGGCTGGCAGGATACTACTACCCGGTTGAAAACGCAAAGGGCCTGGTGGTTTTCGCCCATGGCTTTCACGCTGGCGCGGATGACTATCTGCCGGTGTTTGAATACATGACGAAAAACGGATTCGCCGTGTTTGCATTCGATACAAAGGGCACCTATGATTCCGATGGCGAGTCGACCGTTGGCCTGCCGGAGGCGCTGGTCGATTTGGATGCGGCGCTCAACTATGTTAAGTCCTGCGCGGAGTATCGGAAGTATCCGCTGTTCTTGTTGGGACACTCCTGCGGCGGCTATGCAGTAACGGCTGTGCTGAGCCTTCACAAGGATATTACGGCCTGCGCAGCCATTGCGCCGATGAACCGTGCGGCAAGCATGATTATCGAAAAAGGCGAGCTGTACACCAGCATGCTGCCCACAACCCTGCTGACAGACCTGCCGGAGGCCTTCCTGAAGCCGTATCAGAAATACCTGTTCGGAAAGTATGCGGATCTGACGGCGATGGACGGCATCAATTCCACCGATATTCCGGTGCTGATTGCCCACGGAAACCGCGATATGGTGGTTGACTTCAACCGTTCGCTTTCAGTGATTGGGCTGAGGGACAGGATTCGCGCAGAGAATGTGTATTACTATGTGGGCAGTGGCGAACAAAGCGGGCATGACAGCATATGGCATTCTGCCGATGCGATGCAATACCAGAAGAGCATCTCCCAGCAATTCAAGGAATTGAATCGTGAGAAGGAAATGACCTACGCTGAAAAGGTTAGCTTCTATGCGAAGGTTGACCACGAGCGTTACAGCGCGATTAACGAGGAGCTGTTTGCGCAGATTGTTCAAATGTTCAACGCGGCGCTGTAGTGCCGTGAAGATAAACACAAAAAAAGGAGGAAAAGAAAAAATGTATTGCAGAAAGTGTGGCGTGGAGGTTCCCGGCAACGAAGAGATTTGCGAAGCCTGCCGAATGGAGCAAATCATCATCGAAACGAATGCTCCCCGGCTGGATATGTCCCACGAGGGTCGCGGCGCGGCCATCACCTCAACGATACTGAGCATTGTTGGTTTCATCATGATCTTTGTCATGCTTGGCACAGCTGCTACCGCCAGGAGTGGGGGAACGCCGGTACTCGTTTCCCTGCTGACGCTGGGCTGCATCATCATCAGCCTGATTCTTGGTATTAACGGCATCTCTGCCTTCCGCCGGGCAGGGCGGGAAAATGCCGATCGCCCGGTTGCCTCGCTGGTGTGCGGCATCATCGGCGTGGTGACATCCGGCGTTGACATCTTCTTCTATCTGATTGTCGTCCTTTCCCTTGCTCGGTTCATGTAAAAAACCCAAGGCCCCCGAAAGCAAGCGCTTCCGGGGGCCTCAAAATGTCAAAAACCTTCTGGAGGTGTCGCAGCGCCCGCGGGCCCAATGATGGACTGGTGCTGCCCACCTTGGCTTTTCGGGCCGGCGCAATGCGTCGGCTCTCTTTATTTGCCGCCGAGCAGCTGCTTGTTGTACTGCAGGGTGTACAGGTGGTAGTAGGCACCCTTCTGGTGCAGAAGCTCCTGGTGGGTGCCCTGCTCCAGAATCCTGCCGTGGGACAGGAGGATGATGCAGTCCGCATGCTGGATGGTGGAAAGCCTGTGGGCTACCACCAGCATGGTGCCGATGCTCTTCATCTTCTCCAGGGAATCCTGGATGAGCAGCTCGGTTTCCGTGTCGATGTTGGCAGTAGCCTCATCCAGAATCATCACGGCGGGCCTGTGCAGGATGGTGCGGGCGAAGGACAGCAGCTGGCGCTGACCGGCGGAGAAGTTGTTCCCCCGCTCCCGCACCACCTCGTCCAGGCCACCCTCCAGCTTGCCGATGAAGCTGTCCGCGTTCACATACCTGCAGGCAGCCCAGATTTCATCATCCGTAAAGCGCTCCTCCCGCAGGACAATGTTGGAGCGGATGGTGCCGGAGAACAGGAACACATCCTGGAGCATCTGCCCGAAGTGCCGCCGCAGGGAGGAAATTTTGATGTGGCGGATGTCAATGCCGTCGATCAGGATTTGTCCCTTTTGAATATCGTAGTTCCGGCAGATGAGGGACAGGATGGTGCTCTTGCCGGAGCCGGTGGAGCCAACGAAGGCCACCGTTTGCCGCGGGAGCACATGGAAGGACACATCCTGCAGCACCCATTCCCCGGGAACGTAAGCAAACCAGACGTTGCGGAACTCAATCTCACCCTTCAGGCCGTCCAGCTCAATGGCGTCCGGCTCGTCCACCACCTGGGGTTCCATGTCAAACACGGTGAAGATTTTCTCTGCCGAGGCGAAGGCGGATTGCAGGGCGTTGAACTGCTCGGCCAGGGTCTGAATGGGGTTGAAGAACTTGGAGATATACATGTAGAAGGAAACCAGGGTGCCCGCCGTCAGCGTTTGACCCAGGAACACCGTATCCTGTATGACACCCTTGCCGCCCAGGTACAGCAGGCACATGACGGAGGAAATGTACAGCACATACACCATGGGCCGGAAAATGCCGTTAACGAAGATCTGGCTTTGCTTGGCCCTTTGCAGGCGGCGGCTTTTCGCCATAAATTCGTTCATCTTGGTTTCCTCCTGGTTGAAGACCTGTGTAATCTTCATGCCGGAGAGGTTCTCGCTCAGGTAGGTGTTGATGTCCGTGGTGCCGTCCTTCACCCGGCGGTGCACCGTGCGGGAGAACTGCCGGAAAATCACCGTGAACAGCACAATGAAGGGCACAAAGCACAGAACCATCAGCGTCAGCTGGTAGTTCAGCGCCAGCATGGCGACCAGCACGCCAACAATGAGGAACATGTTTTGTATCATGGTCACCAGGATGTTGGTAAACATCATGGAAATGGCGTTGGTATCGTTGGTGACGCGGGTGACCAGCTTGCCCACGGGAATCTGGTTCAGCTGCTCGTGGGACAGGCTTTCGATATGGGTGAAAAGGTCCTGCCGCAGGGCGGAGAGAATCTTCTGCCCGATTCTTTGCAGCATCATGGCCTGGCAATAGGTGCTCCCCATGGACACCAGCAGCACGCACACATACAGAATCAGCATGCGGAACAGGGCGCCCAGGCTGAAGGAGGCCTTCACCAGCTCCTCAATGCTGCCGATAATCAGCGGGGAAGCCAGGTCGTAGGCGATGGAAAGGAGCATCAGGCCCAGCACGCACAGGAACTGCCGCCAATAGGGCCTGGCATAGCGCAGCAGGCGGGACATGATTTCCCTGTCCGCCATGTGCCTGTCGAAGGTGAGCGCGGCCTTCCGCTTCTTCATCACGGCGAAGGCGGCAATGAAAATGAGGGTAAAGGTGCCAATGATGGCACCCATAATCATTAAGGGCAGATACTCACGCATTGACAT
Organism: uncultured Faecalibacterium sp.; assembly: GCA_964383815.1. GTDB lineage: Bacteria > Bacillota > Clostridia > Christensenellales > Aristaeellaceae > UBA11524. The sequence goes on along the minus strand of CAYLIC010000027.1, from coordinate 13,291 downwards.
GCTCGCCTCCTTCCTCCTCCAGCTTTTGCAGGTCAACCATCCGCCGGTAGGCCTGGCAGCCGGTGTAAAGCTCCTCGTGCCTGCCCACAGCAGCAATGCGTCCATCCTCCAGGAAAATCACCTTGTCCATCTGCTGGATGGTGGAAATCCGGTGGGCGATGAGGATGGTGGTGCGCCCGGCACGGGTTTGGCGCAGGTTGGCCAGGATAGCACGCTCGGTTTTCGTATCCACGGCGGAAACGGAATCATCCAGGATGAGGATGGGTGCATCCTTCATCAGCGCTCTGGCAATGGAGATGCGCTGCTTCTGCCCGCCGGAAACGGTCACACCCCGCTCACCCAGAACGGTGGCGTACTTCTCCGTAAATTCCTGTATGTTGCCGTCCACGTCCGCCAGGCGGGCGGCTTCCTCCACCTGGGCCTGGTCAATGGTCTGCTGGCTGAAGGCAATGTTCCGGGCAATGGTGTCGCTGAAAAGGAAGTTGTCCTGGGGCACATAGGCGCAGGCGGCGCGGACATCCCGGATGGGCACGGCGTTCACATCGTGTCCATCAATGAAGATGGTGCCATCGGGCACGTTGTAGGTGCGGAGAATCAAATCCACCAGGGTGGTTTTGCCGGAGCCGGTCTTGCCCACCAGGCCCACGTTTTCACCGGCGGCAATGGTGAAGGACACATCCTCCAGGGCGTTGAACTCCCCGTCCGGATAGCGGAAGCTCAGGTGCCGGAAGGCAATGTCGCCCTTCACGTTCACCATGTGCGATACGCCGGGCCTGTCCACCACATCCTGCCGGGCGTCCAGCAGCTGGCTGATGCGCTGGAGGGAGGCCTTGCCGCGGCTGGTCATGTCAATCAGCTCGGAAATGGCCATAATGGGCCAGACTGTGGCCTCAAAGTAGCCGATAAACTCCATCAGCTGGCCTGCGTTGAACACGCCCTCATGCACCAGATACCCGCCGTAGCCCAGAATCACCCCAATGACGGAGGCCACGAACAGGTTGACCATCACCCGCAGGAGCACGGAGGCCCGGGTGAACTCGATATTGGCGTTCTCGTTGTCCTGGTTCAGCTTTTTGAAGGCCCACAGCTCCCTGCCTTCCTTTACAAAGGCCTTGATGACCGCAATGCCGGAGAAGCTCTCCTGGCTGAAATCGCTCAGGCTGGAGAAGGCCTGCTGGCGGATGGCCCATTTCTTCATCATATATTTGCCGATGATGGCGCTGGTGGCCAGCAGCAGCAGCATGGGGATGAGGGCCAGGCCGGTCATGCCGGGGTTCATGCGCCACATTTTGCTGATGGCCATGCCGCCCTGGAGAATGGCATCGAACATCATCAGAAATCCGGAGCCAAAGCACTCCTGCACGGTGTCCAGGTCGTTGGTGAAAAGGCTCATCAGGTTGCCCACCTTGTTCACCTGGTAATACTGGTGGGAAAGATCCTTCGCGTGGTTGAACATGCGGTTGCGCAGGTCGGCCTCCACCTTGACGGCGGAGCCGAAGATGGCAATCCGCCACAGGAAGCGCCCGAAGGCCAGCGCAATGATGATGCCTACCATGGGCATGCAGATGCGGTCCAGCAGGAAGTCCATATCGAAGGCGACCTGCACGCCATCCACCACCACATAGCCCTGGTTCACACCGTTGATGACCATCTGGTACAGGTTGGGGATGATGAGCTGCAGGTAGTCCACCGCCATGAGGGTCAAAAGGCCCACCAGCAGCAGCGGCGCATGCTTCAGATAATATCGGTTGATATGCTTGCCGAAAATCATAGGTTTCTCCTTTGCGAGTGAGATACACGCCTTTTATTATACAACAAAAACGGCACAATGCATAGCAAAATGCGAAGAAAGTCAAGAAAAAGTGCGGGAGGCTTTTCAAAAAAAGAATGGAAGGAAATAAGTTTCCGCAAACGTTTGCGTTCCCTGCTGAATGAGGTTTGGGGCATGTTGTAAAATCGAAAAAGTTCACCCAGATAGGATATTTATATTGACAGAATAGGGACAAAAGAATATAATAGGCTGTGTTTGAGAGAACAAATGCGGAGGATTTTCGCAAAAAGCGCAAACGTTTGCGCATGCAAAGTGTGGTGATGCCCCATGGTGACCATCAAGATGATTGCAAGGGAATGTGGCCTTTCGGCGGCAACGGTCTCCCGGGCGCTGAACCGCCAGCCGGGCGTAAGCGCAAACCAGGCGGGGTATATCCGCCGGGTGGCGGAGCGCATGGGTTATGTGCCCAATGCTGCTGCCCGCACCCTGAAAACCAACCGCAGCAACATCATTGGCGTGCTGTACAGAAACCTGATGGCCCACGAGTTTTTCTCCTTTGTGCTGGAGGGAATCCACGCGGAGGCGGAGCGCTGCGGGTATGAATTGGCCTTCCTGAACAGGAACCCGGCGGGCAACTACCTGGAGCACGCCAGGCAGCGCCAGTGCGCCGGCGTGGTGGTTATCCAGGGCCAGCTGTACGATTACGACAAGGTGATGTCCCTTGTGAAGAGCGACATTCCCACCGTTTCCATTGAGTATGAGTTTCCCGGCGGCACCATGGTCGTCAACGACAATGTGGAGAGCATGGAGAAGATTGTCCACTACCTGCACGACGAAATGGGCCATCGCCGCATTGCCTTCATCCACGGGGAGAGCTGCCAGGTGACCAGCGAAAGGCTGGCAGGCTTTGTCCGCGGGTGCAGGGATTGCGGCCTGGCCTTGCCGGAGGCTTACGTCCGCCCGGCGCTGTTCCGCACACCGCTTGCCTCCGCCAGGGAGACGGCTGCCCTGCTGGATTTGCCGCACCCGCCCACCTGCATCCTGTACCCGGATGATATATGCTACCTGGGCGGTGCAAATGCCATACGCGAAAGAGGGCTGGACATTCCCGGGGACATCAGCTGCTTCGGGTATGATGGCGTGTCCCTGGTGCAGTCCCTGACACCCAGGCTGACCACCTACCACCAGGACGCGGAGCAGATGGGCGTCCGCGCCATGCAGGAGGTTATCAGCGCCATTGAGGATGCCCGCTGCGCCCTGCAGCGGACGGTGGTGGTGCCCGGCGCCATTCGCCCGGGCGACACGGTGAAAAAACTACAGGGGGAGGCAAACGCATGACGGTTTTCCATGATAGAAACGGGCAGCCCATTCTTCCTCTGGGCCTGCAGGTGCACAACTCCTCTACCGGCATACCGGAAATGCTGGAAAAGGAGATTGCCGCCGTGAAGCACTATGGCGGCAACCTGCTGGAGGCACCGGTGTACTGGTTCCGCACGGAGGAAAAGCCGGGCTGCTTTTGCTTTGACGATGTGGACGACCTGCTTGCCCGCTGCCGGGCAAACGGCCTGTACCTGATTCTCCTGTGGTTTGGCATCAACAAGAATGGTCACCCCAATTACGCGCCGGAGTGGGTGAAGCTCCACCCGGAAACCTACGCCATTGCCCAGGGCCGGGACGGCGGCAAGGTTGCCAGCCTGTCACCTCTGTGCCAGGCCACCCTGGAGGCAGACCGCCGGGCCTTTGTGGCGCTGATGGAGCACCTGAAGCAGGCGGATGGTGACACTGGCACGGTGCTGGCGGTGCAGATTGAGAATGAGATTGGCCTTGCCAACACGGATATGGACTACCGGCCCGAGGCCCGGGAGATTTATCAGCGGCCCGTGCCCCCCGTGCTGGACGGCGTTACCCTGGAGGACAGCGGCGTTGTGCCTGGCGGAAACAGCTGGCGCAGCCGGTTTGGCCGCCACGCCCATGAGGCCTTTATGGCCTGGGCCCATGCGGATTTCATCCAGCAGCTGGCTGTTGCAGGCAAGCAGGCCTACAGCCTGCCCATGACCATCAACGTGATGCTGGGCGAACAGGGCTTTGAGGAGGCGGGCATCTGCTACAACAGCGGCGCTGCCGTGGGCCGGGTGATAGACATTTACAAGGCTGTGGCGCCTGCCGTTGACCTGATTTGCCCGGACATGTATGTGCCGGACAGGGAACGCTATCGCCGTGTGTGCAGCCGCTATGCCCGGCAGGACAATCCCCTGTTTATCCCGGAATCGCCCATCACCGGCATAGCCAATGCCCTGAACATGATGGAGGCCTTTGCGGACTATGGCTGCATTGGCATGGCGTGCTTTGGTGCGGGCCGCGCCATGGACGCCGGGGGTCAGCCGCTGCCGGAAAGCACGGACATGGCGCTGAGCATGCGCACAGTGGCAAGCCTTGCGCCGCTGCTGATGAAGTACCGCGGCACGGGAAAGGTTCACGCCCTGGTACAGCAGGAGTTTATGGACAAGCAATACCTGCGGCTGGACGGCTGGCATGTGGAGGTCACCTTTGCCAACAGCAGCCCGCGATACGGCATGGGCAGCTTTATCAACACCGCCGCCCCGGAGAATGGTGACATCTTCACCACCCGCGGACGTGGGCTGCTGGTGCAGGCGGGGGAGAACGAGTTCTTCCTTTCCGGGTGCGGGGTGAAGGCGGACTTCCGCCGCAGGCCCGGCCCCATGGAGGAGGACAGCTTCCCCACGCTGACCTCCCGCCAGTGCGGCACGCTGAACTTCCTCAGCGTGGAGGAGGGTCACTTTGAGGGTGACGCCTGGGTGTGCGACCGGGTGCGCAACGGTGACGAGAGCAACTTTGCCCTCTTCGCCCACCGGGGACAGGCCGTGCGCATCCGCCTGAATCCATATTAACGCTTGTGCGTGGATAGAGAAATACCACAGGAAAGATGGGATGATATGATGAAAAAGCGGTTATTGCCGTTGCTGACGGTGCTCCTGGCTGTAATCCTGCTGTTCCTGCCGGCTGCCAAGCTGCAGGTGCACAGCCAGATTGCCCCGGAAATTACCGAGAAGTTCCCGGCAACGATTTCCGTGGCGGATGTGCTGCTCAAGGGTGCAAACGCCCTGCCCACAGAGGCCGTGCCCGGGCTGAGCCTGGCCCAGTTTGGCCAGGGATACCTGCTGGCTGGCCTGGTGCTGCTGGCGCTGGCGGCGTTGATTGCCCTGTGGCGCAGGCGCGGCGCGCTGATTCTCTCCCTGGGCATCAGCCTGGCCTCGGCGCTGACGCTGTACACCTTCGCCCAGCAGTTCAGCAACGTGAGCGATTCTCTTTTGTTCACCCTGCTGCTGGAAATGCAGGCCTGGCCCTGGCTGCCGCTGGTGATGGCGATTGCCCAGGCGCTGATTCTGCTGGTGATGGTGATTAAGGAGAAGGACAGCATTGACCTTTCCGAAAAAGCCTGGCGCGTGCTGGGCGGCGCGCTGGCGCTGGTAACCCTGCTGTGCGCCCTGCTGCCCGGACATGTGGTTTCCGTGCCGGACACCGTAACGGCAAGCCCGGCGGACGCAGCTGTTATGAACAGGAGCCTGTCCATCCTGGATGAGGCACTGGGCAGGGAAGCCAGCCTGCTGCAGCTGGCCCAGGACAAGGGCACCTTTGCCGATGTGATGACAGGCGACCTGGCGGCCCTGGAGCCCTTCTCCGCAGATGCGAACAACATCAAGGGCGTTTTCCTGATCAAAACCGCGACCACTGCGCCCAATGTGATGCTGCTGGCAGGCCTGGTGCTGCTGGCGCTGGCGGCGCTGCTGGCCTTCATCCCCAGGGTAGACAAGTGGTTTGGCGTGTGCTGCCAGGTGCTGGCGCTGGTGTTTGTCACCGCTGCGGTGCTGGGCCTGCTGACGGTGGGCGATGGCGACATGTTCACCTCCGCCACCCGCCAGCTGAGCAAGCTGGGCCTGGGCACCCTGACCATCTTCCCGGTGATGATGGTTTTCCTGTCCCTTGCCACAGCCATGTGCGGCGTGATGAGCATCCGCACAGCCAACGAGCCCTATTTCGTTAACCCCATCCCCGAGAAGCAGCGGAACTTTGTGGTGACCGTGGCGCTGATTGTGGTGTCCCTGGCAACCATGCTGGCGCCGGGCATGAGCTTTTCCTTCACCAAGCCGGGCATGAACAAGGTTCAGTCCACGGTGGAGCTTAGCGGCGTGCAGGCGCTGACCTTCTCCGCACCGGAGGATTTGCTTTCCCCCAAGAGCAGCCAGGGCAAGGCCATGTATAGCGAGGAAGCCTCCACGAACGGCAACCTGACCGACAGGGACGTGGCGGACATCATGTCCGGGCTGACCCGCACCTATGGCATCCTGACCTGGACGTGCATCGCCGTTTCGCTGGCTGGCCTGGCCATGACGGCTGTACGGAAGAACAAGAAGGCTGTGGTGGCGCTGCTTTTGTCCGCTGCGGTGCTGCGGGCTGTGGCGTGGATGGCTGTATCCATGCAGATGCCCAAGGTGATTGGTACAGCCACAGGCACGGTGTTCCTCTATGCCGCTATACCGCTGCTGGTGTTTGCCGCCTTCTTCTCCTGGTTTGCCGACCAGAGCGAGCTGCCCAAGAAGTACAAGCTCTTCCTGATGATGCTTCCCTTCCTGCTGGCGGTGTTCCTGTTCAGCTATCTGCCCCTGTACGGCTGGAGCTACGCCTTCTACAACTATCAGTTTGGCAAGCCCATGTCCGAGCAGGAGTTCGTGGGCCTGAAGTGGTTTACTGAGCTTGTTACCAACCCGGGCCACAGGGAGAACATCATCCGCGTGATGAAGAACACCCTGGGCATGTCCGGCCTGGGCCTGGCCACCAGCTGGCTGCCCATGGTTTTCGCCATCTTCCTCAACGAAATTGGCAATGTGCGGTTTAAGAAATTTGTGCAGATTTTCACCACCCTGCCCAACTTTATCTCCTGGGCGCTGGTGTTCTCCTTTGCTATGGCAATGTTCGCCATGGACACAGGCATCTTCTCCAAGTTCATGCTGGGCATAGGCGCTATCGATCAGCCGGTGGCCTGGCTGAACAGCAGCCAGCACATATGGCTGAAGATGTGGGCCTGGGGCACCTGGAAGGGACTGGGCTGGGGCGCCATTATGTACCTGGCTGCCATTTCCGGCATCGACCAGGAGCTGTACGAGGCCGCACAGGTGGACGGCGCCGGGCGCTGGGCCAAGATCCGCTACATCACCCTGCCTGGCCTGCTGCCAACCTTCTTCGTTTTGCTGATGCTGAGCATCTCCAACATCCTGAACAATGGCATGGATCAGTATCTGGCGTTCCAGAACAGCATGAACAAAAACACCATTGAGGTGCTGGACCTGTATGTGTACAACATCACCATCGCCTCCAACGGCACCACGCTGTATTCCTTCGCCACAGCCATTGGCATTCTGAAAACCATTGTCAGTGTAACGCTGCTGTTCTCCGCCAACTTCGCTTCCAAGAAGCTGCGCGGCGAGTCCATCATGTAAGGAGGTGCGATGACATGAGTATTGCAAAGAGCAAGGAAACCAAGGACATGAATCGCCCCCGCCACATCAAGCTGTCCGCGGGTGATGTTGCCTTCAATGTGGTAAACTACGCCATCTTCTTCCTCATCACCCTGGCCTGCGTGTTCCCGTTCTACTACCTGTTCATCAACACCATCTCCTCCAACGAGCTGGTGCGCCTGGGCAAGATTCAGCTGTACCCCAGGGAGATTCACCTGGAGAACTATGTGCAGGTGCTGAAGATTCCCGGCATTATGGATGCGCTGTTTGTTTCCGTGGCCCGCACGGTGCTGGGCACCCTGTGGACGGTGGCTGGCTGCGCCTTCCTGGGCTATCTGGTTACCAAGCAGGAAATGTGGCTGCGCAAGGTGTGGTACAGGCTGATCATCATCACCATGTACTTCTCCGCCGGCCTGATTCCCTGGTATATGAACCTGCGGAACCTGGGCTTCCTGGACAACTTCTGGGTGTATGTGATTCCCGGCCTGGTTTCACCCTACAACGTGATTCTGGTGAAGACCTTCATCGAGGGCCTGCCCCCGTCCCTGGAGGAGAGCGCCACACTGGACGGCGCAGGCTACACCCGGGTGTTCATCTCGGTGATTCTGCCGCTGATTACCCCCATCCTGGCCACGCTGTGCATCTTCTCCGCTGTGGGCCAGTGGAACTCCTTCACCGATACCATGATGCTGATGCCTTCCGGCAAGAACTACACGCTGCAGTTCCTGCTGTACAAGTATCAGCGCGAGGCACAATCCCTGGCGGCGCTGGTGCGCACCACCCAGGACACCAACGCCCTGGCAAGCGTTGCCACCAAGCAGACATCCCTCTCCGTGCAGATGACCGTGGCCATGGTGGTCACCCTGCCCATTCTGTGCGTGTATCCCTTCTTCCAGCGTTTCTTTGTAAAGGGTATTATGATTGGCGCTGTGAAGGGCTAAGGGGAGCAAACAATGGTTACAGCCTGCGTTGTTGACCGCAGGTGGTAATAAAAAAACAAGGAGGAACCCAATCATGAAAAAGATCCTTTCCCTGGTTCTTGCCCTCATGCTGATGCTGTCCGCTCTGCCGATGGCGTTTGCCGAGGACTATCGTGAGCCCATCACCCTGACTGTGTTCTCTCAGGTGGCGAACTTCGCCGGCGATCAGGCTGGCTGGTTTGCCAAAGAGCTGAAGGACCGCTTCAATGTGAGCCTGAAGTTCATCTCTTCCAACGTTGACCCCAACGCCTTCACCGCTGGCCTGTCCGCGGAGGAGCTGGGCGACATTATCTGCTGGGGCGACCTGGGCCAGAACTTCACCGAGGCCCTGAACGCTGAGCTGATCATGAACCTGGACGAGGTTGACATGACCCCCTACGCCAACCTGAACCAGTACTTCACCGAGGCCATGGCCAAGGTTCGCGATTTCAGCAAGGCTTCCGGCTTCGACGGCAACTACGGCTGGGCCTTTGGCGTTGCTGCTGAGGACGGCGTGTGGAACGAGCTGATCGACCCCGGCTATGCCCTGCAGATCCGCTATGACGCCTGGGAGAGGGCTGGCAAGCCTGCTCTGACGACCCTGGAAGACCTGCCCGCCTTCATGAAGGCCCTGCAGGAAGCCGTGCCCACCAACGCTGACGGCGAAAAGGTGTATGCCTACGGCGGCTTCGGCGACTGGGAGGACTGCGTGATGAAGTTCACCTGGGACCTGATGACCTTCTACGGCTATAAGGAAGCTGACTTCCTGGGCGTGAACTACGCCACCGGCGACATTGTGAACCCCCTGGAGAAGGACAGCCTGTACTATCGCGCTCTGAAGGTCAACAATCAGATGTATCGCGAAGGCCTGTTCGATCCCGAGTCCGTTTCCCAGAACTTCGATACCTATTCCCAGAAGCTGACCAACGGCCGTTACCTGATGGCCCTGTGGGGATGGATCATCGGCAACTACAACACTGCCGAGCGCGCTGCTGATAAGGTTGGCTACACCACCTTCCTGATTGAGGACTCCGCTCCCCAGCAGCTGACCATTACCACCGCTGGCGGCAACCGCGCCTGGTCCATCGGCGCCAACTGCCAGTATCCCGACCGCGCTCTGGAGGTTCTTGACTGGCTGTGCACTGAGGAAGGCACCATCATCCAGAACTACGGCCCCAAGGGCCTGTGCTGGGACTACGACGAGAACGGCGTGCCCTGCATGACCGAGTTCGGCTGGCAGTGCCAGGAAAACAAGAAGGAAACCCAGATGCCTGCTGAGTACGGCGGCGGCACCTTCGAGGACGGCGAGAGCAAGTTCAACCACAACCTGCTGGCCCTGGAGCAGCCCGTTCCCGGCAAGACCTACTCCTACTCCTACAAGGGCTGGCCCTGCTATGGCGAGCGCTACAACACCGAGCTGCAGAAGGCCTGGTCTGCTGACTATGCCAACGGCGCTGCCAACGGCGTTGAGCTGTACAAGAACACCGGTCGTTTCTCCCTGGTGCCCTCTGCCGCCATCGCCTACACCTATCCTGAGATGAGCCAGGCCAACAAGGAAGCCCGCGCTCTGTTCGCTCCTGTGATGAAGCAGGGCTCCTGGAACTGCGTGTATGCCGAGTCCGACGAGGCCTTCGACCAGCTGTGGAACGAAATGGTCACCAAGTGCAAGGACTATGGCTATGATGCCTATGTTGCCGAGAAGGTTGAGCACATCCATGCTTGCTTCGACGCTGCCGGCATTGCCTACGAGAAGTAATTTCTCCCAGATCCCTTGGGTCGCCCTTTACGGGGCGGCCCTTTTTGCATGCCCATCCACACATTTGGCAACCTTTGTCCAGCACTTGGCGGATGAAATATGGATCAGCATGCCCCATAAGGGCGGCGTGTGCACGGCGGGGAAAACGCAAAAAAAGCCTGGCTCACAGGGAGTCAGGCCATTTTGCTTAGCGGATGAAATTGGTGAGCACCTTCTGGTTCTCCGGGTGGGGAAGTCCGTTTTTCTGGCCAAGGGCGATGCACTTCAGCAGCCAGGCCATGTTTTTGCCAATGTTGGTCATGGTCATCAGGCCTTCTGCGTCCTGGCTGATGCCATCCGGGCTGCCGAAGGCATGGTTCCAATAGGTGGAGGACACGATGGGCATGCAGTTGATGGTGAAATATTTGTTAATCACGTCCATGGAGGCGGTGTTTCCGGCGCGCCTGGCGGTGAGCACGGCGGCGGCAGGCTTGAACAGGAAGGCGGAGCCGCCGGAGTAGAACGCCCTGTCCATAAAGGTCAGCAGCCGCCCGCTGGGATGTGCGTAGTACACCGGGGAGCCAAACACAAAGCCATGGGCCTGGCGGGCCTTCTCCACAAATTCGTTAATGCCGTCGTTCAGCACGCAGCGGCCGTTTTTCCAGCAATAGCGGCAGGCCAGGCAGTCTGCCATGGGTTCATTGCCAATGAAGATGGTTTCAGTTTCGATGCCTTCCGCCTGGAGGCTCCGGGCAACCTGCTCCAGCGCGGCGCCGGTGCAGCCGTTTTCCCGGGAGCTGCCGTTAACCAGCAGTACCTTCATGTTGTGTCACACTCCTGTTGCAATTTCGGCGGCTGCTGTGCTACAATGGTTGCAACCGCCTGTTACCATCGATTATACCAACCGGTTGTAGCCACCGGTCAAGGGGTTTTGCAAAAAAATAAGGAGGAATGCACCGTGTATACCATGCTGCAGGTTTGCCGGGAACTGAACATGACCTATCAGACCCTGAAATACTACTGCAATGAAGGCCTGGTGCCCAATGTAAAGCGTGACGCCAACAATCGCCGCGTTTTCGACCAGCGGGACGTGGAATGGCTGCGGAACCTGTGCTGCCTGAAGCGCTGCGGCCTGAGCATACAGGAAATGCGGGCCTATGTGGGCCTGTGCCTGGAGGGTGAAGGCTCCATCCCCCGGAGAAAGGAAATGCTGAAGGACAAGCGTGTGCAGCTGCTGGAGAGCATCAGGCAGCTGGAGGACAGCCTGGCCTATATCGATCACAAGCAGCGCTTTTACGATGAGGTGCTCTCCGGGCAGCGGCCCTATGTGAGCAACCTGCTGCCCCGGGAGGAATAAGGCCCGGCACAGTTTTTTTGTTACACGCCAATTCTTGCCTAAGGGGCAGGAGTGTGCTATAATGCTATGTGAGGCAGTATGCCCGATTCCATCACTATTGTTAAGGCTGGTGAGCTTTCTTGATGAAGAAGTTTTTCCTGGCGCTGGTGGCGATGCTGTGCCTGCTGGGCGTAGCCAGCGCCGCAGCATCCACCCTGACACTGGACAGCATTTATGCCACCTGCGAGATTGACGATGATTTCATCATCATTACGCCTGCCAACATGGATGCGCACCCGGAGTGGATTGCCAACAGGCGCTCCACCCTGGAGGCTCTCCAGGCGGATTTTGCCGCCCGTGGCGTGCTGGCCCAGGCCTGGAGCAAGGACGATGACGTGTGCATCGAGTTCACCGCCGTGCAGGATGCCATGGCCCAGGACTACTTCGATATCGACCAGCAGACGCCTGCCACCCGTTCCTCCTATCGCTCCCAGCACCTGAAGGGCGCCCAGTATAAGGCGGAAGGCTACAGCTATTCCAGCGCCGAGTGGAAGAAGTATTCCAACGGTGGACGTTTCCTGATGCTGAAGTACAAGCGGGAGCTGAACGGCGAAAGCTACAGCGGCCTGGCCCGGCGCACCATCCGCAACGGATACACCATCACCATTGATTATAAGGTGCTGGGCCGCAACGTGAAGGGCAACGATACCAACGTGCTGAACGCCCTGAACAAGTCCTGGAAATTCACCAAAACGCTGAGCAAGCCGCTGGATGTGGTGAGCAAGGTGGTTTTCACCCAAATGCCGCCCACGGAAACCGACACCGGCAAGTTCACTGTGGAGGGCACCTGCGACCCGGGCCTGCACTTTACCGCAGTGCTCATGCGCATGTCCTCGCCTGAACCAATCCTGGTGGAGGCAGACGCCACCAGCAAGGGCAAGTTCTCCATGGACATTCAGCTGCCGGAAAAGGGCGTGTGGCTCATGACCATGACGGTGGACAACCAGGGCGTGGTGACGGAGGAGCTGGTGTTTGACACCACCACCTATCAGGAAGGCCTGCTGGCGGTGAATTTCGATGAGGAAATGCCCATCGACTTTGGGGCCACGGAGGCCTCCACCATCGAAGGGGATACCCTGGTCATCTCCGGCAAGACCATCCGCAACGTGAAGGTGCAGTGCCTGGTGGATGACTTCTTCGACAAGCAGGTGACCACCAATGCCAACGGTACCTTCACCTTCAAGGTGCCCACCAAGGAGGAAGGCAACTACAACATCACCCTGTCCTTCCAGAAGAAGAACTACACCACCCGCCGCTTTACCGCCATTGGCACCCGCACCCTGACGGAGGAGGACATCCAGGCCCGCTACCGTGATGAGGCCTGCAAGCCTGCCTACAGCACCCTGACCAGCAAAATCAAGGGCTACACCGGGCGCATCATGGGTTATGAGCTGTACTGCGTTGGCAAAACCCAGCAGGCGGACGATTCCTGGCTGATTGAAATGGGCATGCGCACCACTGGGAAGAGCGCCAGCGGCTACCGGGACATTGTGTATGTGGTCACCATGGAGGAGCCGACCTTCGAGACAGGCAGCAAGCAGAAGATGTACGGCCAGTGCACCGGCGAGCTGTCGGTGGACGGCAAGAACTATCCCGCCTTCCAGCTGCTTTTCTGGGACGGAGAAGTGAAATAAGCGCCACACAGGCGAAAAAAACGGCACCGGGAGCGAATGGCTTCCGGTGCCGCTTTGCATTCAGTTTCATAGCCTGGCAAAGGCTGCAGGCTGCCACATAAAAAGACCCGGCAGGCGAACCTGACCGGGCGGTGTGTGAAATGACTCAAAAAATGATACAATCTCGGGCTACCGTTTTGCAATACAGCTTTCGTTTGGCAATGGGTGCGTTTGGGTGCAAAATGGGTGCGGCCGGGTGCAAATCAGGCTCGGTGGGTGCAAC
>CAYLIC010000026.1:0-31222 GCA_964383815.1 uncultured Faecalibacterium sp. | reverse complement strand
CCTGGTGCAGGGCAGTGCGGACGGCCTCATCGTCATCAGTGGCGATGGCGGCGGAGAGCAGCGCCAGCTTCTCGCCGATCTCGTCCATGGTCAGCGGCTTGTCCCGCTCCACGAAAATCAGGCTGTTGCTGGTCTTGTCCATTTCCTCCGTGCGGATCAGCAGCTCCTCGTACAGCTTCTCCCCGGGGCGCAGGCCAATCTCGATAATGTCAATGTCCTTGTAGGGCTCATAGCCGCTCAGGCGAATCATGTTCTCCGCCAGGTCAAGGATTTTCACCGGCTTGCCCATGTCCAGCACATACAGTTCGCCGTTCCGCGCCATGGCGCCGGACTGCAGCACCAGCTGGGTGGCCTCCGGAATGGTCATGAAGTAGCGGATAATCTGCTTGTCCGTCAGCGTTACCGGGCCGCCGTTCATAATCTGCCGGCGGAACAGGGGAATCACGCTGCCGTTGCTGCCCAGCACATTGCCAAACCGGGTGGCGGAGAAGTTTGTCCTGGTGCCGGTGCGGCTCTGGACAATCATCTCGCACATGCGCTTGGTGGCGCCCATGACGTTGGTTGGGTTCACCGCCTTGTCGGTGGAAATCATGGTGAATTTCTCCACCCCGTATTTCTCGGAAACCTCCACCATGTTCAGCGTGCCAAACACATTGTTCTTCACAGCCTCCACGCAGTTGTGCTCCATCAGCGGCACATGCTTGTGGGCGGCGGCGTGGAGCACCACGTCCGGCCGGTGCTTGGCAAAAATGTGCTCCAGGGCCTGCCTGTCACACACGGTGGCAATCTCCACCGCCATGTCCAGCCTGGCCCCATAGCGTATGCGCAGCTCCTGCTGAATGTCGTAGGCGCCGTTTTCATACACGTCCAGAATCACCAGCCGCTTGGGCGCCATCTGGGCAATCTGCCTGCACAGCTCGCTGCCGATGGATCCGCCGCCGCCGGTGATCAGCACGGTTTTCCCGGCGTAGTAGCGGGTGGTCTGCTCATCGGCAAACTCCACCGGCTTGCGGAAGAGCAGCTCCGTCACATCAAAGTCGTGCAGGGTGCGCTTGCTGCCCATGCGCTGTGGGTCGGGATAGTCGTACACCTTAATCTTGCAGCCGGTGGTCTTGTAGCGGTTGTAAAGGGCCTGCTTGTATTCCGCGTCCACATCCGGCAGTGCGAAAACAATCTCCTGTATGGGAAAGGAGGCAACCACATCCATGGTAAACTCCTCCTCGGAAAACACCCGCAGGCCGCTGATGTACCGGCCTATCTTCTCGCTGTCGATGTCCACAAAGCAGCAGGGCTGATAGGCCGCAGAAGGGTTGCGCAAAAGCTCATCCGCCAGCATCACACCCACCCGGCCTGCGCCCACAATGGCAATGTTTATCCTGTGGCTCACCGGCCTGCCATTGGCGCCCACAGGCTCCACCTTAATGCCCGTCAGCGCGTAGGTGATCTTCCGCAGCACCTTGGTGATGGGCTGCTGCTGGCTTTTGTATTCGTACATGTATTGGTATATCAGCCGCATGCCAATGGCTGCCAGCAGGTTCAGGGCCACCATGGTCAGGGCACGGAGTGCGGTAATCTTCCCAAAGGGCAGCAGCGTCATCAGCACCAGGTATGCAATGCCGCCCAGGGCATCGGCAAAGAGCAGCCGCATATACTGGGTGGTGCCGCCATAGCGCCATATCTGCTTGTATATGCCCAGTATGCCTCGGCAGGCCATCACGCTGGCGGCGCTCATCACCATCTGCGCGGCGGTGGAGGCACCATCCAGCGGGGTAATGCTGCTGGGATACACCACCAGCATCAGCACATCGCACACGATAAGCAAAGCCAGGTCGAAAAGCATCAACATGACTGAGTGTTTTCTGCCTCGCTTGTATGGCCTCGTGCTGTCCTGCATCGTTCGATCAATCACCTTTCACGCCAGGCATCTGCACACAAAAATGCGCCTCCCGGCCCACTGAAAATTATACATCTTTTCCGCGGTTTCGTCAACATCGGCGGCCTGTCAGCCCTTGGTGCAAAGGCCCCTGGCGTTCCAGTGCAGGATGGTTTCATACCCCAGCCGGGCATACCAGTGGCCCACATGGGTGTAATGGATGTAGCTCAGGTCGTAGCCCTGTTCCTTCAGGATTTGCGTGGCGTTCTGCACCATTTTCAGGCCAATGCCCTGTCCCCTGGCGCTGGGCACCGTGCCCACGCAGCCAGGCCCGGCAACCTTCAGTCCTCTGTACTCCCCAAACACGTCCAGCAGGCAGAAGCTGACCACCCGGTCGCCGTCCATGGCACAGTACACCCTGTCACCCTTGTTGAAATAGGAAACCCAGTCCTCGGCCACCTCTGCCACAGCCTGGCGCAGGCTTTCCATGTCGCCCTCATACATGCCAAAGGCGATATGCCCCGGGCAGCTCACCTGCACCGCATCGGCGGAAAAGGTGTGCAGGTCAAGGATCTGCTCCTCCGAAACATCCTCCGGCGGCAGGCTACGGATGCTCTCCCGGTCAAAAAAGCCGGGGTGCAGGGTGTTAAAAAGCTCCTCATAATTGATGTTCATGTTCATGCTCCTTTGTGTTTTTTGCATGGTTTTCACCCGTTCAGGTCAGGTTCCCGGACAAAAAGCACTGCTTTCCGCAAAAAGAAGTAGCCATTTTCCCTCATACATGTTATAATAACCGAAGTATGACTGAGATTCAAGAGCAAGGGAGGTTTCTTTTATGAAAAAGCGTATCGGTATCCTGACCAGCGGCGGCGACTGCCCCGGCCTGAATGCTGCCATCCGTGGCGTGACCCGTGCTGCCTATGAGATGTTCGATGCAGAAATCATCGGCATTCACGATGGCTACCGCGGCCTGATTGAAGGTGACTACCAGGAGATGAAGCGCAGCGACTTTTCCGGCATTCTGACCCTGGGCGGCACCATTCTTGGCACGGCCCGCACGCCCTTCCGCAACATGCGCGTCATTGGCGAGGACAAGGTGGACAAGGTTGCCGCCATGAAGAAAACCTACAAGAACCTGAAGCTGGACTGCCTGGTGACCCTGGGCGGCAACGGCACACACAAGACCGCCAACCTGCTCTCCCAGGAAGGCCTGAACGTGATTGGCCTGCCCAAAACCATTGACAACGACCTGTACGGCACGGACTTCACCTTCGGCTTCCATACCGCCCTGGACATTGCCACCGAGGTGATTGACCGCATTCACACCACCGCCGCCTCCCATGGGCGCTGCATGGTGATTGAAATCATGGGCAACAAGGCCGGCTGGCTGACCCTGTATTCCGGCGTTGCCGGCGGAGCAGACGTGATTCTGGTGCCGGAGATTCCCTATGACATCAGCAAGGTGGCCAAGGTGGTGGAAGCCAGAGCGAAATCCAACAAGGGCTTCACCATCATCGCCGTGGCGGAAGGCGCCATGGACAGGGAGGAGGCTAAGCTGAAGAAGAAGGAACGGGAGGCCCGGCGCGCCGCCGAGCACTTCTCCGCCAGCGCCTATGTGGCCCGGCAGCTGCAGGAGCTGGTGGGCGTGGAGGCCCGTGCCGTGGTGCCCGGGCACATCCAGCGCGGCGGCAGCCCCAATGCCTACGACCGGGTGCTGTCCACCCAGTTTGGCGTTCACGCGGCAGAGCTGATCCGCGACGATGTTTACGGCGTTACCGTGGCACTGAAGGGCAACGACATTGTTCACAACAAGCTCAGCGATATTGCCGGCGTGCCCAAGCTGGTGCCTGCGGACGAGCAGATGGTTATCACCGCCCGGAACATGGGCATTTCCTTTGGCGACTGATACGCCCTTATACCAAAGAAAGGACGCGATTCCTTGGCAGAGTTCCAAATCACTCTGGGGATTATGCTGCCAATTTTGCTGATGCTTGCACTGGGCTGGTTCATCAGGCAGATTGGGCTCATCACCCAGGAAACCGCCAGCGCTGTAAACAAGCTGATTTTCCGCCTGTTCCTGCCGGTGCTCCTGTTCAACAACATTCGCGGGCTGGATACCTCCATCGCGCCGGGCCTGGCATTCGAGGCCTTTGTGCTGCTGAGCATCTTGGCGGTGTTCCTGGCGGCATACCTGCTGGTGCCCCGGTTTGTAAAGGATCCCCGCAAGCAAGGCGTTATGGTGCAGGGCATTTTCCGCACCAATTTCGCCATTCTCGGCATTCCGCTGGCGAAGGCCATGTTTGGCGAGGCAGGCACCATCGCCGTCACGCTGGCGCTGCCCGTTGTCATCATTGCCAACAATGTGCTGGCGGTGGTCGCCCTGTCCGCACCCTCCGGCAGCAAGGCCAACCCGCTTTCCCTCCTGAAGGGCATCGTGACCAACCCGCTGATTATCGCCTGCGTGCTGGGCTGCTGCTGCCTGTTTGCCGGCATCACCCTGCCCAACGCGCTGGACAAGGTATGCACGGATATTGGCTCCATCACCTCTCCCCTGTCGCTGATTGTGCTGGGCGCCTCCCTGTGCTGGAAGGGTGTGAAGGACAACCGCTGCCTGCTGACCTGGACGGTGCTGCTCAGGCAGGCCATTCTCCCGGTGGTTATGGTGGGGATCGGCATTCTGCTGGGCTTCCGCCAAGCGGAGCTGGGCGTTATCCTGATTCTCTTTGCCGCGCCCTGCGCCGTCAGCAGCTATCCCATGGCAGAATCCATGGGCGGCGATGGCCCTCTTGCCGCCAGCCAGGTGGTGCTGACCACCATCTTTTCCATGGGCACCCTGTTTGTGATGATTTACCTTTGCAAGCTGCTGCGCGTGCTATAAGCACAGCTTGCCACATTGCGCTGCCAGGCGCAGTGCAACGCATGCCGAAAAACAGGCTCGCCTCATTTACAGAGGCGAGCCTGTTGCGTATTTGGTTACAGCTCCAGCACCGTGTGCAGCGGTGCCTGACCCATCAGCTCCACGCTGCGGGCATCGGGCTGGCTCAGGCCGGCATAAATGTCGAAGCGCTTGCCATCGCTGATGCGCTCACCCGCATCGTTCACCACAGTGAAGGCCAGGGCGTCCAGCTTCACCTGCACGGCCTTGCTTTCGCCGGCAGCCAGCGCCACCCGGGCAAAGCCAGCCAGGCGCGGGTTGGGCGTGGCCCATTTGGAAGTCTTGTCCTTCACATAGACCTGCACCACGTTTTCCGCCGCCATGTCGCCATGGTTGGTCACGGTAACGGTCACGGTGTCCTTGTCAGCCTTCATGTCGCTGGTGGTGAAGCTGGCGTAGCTCAGGCCGAAGCCGAAGGGATACAGCGGCGTTCCGGTGTAATAGCGGTAGGTGCGGTTGGTCATGTTATAGTCGGTGAATTCCGGCAGGTCCTTCACATCGTGGTAGAAGGTCAGCGGCAGCTTGCCGGAGGGACACACCTTGCCAAACAGAATCTCCGCCAGTGCGGTGCCGCCTGCCTGCCCGGGATACCAGGCCAGCAGCTGGGCGTTGCCCTGGGGCACATTCAGCGCGGAGCCAACAGCCACCACGGTCACCAGCGGCTTGCCGGTCTTTTCCAGGGCCTCCATCAGTACCCGCTGGGTGGCAGGCAGCTGCAGGTCAAATTTATCACCGGAGGTATACTCGTTGCCGGTATCGCCCTCTTCGCCCTCCAGGGTTTCATCCAGGCCCACGCAGGCGATAACCACGTCCGCCGCCTCAGCACAGCTGACGGCTTCAGCAATGCGGTCGTTGGCCTGGCCCAGGCCCTGAACACGGTCCTTCGCCATGGCGCTTCCCTTGCTGTACAGCACCCGGATGCCCTTCTCCCTGCAATAGGCGCGGATACCCTCCAGGAAGGTCACATACCGGCTGGACATGCCATAGTAGTTGGCATACAGGGCAGCCTGGCTGTCGCTATTGGGGCCAATGACCGCAATGGTCTTGATCTTGCTGTCGTCCAGGGGCAGAATGCCATCGTTCTTCAAAAGCACCATGCACTTTTCCGCAGCAGCCAGCGCCACGGCGTTGTTCTCGTCCGTGTCGTTCTCCAGGTAGCTGATCTGGTCATACTCGCAATCATCCGCAAACATTCCCAGCAGGAACCGGCTGGTGAAGGCATTTTCGCAGGCGGCGGTAATGTCCTCCTCCGTCACCAGGCCTTCCTGGTAGGCCTGCATCATGTGCAGGTAGGTGTTGCCGCAGTTGATGTCGCAGCCGTTCTTCAGGGCCAGGGCGGCGGATTCCGGCGCGGTGGAGGTCACCATATGCCGGGTATGGAAGTCGCGGATAGCCCAGCAGTCGCTGACAATGTGGCCTTCAAAGCCCCATTTCTCCTTCAGGGTGTCCACCAGCAGGGCCTTGGAGCCGCAGCAGGGTTCGCCGTTGGTGCGATTGTAGGCGCCCATAACGGATTCCACCTTGGCCTCCTTCACCGCCGCTTCAAAGGCGGGCAGGTAGGTTTCGGTCATGTCCTTGGGGGTTGCGATGGCGTCGAACTCGTGCCGCAGCTCCTCCGGGCCGGAGTGCACGGCAAAGTGCTTGGCGCAGGCGGCAATCTTCATGTACTTGCCCTTGCCCTGCAGGCCCTCGATAAAGCGCACGCCCAGCCGACTGGTCAGGTAGGGATCCTCGCCATAGGTTTCGTGTCCGCGGCCCCAGCGGGGATCACGGAAGATGTTGATGTTCGGGCTCCACATGGTCAGTCCCTTGTAAATATCCCTGTCGCCGTGGGCGGACTGAGCATTATACTTGGCGCGGCCCTCGGTGGAGATGACCTCTGCCACCTGCTGGTGGAAGTCCTCATCGAAAATGGCGGCCAGGCCAATGGCCTGGGGGAACACCGTGGCAGTGCCTGCCCGGGCTACGCCGTGCAGGGCTTCGTTCCACCAGTTGTAGGCAGGAATGCCCAGCCGCGGAATGGCGGGCGCATCGTACCTCAGCTGGGAGGCCTTTTCCTCCAGGGTCATCTGAGCAACCAGGGCCTTTGCCTTGGCGCGGGCTTCGCTGCGTTCCATCATATGTTTTCGCTCCTTCGCTGCATAATGCAGGGTGATACATAAAAGATTCCATCTTCCCTACCGCAAATCCTTCCTTTCGTTTCGCAAAAAGTTGCTGTTTATAGTAGCATTTGTTGCGCTTTTTTGTTATAATAAACTGGAGTGTTATGAAGGGAGCCATTTATGGATATTCAGGCCATTGCCTTTGATCTGGACGATACCCTGCTGCACGACGATGGCAGCATTTCCCCCTATACGGTTTCTGTGCTCCGCCGGGCGGCGGAAAAGGGCATCCGCATTATTCCCGCCAGCGGGCGCACCAGCAGCAGCATGGGCACCAAGGTGGACTTCATCGGCTGTGCCTCCTGCTATGTGTGCTGCAACGGTGCCGAGGTTCGCACGCCTGCCCACCAGGTCATCATGCAGCGGCTCCTGCCTGCAGGCCTGGCCCGGGAGATTGCCATCTGGGCCAGGGATAAGGGCATCTACGCCCATGTGTACGATGAAACCCGCTTCTATTACAGCAAGGATTGCTCATTTGCGCAGATCTATCAGCAGGCCACGGGAACACCATACCAGCATGTGCCGGATTTGCCCGCCTTCATCACCCAGCCAACACCCAAGCTATTGATGATTGACGATGAAGCACGCATCCCCCAGCTGATGCAGGAGGCCCAGGAGAAATGGGGCCATGTGGCTGCCATTACCCGCTCCAAGCCCTATTTCCTGGAGTTCAATCCCAGCCAGGCCACCAAGGGCAATGCCCTGCAGTGGTGCGCGGAACACATGGGCTTCTCCATGGGCAACACCATTGCCTTTGGCGATAGCCTGAACGACCTGAGCATGCTGGAAGCCGCAGGCCACGGTGTGGCCATGGCAAACGCCTGGCAGGATGTGAAGGCCCGCATTCCCACCACCTGCCTCTCCAATGAGGAGGACGGCGTAGCCCGCTATATCCAGCAGCACATTCTGAAGGAGGATTGAGCATGATACAGGCAGCCGGATTCGCCAACGCCTTGCATTTGACAGAGCTGTCACCATCCACCAGGGTGGAGTGGGACATCCGCTCTGCCGACCTGAACCGCCCGGGTATGCAGTTTTGCGATTTTTACGAGTATTTCGCCTTTGAGCGGCCCCAGGTGATTGGCAAGGTGGAAATGACCTACCTGGAATCTCTTCCGCCGGAGGTGAGGCAGGAGCGCCTGCAGAAGTACTTCTCCTACGACCTGCCCTGCGTGGTTATCTGCCGTGGCATGACCGCACCCCAGGAGCTGCTGGATGCCGCCCGGGCCAGGGACATTGCCGTTTACCAAACGGACATGCTTACCACCAAGTTCACCTTTACCGCCATCAACTACCTGAACCGCTGCCTGGCGCCCCGTGTCACCCGGCACGGCGTGCTGGTGGATGTGTATGGCGTGGGTATCCTGATTACCGGCGAAAGCGGCGTGGGCAAAAGCGAGGCGGCGCTGGAGCTGGTCAAGCGCGGACACCAGCTGGTGGCAGACGATGTGGTGGACATCTGCCGCGTCAGCGACAATCGCCTGACCGGCGAATGCCCGGAAATGGTGCGCCACTTCATGGAGATTCGCGGCATTGGCATCATTGACATCAAGGCCATGTTCGGCATTGGCGCCGTAGCCATGAGCAAGTCTATCGACATGGTGATTCACATGGAGCACTGGGTGCAGGGCAAGGAATACGACCGCTTTGGCCTGGACGAGGAAACCATCACCATCCTGGGTGTGAAGGTTCCTCACCAGATCATGCCTGTGCGCCCGGGCCGGAACCTGGCCATCATCATCGAGGTGGCGGCACGGAACCTGTCCCTGCGGCGCATGGGCTATTCCGCCGCCCACGAGCTGGACAGGCGGCTGAACGAAATGATTATGAAAAAAACCAATCAGCTGGACTGATTGAAGGAGGAAGCACCCATGGTTTATATTGGCATTGACATTGGCGGCACCGGCATCCAGGCCGGCATTGTGGATGAAAAGGGCAACCTGCTGGCAAAGGGCGGCATCGTCACCCGCACCGACCTGCCCTTTGACGAGCAGGTGAAGCAAATGGCAGAATGCGCCCTGGACACCCTGGAGAAGAGCGGCCATTCCCTGGACGATCTGGCCTCCGTGGGCGTGGGCGTGCCCGGCATTGTGGATCCCCGCACAGGCATTGTCCCCTTCTGCACCAACCTGGGCTGGCACAATGTCCCCCTGAACGAAACCTTCCGCAAGTACATCAACAAGCCCGTTTTTATCGATAACGATGCTACGGTTGCCGCCCTGGCGGAGAGCGTGGCAGGCGTTAGCGCCGGGAGCCACTCCAGCGTGATGCTCACCCTGGGCACCGGCGTGGGCGCAGGCATTGTGCTGGGCGGCAAGGTGTGGAGCGGCTACCACGGCGTGGGCAGCGAGCTGGGTCACACCATTCTGGAGCTGGACGGCGAAAAGTGCACCTGCGGCTCCCGCGGCTGTCTGGAGCGCTACACCTCCGCCACAGCCATCATCCGCATGGCCCGTGAGGCTGTTGCCCAGCACCCGGACAGCCTGATTATGTCCCTGTGCGGCGGCGATACCGGCAAAATCAACGCCAAAACCGTGTTCGATGCCGCCCGGGAGGGTGACGAGCAGGGCAAGAAGATTTTCCGCCGCTATGTGAACTACCTGGCGCAGGCCATTGCCAATGTGATTAACTTCCTGGACCCGGAAATCGTGGTGCTTGGCGGCGGCGTCAGCAAGTCCGGCAGCTTCCTGCTGGACGCGGTGAAGGCGGAGGTTCCCAACTATCTCCTTTACAAAACCATGCCCTATTCCCGCATCGAGCTGGCGAAGCTGGGCGCGGATGCAGGCATGATTGGCGCCGCCATGCTGGGCCTGTGATTGTCCCTTGCCAACGGGCGCAAAACGGTATACAATACCCATGATTCGTATCAGGCAGAGTAGCTGCTGGCGCGTTAAGTTTTCGTGAACGGGGAGTTGTCACGAACCGAAGCCGGGTCTCCCGGCGCGATGCCAGCGGCGCATCCCGCTGCTTGCGCAAGCTGCCTCCTGCGAGTCGTCATTTCTCGCAGGAGGTGTTTTTTGTGACGGAAAAAAACAATTTGTCCACAAAGCAGCTGGTGCTGCTGGCGCTGCTGGTGGCACTGAACGTGGTGCTGGGGCGCTTCAGCATTCAGCTGATGCCGGAGGTTCGCCTGAGCGTGCTGGGCTTTCTGCCCATTGCACTGGCAGGCATGCTGATGGGCCCAGGCTATGGTGCGGCGGTAGGCACCGTGGGCGATGTGCTGAACTTTGTGCTCTTCACCCATGCTTACGGGGCATACTTCCCGGGCTACACCATCACCGCCGCCCTGTCCGGCGCCTGGTATGGGTATGTGCTCCACAAAAAGGACATCACCTGGCCCAGGGCCGTGCTGGCCATTGCCCCGGTGATTCTCCTGGGTGAAATGGGCCTGAACTCCCTGTGGGTGTACATGCAGTACAGCAAGTCCTTCTGGGCAAAACTGCCTACCAGGCTCCTGACCAACCTGGCGGAGTGTCCGGTGAAAATTGTGCTGCTGATGGGCATGGACAAGCTGTTCAGCCGCATCCCTGCCAATATGCGAATGTAAGGAGGCACCCCATGCCGCCCATTGCAAAGAAAACCATCCTGGCTGCCCTGCGGGAACTTTACCCCGATGCAGGCCCGGAGCTGCACTTCACCAACCCCTATGAAACGCTGATTGCCACCATGCTCTCCGCCCAGTGCACGGACAAGCAGGTGAACAAGGTCACCCCGGCAGTGTTCGCCCGCTTTCCCGATGCTGCCGCCATGGCGCAGGCCAGTGTGGAGGAGCTTTTCCCCATGGTAAGGAGCTGCGGCTTCAAGAGCAAGGCCAGCAACATCATCGAGGCCTGCCGCCTGATTGTGGCCCGGCACGGCGGCGAAGTGCCCGCCACCCGTGAGGAGCTGACCGCCCTGCCCGGCGTGGGCCGCAAAACTGCCAATGTGGTGCTGGCAAACGCCTTTGGCGTGCCTGCCCTGGCGGTGGACACCCATGTGTTCCGCGTCAGCAACCGTCTTGGCCTGGCGGATGCCAAAACCGTGGAGGAAACTGAAAGGCAGCTGATGCGTGCCATTCCCAGGACGGACTGGTACGACGCCCACCACCAGCTAATCCACCACGGCCGCCGGTTGTGCAAGGCCCAGCGCCCACAATGCGAAGCCTGCGCCCTGCATGACCTGTGCAGGTTCTATCGCCAGCAAACCAAATAAGAAAACGGAGGAAGCCGCAATGGTTTCCTCCGTTTTGCTGTTAAAGGGTAATGATGCTCTCCAGCTCCCTGCACGCCTCCAGCTGTTCCCTGCCGCCCACCAGGCAGATGCCCGCATCCTTCAGGGTGCTTTCCAGCACATCTGCACAGGCCAGCAGGTTCTGCTTTGTGGTGCTCAGCAGCTGGGCACGGCGCTGGCACAGCTTGTCCCAGCTGGTTTGGCACAGGTACCGCTGCCCGGCAGCCTTCGCCCGGGACTTGGGCGTCAGCAAGAGAGAATCCGCCGCCACCGCGCCAATGATAAAGCCTGTATAGTCCTCCATGCCTTCAGCCATTTCCCGCAGGACGGCAGCGCAGCTCCGGTACTTCTCCAGGGAGGCCGCACCAGCCGGGTCACGGTAGGAGTAGCAGCCTGCCAGGCCATTGTTCTGGGCAAACATGCCTGTGCCATAGGCGCCGCCCTGCACACGGATAACATTCCACAGGTACCCCAAGCTGATCATCTGGCTGGCCAGCTGCATGTGTCCGCTGTAAGCACCGCCATGGGCCAGCAGGTTGCCGCCTGCCACCGCAAAGGCAATGTCCGCCGGAATGGCAATGCCTTCCTTCCGCTTGCCCCAGGGTGTAATGATAGCCTTTGGCTGGGCGGGCACATCCGGCAGAGTTGCAGCCATTTGGGCCAGCTCCGCCACCTGGTCGTCCTCCAGGCCGCTGACCCACAGCATTGCGCCATTGCGGCTGATCACCTTGCCAAGCACGGCCTTCATCTGCTGCTCAAGGGCGGCAAAATCCCAATGCTCGTCGGCATCCTTCAGCCACTGATAATAGGCCACACCGCCCGCGCTGTCCGTCACCACACCGGCGGCAGAGAACTGGGCCAGCATTCGCCCAACGCCCATGCTGTTGCCCGCCATCACCGCCCGCTGGTAAATATCCATCCTGGTCTGGCGCAGCATGTCCTGGGTGTCCGCCTCCGCAAAGCGGCTCCCGGTCAGAATCTCGTTCACCAGGGCGAAGGCCGCCTTTGCATTGGGCTGCAGGGCGCTGAAGGATACACACAGCCTGGTGGTTACCTGGCTGGGATCCCCATGCTGAACAAACGCCATGGGGCGAACGTCCATTTCGCCGCACAAAAGGCGCATCTGGTTGATGATTTCCTCCGCGCCGTGCTTCACGGTGGCTGTTTCGCCCAGCATGCTGCCTGCAAAGCTCAGGCAGGAAATGTCCCGGGCGGTGCACATGTCCGCATCAAAGGTCAGGGTCACATAAGCAATGCCGCCGGTGCTTTGGGGAATCTTCAGCACAGGAATGCCCGCCAGCAACGTTTCCTCTGTTTGGATGTATTCCGGCTTGTCGGGAATGTCCTCCAGGGCCAGCTGGGGAATGGTGGCAAGCTGCTCCGGCGTATCCTGGCTCTCCTGCCAGGCGGTCAGCCTGTCCTGCCGGGCCTGCATGGCAGCGCGGTCCTCCTCCGTCCAGGCGGAGGTTTCCCGCACAAGGCGCGCCTGCTCCCTGGCCCGGCGCTCCTCGCCCAGGGTGCAGGAGGGCCGCAGCACCAGCCGCGCATTGTGGGGATTGTCCAGCAGCACATCGCGAATCAGCTGCTCGAAATAGCCGTCCGCCATTTTCTTTTTCAGGTTGATAAACAGGTCGCCCACCTGCAGGTTTGCCGCCGGGTCGCCGCCGTAGAGCCAGCTTTCCAGCGCCGCCATGCCCAGGATCAGCCCCTTGGGAAAGCGCCCGTAGTCACCCTCCCGCATGCGGAACTCCAGGTTTGCCATCACCGCTTCCAGCTGTGCATGGTCAAGGTCGCCATCTGCCAGGCCGTGCAGCTGCTTTTCCAGCACCTGCTGAACCTTGCCCATGTTTTCCTCCCGCAGGTTCTTCACATCCAGCATGACCCACGGCTGGAGGATGCCATCGTTGACCTGCATGGTCACCTCTTCCGCCAGGCCTTCGCCCAGCACGGCGCGGCACAGGGGCGATTGATTGCTGCCGCAGAGCACCTCTGCCAGCACCTGCATGCCCACCAGCCTTTCCCGCTGGTCATAGGTGCCAATCACCTTGCCCAGGGACAGGCGCACCTTGCCTTCCGGCTCCTCGCCCTCCGCCAGCTCATACCAGCCTTCGTTTTCGCCAGTCACGGGCTGCTGCATGGCAGGCGGCGCCATGCGCTGGGTTTTTTCAAACTGGCAAAGGTATTCGCTTTCGATTATGTACAGCACGTTTTCAATGTCCACATCTCCATCCAGGAACACATAGGCATTGGAGGGCGCGTAGAACCTGCGATAGCTGTCCACAAAGGATTCGTAGGTCAGGTCCGGAATAGCCTCCGGGTCGCCGCCGGACACAAAGCCATAGGGCGTATCCGGGAAAAGCAGCTTCTCCAGGCCGCCATTGGCCAGGGTGTCCGCGCTGGCAAATGCGCCCTTCATCTCATTGAACACCACACCCTTGTAGGAGGCGTTGCCTTCCCCGTCCAGCTCGTAGTGCCAGCCTTCCTGGTAGAAAATCTCCGGCTTGCTGGCAATCAGCGGGCAAAACACCGCATCCAGGTACACCCGCATCAGGTTAACAAAGTCCTTGTCATTGCGGCTGGAAATGGGGTAAAAGGTCTTGTCCGGAAAGGTCATGGCATTCAGGAAGGTGTTCAGGGAGCTTTTCATCAGCTCCACAAAGGGTTCCTTCACCGGATACTTGTCCGAGCCGCACAAAACGCTGTGCTCCAGGATGTGGAAAACGCCGGTGTCGTTCCAGGGAAGGGTTTCAAACGCGATGCCGAAGGTTTTGTTTTCTTCCGCCCGCTTGAGCCACACCAGCTCCAGGCCGGTCTTGTCGTGGGTCATGCGGTAGAGCACGCCGCCCAGCTCCGGCAGGGGCGTTTCGCCCGTCAGGGTAAAGCCAGGGTGCTTCCAGTTGGTCATCATCAGTACCTCCACGTTACAGCGTTTTTGTAAACGCCTGATAATAGGCATTGGTTTGCAGCAGTTCACCCGGGCTGCCAGCTGCCTCCACAGTACCATCCGCCATCACGATAATGTGGTCGGCATTGCGGGTTGCGGCATAGTTGTGGGCAATCATCACGGTGGTGCGGCCTTCCATCAGGTGGTTCAGGGCATCGGTCACAGCGGCCTCGCTCACCACGTCCAGGTTGCTGGTAGCCTCGTCCAGCAGGAGAATGTCCGCATCCCGCAGCATGGCCCGGGCAATGGAAATGCACTGCCCCTGTCCGCCGGAGAAGTTAGCGCCGTTCAGGCCCACGTCCTCGTCAAACCCGCCAGGCTTGGCCATAATGCAATCGTAGCAGTTGGCCCGCCTGGCAGCAGCAATCATTTCCTCCTCCGTCACTTCCCTGTCAAGGCCGTAGAGCAGGTTTTCCCGCACGGTACCGCTGATCAGCGGATCCTTCTGGAACACATAGGCAAACCTGTCCCGCCACTGGGTCAGCTCCAGGCTGGCAATGTCCTCCCCCATGAAGCGTATGCTGCCGCCCTTGGGCTCGTACAGCCGGGTCAGCAGCTTGAACATGGTGGACTTGCCTGCCCCATTGCCGCCGATAATGGCTGTCACCTTGCCCATGGGGATGGTGGCGCACACGTTTTTCAGCACGTCCCGCTCCTCGCTATAGGCAAAGTCCACACCGTCGAACACAATATCCGCACAGGCCACGGGCACATCGGCACCCTTCTGGCGCTCGTCCGGGGTGTCCATCACCTGGGCCGTCTTTTTCATGGTGCCAAAGGTGGCAAACAGGGAGCCTGCATTCAGGAAGAACAGGCCCAGGTGCATGCCCACCACGCTGGTAATCATGTAGAAGCTGGTCAGGTCACCCACGGTCAGCACGCCCTGGGGCACCAGCTGCCCGCCGATAACGAACACAATCACAATGAACACAATGGCACTCAGGCTGTTGATAATCTGAAACGCAGCCACCGTCAGCCAGGTAAGGAACTCCGAAATGTACATCCGCCTGAAGGTGCGGTTGCCCAGCCTGGCCTCGATTTTCTCCGCCACCGCGCTCTTAATCAGCCGGAAGTTTCGCACCCGCTCCGCCAGGTAACCCATGCTGCCGGCGGTAACCCGTGTGCCGTACACGCCCAGCGTGAACTGGAAATAGCTGTATAGGCCAAACACCGCCATGATGATTGGCACCATCAGCAGGGAGTAATTCGCCAGCATCACATTGGTATCGTACAGGCGGGAGAAGGCCTCCACCACTGTGACAATGGAGGTTCCGCACACCACCACCGTATCAAACAGCGCCGCCGGAGCAGACGCATCGGAGGTAACGCGGCTCACCAGCTCGTTGCCGTTGTCCTGGTCGTAGAAGCTGGTGGGCAGGTGCATAATCTTCCGCCACAGCTTCATCCGCACCCGGAGGGTCACCGTCAGCTGCATTTTCTGGGAGAAGTAGCTGCTGGCAATGGTCAGCAGTGCGGTGGAGGCTGTCAGGGTGATATAGTCCATGAGCTTTGCGCCGTTAATGGCGTTCTGCGTGCCATCGATAATCTCGCCCGTCATCTGGGCCACATCCAGGTTCAGCAGGCCTTCCGCAACGGAAATGCCCATGCTGATGATGATCAGCACCCACGGCAGCTTCACGCCCTTCAGCACCCGGAAATAGCTGCCCATGCGGTGGAGAAGGTCTTTCATCTTGCTCATTGCGCAGCCTCCTCCCTCGTGTTTTCAATCATGTCCCGGTAGGCCTGGCAGGTTTCCATCAGGTGCCGGTGGCTTCCCTCGCCCACCAGCCTGCCCTTTGAAAGCACGATGATTTTGTCGTACTGCCGGGCAAAGCTCAGGTCATGGGTCACAAGGATGCGGGTCTTGCCTGCAAACATGGTATCAATGGTCTGCTGAATCTTCGCGGATACCCGCACATCCAGGGCGCTGGTGGGCTCGTCCAGCAGCATCATGTCGCCGCCCCGCAGCACTTCCCGGGTCAGCACCAGGCGCTGGGCCTGCCCGCCGGACATGGAGCCGCCGCCGGAGGCAACCTCCGTGCTCAGGCCGTCCTGGCACAGGGCCAGGTATTCATCAAAGCCGGTCTTTTCCGCCGCAGCAAGAATCTCCTCATCGCTCACTGCACGCTCCATGCCATAGGTCACCAGCTGGCGAATGGTGCCGCTGAACAGCCCGGCGCCCTGCTGCACATAGGCCATGCGCCGGCGGTAATCCGGCAGGGACAGGGCGTTTACATCGGTATCGCCAATCATCACCCGGCCTTTGTCCGGCAGGTACAGGCGCTCCAGCAGGCTGATGGCAGTGGTCTTGCCGCTGCCGCACAGGCCCACAATGGCGGCAGAGCTGCCCCTGGGCACCGTGAAGGACACATCCTCCAGGGCAGGTGCATCATTGCCGGGATAGGTGAAGGTCACATGGTCGAAGCGCACATCGCCTTCCACGGGAATATCGCTGCTGCCGGCTGTGGGCTCCTCCTCGCTCTGCATGATTTCCACCACCCGGCTGAAGCTGCCCTGCAAGCCCTTGATCCGCGTCCAGTAGTCGAACACCTGATCCATGTAGGAGAACAGATTCAGGCTGAAGAGGAAGAAGGCCATCCAGGTTCCCAGGTCGATTTCCCCATTCCGCAGGAGCACCACTGCCACAACCACCACGGCAAACTTCTGCAGAATGTCCATAACGGAGGTAATGGCAATGGCAGTATTGTCCTGGTGGACAATGCGCATGTTGGCCTTCAGCAGCTGCTGGCAGGCCTCCTCACCCTTGCGCTCCTCTTCCTTTTCATTGGTGTAGGTCTTTATCAGCGGCAGGTGGGCAATGCGGTCCGCCAGAAAGCCTGTCAGCACGCCAATGCGCTGGTACAGCCGGGCGTTGCTCTTCTGAAACACCCGGCCCATGATGAACGCATACAGGTACTTCAGCGGGAACAGCGCAAAGCAGGAGAGTGCCATCACCCAGTGATAGCCGGAAATGGTCACCATGGCGCCCACCACATAGTAAATGGCAGGCAGCAGGTTTTGAATGATGCTCACCAGGTTCTGGGCGGCGCTGGCGTCGTTGGTAATGGCGCTCATCTGCTCGGAAGGGTCGTTTCTGTCAAAGAAGTCCATCCGCATGCCCAGCATTTTCCGCCAAAGGGATTCCCTTGTTCTGCGGGAGCTGTAGGCCTGGGACCAGGCCATCGCGGACACCGAGGCCACGCTGATAACGCCCGTCAGCACATAGTACACAATGGCCTCTCCCAGTGCCTGGCCGGTGATGCTGCCGCTCATCAGGCTGGATGTGGTTACAGGCAGCTTCAAAAGCAGGGTGGTCTCCGTAAGGTTCAGGGCCAGGGTGATGGCAATTTTCACCCAGGGCAGGTGCAGGTCGCGAATGGTTCGCAGCAGCGCGCTCCAGCTTTCCCCCAGGGTCTTTTCTTTTGCATGCTTTCCCATGGGTTCCTCCATACACAAAGGCGGATGCAGTATGCCGGAGCATACGGCACCCGCCCGGTTATTCTGCTGTGTGTCAGTTCTCGTAGCGCATCAGGAAATAGGAGTCTTCCATGTTGGTCACATAGCTGTCATAGCTATCATCCGTCATCACGTTGTAGCCAATGTACAGGGCAATGTTCTCCTCCAGGGCCTTGCTGTCCTGGAAGTCCATCACCACGGTGTCGCTCACGCGCTCGGGGGTAGAGAACATGTTGCCCGTGGCGTTTGTCATCAGCTTGTCGGCGGCTTCCTTGGTGTTGTACTCGTAATAGGTGTAGTGGGCCACAGCCTTGCCCTGATAGCCATAGATGACATCGGTACGCACCTTCATGTCCTTCTCCAGGGATTCATCCTCAAAGGAATAGGTGCCGTTGGAGGTCAACACCTGCTTGGTGTCGTACTGCAGGCCTTCAGGATCCTTCATGGCGGTGGTGGGCTTGAAGGGGTTCACGCCGTAGTTGCGCAGGCCCAGCTCTATCTTCAGGGTGTCCGCATAAGCGGCGGCGCTCCTGTCCGTCATCGGCTCACCGCACAGGCTGGCATACTCCTCAAATTTGTCGTTCACAGCAGCCTCGTCCATCTTGCAGGCCAGCATGGTGTCGCTTTCCGCCTCCAGGTTCATGCCGTAGAACATGGACATGTTGGTCAGCACGGCATCCTTGTCCGCCTTGTCGCTCAGGAAGGTGTACACATAGGCGCCCACGCACTTGTCATCCTTGCCATAGACCACGGCGCACAGGGTCACGGTGCCGTTCAGCTTCAGCATCAGGGATTCATCCGGCTTGCCCAGCTCAATCTCCTCCGCTACAAACGCGCCCGTGCTCAGGTCGTACCAGCCGGAAGCCATGCCGGTGCTCTCGTCGTACTCATACCTGCCCACCATGTTGCCCTGGCCGTCATACTTCATGATGTCCGGGTAGGCCATGGCGTTCACCATTTCCACCAGCTGGGAGCCGAAGTTCTTGTTCATCAGCGCCATGCGCTCGGTGTAGGAAAGGCCCTGGGGATCCTTGTGGGTGTACACCTCGTCAAACTTCACAATGCTGTTGTCGCTGAACAGGCTGCTGCACCCTATCATGCACAGAGCCATCGCCAGCACCATCATCACCGCAAATACCTTTTTCATTTGTCGTATCCTCCTTTTACTTTTCCTTGTAATACAGCATACAGTGGCAGTATCCCTCGAAGTCCGGGTCAGCGCACTGGGCCTTGAATTCCTGGCAGATGCACTTGTATTCCTCCCTGCGCTCCAGCCGGCACGGGCAATAGCCGCCGGTGCGCTTCAGGCCTTCCCGCACATGGGCCACAACGTCCTTGTCCTCGTTCAGGCGAATCTTTGCCATTTCCCATCCTCCCTTACTGATAAAGCATCCGGGCCATTTGCTCCAGCAGCTGTTCCCTGTCCATGGAGCCAACGCTCTCGTGCACCTTTTCACCCTTGCGGAAGTAGAGCAGCGTGGGCATGGCCGTTACATGGTACTTTTCCGCAATGTCCTGATATTCGCTGATGTTGATGCGCCCAAAGGCCACGCCGGGCATTTCGTCCGCCAGCGCATCGTAGACAGGTGCCAGCATCACGCAGGCCTGGCAGTGATCGCCATAGCAGTCAATCACCGCATAGTCCGCCTGGGCAAAGGCCTCCCACCGGTCACCCTTCAGTTCCACGGTTGCCATATTCTCAGCCTCCCATTTTCTCGTTCACCAGGGTTTCCAGCTGGCGGAACATTTCCATTATATATGCATTGCGCAGGCTTTCCTCCACCATGGTTTCCCGGTCGGGCGCAGGCTCACCCATGAGGGACATCATCTCCAGCATCTGGTCGGCCTCCTGCTCCACGGCAGCCTTGTCCGGCTGATAGCCGCTGCGGCAGCACACTTCCTCTGCCATCCAGCCTTGCTTCAGCTGCTGCAGCACATCGTGGCGGATGTCCTCCTCCGTGCCCTCAAAGCCGAACGCCTTGTATTCCGCCATAATCTCCGCCAAATGCCCGGCATAGTATGCATCCAGTTCACCCTGGTCGTAGGCAAACTCGCTGCCCTCCAGCATCTGCTCCATCACATAGCCAACAGCCATCTTGGCCTTGTCGGCCTGCTCCCGGCGCTTCAGCATGTCCGCCGCGTACCGGCGATAGTCCGCCACGGTGCTCACGCCGTCCATGTGCAGGGAGGCAATCAGCCCGTCATCCACCGCAGCGGGGGTCAGGCGGGTAATGGTCTCCACCGTCAGGCTTGCTTCCTTCCCTGCCAGGGTGCAGGTGAAGGTATCGCCTGCCTGCCTGCCCAGTGCAGCCTGCACTGCATCTGCCGCCGCAGGAATGTCCAGCCCGGTAAACAGCAGCACCCGCCGCCCATCGGCATAGGCAGCGCAGGGCTGGCAGGCCACAATGTCCCCCGGCTGCACCTTTTCCGCCGGTGCCTTGCCCGCGTGCCGCATGGAAAGCTGGCGCAGCTCGTCCTCCACCTGCTCAGCCGAAATGGAAACGCTCAGCATCTCCGCAGGCAGCTGCACGCTGTCAGCCTCCCGCAGCTTTGTCACAGTACCCTTCATCCACTGTTCCTCCTGTTTGCAGCCCGGCGCCCGGGCAATGCTTCACGCCTATTCTACCATAGCCAACCGTCCAATTCAACACATTCCCGCTGGAATCCGCCCGGGATTGCAAACAAAAACAGCAGGAGAACAGGCGCCTTTTCCACCGTTCCGCCGCGGGATTGTCCGCCCATGTAATTATTCCATTATATTTGGTAATGTTTTGTATTATATAATGTATTTTGGTAAAAATGCAATCGTTTTTCTTGAAAAACTTGGGTGCTATAATACGATCATACCAACCTGGAAGGAGCTGTGAATAAATGAAACGTTTTTCCTGCTGTGCTGCCTGGCTCTGCTTGAAACCATGCTGTGCACAGCGGCCTTCGCGGAAGGCGGACTGAGTACCCCCACTGACCTCTGTACCCATGAGTGGAACGCCTCCGCCGGCAAGCGCAACACCTGCCAGATGGTTTGCGCCCATGCACAGTACGAAAAAAAGACTTTTTCCGAAAATCACTGGGAATGCACTGTTCCCCAAAGCGAGGACAAAGAAAAGAAGAGTCCAGCCAAAAATGTTACCCTGATTGTGTACGAAAGCGCACCCGAGGTTACCATCCAGCTGGACACCGGTGCCAACCTGCTGGTGAAGAAGGCGCTGACCATCTCCCTCCTGGAGAACAACGCGCCATGACCCTCAAGTCCGCTGTGAAGCTGAGTATCCCCATGGCTGATGACGCAACCGGCCTGAAGCTGCCGGTGATGAACGAAAACGGCGAGCAGGTGGAAATCGAGTGTGAGATCATCGATGGCGCGATGGTCTTCGAAACCGAAATCCTGGGCATTTTCCTGCTGGTTGAGGAAGTTGCCTAACCCGTTCCCCTGCCCTGCATCCATCCGGGTGCAGGTTTTTTCTTTTTGGTGACAGCGGGCTGCAACTGTGCTATAATAAAGTGATTTCACACAAAAGAGGTTGCGCTATGTTCAGCTTTGTTACCCACTTTTTTGACACCCGCCGCATGCTGCCCAAATCCCTCCGCAGCGGCGAATCCCTGCTGCCGCCCGGCGCGGACATGTACCGGGAGTACATCCGCATTGCCGTGCCATCCGTGTGCGAAATGGTGCTCATCTCCCTCATCAGCATGATGGACACGGTGATGGTCAGCTCCGTGGGCACAGATGCCGTTGCCGCCGTGGGCCTGGTGAACCAGCCGCGAATGATTATGCTGTGCCTGTTCTTCGCGCTGAACGCAGGCATTACCGCCGTAATCGCCCGGCGCAAGGGTGAGGGCCGCCGCGATGCTGCCAATGCCACCATGCGCACCGCCATTGTGCTGACCCTGGCGCTCTCCGCCGTGCTGATGGCGCTGCTGCTGCCCTTTGGCCGCAGCCTGATGCGCTTTGCCGGTGCCGAGGAAGGCCGCACCCTGGACACCTCCACCGAGTATTTCACCATTCTCGGCCTGGCGCTGCCCTTTCAGGCCCTGTCCATGGGCCTGTGCGCCGCCCAGCGCGGCATTGGCAATACCAAGCTGACCATGCAGGTGAACATCACCTCCAACCTGGTGAACATCCTCTTCAACTACCTGCTGATTAACGGCATTGGGCCTTTCCCCCGGCTGGAGGTCAAGGGTGCCGCCATTGCCACCGCCATTGGCATGGTTGTTGGCTTCTTGCTAAGCCTGCGGGCTGTTTTCCACGGCGGAAACGCCTTCCTCAGCCTGTCCCGGCACGATAGCTGGAAGCCCGACGCGGAAGGCCTCCGCGCCCTGTGGCAGGTGGCCTCCTCCGCCATGGTGGAGCAGCTTGCCATGCGCATCGGCTTCTTCGCCTATGCGAGGATTGTGGCCGGCCTGGGCACGGATGCCTTTGCCGCCCACCAGATTTGTATGCAGTTCTTGAACCTGTCCTTCTCCTGTGCAGATGGCCTGGGCGTGGCGGGCACATCCCTGGTGGGCCAGATGCTGGGCCGCAAGCGCCGTGATATGGCCCATGTGTATGGCACCCTGGCGCAGCGGTTTTCCCTGGCGATCAGCCTGCTGCTTGCCGCCATGTGCATCTTCCTGCGGTATCCGCTGGTAAGCCTGTTCAGCAGCGGCGACACCACAGGCGTCGTCCGCGCGATGGCGGTGAATGTCATGGTGGTGCTGGGCCTGGTGCAGCCCATGCAGATGCTCTCCGTGGTGTCCTCCGGCGCCCTGCGCGGCGCTGGCGATGTGAAATACACCGCCCGTGTCATGCTGCTGACGGTTACCTTCATCCGCCCGGTGTTCGCTGTGGTGGGCGTGTATGTGTGCCAGAACCTGCTGCACCGCAGTGACATTGCCCTGGTTGCCGCCTGGGCCGCCACCCTGGTGGATATGTCCCTGCGCTGCGTGCTGATGCTGCGCCGCTACCACAGCGAAAAGTGGCATACCATCAAGGTATAAAGCAAGGGCGCGTCCCTCCAGCAGCGGAAGGACGCGCCTTTTCTTATGCCTTTTTCACCGGGCGAACATATTTCCAGAAGCGCTTGCAATCGTGGTAGAAATAGAACACCCTTCCCTGGGACTTGTCCAGCTCGTATCCGCTGGCAGCGTAGTCGAAGTCCTTCATGGCCTGCTCGATTTCCGCCTCCACCTGCTGGTTTTCGCTTTCAAGGTTGAAGGGCCCGTGCTCAAAGACGATGTACTCCCCTTCCGGCACGTCCATCAGCTGCATTTGCGCAGGCACCGGGCCAGCATAGTCCACGGGCAGGCGCACGCCGTAGGCCTCCGCCAGGGGAATGCCCCAGCTGCAGAGGCGCCCTTCCGGCTCGTTGATGTACGCCATCAGCTGACCGGCGGACGCATCCGCCTCGGTGCCGCCCATATCGTCCAGCTTGCCGGGAATGCTGTCCAGCAGGCCGCAGATGGTTTCACAGTCCTGCCCGGGAATGGCGCTCTGCTTCTGCCAGAAGTCCCAGTAGCCGATGCTCTCGTAATTCCTGATGTGCAGAAACTTGTGGGCCGGAATGGTGACAAAGTATACCTTGATGTTCTGTGTGGACTGTGCCATACCTGTTCCTCCTATACCTAAAAGATAGCAATCGAAGGGTTTGATGATGGTGCGCAGCGCAACGGGTCTCGGGTGCTGGCGGTACTGGCTGGGCGCCACGCCGTAGGCCTCCTTGAATGCCCGGGTGAAGGCCTCGTGGGAGGAAAACCCATACCGCACCGCAATATCCAGAATGCTGTCGCCGGTGTCCCGTATGTCCTTCAGGGCAAACGCCAGGCGGCGGTAGCGCAGGTAATCCCGCAGCTGCATACCGGAGATTTCACTGAACTTTCGCGATACATGGCTCTCCGAGTACCCGAGAAACCTGGCAAGGCTAGCAAGGGTCAGTGCCTCATCGTCCTGGGCGCGGATGCATCTGTCCATCTCCAGCACAATTTGCTGAATGCTCCTCTCCCATTCCTGCATCATCCTTCATCTCCCTTACGTTGGTCATTATACACCGCCACAGGAATGGCGGCTTGATTTGGCTTGCTCACTTTGCTTACCCCCGTCGCCTGCGGTACTGGCCCGGGGTGAGGCCCGTTTCCCTCTTGAAGATTTGCGCAAAATATTTCAGGTCGCTGTAGCCCACCTGGGTGCAGATTTCGGACACGGGCAGGCTGGTCTGCGCCAGCAGCTCCTTGGCCCGTTCCACCCTTGTCCGCGCAAGAAAGTGGACAAAGTTCTCCCCGGTTTCCTTCTTGAACAGGGTGCTGAAATAGCTGGCGGAGAAGCCTGCCTCCTGGCACACCTGCTCCAGGGTCACAGGCTCCCGGTAGTGCTTCAGCACATATTCCTTTGCAACGCGAACCGGGCGGGAGCCAGCGCTCTGCTGCCGCTGGATCAACTCATCCCGCTCGCGTGCCGCCAGGGTGCGTAGCATTTCAAACAGCTGGCTGGCCTGGCCCGTGTGCGCCATGCTGGACCCAAACCTGTCAATTTTCCTTTTCCCGTCAGCCACCTGGGGCTGCTTCAGCAGCAGATGCGCCGCTGAGAACACAACGTCGTAAATCTCTCCGCCGCTGGCGTTCTGCGCCAGCAGCTCCTTTTCAAGCTGGTCAATGGCCCGGTTCACCGCCCAGGAGGAGTAGTCCTCCGCCAGCGTCAGCACCGCCTGGCGGTACCCCGTCAGCACTTCAGCGTCCTCCAGACCACAGGGCACAGGTGGCTTTTCCAGCAGCTTACCAGTGCCCTGCACCAGGCGTTCCAGCAGTATCTGTCTTGCCTGCCAGGCCGCATTGCCCAGCGCCTGCACATCCGTCATGGTGTCACCTGTGGCCATGGTCAGCTTCACGCCGGCAGGCAAGCCTGTCAGGCAAAGCTGCTTCAGGCATTGAATAAGCCGCCTGCGCACTGCCGGGCCGTCCGCCTTGTCAAAGCCCAGCAGCACGCCGCCTGCACCGCCATCCATGCAAATCACCTGCATGCCGCACACCTGTTCCAGCTCCCGGGACAGCGTCTCCGTGGCCTGCTTCGCTGCCAGACTCACCAGCGGCTGTGCGTCCTCGCCATAGTCCAGCTGCATCAGCACCAGCTTCAGGCATTCCGTTTCCGGGCGAAAGCGGTAGCTCTCCCACAGGGTTTCCGCATCTGTACGCAGCAGGTGGCCAGCCAGCAGGTCGCGTAGCAGGCAGGCCCGCAGGCACTGGGCGGCCTCCCGGCAGGTCTGGCGCAGGGTTGCCAGCTCCCGCCGGGTTGCGCAGTGCTCCGCCATGGTTTTCAGCAGGCGTTCCGCTGCTTCCCGGTGGATGTCCCCATCCACAGCAGCTGTTTCCAGCCAGGGTGCCGCAGCTTTTGCCCGGCTGATAACCTCCTGCCCTGTGCCGTCCGGCAGGCGTGCCTCCACAATAAGCATGTCCGCGCCAGCCTCAGCCTGTGCCAGCGCCTCTCTGCCGGTGGAAGCAAAGGTGGCCTCCAGCTCCAGGCCCGGCTGCTCCGTCACCTGGCGCAGCAGGCTGCATGCCTGTCCGCTGCCTGCTATCACTGCTTTCAGCATACGCTCACCGCCTTTTTCGTGCATGTATGGTTATCTCAGTGCTTCTTGCCTTTCATTATATAGAAACACCATACCGCCGTCAAGCACAGAAAAAGCCTGCCGATAAGCACCGGCAGGCCTGATGGTTGCATGTTTACTTTTCCGCCAGAATCTGCTCAATCTCCTGCAGCTCCTGGGCATTCAGTGCAGGGCTGGCGAAGGCTGCCACGTTTTCCCGCACCTGCTCCGGGCGGCTGGCGCCAATCAGCGCGCTGGTCACTACCGGGTCGCGGACAACCCACTGCAGCGCCATTTGCGCCATGCTCTGCCCGCGGCGCTGGGCAATGGCATTCAGCTTGTGCACCTTGGCGAGGGTCTCCTCCGTAATGGCGCTGGCCTTCAAATACCGGGGATCGTGGGCAGCACG
The DNA here is from genome assembly GCA_964383815.1 of uncultured Faecalibacterium sp. Lineage (GTDB taxonomy): Bacteria > Bacillota > Clostridia > Christensenellales > Aristaeellaceae > UBA11524. The sequence goes on along the minus strand of CAYLIC010000026.1, from coordinate 5,678 downwards.
GGAGTCCGCAGGAATGCCGTTCAGGTATCTGCTGGTGAGGATGCCGCCGCTCAGGGGCGAGAAGGCGATGCACCCCACGCCTTCCTCCCGCAGCACATCGAAGAGGCCTTCCTCCGGCGTGCGCATCATCATGGAATACTTGGGCTGGTGAATCAGCATGGGCGTGCCCAGCTGGCGCAGGGTTTTGACGGCCACGCGCATCTGCTCCGCACTGTAGTTGGAAACGCCTACATACAGCGCCTTGCCGCTGCGGACAATCTGATCCAGCGCACCCATGGTTTCCTCAATGGGGGTGTCCGGGTCGGGCCGGTGGTGGTAGAAGATGTCCACATAGTCCAGGTGCATGCGCTTCAGGCTCTGGTCCAGGCTGGCAATCAGATACTTCCGGCTGCCGTGATCCCCATAGGGGCCAGGCCACATGTCATAGCCAGCCTTGGTGGAGATAATCAGCTCGTCCCGGTGGGTGTGCCAGTCCCTGTCCATGTGGATGCCAAAGTTCCGCTCGGCCTCACCGTATGGCGGGCCATAGTTGTTCGCCAGGTCGAAGTGGGTAATCCCCAGGTCGAAGGCCTGGCGCAGGATGCTCTGCTGGGTGGCGAAGGGGGTTATATCGCCAAAGTTATGCCACAGGCCCAGGGACAGGCGTGGCAGCATCAGGCCGCTTTTCCCGCAGCGCTGGTAGGGTATCTGCTCATAGCGGTTTTCGGCAGGCTGGTAAGTCATGGGTATTCCTCCATTCTTGCAAAAAGAAATGCCAGGGCGGGCATGCAGGCACACCCGCACCGCTGGCAGCAGGGACAATTACTTCTTCTGGACATACTTCAGGCAGTCGATGGTCACAGCTGCCAGAATAATGATGCCGGAGAAAACGAACTGCAGGTTGGTATCCACGCCAAGGATGGTCAGGGAATAGGTCAGCGCGGTGAAAATCAGCACGCCTACCACAATGCCCTGAATCTTGCCAATGCCGCCCTTGAAGGACACGCCGCCCACCACGCAGGCCGCGATGGCATCGGTCTCCCAGCCCTGTCCGTAGGAGGCGGAGCCGGAGCCCACCATGCGGATGCACTCCAGCCAGGCGCCGAAACCATACAGCACGCCGGCGATGGCAAAGGTAATCAGCGTTACCTTGAACACCGAAATGCCGGACACCGCAGCCGCCTCAGGGTTGCCGCCCACAGCGTACATGTTTTTGCCCAGGGTGGTCTTGTTCCATATGAAGTACATCACCAGGATAACCGCCACCGCCCACAGTATGATGGTTGGGAACTCCCCAACTGTGGGCATAACGACGTTTTTAACCTCCTTCTCAATGGCGCCGAAGGAAACGCCCTGGGTAGCGTAGGTCATGATGCCGAACATAATCAGCATGTTCGCCATGGTGGAGATGAAGGGGTGAATCTTAAACCTGGCAGTGAAGAAGCCTGCCACCGTGGCAAAGAGCGTGGTGATGCAGCAGCAGATGACCAGTGCCATGATAACCCTCACCGCCAGGGGGATGGCCGTGAAGTCAAACACATGGCCAAACAGGCTGCCGGTGTTGACGCCCTTGTGCATAATCATGGTGGAAAGCACCATGCTGGTACCCACCATGCGGCCGATGGACAGGTCGGTGCCGCCCAGCAGAATTAGTCCACCCACGCCCAGCGCCAGGAACATGCGGGGTGATGCCTGGGTGAGGATGGTCAGCACGTTCTTGGTGGTCAGCAGCTGCTTGCCCTTGATGATAGGCGTCAGGATGCACAGAACGATGAACACGCACAGAATGGCAATGTACAGGCCGTTGTTCAGGAGGAACTGCTTGGCGCTGAAGTTATACTTGTAGTTCTCCCACTTCTGCTTTATCTTCTCCGGGAAGGTGAATTTGGACAGCCGCAGCAGGTCCAGCAGGTGATAGCGGTGGGTGTAGGCCTCGTGCTGGCGATCCTTAATCTCGTGAAGGACGGATTCGTGCTTCAGCTTCGCATCGAAAAGCCTGTTCTTGTGCACATACTTTTCGTCCTTCTGCTCGCTCTTGCTGGTCAGCTTGGCATATTCTGCCTGGTGCTCCTTGTTCAGCTGAGCAACCTCCGCAGCATAGCGGGCCTTTTCCCGGGCCTTCTCCTCCGCACAGGAGGCCACAACAGGCCGGTAGTATTCCTTGTCGTAGTGTTCATCCAGGTAGGCAACAGCCTGGGAAATCAGGGTGTTGATCTGGGCGCTGTTTTTCTTTTCAACCTGCCTGGCCTTGGCCAGCTCCTCCCTGTCCTGGGCGATGCTCTGCTGCTTCTCCGCCTTGGTGAGGTTGGCGTTTTCCTTCACAATGGCGATGTGGTTGTTCAGGCTGGTCACCTTGTCGGTGCCATCCACCCGCAGCACATTAATCTTCTGCTGGATGTCGTCCACATAGGCGTTGATGGGCGCCAGCAGTGCCTGCTCCGCCTCCAGCGTGAGTATTTTCTCATGATTTGCCATGTTTCATCTCTCCCATCACAGATATTTGGCGCTGAGCCTGAGCAGCTCTTCCTGGTTTGTTTCGCTGGTGTTCACAATCCCTGCCAGACGCCCGTTGGACATAACGCCAATGCGGTTGGTAATGCCCAGAATCTCCGGCATTTCCGAGGACACAACCACAATGGCCTTGCCCATTTTCGCCATCTTGATAATCAGCTCGTAAATCTCATATTTGGCGCCCACGTCAATGCCGCGGGTCGGTTCATCCATCAGGAAGACAGCCGGGTCGCGCTCCAGCCACCGGCCGAAGACCACCTTCTGCTGGTTGCCGCCGGAAAGGGCGGTAATCGCATCCGAAGGCCCCATGCACTTGGTGTGCATAATGTTTATCTCGTTGGCTGTGGCCTTAATCATTTTGTCGTTGCTCAAGGCAAAGCCGGACATGTAATGCGAAAGATTGGTAATGGTGGTGTTAAAGGTCAGGTCGCCCTCCAGGAAAAGGCCTGTCACCTTTCGCTCCTCGGTAATCATGGCAAAGCCATGGTTCATTGCGTCCTTGGAGTTGGCGAAATTCATCAGCTGATTTTTGTAATACATGCGGCCTGCTGCCTTGGTGCGCACGCCAAACATGGTTTCCAGCAGCTCGGAGCGGCCCGCGCCCACCAGGCCATACAGGCCAAAGATCTCGCCTTCCCGCACATCGAAGGAGATGTCCTTCAGCGTGGGAGCAAACTTGGTGGACAGGTGCTGAACAGACAGCACCACATCCCCGGGGGTGTTGTCCACCGGCGGAAAGCGGTTGTCCAGCGTTCTGCCAACCATGTCTGCAATCAGCTCGTTCATGTTGGTTTCCTTGGTTTTCTTGGTGGCAACCATCTTGCCATCCCGCAGGACGGACACCTCATCGCAAATCTCGAAGATTTCGTCCATCTTGTGGGAGATATACACCAGGGAAATGCCCTGTGCCTTCAGGCTGCGCATCATTTCAAACAGCTTGGCAACCTCCCGCACGGTGAGGGAGGAGGTTGGCTCGTCCAGCACGATGAGCTTTGCATTGTAGGATATAGCTTTGGCGATTTCCACCATCTGCCGGGCGGAAACCGACATATTTTTCATGGGTGCTGACAGGTTCACGGTCATGTTCAGCTTCCGGAACAGCTCAGCCGCCTCATTCTTCATGCGGGCTTCATCCACCACACCCAGTGAGTTTGTGGGGTAGCGGCCCAAAAACAGGTTGTCCACCACGCTGCGCTCCAGGCACTGGTTCAGCTCCTGGTGCACCATGGCAACACCGTTTTCCAGCGCATCCTTCGGGCCTAAGAAGTTAACCTCCCTGCCATCGAAGATAATGGTACCCTCGTCCTTCTGATAGGTGCCGAAAAGGCACTTCATCATGGTGGATTTGCCTGCGCCGTTCTCCCCCATCAGGCCCATGATGCTGCCTTCCTTCACATCCAGGTCGATGTGATCCAGCACGCGGTTCCGCCCGAAGGATTTGCACATCCCCCGTATGGACAATACATTTCTCGCTTGCTGTTCCGCCATTTCATTTCCCGCCTTTTTTCATTTTTCTTGAAGAAAAAGGGTCACCAGGAAGAATACTTCCCGATGACCCTTCCTCTCATCAAGATGTGGGATTACTCTTGTAATTACTCAAGCACGTTGATGTAGGCGGCAGCATTGTCAGTCTTAACCATGTTGATGGCATAGCCTTCCACATCGTCAACGGAGGTCTGCAGCTTGTTCACGATGGCGCCTTCGTTCTGGCCGTCGCCGGACACATACTCAACATCCAGGTTCAGAACCTTGTCGTAGTTCTGCAGCTGGGGCAGGTAGGTGGCATTCAGGAAGTTATCGGTGCTGTTGAAGATGTCCAGCCAGACCTTCTTCACAGGAGCATCCGCCTCGGACAGCTGGTTGCTGAACTTGGCATTGGGGGCGGTGGCATCCAGGTAGCTCTGATAGTTCTCAGCGGTCACAGCGCCGTTCAGGGCGTAGAAGCAGCGGGTCGCCTCGTCATAGTAGAACAGGTCTTCGCTCAGCACGTTGCCGGCAGCGTCGGGGGTGCTGATACCGGTCATGATGTCCACACCGTCCAGGGCGTTGCGCAGGGTGCGCAGGGTCAGGTAAGCCTGCACGTCCGCATTCTGGGAGATGGTGCCGCAGTAGCCGTCGGCGATGGCAGCCACAGCGTCGCTGTTAGCGTCGTAGCCGAAGGTGGGAACGCCAGCATCCTTGGACCAGACGTTGAACACGGCCATGCCCATGCCGTCGTTGTTGGAAACCACCACGTCGATCTGATCGCCAAAGTCAGCAGACCAGATGCCGATGGTGTTGCCAGCGGTGGCAGCATCCCAGGTAGCGCCAGCGCTGTTCTTCATTTCCTGGGAGGCCAGCTCGCGCACCACATATTCCTTGTCAGCGATGGTAATCTTGCCATCCTGCACGTCGGTGGAGCTGCCGTCGGTGTTAACGCCGATGGGGGCAGAGTTCACATCGTCGATGGTGACGATTTCAGTCTTGTTCTGGCTGGCATCCGGCACGGCAGTACCCAGAGCCTTACGGGCGCCGCGGGTACGGGCGATGGAGTCGTTGTGGCCCACGTCGCCAATGCACAGCACATAGCCGATGATGCCGTCGCCATTGCGGTCCAGCTCGGCACCCTTGCTCTGCAGGTAGTTCACGATCATCTCGCCCTGCAGCTCAGCGCCCTGCTTCGCGTCAAAGCCCACATAGTAGGTCTTGTCGTTGAAGGTGAGAGCTTCCATGTCCAGCTCGCCGGTCTGGCTGTTGGAAGGCTGACGGTTGAACCAGATGATGGGCTTGTCAGCGTTGGCTGCCAGGGCGGAGGCCGCGGTCAGCAGCATGATGGTCGCCAGGATCAGGGAAACGATCTTTTTCATAGGGACGCACCTCATTTCCTATATTTCAACGGGATTCACACCCGCTGAGTTACACCGTTCGTTGCTTATTCAATTCCGTTACCCATCTTTTTTGTATCATTAGTTTACCATTAACGACAATGAGCAACTAGGGGGTATTATTGCGTTTTTGTGGTGTATTTTTTCTTTTTTCAGGTCTGTTTTTGTCAGGTGAATGTATCGCCACAGGCATGAAAAAAAGGCCGCATTTCGCAGCCTTTTCTGGGTATTATTCCGTTGAACACCCCGCGCCTCAGCGATCAACTGGCTTCATCGTGGGGAACAGCAGCACGTCGCGGATGGTGGGGCTGTCGGTCAGCAGCA
>CAYLIC010000025.1:0-33322 GCA_964383815.1 uncultured Faecalibacterium sp. | reverse complement strand
TGAAGGGCGAGAAAAATCACGACCTGCTGCTGTTTGCCATGCAGCAGCTGAAGGGTGTGCAAAACCAGCTGCTGGAGAAGCTCCATGAGCAGGACAGTCCCGCTTAAGGCCTTTCTGCAGGCCATCGACTGCATTGCCGCCGCCTCGCCTTCCTACCGGCTGGGCCACGATGGCTCCGATGGCCTGTGCGATTGCATCGGGCTGATGATTGGCGGCATTCGCCGGGCAGGAGGCGCATGGCCCGGAACCCATGGCAGCAATTATGCCGCCCGCCGGGAAACCCAGGGCCTGTCCCCCATCCGCGCCGCAGGCGAGCTTTCCCTGGGTCAGGTGGTGTACAAGGCCAGCGCCCCGGGCGGCACGCCCTACAGCCTGCCTTCCCGCTACGCCGCCGATCCCGACCAGAACGACTATTACCACGCCGGTGTGGTCACCTCGGTTGCTCCCCTGGTGATTACCCACTGCACCGGGCCCGGCATCCTGCATGACAGCAGGCTGGGCAGGTGGAACTACTGCGGCTGGCTCCGCCGGGTCAGCCGGGAAGGAGATGAACCCATGACTGCCACCGTTGCCGCACCCAGCGGCAATACCGTCAACCTGCGCACAGCGCCCAATGGCAGCCTGCTGGCCCGGGTGCCCGTGGGTGCCAGCGCCGAAATCCACAGCCAGGAAAACGGCTGGGCGAAGGTAACCTGCCAGGGCCACACCGGCTGGATGAAGGCGCAATACCTCACCAATGATGCAGCCGACCAGGGCAGCCTTACCCTGTCCCTGCCCCAGGGCGCCGCCCAGGCCCTTTTCACCGCCCTGGCAGAGCAGCTGGGCCGGGGGTGATGCCATGAGTGAAACCATCCTGGTGGGCCTTCTGTCCCTGATGGGCACCCTGGCAGGCACCTTTGGCGGCATTATCACCGCCAGCAAGCTGACCACCTACCGCATCGAGCGCCTGGAGGAAAAGGTGAACAAGCACAACGGCATGATTGAGCGCATGTACGCTGCCGAGGGCGCCATTACCGAACTGCAACACGACGTGCGCGACCTGAAGCACCGAAAGGAGTGATTCCATGGCGCAGAACCGCCTGCATTCCCCCGTAACCCTCGCCGCCATTGCCGCCCAGCTGCTGAGCATCCTGGTGATGGTCGGCATCATCGACACCGGCCTGAGCCAGGCCATTGAGGCCGTGGTTGTGGCCATTCTGGAGCTGCTGACAGCCTTCGGCGTGCTGAACAACCCCACCGACAAGGCGAAATTCTGACCCCCAAGGGTCTGCCCCAATGGCAGGCCCACTTTTTTTGTGCACAGCAAAAGGCCTGCTGCAAATGCAACAGGCCTTATCGTGGCTCCGATTGGACTCGAACCAATGACACTCCGGGTATGAACCGAATGCTCTAGCCAACTGAGCTACGGAGCCACATGGTTGCGGGGGTAGGACTTGAACCTACGACCTCCGGGTTATGAGCCCGACGAGCTACCAAACTGCTCTACCCCGCGTCATTGCCACCACAGCGGCGACAAGGGTTATCATACACGATTTCCAGCCAAATGTCAAGCACTTTTTGAAATTTCTTTTCCCCCGCACCAAAATGGCGGCCCTGCCCCATGTTTCCAGGGCAAGGCCGCCAGTGGTTTTTACAGTTTTGCCAGTTCCTTGAACACTTCCTTGTTGGCGGGATAAACCTTCTTGTACACCTCGTACACCCTGGCATACTTGGGCACGTTCTCCGCAATGGGCTCCTGGGCCGGGTTCACATGGATCATGGCCCGGCAGGCCTCCTGCACGGAGCTGTACAGGCCTGCGCCCACGCCAGCCAGGATGGCAACGCCCAGGGCCGGGCCTTCGGTGTTCACGGTGGTGGCAACGGGGCAGCTGAACACATCCGCCAGCATCTGCCGCCACAGGGGGCTCTTGCCGCCGCCGCCGCAGGCCAGCATCTGCTCGGGCGCAACGCCCATGCCCGCCAGCACTTCCAGGCAATCCTTCAGGGAGTAGCTCACGCCCTCCATCACGGCCCGCAGCAGGTCACGCCGCTGGTGCATGGCGCTCAGGCCGAAGAAGATACCACGGCAGTCCGCATCCAGGTGCGGGGTGCGCTCACCCATCAGGTAGGGCGTGTAAATCAGCTTGTTGGCGCCAATGGGGCTCTGGGCCGCTTCCTTGTTCATCAGGTCATAGGGGTCAATGCCCATGGAGGCAGCCGCCTCCTTTTCCGCCGCGCAGAAGTTATCCCGGTACCACTTCAGGCTCAGGCCTGCAGCCTGGGTCACGCCCATCACATGCCAGGCGCCGGGCACGGCACAGCAGAAGGTGTGCACCCGGCCCTGGGGGTCGATGGACAGCTTGTCCGTGTGGGCAAACACCACGCCGGAGGTGCCAATGGTGGTAAAGGCCTTGCCATCCTCCACCACGCCGGTGCCCACGGCAGCAGCCGCGTTGTCGCCAGCGCCGCCCACCACCAGGGTGTCAGCGGTCAGGCCGGTGAGCGCCGCAGCAGCATCGGACACATGGCCGGTCACCTCGCAGCTCTCGTAGACCTTCGCCAGCAGCGCCTTGTCAATGTCCAGCTTCTCCAGCAGCTCATCGGACCAGCAGCGGTTGGGCACGTCCAGCAGCTGCATGCCGCTGGCATCGCTGACCTCGGTAGCATAGTCGCCGGTAAGCATGTAGCGCACATAGTCCTTGGGCAACAGAATGTGCCGGCACCGGGCGTAGATTTCCGGCTCGTGCTTGCGCACCCACATGATTTTGGAAAGGGTGAAGCCTGTCAGCGCCGGGTTGGCGGTGATGCGGATCAGGTTGTCGTAACCAACCTTCTGGGTAATCTCCTCGCACTCCGCAGCGGTGCGCTGGTCGCACCAGATGATGGACGGGCGCAGCACCTCGCCGTTTTCGTCCAGCATCACCAGGCCGTGCATCTGCCCGGAAATGCCCAGGGACACCACGGCCCTGGGGTCAACGCCGCTCTTGGTCAGCACGGTTTTCACGGTGGAGACAGCCGCGTTCCACCAGTCGTGGGGATCCTGCTCCGCCCAGCCGTTTTGCGGCTGGCTCAGGGGGTATTCCACCGTGGCAGAGCACACCGCCACGCCATCCTGCTGGAACAGCACCGTTTTGGTGCCGGAGGTTCCCAGGTCAATGCCAAGCACATATTTCATACGCCGTTCCTCTTTTCGTGGTAATCAGGCCCATTGCAGGCCATCCATGCCATTATCTTAGCCTCTGCCGCCCTTTTTGTCAAGCGCGCACCCTTCCTATCTCATGTGAATCTTCCGCTATCCCTTGCGCATTCGTCCTCAAGCTGTTACAATATGAGCAACAGCCAGGGTCGCTGCCCTGGCAACTACAAATGACATGAGGTGAATCTTGATGCCATTTAATCCTGCCTGGCTTTCCGACCCCACGGTGTTCCAGGTCAACCGCCTGCCCCCTGTGTCCGACCACCTGATTTACCGCTCCCTGCCCGAGGCGGAGGCAGGCGTGTCCTCCCTGGTGCGCAGCCTGGATGGACAGTGGAAGGCCCACCTGGCGCTCCGGCCCGGGGACGCGCCGGACAGCATCCTGGCCGACGGCACTGCAGACGATACCCTGCAGGACATCACCGTGCCAGGTGTGTTCCAGCTCCAGTATCCGGAGTGGGACGTGCCCCAGTATGTTAACGTTCAGTATCCCTGGGACGGGCGGGAGCCGCTCACCCCGCCGCAGGTCTCCGAAAGCTATAACCCCACGGTGACCGCCATCCGCAGCTTTGATCTTTCCGCTGCCGACCTGGCCTGCAGCCGCCTGGTGCTGACCTTCGCCGGTGTGGAGGCCGCGCTGGTCCTGTATGTCAACGGGCAGTTTGTGGGCTACTCCGAGGACAGCTTCACGCCCCACGCCTTCGACATATCGGCCTTTGTGCACCAGGGCGCCAACCGGCTGGCGGCGCGCATCTACAAGCGCTGCTCCGGCACCTGGCTGGAGGATCAGGACTTCTGGCGGTACAGCAGCATTCACCGCAGTGTGACCCTGACCTTTGAACCCAGGACCCACCTGGCGGACATTTTCGTCCGCACACCGCTGACGGACAGCTACACCCGCGCCCGCCTGGATGCGGAGCTGACCATCCGCCACCCGGAGGGTACCGTCCGCGCCCTGCTGCAGGACGCCTGCGGCAGCACCCTGCTGGATGTGACGCGCCCCGCCGCCCAGGGCCTGCACCTGGACGAGGAGGTTCCCGGCGTGAAGCTCTGGTCTGCCGAGGAGCCCAACCTGTACACCCTGACCATCACCCTGGCGGATGCCGCCGGGCATGTGGCGGAGGTTTCCCGGCTGGAGGTGGGCTTCCGCCAGTTTGAAATGCTGAACAAGGTCATGCACCTGAACGGCAAGCGCCTGGTGTTCCGCGGGGTGAACCGCCACGAGTTCGACTGCGATACAGGCCGTGTCATGTCCCGGGAGCTGATGCTGAAGGACATTGCAAACTTCAAGCGCATGAACATCAACGCTGTGCGCACCAGCCACTACCCCAACACCAGCGAGTTTTACCGCCTGTGCGACCGCTATGGCCTGTATGTGATTGACGAAACCAACCTGGAAACCCACGGCTCCTGGATGCTGCTGAAGGGCTGGCTGCTGCCCGGCAACGCCCCGGAGTGGCGGCCTGCCGTGCTGGACAGGGGACGCTCCATGCTGGAGCGGGACAAGAACCACGCCTGCATTCTCCTGTGGAGCTGCGGTAACGAGAGCGGCGGCGGCAGCAACCTTTTCGACCTGAGCAATTTCTTCCGCCAGCGGGATCCCAGCCGCCTGGTGCACTACGAAGGTGTTGCCAACGATGCCCGCTACCCCGATACCACTGATGTATACAGCCGCATGTATTTCAAGGCGGCGGACGTTGAAAACTACCTCAACAGCAACCCGGATAAGCCCTTTATCAACTGCGAATACATGCATGCCATGGGCAATTCCCTGGGCGGCATGCGCCTGTATACCGACCTGGAGGACAAGTACCCCATGTACCAGGGCGGCTTCATATGGGATTATGTTGATCAGTTCCTGCGCACCAGGGCGCCCAACGGTCACACCCGCATGACCATCGGCGGCGACTGGGGCGACCGGCCTACGGACTGGGAGTTCATCGGCAATGGTATTGTCATGGCGGATCGTACGCTGTCCCCCAAGGCCCAGGACGTGCGCTTCCTGTATCAGGATGTGACGCTGACCCCGGATGAAACCGGTGTTGCCATCCGCAGCCGCAGGCTGTTTGCACCCGTCAGCGGGCAGATACTCCAGTGGAGCATCCATTGCAATGGCGCGCTCATTCGCTCCGGTGCGCTGGCCCTGCCCAGCATCGCCCCCGGCGAAGCAATGCACATCGGCCTGCCCTATGGGGATGTGCCTGCCACCGGCCTGCTGGTTGCCACCTGCAAGCTGCTGCACAGGGGTCACGCCATTCTGGCGGATGGGGAAATCATGGCGGTTGGGCAAACAATCCTGCGCCAGGCCGCGCCCCAGGCCGCGGCACCCGCCTGCGCCCCTGCGCCCGTTGTGGGCGATGTGAACGTGGGCATGCACACGGAAAGGCTGTCCACCCTGCTGCAAAAGGGCCGCGGCATGATTTCCTTCAAGGATGCGCTGGGCCGGGAATGCCTGCTCCGGGCGCCCCAGCTGTCCCTGTTCCGTGCGCCCACGGATAACGACCGGGGCAATGGCGATGCCGTCCGCCAGGGCATCTGGCACGCCGCCAGCCGGTACTACTTCACCTCCAGCGAGGAGCCTGCCTATGCCGGCGGCGCCTTCCGCATGGTGTACCACCTGTCTGCGCCCATGCTGCCGGACACGGACATCACCATTGCGTATACCATCACCGCAGAGGATGCCGTGCAGGTCACCCTCCGCTGGCCCGGTGCGGAAAACCTGCCCGACATGCCTGCCCTGGGCCTGAGCTTCCAGCTGGATCCCCGGCTGAACCAGGTGCGCTACTACGGCTATGGCCCGGAGGAAAACTATGCCGACCGGAAGGAAGGCGCGCTGCTGGGCAACCATGCCTACGCCGTGAAGGACGGCTGGACCCGCTACGGCAATCCCCAGGAGAGCGGCAACCGCATGGGCGTGACCCGCATGGCCATCACTGATGAAAAGGGCCATGGTGTGGAGATTACCGGCGATGGGCTGGAAATCAGCGTGCAGCCGTACCTGCCGGAGGAGCTTTCCGCCGCCGCCCACCCGGAGGAGCTGCAAGGCTCCTGCCGCACCGTGGCGGACATTGCCCTGTTCCGCAAGGGTGTTGGCGGCGATGACAGCTGGGGCGCCCCGGTGCTCCCCCAGTTCACCTACCCGGCTGACCAGCCCTACACCCTCACCTTCACCCTGAAGGCCCTGTAAACCAAAGGCCGTACCTCCGCCAATGCAGAGGTACGGCCTTTTTTGTTATGGTTTCAGCAGCGATATGCTGCCCATGGCCCGGTGCCCGGTAACGGTTATGGTATAGTCACCCGGCTGGTGAATGTTCAGGGTAAAGGCCGCATTGTCCAGGCCCGCGCCCTGGTAGATGGGTGCCTCGCCTGCCAGGCCCACCACCAGGTCGATGCTCCCATCGCTGTGGGCTGCTTCCACCTGCAGGGTATCGCCGGCCTCCAGGTGTAGCACCGCCTGCTCCCGCCTGTTGAAAATGCTGTAGGCCATGGTGAATCCGTTTTCGTCCGTCACCGCAGTGCCCTCAAAGGTCGCCGCCGTGCAGCCTGCCAGCAGCACCAGCAGGCACAGCAAAGGCCATAGCTTGCGCATGATGTTTCCTCCTTTACTGGCGCGCCGCATGCACATAATGAATGTGCTCAAAGGCCGCCATGTCCCGCCCGGCAAGGTACCGGGCCTGAATGTCCGCCGGTTGCAGCCACTCATACATCCGAAAGCCGTGCTGCTCCAGCAGGCGGATAAGCCTCTGCCGGGAAAAGCAGCACATATTGCTCCGTGCCCGTGCGGAAGGCCGTGCGCAGGTTTCCTCACAAAAGGCCGCCCGGGCCAGTGGTGTGGGCGCAAACCGGGTGCTCACCAGGCAGGCCAGCAGCTGCCGGTGATCTGCAAAGCAGTCCTTTTTCTCCGGCGCAAGGAAATCCGCCCCGGACAGGATGCAGCTGCCCATGTCCGAATACTCCTGGTCGGTCATCAGCTGGCGGGCCAGGGAATCGCTGAAGGCAGGCGCGGGTCGTTTTCCGCGTGAAATGCCCGGGCATAGGCAGACATGAGCACTGTAATGCTGGCTTGCTGATTCATGGGAAGCTCCCTTCCTGTAGCTTTCAGGCGCTGGCTTGCTTTTCACTCACTTCCGCGCCATACTGGCAAACCAGGGACAGGATAATCAGCATCACACCCCAGGATGCGGGAGTACGGATTGTGCTCAGGGTGTTGCCGGGCAGGTTTAAGCAAAGAACCTCCGCCACCACCCGGGCCACCACGGGCACCCAAATGCTGTGAATGCCCAAATGCCGCAGCTGCACGGCGCTCTCCCTGCTAAAGGGCGTGCCGTCCTTTTCCTCCCGGCGGAAATAGTTTCTTCCCAGCCAGGCCAGCACACCCAGCGCCGCCACCTGGCAGGCGCCGGACAGGCACAGCGTCACCATACCCTGGCGGGAAATGCCTTCCTCCCTTTCCACCAGGCCGGCAATGCTCACACCGCCAATCTTCAGGCTGGGCGCATCCAGCGCCAGGCTCACCGCGCCTGCCATGCTCAGGCACACGCCCACAATGCAGCAGATGAACAGAATCTGGCAGATAATCCTTGCCGCACGGAAAACCTTCTGAATGGCCCTTAAGGTATTCATGGTGTTCTCTCCCTTTTTCATATGTATTTCAAGCCCTGTTCAGCATTTTGAACATGCCCGGGCCGTCCCGGTCACAGGGGCGCGTTTCAAAGCCGTGGCGCTGGCAGAAGCCCACGGCCTCCTGGCTGCTGATAAGCTCCAGGCTAACCGCCCAGCCGGGGTCGATATGCTCCAGAATGTACGCCTCCGCCGCCTCCAGCAGGGTATGCCCCACACCCTTTCCCTGGGCATCGGGCACCACCGCAAAGTCCTTCACATAGAAGGACATGCCCCCATCCCCCAGCAGCCGCACCATGCCCAGGGGCGTTTCGCCCTCGTAAGCGGTGAAGGTCGCAAGGGTGTGCGCCAGTGCCGCTTCAACCTGGGTCGCACAAGGCGGCTCCCAGCCCACAGAAGCATACAGGGACAGGAACAATGTCGGGGTCAGGGTGTTTGCTTCAATGCGCATAAGAACGCCTCCCTACAAATGCTTTGCAATAAACTCGACCAGCGGTGGAATATTCTTCTCCTTCCAGTAGCAGCGTCCGTCCTCCGTGCGGTTCAGCAGATGCTTGTTGAACAGCTCCCGCCGCAGGGTTGCCGGGTCGTGAAAGGTGGAGGATTCCTCCAGCAGATCGCTGATTTCCATTTCGGTATAGGTACGCTCCAGGTCAATCCTCTCCGCCAGGTAATACAGGGCTGCCAGCTTCTTGCGGTTTTTCGCTGGCAAGGCGGTTAATTGTCCCCGTTCGTTCAGAAAGGGGCGCAGCTCGTCCATCACGCTTTTCCTCCCGTTTGGATGAAGCGGATCAGCTCCTCCACATCCTCAAAGCCGTCGTAGTCCCCGGTAATACCTTCCCGGTGGTACACAATACCCCGCTGCTCGTTCCTTTCCAGGCAGTCCAGCAGCGCGTCCTGGCCATAGCGCTTCACAAACAGGGTGAAGGCATAGGGCTTCACCTTGGCAAGCAGGCCTTTGCGGCAGTTTTCCGTGCAAGCGGCGCACTGGGCCACACCCTTCGCCAGGGAGCATTTGCGGTTTTCACACCAGGCTTTGTCCGGGCACTGGTCGGAATTGCACCCGGCACAGTGGGCGCTTTCGCTGCACAGGCAGCAGGCCAGGCCGCAGCGGGCAATGCCAAGCTCTCGCTTCATATGGATTCTCCTTTCGCAAGTCGTGCGTATAGGTAGGTGTCCTTCCAGATGGGCCGTCCGTCCTGGTCCTGGTGGAAGTACACATTCTGCCGGAGGTGTCCCTCCCGGCTGAAGCCCAGCCGTTCCAGCAGGCGCCAGGAGGCGGTGTTTTCCGGGTCGCACTCCGCGTAGATTCGGTGAATGCCGCGCTCAAAGGCCCTGTCAATCAGGGCCGTGCATGCCTCTGTTGCGTATCCCTGATGCCAGAAATGCCTGTTCAGCAGATAGCCCAGTTCCAGGGCCTGAAAATCCCGCTTTCCCAAGCATACATTACCGATGACCGTCCCCTCCTGCTCCACCGCCAGCATCTCGCTGCTGGACAGGCGCCAGCGCATAGCCTGGCGGGTTTCGTTCAGGCTCATGGATGGATAGGGCTCATGCTTCACCGTTTCCGGGTCGGAAAGGCATGCGTACAGGTCTGCCAAATCCCCAGGACGAAAGCGCCGCAGGGTCAGCCGGGGTGTGCGGGCGATTACCCCCGCAAGCCATTCGTCCAGGAAGGCCATCTGCTCCGGTGTGTGGAACCAGTGCTCGCCGCCCTCCATCACGGTCAGCTCTGCCCCGTGGCGCTGGGCAAAGGCCACTATGGTGTCCCGGCTGGTCAGGTTGTCCTGAGCACCGTAAAGAATGGCAGTAGGAATCCTCCACCGGGTAGGATGACGGCGTACATCCTGCAAATAGTCCCAGGAAAGGGTTTCACCAAAATTTGTGGGAATGGTGCTGCACTGCTCCAGCTGACCTTCTGTCACATTCGCCCAGGCCATCATATTGGTGATAAGCCGCTCCATGTCCACCACGGGAGAAATGAAATACGCCTTGTCAATAGGCTTATCCTGCAAACTGTTCATGGCAAAGAACGCCCCAAGGCTATTGGCTATCAGTGTCACGGTGTCAAAGCCTGCGGCCAGGCTATCGAAGGCGGCGGGGAACTCCTCTCTTGCTTCCCAGGGCGTTTGAGCCTGATAGTCAAGCCCCACCACCTGATAGCCCGGGAACAAGGGTGCATAGTGCTGGCTCTCTGTCGCACTGCCGCCTTTGCCATGAATGTATACAACCAAGTGCTTCATAGGTACTCCTTACTGGTTTGCTTTGCTGGGAATCTCCTGCAACTCAAACCGATATTCCTGCTGGCACTGAGGATATTTCTCCTTGTCCACCTTGCTCAAAAACATATTCAGGGGCCGCACCCACAGCCCGCCATCGCCGTAGAGCTTGCGGTAAACCACGCACGCTTCTCCGGTTTCCGAGTCCCGCGCCACAGCCTCCACCAGATAGTAGTCACCCTTGAAATGGCGGTACACCCGCCCCACTTGTACGTCCATCCTCATGCCTCCATGGTCTGCCAGGCCTGCCTGGTGATGCCATACACCAGGGTCGGCCGGCCTTCTTCACTGGTGTACTCCTCCAGCAGGCGCATGCCACTGGCCTTGGCAGTTGCAGCGGAGGGTATGTTGCTCTTCCACATGTAGGAATATACCACCCCAAAGCTGGTGTGGGTGAAGGCCCAGTCCAGGCAGGCCCGGGCGGCCTCCCTGGCATAGCCTTGCCGCTGGTGGGCCTTGGCAATGTGGTAGCCAAGCTCCGGCCTCAGGCGCCCGTTGATGCTTTGCAGGGTCAGCCCGCAATCGCCAATCATTTCGCCTGTTTCCTTCAGGCACACAGCCCACAGGCCAAAGCCGCACTCCCGATACCTTGCCTGGTTGGTGGCGATCCACCGCTGCACCCGGGCTTCATCGAAGGTGTAGGGATAGTGCTGCATGATGTCCGCATCCGCCAGCACGGCATACAGCGCCTCAAGGTCGCTGTTGTTCATCTCCCGCAGGATAAGCCTGTCCGTTTCCATGGGCAGGTACTGGCTGCGCTGCCCGGATTTCACCAGCAGCATGGTGGCCTGGAACTGGCTGGACAGCAGCTGACCCAGCTGCTTCACGGAAAAGCTGCACATTTTCGTGGCGCACAGGGCACCAACGCCAAAGGTGAAAATCCACATGTTTTCAAACAGCAGCCGGGCATCCCGCTCCGTAAGGCCGTAGTCCTGCCGGATGGCAGCCATGCACATGTCCGCCGTTTTGCCCAGGGCGCCGAAAACATCGTCAAAGCTGGCGGCGCTGCGGTTTTCCTGCATGAACAGGAGCTGAAACAGCTTTGGCTCCCTGGCGCCGAAGAGCACCATCTGCATACCCACCTGTTTAAACAGGGGCATGCCCGGCATGTCCTGGGCCGTGCACCGTTCAAAGCGGGTCATAGCCGCCTGGCGCACCGCCTGCTGCAGCTCCTCCATATTGCGGAACACGGTGAAAATCGGCCTGGCAGAGCTGCCCAGCGCGCAGCCCAGATCCCGGGCCGTCAGCGCCTCCGCACCCTTGCGGGACACAATGTCCAGCGCGGCGGCAACAATCTCTTCCCTGGTGAATTTCGGCTTTGGCGGCATGGGACAACCTCCTGAACACATGTTTCAAAACGTCTGTTGCGCAACAAGCGTTTTATATTATAGTCAAAAGAAGCACCCCTGTCAAGGGTGCAGGAAAACCTATGCCGGGCATGGTTCTGCCTTTTTCCCTGAATATGCGGCATTTTCCCCCGGTGCCCGTGTGTACCGGGGGTCACAGGCAGGCGGGCCCGTTTGCCCAAAAACTGTACAAAAAAACCGCGCCACTCAAGCTGGGCGAACCCGCAGCACATCCAGCAAACGCTTACTGCTGCTTCCGTCAGGACCTGACAGGGTTCACGCCGAAGGATCGCACGGGACCCAACCTTCATCGTGACACGGCTTAAACAGTATACCCTATTTGTGCATAAATTGCAAGGATTATTTCACGGCAGCCTTCAGGGCGTCCACATAGTCGGTCTTTTCCCAGGGCAGCGCCACATCCGTGCGGCCGAAGTGACCATAGGAAGCCGTCTGCCTGTAGATGGGCCGGCGCAGGTTCAGCCTGTTGATGATGGCGTTGGGCCGCAGGTCAAACACCTTCTCCACCGCAGCGGACAGCACATCATCTGCCACCAGGCCGGTGCCCTTGGTGTCCACCAGCAGGCTGACAGGCCTGGCAACGCCAATGGCGTACGCCAGCTGAATCTCACACTTGCTGGCCAGGCCAGCCGCCACAATGTTCTTCGCCACATGGCGTGCAGCATACGCCGCGGAGCGGTCCACCTTGGTGGGATCCTTGCCGGAGAAGGCGCCGCCGCCATGGGGTGCATAGCCGCCATAGGTATCCACGATAATCTTCCGTCCCGTCAGGCCGGTGTCGCCGGCCGGGCCACCCAGCACAAAGCGCCCGGTGGGGTTGATGAAATACTTGGTTTCCTCGCTCAGCAGCTCTGCAGGGATCTCCGGGCGAATCACATGCTCCATCACATCCCGGGCAATCTGCTCCTGGGTTACCTCCGGCGCATGCTGGGTGGAGATAACCACCGTGTCCACCGCCACAGGCTTGCCGTCCTCATACACCACGGTCACCTGGCTCTTGCCATCGGGCCGCAGATAAGGCAGAGTGCCATTCTTGCGCACCTGGGTCAGGCGGCGGGTCAGCCGGTGGGCCAGGGCAATGGGCATGGGCATCATTTCGGGTGTCTCGTTGCAGGCGTAGCCGAACATCATGCCCTGGTCGCCGGCGCCGGTTTCGTTTTCCGCCTGGCTGCGGGTTTCCAGGGCGGCATCAACACCCATGGCGATATCCGGGCTCTGGGCATGGATGGCAGTGGTCACCGCGCAGGAATTGCCGTCAAAGCACAGGTCGGAGCTGTTGTAGCCAATGTCCAGCACCACCTGGCGGACAACGCCAGGGATGTCCACCTTCGCCGTGGTGGTAATCTCGCCCATCACCATCACCAGGCCGGTGGTGGTGCAGGTTTCGCAGGCCACGCGGGCCATGGGGTCCTGCTCCAGGATGGCGTCCAGCACCGCATCGCTGACCTGGTCGCACATTTTGTCGGGATGTCCTTCGGTAACGGATTCAGAGGTAAACAGTTTGCGCATTTTGTGTACTCCTTTGCTTCGGTCGAAAAAGAAAACCGCCTGATTTGCACATAATCAGACGGAATGCAATCTTGCGACTGTCCTTATCTGCCAGCGCACCCAATGGGCTTGTGCCGCGCTGCGGGATTTGGCACCAAGCATACGCCGGTTGCCGTGACTTCATCGGGCCCATCCCTCCGTCACTCGTGATAAGGTATTCAGTTGACGGTATGGATGATAGCACAGTCGGCACAATTCGTCAAGGGGTATGCAGGATAAATTGCATTCATCGTGCCAGGCTGTGGTGCTTTTTCGCCCCGCGTTCCATCACAGCCCGCAGAAGGAACAGGATGCCCAGCCCCAGGGCAATCAGCGCCGCCAGGTGCAGCAGCTGCCAAGGGGTCAGCAGCACCAGGAAGAACATGTCCCCCAGCAGGATTGCCGCCAGCGCAAAGCCGGCTGTCACCCCGGCCATCACACCGGCCCGCAGCGGGGTGAAGGGCCAGCACACCGTGAACAGCACCGCCAGGCCAATGCTCCCCGCCGACAGGGTCGCCAGGGTGGAGGACGCATCCGCTGACCAGCCCAGGTGCTCCGTCATCATGGAAAGGGCCGCGCAAACGGAAACAGCCGCCGCGCCGGGAATGGCCCGGCTCAGCACCCGCTCCAGAAAGCTGCCGTCAATCCTGTCCCGGTTAGGCTCCAGGGCCAGAAAGAAGGACGGCGTGCCAATGGTCAGCGTGCTGATCAGCGTCAGCTGAATGGGCTGGAAGGGATAGGACCCGGGCAGGAACAGCAAAAGCACGCTCAGTGCAAAGGAATACAGCGTTTTCGTCAGGAAAAGGGAGGCTGCCCTGGTCACATTGTTAATCACCCGCCTGCCCTCGCCCACCACCAGCGGCAGGCAGGCAAAGTCCGCGCTCAGCAAGGTCAGCTGGGCGGCATGCTTCGCCGCATCGGAGCCGCCCGCCATGGCAATGGAGCAGTCCGCTGCCTTCAGGGCAGGAATGTCGTTCACGCCGTCCCCCGTCATGGCAACGCAGTGCCCGGCCTGCTTCAGGGCCTCCACCAGCAGGCGTTTCTGGCTGGGCGTCACCCTGCCAAAGACGGCACAGCGCTGGCAGGCGGCCTGCAGCGCTTCCTCATCGGTCAGGGTGGAGGCATCCACCCAGCTGTCCCAGCCGGGCAGCTCCACCTGCCTGGCAATGGCGGACACAGTCTGCGGGTCATCGCCGGAGATCATTTTCACCGTTACCCCCTGGCGCTGGAAATAGCGCAGGGTTTTTGCCGCATTGGGCCGCAGGGTGTCCTGGAGCACAATCAGCCCCAGAGCCTCCGCCACAGGCGGCGTTTCCGCCTCCGTCACGCAGCCGTGGGCCTTTGCCAGCAGCAGCACGCGGCGGCCTTGCCGGGCTTCCTCCTCCGCCAGGCGGCGGACCTCCCCGGCATAGTCCTCCCCCAGCACCATGGCAGGCGCGCCCAGGATCAGCGTGGTGCCATCCGCAAAGGAGGCGGCGGACTTTTTCCGCCTGGAGGAAAAGTGCAGCACGCCCACGGGCTTTTCGCTGCCCGGTGCCACACAGTCCGCCAGTGCAGCCAGGGTACCCGCCGCTCTTTCAAACCCGCCCAGAAACCGGGCGATTTCAGCCTTGAGCTTCGCCTCGTTCCCGGTTAAGGGCAGCAGCTTTTCCACACTCATTTCCCCGGTGGTAATGGTGCCCGTCTTGTCCAGGCAGAGCACATCTGCCCGGGCCAGGGTTTCAATGCCATACAGCTCCTGCACCAGGGTTTTCTGCCTGCCCAGGCGCACCACGCCCACCGCCATGGCCACGCTGGTCAGGAGAATCAACCCCTCGGGAATCATGCCAATCATGGCTGCCACGGTGGAGGGCACAGCCTGGGCCAGGGGAGCGTGAGCCAGGAAGTATTGCTTGCAGAACAGCAGCAGCCCCAGGGGCAGCAGAATGGCGCTGACCAGCTTCAGCAGCTTGTTCAGGTCGGTCATCAGGGCAGAGCGGGGGCGCTTGATTTTCCTGGCAGAGCGGGTGAGCCTGTTGGCATAGCTGTCGTCGCCCACCCGCTGGAGCTGGGCCACAAAGCAGCCTTCCGTCACATAGCTGCCGGACATGAGCCAGTCCTCCCGGTGCTTGGCGACCGGGTCGCTCTCGCCGGTCAGCAGGGATTCATTCGCCGCGCCGGAGCCTTCCAGCACAATGGCATCGGCGCAGACCTGGTCGCCGGCGGAAAGGATAATCACATCCCCCAGCACCAGCTCCTCCGGCTTGCAGGTGATTTCCGCACCCTCCCGCATCACCCGGACGGATGGCGCGCTGAGCACCTGCAGCTTGCGGATGGTGCGCCGGGCCCGCAGCTCCTGCACGGTGCCAATCAGCGTGTTGGACAGCACCACACCCATGAACAGCATGTTTCTGTAGGATCCCACAGCCAGCAGCGCCGCCGCCAAAGCCAGGTTCAGCAGGTTAAAGAGGGTGAACAGGTTTTCGCAGATGATCTGCCCCAGGGTTTTGCCCTCATCGGCCCTGGAGGCATTGCCCTGGCCAGCGGCCCGGCGGCGGGCTGCCTCCTGGTGGGTCAGGCCACCCTGGGGTGTTGGGGTAAAGTCCTCCGGCAGGCCCCGGGGGATGGTCAGCTCGTCTTGCATGGAGGCCTCCGGTCACACATGAAGTTCATCATACAGCTGGGTCAGG
Source organism: uncultured Faecalibacterium sp. (assembly GCA_964383815.1). Classification (GTDB taxonomy): domain Bacteria; phylum Bacillota; class Clostridia; order Christensenellales; family Aristaeellaceae; genus UBA11524. The sequence goes on along the minus strand of CAYLIC010000025.1, from coordinate 17,685 downwards.
CTGCCCAGCACCGGCACACCGGCTGTTTGCAGCACTTCATCCACCTGATGCCCGCCGGCAATCAGCCTGCACGGGCAGCCAATGGCCTCCGCCACCTGGGCATCGTGGGTGGTATCGCCAATGAAAAGCGCCTGCGCCGGGTCGATGCCTGTCCGGGCCAGGTAGTCCCTTGCCAGCTGCACCTTGCTGACGGCGTACACATCGTGCAGGCCCAGCACAGCATCAAACATGCCTGCCAGCTGCGGGTACTGCCGCACCTGCACCTGCAGCTGATCCCTTTGCGAGGCGGAGATAATCACCTGCCGAAACCCGGCCCGGTGAAAGCGCTGCAGGGTTTCCGGCACATCCCTTTTCAGCTGCACCCGGTGGAACGCCTGCACAAAGCCTTCGTTCCATTCCCTGGCAATAATGCGAAAGTCCTCATCCGTCACGCCCAGGTCCCGGTAGTATTCAATCACAGGAAAGCGGAACAGCCGCCGGTATTCCTCCGCCGTGGTGGGTGCATAGCCATGCCGGGCAAACACCTGGTTGTTGATCTCCACCACCGTGGCCACATCGTCCACCAGGGTGCCGTTCCAGTCCCAAAAAATCGTCATAGATCCATTCTCCATCTCCAGGCATTATTTGCCGCCCAGCAGCTTGTTCAGCGGGCTGCGGTATACCTCAATGGCCTTCATGGGGCACATCTCCTGGCAGCAGTAGCAGCGGATGCACTTCTTGTAGTCATACCTGGCCTTCTTGCCATTGCCTGCGTGGACGGCCTTCTCCGCCACAGGGCAGGCCTCCTCGCACACGCCGCAGCCAACGCACTTTTTCCTGTCCACCCTGGGCCTGTGCTGCAAAAACGGCAGCAGCGGCACAACCTTCATCATCAGGCTCTTCCGCATGGCGCCGCGGAACACATCGAAGTCCGCCTTGCCATACTTCTCCCGGGCCTGCGCCATGGTGATGCTCCCTTCCGGGGTCACAATATCAATCTCCTCATAGTCCATGGTGCCCACGCCAGCCCTGGCGGCGGATACGCAGGTGGGCACCTGGGCAGGGTCGAGGTGGATGAGGCCCGCGTACACGCTGTCCAGGGCCACAGGGTCGGCAGAGAAGAGCAGCACGTTCATGGCAACGGGCGTGCCGCTGCTGGGGCCGTTGCCCTCCATGGCCACAATGCCATCCATAATGTGCAGCCTGGGGTGCACGCACAGGTTCAGGTCTGCCAGCATGTCCGCAAAAACCTCGCTGTTGGGGTAGTGGGCATGGCCGGTGGCCTTGTTCACGCCGGTGATGCAGCCATACAGGTTCTTCACCGCGCCGGTAATGCGCTCCAGGGCGTGGGTCTTCATTTTGCAGATGTTGATCATGGCGTCCATGTCCTGCACGGCGTTGCACAGGTAAAAGCTGCGGGCGGTTTTTCCCTCCGGGAAATGCACCACCGAGCCTGCGCCAAAATCCCCCAGGGGCACGTCATACTTTGCCGCCTCCGCCGCCAGGCCGCTGGTGTCCGTGGCCTTCTCCGGTGTGGTGGTTGGGCTGCCGGGACTATCGCCATAGCACACATGCTGATAGCCTTCCTCCCGCAGCAGCCTGCACACGGCAGAGAACACCGCCGGGTGGGTGGTGATGGCCTTCTGCGGCAGGGAGCGGGCCAGCAGGTTGGGCTTGAGCAGCACCTTCTCCTCCCTGTGGATGAATTGTTCCATGCCGCCCAGCAGCGCCACGCCCCGGGCCACGGCAGCATCCACGGCGGCCTGGTCGTATGTATCAATGGGAATCAGCACAACGGTATGCTTCATGCTTGTCCATTCCTTTCCGGTCTGCGCTTACTCGAATACTTTATTATACCATGGATAGCCCGCTTTGCAAATGAAAAAGTTTTTTGCCCGTCTGCCACGATTCGTCAAAAGAAGTCATTCTTCGCTGTTGAAGAAAACGGAAAGGAGGCGTATGCTGTATGCATCGACACAAAAGGAGGTTTTGCCATGCAAAGCCAGCAAAACGGCACCATCACCTTTCTTGCCCTGCAGCGCCTGGCGGAGCGGGCCTGGGACCAGGGCGACGCACCGCGCCTGGCCCGGCTGTCCGCCGCGCTGGACGCCGCCACCGTTGCCTCTCTTTCCCGGGAAACAGGCCAGCCCCTTGCCATTTCGTCCACTGTATGACGGTTTTTTTACAAATTTGCGGCGAAGTTTTACACCAAATGGTGAATTGCACTTGTGAATATGAAGAAATTACGGTATAATAGCAGGCGAAGACCTTTGCCGCAAAGGAGCAAACAACCTTGAGTGATTATATGAACAATCAACCCCAGGAGGAGCAGCAGACCCGTGTGGTGCCTGCCGTGACCCCCACCCGTCACCGCCGTGCCGACCGCTATCGCACTTCTACCCCGGCAGCGCCTGCCGCCCAGCCCACCACCACCCGGGTCAGCGTGCAGGCGCCTGTCCAGCAGGAGGTTCCCTCCCAGGGCGTGCCCAGGCCCGCCGCACTGGGCCAGCAGCCGGAGCTGCCAGCCTACCAGCACAGCGCCGCCCGCCGGCCTGTACCCATGCCCGGGTATGGTCAGCGCCCGCCCATGCACAACACCGGTGAAACACCCCGTGTGCGCAGGCCCGTCCGCATTGAGGAGCAGGAATACCTGCCCGAAGCAGCGGAGCCTGCGCCGGAAAAGCGCCGCTCCGGCCTGCTGGTGGCCCTGGTGGTGCTGGTGCTGGTGCTGGCTGTGGCTGTGCTGGGCTTCATGCTCATTCCCGAGGGGGATGGCACCCTGGGCCAGCTGAAGGCCGGCGTGGTTGGCACCCTGCAGGGTCTGCTGGGCACCGAGGAAAAGCCGCCTGTTTCCACCGCCCAGGCGCTGGAGTTCTCCGCCGCGCCCACCCAGGGCACCGCACCGCTGGAGGTTGCCTTCACCCTCACCACCACCAAGTCGGTTTCCGCCGTCCGTGTGGTGGATGAAAGCGGCAAGGCGCTGCCCACCTCCACCTCCGTTTCCGTGGACAATGCGGACTCCCGCAGCTGGATGCTGAACCTGTCCCTGGAGGATGGCTACTCCGGCCTGGTGCTGGCGCAGATCCAGGATGGCGGGGAGTGGATGGACGCAGGCAAGAGCCTGACGCTGGAGATTGCGCCTGCGGAGGTCAGCGCCTTTGCGCCGGAGGTTACCGCCACACCCGAGCCCACTGCCACCCTGGCGTCCACCGAAGCGCCCACCCAGGCGCCAACCGAAGCGCCCACCCAGGCGCCCACTGCCCAGGTGACCGGCACGCCCACCATTGCACCCACCGAGGTGCCCACCATGGAGCCTACCCAGGCGCCCACCCAGGCACCCACCCAGGCGCCTACGGAAACGCCCACCGTGGTGCCCACCCCGGAGCCTACTGCCGAGCCTGTGGCCCAGGCCGTGGAGGCTGCCGATCCTTCCCTGGTGGCAACCACGGTTATCTACAACGGCAAAACCAGGCTGGACAGCTATGACCGGGCCGTGGGCGACATCATCAGCATGCCTGCCAGCGATGCCTACATCACCCAGCCCTATGGGGTCATGACCTTCCGCAGCAATGCCTTCCGGCAAAATGCTGCCGTGGGCCATGTGGGCGACATTTCCACCATGAGCCTCAGCTGGACGGCGGAGGCCTCCAGCGTGAAGGGCAAGAACCAGACCTACTACGGCATTGGCTGGACGGGCCAGCCCGCCATTGTCAAGTGGAGCCGGGAGGTTCGCGCCGCCTCCAACATTGTGGAGGAAAAGCGTGACGTGAAGGCCCTGAAGGAGGTCATCGTTGCCGGTTTGGACGGCAGCATCTACTTCCTGGACCTGGAGGATGGTACCGCCACCCGTAAGGCCATTAACCTGGGCTACCCCATGCGCGGCACACCCAGCATTCACCCCCTGGGCTACCCCATCATGACCGTGGGCCAGTATGCCCGGCAGATGGCCAGTGGCAATGGCAAGATTGGCCTGCGCTTCTACGACCTTTTGACCCAGAAGGAGGTCTACCGGATTGACGGGCTGGACGGCAACCTGGACAGGCCCTACTATGAGGTAGGTGCCTTCGACACCTCCGCCCTCATCGACCCCGTCAGCGACACCCTGGTCACCGCCGGTACCAACGGCATGGTGTACCTGACCAAGCTGAACACCACCTTCGACTACAATGCCGGCACCATCTCCATCGAGCCGGAATCCATCGTCATGAAGTCGAAAAAGGCAAAGCAGCAGGACAAGACCACCGCTGTGGAATCCTCCATCGCGGCCTATGGCAGGTATATCTTCTATGCCGACCTGAGCGGCCTTCTCCGCTGCGTGGATACCTCCAGCCTGCAAACCATGTGGGCCGTGGACACCGGCGACCAGGTGAAGGCCGCCATCGCCCTCGACCTGGACGATACCGGCAACCTGTGGCTCTACACCGCCAACACCCTGCAAAACCGCAAAAAGGGCGATGTGACCATCCGCCGCTTCAACGCGCTGACCGGCGAGGAATCCTGGGCGCTGCCCATTGGCAGCCAGAAAAACACCAAAACCAACAAGATTCCCGGCGCCATGGCCTCCCCCGTGGTGGGTCAGAACGGCCTGAGCGACCTGGTATACTTCACCCTCAGCTACCTGTCCAAGGATGGTGCGCTGACCATCTTCGGTGATGATTCCACCACCGTCAACGGCGTTCTTCTTGCCCTGGACAAGGCCACAGGCGAAATCGTCTGGACGAAGGAAATGGACAGCTACTGCTATTCCTCCCCCGTTGCCGTGTATGCCGAGGACGGCAAAGGCTGGATTATCCAGGCCAGCAGCACCGGTACCCTGTACCTGCTGGACGGCCTTACCGGCATCACCGTTTCCACCCTGGAGGTTGAGGGCACCATCGAAGGCTCTCCCGCCGTGTATGGCAACACCCTGGTCATTGGCACCACAGGCAAGAAAACATCCTTCATCTACGGCATTACCCTGAACTGACAAGCGCAAGCGGGTTTCATCCCTGCCGCCCGCTGGCCCGATGGCTGGCGGGCGTTTGCGTTCATCCACAAGGAGGCGATTTGCACATGGCAAAGGTACTTGTTGCACTGGATCAGGGCACAACCAGCTCCCGGGCGGTGGTGTTCAGCGCCGAAGGTGAAATGCTGGCGTCCCACAGTGTGGAATTCCCGCAGCTCTACCCCCAGCCCGGCTGGGTGGAGCACAACCCGGCAGACATCCTCTCCAGCCAGGTCACAGCCCTGAAGGAGGCGGTGAAAAGGGCCGGCATTGACCCCCATGACATTGCTGCCATCGGCATCACCAACCAGCGCGAAACCACCCTCCTGTGGGAGCGTGCCACCGGAAGGTGCCTGCACAACGCCATTGTGTGGCAGTGCCGCCGCACCGCCCCGGACATCGACAGGCTGGTGGCCCAGGGCTGGGAGCCTGTCATTAAGGAAAAGACCGGCCTGGTGCCCGATGCGTACTTCTCCGGCACAAAGCTGGCCTGGCTGCTGGACAGGCTGGACCTGCACGACCGGGCGGAAAAGGGCGAGCTGTGCTTCGGCACGGTGGACAGCTTTCTGGCGTGGAACCTGGTGCAGGGTCATCCCCATGTGACCGATGCCACCAACGCCGGGCGCACCATGCTGTTCAACCTGGCCGCCCAGGACTGGGACGACGAGCTTCTCCGCCTGCTGAACATACCCCGGGCCTGCCTGCCCCAGGTGGTGGACAGCAGCTGTGTCATTGGCCTGCTGGATGAAAGCATCCTGGGCGTGAGCGTCCCCGTTGCCGCCATGGCAGGCGACCAGCACGCCTCCCTGTTCGGGCAGGCCTGCCTGCAGCCCGGCATGGTGAAGAACACCTACGGTACCGGCTGCTTTATGCTGATGAACACCGGCGACAGGCTGATCCGCAGCGGTCACGGGCTGCTGAGCACCATGGCCTGGCGTATTGGCGGCAAGCCGACCTACGCCCTGGAGGGCAGCGTGTTCGTGGCTGGTGCTGCCATCCAGTGGCTTCGGGACGAGATGCACCTCCTGCAAACCTCCGCCGAAAGCGAAGGCCTGGCCCGCTCCGTGCCGGACACCGGCGGCGTGTATCTTGTGCCCGCCTTCACCGGCCTGGGCGCACCCTGGTGGGATGCCTACAGCCGCGGCACCCTGGTGGGCATGACCCGTGGCACCGGGCGCGCCCATGTTGTTCGCGCCGCCCTGGAGGCCATTGCCTACCAGTCTGCCGACCTGATGAACGCCATGGCCCGGGATTGCGGCTTCACCCCACAGCAGCTGCAGGTGGATGGCGGCGCCAGCGCCAACGGCTTCCTGATGCAGTTCCAGGCGGATGTGATGAACATGACCGTTGTCCGTCCCCGGGTGATGGAAACCACCGCCCTGGGCGCCGCGCTGCTGGCTGGCCTTGCCGTGGGCTTGTACGCCTCCCCCGAGGAAACCGCCAGCGCCTGGCAGCAGGAGGCGGCCTTTGCGCCCGGCATGGATGAGGGCACCCGCAGCGCCCTGCTCCGCGGCTGGCACCGGGCGGTTGACCGGGCCAGGGACTGGGTGGAGCATGCATAAAAAAGAAAGCCTGGCATTCGTCAGGCTTTTTCCTTGCTTGTGCTAAAGTTTCCACTGGCTAATTCAGCAGCAGCTCAGGTGCTCCTCCAGACAGCCGCCCATGGTATTCTCCGTGCCGCGCCGGGCTTGGCCAGCAGATAGTCGTTAATCCACGGGTACTTCATGCCTGCCTCACTTTCCCAGCAGGCTGCCCAGCACATCGCCAATCACGTCGGACAGGCTATCCCACGCGCCGTCCTGCTGAGACAGGCGGCCAACAAAATCGCCGCACTCGCCCTTGAGCACCTTCAGCGCTGCCTTTTTCTCGTCGCTGTCGGCAGCGCGGTAGGCCTCCACCAGCTTTTTCTCCGCAGCGGTCAGCTTCATGCTGGTGGTGGAAGTGGTGGATTTCTTTGCCGTGGTTTTGGCGGTGCCTTTGGCGGCATTCAGCAGGGAGGCCTGGGTTACGCCGCAGGCCGTGGCGATTTTCTTCAGCTGGGCTTGCGTCAGCTCCTTCTCTCCCCGTTCTGCCAGGCTGATGTCACTGGCGGACAGGCCCACCTTCCTGCCCAGCTTCTCCTGGGTCAGTCCGGCCTCCGTCCGCGCTTCCTTAATCAGCTTGCCAACCTTGCTTGCCATGGTTCTCTCCTCCTTGTGTAACAGTTGTGTAAACCTTTCTCCCCCGCGCTTGCATTTTTTCCAGGCCTTGCGTATACTGAATGCAGCGGATTCCCGCAGGAAAGGATTGATTTGCATGGATATTCAGAAGATTGTTGCCGATGTGCTGGAAAAGCTCCAGGGCGATGACGGACTGATTGCCAGGTTCAACGCCGACCCGGTCAAAACCCTGGAAGGCCTTTTGAACATCGATCTGCCGGACGACCAGGTGAACGCCATCGTCAAGGCCGTGAAGGCCAAGCTGAACCTGGACGATGTAGCCAGGGACGCCGGAAACGTGCTGGGCGCGGTGAAGGGCCTGTTTGGCAAGTAATCACGCACCCTTAGAAGCAGCATCGCCTGCTTCTTTTTTGTTGCCCGCAAACCTGACCGTGAAGGGCAGCAGACCGGCAAGCGCCGTCACCACGCCGCAGCACAGAAAGATCATTTCGTTGCTCATGGTCATGTCCGGCTGGTTCGTCAGCAGGTACACCCCCGTGCTGACGGCCCACGCACCGCCCAGCACCATCAGCCCCAGGCCTGCCATGCGCACATAGCCAAAGCTGTCCGCCCGGTCAATCTCGGTGAACTGTTCCTTCAGCCGCAGGAGCTTGAGGGTGCCCAGCAGCAGGTAGAACAGCGGCAGCAGGCACAGCATAAACCAGGGCGCCACATACCAGCACAGCTGGGCCCAGCAGGGCGTCAGGCCTGCCAGGGCAAAGGCAGCCGCGCCAAGGGCCAGGCCAGCCAGGCTGTGCAGCAGGGCACGGCGCCGCCGGGGCCTTTCCAGGGTATGCATGGGGCCGATGTAGCGCATGGTGGGCTTTTCCTTGCCGGTTTCAGGGTCAATGCGATACTCGGTGGTGTAGAGCTTCCTCACTTCGCGAAAGCGCATGGGGTCAACCTCCTTATACGCCGCTGTGGCGCAGCGCGAAAATTTGCAGCATAGCCGCCTCCAGGGAGCCTTCCTGGTTCATCTGTCCGCTCTTTATGCGGTACTCCGTGTCCAGGCACAGGTTCACGGCCTGCTTCACCTGCTGGCGGGTGTAGGCCTGGGCCTGGCGGATGCAGCGCTCCGCCGCAAAGGGCGCAATGCCCAGCTTCTGCTTGATTTCCTGGGCGGATTTCTTTTCATACTGCATGATTTTCACATGCAGCATCAGCCGGTATTGACGCAGCAGCATGGCCAGAATGCCGATTCTGTCCGAGCCGCCTGTCAGCATGTCCCGCAGAAGGCCAAAGGCCTTGCCCTCCTGGCCCGCCACCACCGCATCCACCATTTCAAACACCGTGCACTCAATGGAGCGGGTGGAAACGGCGCGGACGTCCTCATCCAGGATGTTTGGCCTTTCGCCTGCCAGGGCTGCCAGCTTTTCCATTTCGGTGTGGAGCAGCGCCGTGTCGTTGCCCACGGTGAAGGCCAGCAGCGAGGCCGTTTGCGGGGAGCATTCCTTCCCCTGGCCTGCAAAGGTGCGGATGATCCACTGGTTCAGCTCCGCATCGCTCAGCTGGGCGAAGGACACCACCGTTCCGTGCTTCTGAATGGCCTTGTACAGCTTCTTCCGGGCATCCGCCTTTCCCCGCTGGAGAAACACCATCACGCAGCTTTCCGGCACATGCTGCAGGTATTCCAGCAGCCGGTCATCCGCCTCGGCCCGGGCCAGCGCCGGGTGCTCCCGCACCACCACCAGCCGCTGGTCCGCCAGAAACGGCAGGGTTTCCGCGGCGGCAATCAGGGCATCCGTGGTGGGATTGTCCATCAGGTTTTCGTTCAGCTCCTCCAGGCCCTCTGGCAGGAGCTTCTTGCGCAGGGCGGTCAGCGCCGCCGCCTTAATGTTCTCCTCCGTGCCTTCCAGCAGGTAGGCGCCATGCAGGGTTCCGGCCCTGATGGCCTGGGTAAATTCCTTCCGATCCATTGGTTCACCTCCGGCTTACCGCATGGTTTCCACGGTGAAGCCGCCATTGTCAAAGTGTAGGGTAATGCATCCGTCCCTATGGGTGTCCGCCACAGGCAGGCCCCACTGCCGGGCCTCCATGGCCTGGCTGCGCTCCTCCGTGCCGCAGGACAGCAGCAACAGCTGCGGCGACACCTCTCGCAGAAAGGCATCGCCGGTGCTTGTCGCAGAGCCATGGTGGGCCAGCTTCAGCACATCGGCATGCCCGGCGGCGTACATTTCGTATCTGCCGGAAAGGTCGCCCGTCAGCAGCAGGGTGCTGCCCTTAACCTCCGCCAGCAGCACCAGAGAGGAATCGTTGGCCTCCTGCCCCGGGCGCACCCTGCCGTTTTCGGGCCACAGCACGGTGATGCTGCCGTTGGGCAGCGCCAGCACATCACCCCGGGACAGGGTGATGACCTGCGTGCCTGCGGCCTCCAGGGTGTCCAGGGCCGCCAGCACTTTTTCATCCACCAGGGCCTCTCTGGCGCCATAGGGCACATAGCAAACCCCAATGGGTATGCCGCTGTCCGCCAGGGCGGCAATGCCTCCCGCGTGATCCGTGTGCAGGTGGGTAAGCACCAGGGCATCCAGGCTAATGCGCCGCTGGTGCAGATAGCTGACCAGGGCCTGTCCGTCCTCCCCGGTGTCGATGGCAATGCTCCTGCCCCCATCCTGCAGGAGGGCAGCATCCGCCTCGCCCACGCTGAGCTGCACATACCGGCTGCCCGTATCCGTAAAGGGGAAAACCGACAGGGCCAGCGCCACCACGGCCGCAGCCACTGCGGGCCCGCGGTGCCTGCCGCGCCACCACCAGCTGAGGCCGTAAATCAGCAGCGCGCAGGCGGCAGCCGTCAGTATGCTGGCCCGGCAGGTCCACAGCGTGACCCCGGGCCAATCGCCCATGGCCCGCACACCTGCCAGCAGGCCGTCCATCAGCCAGGCCGTGGCGCGGCCCAGCAGCCCTGAAACCTGCGGCACAGGCAGCAGGAACAGCACCACCCAGCACAGGCCAATGAGCACCGTTCCCAGGGAAATCACCAGCATGTTCAGCCCAATGCCCATAAGCGGCAGCTCCTGAAACCAGTACAATTCCGGCAGCAGGATGCCTGCCTGTGCACTCAGGGCCGCGCACAGGGAGCGCCACACCCGCGCAAAGCGCCTGGGCGTGTGCAGGCTCTCCAGCCAGGGCGATACCAGGGTCAGGCCCAGCATGGCCCCATAGGTCAGCTGAAAGGACAGGCTGGTCAGCTGCGCGGGCGACAGCACCAGCAGCACCACAAAGGTGGCGCACAACAGGTGCAGCGGGCTCCGCTGCCGGTGCAGCACCGCGCCCAGCTCATACAGCAGGTAGAGCATCGCCGCCCGCAGCACGGGTGCGTTCAGGCCGGTCAGCAGGCAGTAGGCCGCCAGCACCAGTGCCGTGCAGGCCAGCCGACCCTTCCGGGACACCTTCAGCCGCATGAGCACCCACCGCAGCATGCCCGCCAGCACACCCACATGGAACCCGGAAACCGAAAGGATGTGCGCAATCCCCAGCCGGCTGAAGGCCTCCCTGTCCTCCTGGGGAATCAGGCTCTGGCTGCCCAGCAGCATGGTGGCGGCATATCCGCCAGCGGTGTCGCCCATCACGGCGCAAAGCCGCTGTGCCAGGTGATGGCGGAGCCTCGCCGCCAGGCCCAGGGGATGCCAGCTGCCGGTGATGGACGCTATCTCATCCCCATAAACGCCGATGGTACAGCCTTTTTGCAGCAGGTATTCACGGAAATCGTACCCGCCAGGATTGTCCGCGCCGCCCGGGTGGTACACCCTGGCCTGCAGGCTCACCCGGCAGCCGGGCGCCAGGCCTTCCGGCAAGGCTTCGCCCTCATCCAGGTAAAACGACCAATACGCGCCTGCAACCAGCGGCTGTCCGTCCAGGGTAACACCCCGCAAAAGGGTGCGCACCTGTCCATCCTCCCGCAGGCGCAGCTCCTCCGCCACCACGCCGGACACGGTGTAGCTTCCCTCCGGCGGCAGCGATGGGTGATAGGCCCCATACCCAGCCAGGCAGCCAAGGGCCAGCACCATGGCCTGCACCGCAAGCATCCTGCCGGGCCAGCGGAGCAGCCAGCACGCGCCCGCCGCCAGGGCCAGCATCACGGCAAAAACCGCCCAGCCATCCGCCGCCCGGCCCAGGAGCACCCCTGCCGCCAGGCTGACAGCGCTTGCCGGCACCAGCCAGGCATAGTCCCGGCTGGTCATACGGTGTAGGCGGCGAAGCGCTCTGCCAGCACCGCATCCGGGCGGATGCTCCGCGCCTCCGCCAGCAGACCCACAGGGTCAATACCGGGGTTCAGGTGGGTGATGATCACCCGCTCCGCGCCTGCATCCCGGGCCAGCTCCGCCGCCATCCGGGCAGACAGGTGCGGCTTCTCCCGGCTCCACATGTCCTGTGAAAACAGGCCATCCGCCAGCAGCAGCTGGCATCCGCTGGCAAAGTCCGCCATGCCGGGCACCTCATTGGTGTCCCCGGTGTAGCACAGGCTGCGGCCTTCCGCATGCAGGCGGAGCATCACCCCGGGCGCCGGGTGCCGGGCCAGGCCCACCTGCACCTGAATATCCCCCAGGGTCAGGCTGTCCCCCGGGTGCAGGTCGTGCAGCTGAAAGGCGCTGCTCCCCTGCAATGCCTTACGCACCAGCGAGCCTTCATCCACCGGGCCATAGACTGCCAGCGGCGGCACATGCAGGCTCTCCAGGCGATAAATCAGCGGCAGCAGGTCGCTGCAATGGTCATAGTGCCAGTGGGACACAAGCACCGCCGTCAGATCCTCCGGCCCGGTGTATTTTGTCAGCGCCGCCAGGACCCCCGTGCCCATGTCCATTTGCAGCCTTGTTGCCCCATGGGTCACCAAATAGCCGGAGGTCGCACCCTCCGGCCCGGGATAGGGGCCGTTCACCCCAAGGCAAATCAGCTTCATGTGTCTGCCTCCTCCGGCACAGCGTAGAGCTGCAAGGCCCGGGTAATGTCGGTCAGTTCCTCATCCGTCATGGCGGGCACAGTGAGCACATAGATGCCCTCTGCCGCCTGCACATGCAGCCGGATGGAGGTTCCGCTCTCCATGCGGACGGATTGCAGGCCGCCCAGGGACTGGCCCAGGGCGTTGCTCAGCCGGTAATCGCCCCGCTTCACAAATTCCAGCGCCCGGGCAGGATAAATGCTCTGCACCTCCACCCTTTCACCGGTGGTTGTGGTGTAGTTCAGGGCCAGCACCCTGGCAAATCCGCTGCCATAGGCCAGGTCATAGCTGGTGCCGCCGGTCAGGTTCAGCCGGGAGGTATCCGCCGCATACAGCGCCGCCACAGGAAAGGCCCGCAGCAGGTCTTCCAGCTCCCCGGCGGAGGTCAGGGTCACCGCAGGTGATGCAGTCAGCAGCGGCTGATCCTGCGCCACCACCACTGCATCCGGGTCTTTTTGAGGCTGGCCCAGAATCACCGCCAGGTAAAAGACTGCCATCAGCACCACCGTCAGCAGCGCCGCCAGGAGGATTTTCACAGCCTTCTTCATGTCCGCCCACATCCCCTTTCCTTATCCTATTACTATAATGGATGTTTCCCCCGTTGTCAAATCCGGGCCCGGATGCAGAAGTTTTTTCGCAGATTCTCCCTGTTCGCTTGCGGCGGAAGGCCAACCTGCCTATAATGGTAGGGAGAAGGAGGTGTCCCCCATGGGCAAGATTGACTGGGGCGAAAGGCTGGAGCGGAAGATTGGCCTTCTGCCGGAAAGTCCCGGCTGCTACCTGATGAAGGACGCAGGCGGCACCATTATCTATGTGGGCAAGGCCGTGAACCTGAAAAACCGCGTCCGTTCCTACTTCCGGGATACCTGCCACACCCCCAAGGTTGCCGCCATGATTTCCCACATTGCGGATTTTGACGTGCTTCTGTGCAACACCAACCTGGAGGCCCTGTGCCTGGAGTGCAACCTGATCAAGCACCACAAGCCCTACTACAACATCCTTTTGAGGGACGACAAGCACTACCCCTATCTCCGCGTTGACCTGAAGGAGCCTTTCCCCCGGCTAACCCTGGCCCGCCGCATGGAGAAGGACGGCGCCAGGTATTTCGGGCCGTACATTGGCGCAACGGCGGTGAAGCAGGTGATTGATGCCGTGCGCGGCGTGTTTCCCCTGCGCACCTGCAAGCAGGCCTTGCCCCTGAAATCACCCCGCAGGCCTTGCATCAATTACGACATTGGTCGCTGCATGGCGCCCTGCGCCGGCAAGTGCACCGAGGAAGCCTACTGGGACATGCTGGACGGCGTGCTGGCCTTCCTGAATGGGGACTACAAGCAGGTGGTGAACAAGCTGCAAAAGGACATGATGCAGGCCGCAGAGAAAATGCAGTACGAGCGGGCTGCCCTCCTGCGGGACAAGATTCGCGATGTGCAAGGCCTGATGGAGCGGCAGATTGCCATTAACACCGAGCAGACGGAGCAGGACATCATCGCCCTGGCCCAGGACGGCATGGATGCCATGGTGCAGCTGGTCTACGTTCGCGGAGGGCGCATGCTGGGCGGCGAGCACTTCTCCCTGCCCCAGGAGGGCAGCGAGGAGCCCGGCGAGGTGCTGGCCTCCTTCCTGACCCAGTATTACGAGGATGGCAACCTGATTCCCCGGCATGTGCTGTGCCAGGCCTTGCCCGGGGGCGCATGCGAGCAGCTGGAGCAATGGCTCCGCCAGCAGAAGGGCGCGGCTGTCAGCCTGCGGACACCCCAGCGGGGCGAGAAGCACGACCTGGTGCTCCTTGCCGCCAGGAATGCTGCCGATGCCCTGGAAAAGCGCAACGCCCGCGCCGCCATCAGGGAGGAGCGCACCGTGGGCGCCGCTGCCGCACTGGGGAAGCTTGTGGGCCTGGGCACGCCTCCCCGGCGCATTGAAGGCTACGACATTTCCAACACCCAGGGCCTGCTCAGCGTGGCCTCCATGGTGGTGTTTATCGATGGCGTGCCTGCCAAGAAGGAATACCGCCATTTCCGCATCAAAACCGTGGAGGGCGCCAACGATTTTGCCTCCATGAACGAGGTGCTCACCCGCCGTTTCGCCCACGGCCTGGAGGAAAAAGCTCAGCGGGAGGCGGATGGCCTTTCCCCCATTGGCGGCAAGTTCAGCGACCTGCCCGACCTGATTCTCATCGATGGCGGCCCGCAGCAGCTGCGCTTTGCCCAGGATGCGCTGTCCGCCCTGGGGGTGTCCGTGCCCATGTTCGGCCTGGCGGAGGTGGGCGAGCGCATTTTCCTTCCCGGGCAGGAGGAGCCTGTCCGCCTGGACTTCCACGCCCCGGAGCTGCACCTGGTGCAGCGCATCCGCGATGAGGCGCACCGCTTTGGCATCACCCACCACCGGGCGCTGCGGGGCAAGGCCTTTGTCCACAGCCAGCTGGAGGACATTCCCGGCATTGGCCCCAAGCGGCGCAAGGCGCTGCTGACCCGCTTCGGCTCCCTGAAGGCCATCCGCGCCGCCAGTGAGGAAGAGCTGCTGGCCACACCCGGCATCAGCAAGCCCGCCGCTCAGGCCATTCTGGCCTGGGCCAGGGATACCGCCAGGAAAGCCTGACGCAGAAAGGCCCTCCACGCACGGAGGGCCTTTCGCTTACACAATCTGTATTTTTCCGCAGGTGTCCTCCAGCTCGTGCTGGATTTCCTCTGCCCGCTTGATTTGCTCATTCAGGTTCCACTTGCCAATGTTCACGCCATCCTTGAGGAACATGGAGCCGCACTGGTGGAAGTAGAACTCAATCCCCCGCTCCTTTGCCTCCAGATACAGGGCCTTCACCCACTCGTACCGGATGGGCCGCACATCGGCCCTGGGTGCCATTTCGCCGCCCACGTTCACGCACCTGATGAGCCCGGTGTCCAGGTATTTCCCCAGGGACATGGGGCCAATCAGCGGCGAGCAGAACACCTCCCGGTGCTTCAGCGGCGCCGCGAGAAAATGCGGCAGGCGGGTGTCCGCCATTTCCTGGTTCTCAATGGAAATGCTCAGGTGCAGGTTGTCCCAGCCATCGCCCCAGTCCGGCGGCACGCAATCCTTGATGCGCTCCGGCCTCTTGGTGGTGGAAACGAAAATGCAGTCCGGCCTGCGGCGGATGAAGTCCCAGCAGCCGTCCCGCCATTCGTCCGCCTCCTCAATAAAAAAATCGGAGGAGAAGCACAGCTTCACCAGGGAGTGCATGGGCACATCCTTGTCCTTCAGTTCATAGGTGGTTTTACCCTTGGCAATCACCGTGGTGTCGCGCCCATAGCGCTTGTCCATCTTGTACACAAAGCAGTTTTTGCATCCCGGGCTCACGCGCTTGCACCCGTGCCAGGGGTTCCAGGCAATGGCTTTTTCAATTTCTTCGTTTTGCATCGTATCGCCTCATTCGTTCGTCAGTCCCTGTCCCGTGAGCGGGCAATCAGCACCAGCCGCAGAAGTGACAGCAGGCTGGTGACTGCCGAGGCCACATAGGTCAGCGCGGCGGCGCTCAGCACGGCCTTCACCCCGCTGCGCTCCTGCTCCGTCACATAGCCGCCTTCCGTCAGCATGCGAACGGCCCGGCGGCTGGCATCGAACTCCACCGGCAGGGTAACCAGTGCAAACAGCACCGACAGGCTGAACAGCCCAATGCCAATGTACACCAGCGGCTGCCAGGCAAAGATCAACCCCAGCATAAACAGCGGTGTGGATGCGCTGGAGCCCAGGTTCACCACCGGCACAGCGGCAGTGCGCAGCTTCAGCGGGCCGTAGCCTTCCAGCTTCTGCATGGCATGGCCTGCCTCGTGGGCTGCAATGCCCAGGGCTGCCACGCTGCCGGAGTCATACACGCCCTGGGAAAGGTTCAGCACTTCCTTCGCCGGGTCGTAGTGGTCGGTCAGCTCGCCGCTGACTCGCCCCACACGCACGGCGGTGTTGCCATTGCGGCGCAGCAGGTCCTGCACGGCCTGGCTGGCAGGCATGCCCAGCCGGGTCGGCACCCGGGAATACTGCGTGTACGCGCTGTTCACCCGGTGCTTTGCCCACAGGCCCAGCAGCAGGCCGGGGATGATCAGCAAATATGTCCAATCGAAATAAAGCATGTCGGCCTCCTATCGCGGTCATTGTTTCCCCATGCATCATCCCATATGCAGATGAACCGGGCGTGAACCGCTCAATACTGGCAAAAGCCCGTGTTCTGGGTTTCGTTGACTAGCACCGGCGTAATCACAAAGCCATTGTCCAGGCTGGAGGCAACCCAGCTGATTTCATCGTCCGTCATCAGGCTGATGGAGGCGCCGGGCTGGTACAGGGTCAGCACATCGCCCTGTGACAGGCCATAGGGCATGGTGCTGATGTAGCGCACACCATCCTCAAACCACACGGTGTCCGGCGCCACATCCCAGGTCAGCCTCTCCACAATCATCTCATACCGCAGGGTGTCCACCTGCACCGGGTCGCTGAGCTTTCCGCTGAAGTAGCAGGTGTAGTGCGTACCGTTGGGGTAGTTCACGCCCATGTCACCCAGGTCAGCATCGGCGAAATTGCCGGTAAAGGTACCATCCGGGGCAATGACCAGGGTGGTTGCCCACGCGCCTGCACCGCTGCTGAACGCCCAGGCGGTATCCTGGCTGAAGGGCATGACGGCAGTTGCCTCCTCCAGGCCTAAAGCGCTGGCGGGAATGTAGCCATACGCGCCATTGACCTGCACATAGTACCAGCCATCATGGGTCTGTCCCAGCAGGGAAACAAGGCCGCCTGTGCTGATGTTCCCCAGCACGGCAGAAGCCGCCTCCGGCCTCTGCCACAGGAAGGTGCTTTCCTGCACCTGTGCCATCCGCTGGGTGTTTGCAGCGCTGCCCATGCTGCCCCGCAACAGGTATTCTGCTTTCATGTAGCCTGTCTGCGCGCCGATGGTCACAGCCACCCACTGGCCCACAGGGTCGCTCTCGCACAGCACCCGCGTGCCGGTAAAGAATAACCCCTGCGACGCCGTAACCTCCGAGCGGCCTTCCCGCAGGTGCACCCTGTCCGAGGTTTTGCCATCGATGATGGCCTCATCCGCCACAGCGGAAGCCGCCAGCAAAAGCATGCCCAGCGCCAGGCAAATCAGTCGTTTCAGCTTCATATGCTCGCCTCCCACCCCATTATACCGAAAATCCCACATTTGTGCACCCCAATTTTTCTGTTTTTACAAAAAAAGCACCTCACACGAGATGCTTCCAAGTGGAATCCTGCACCAACCAATCCTCCCTGGGGGGGGACTTCGTCCCTTTTATCCGGGGACTTCGTCCCATTTATCCGCCGGTGTTGGTCGCTTGCACAGACCGTCCCCGCGTATGGAGGGGGTCTTCGACCCATTTATCCGGGGACTTCGTCCCATTTATCCGCCAGTGTTGGTCGCTTGCACAGACCGTCCCCGCGTATGGGTCTTCGACCCTTTTCTCCGGGGACTTCGTCCCTTTTATCCGCCAGTGTTGGTCGATTGCATAGACCGTCCCCGCGTATGGGTCTTCGACCCTTTTATCCGCCACAGTTGGCTGCTGGCAAACGCCGTCCCCGCGCAAGCAAAGGACGGCGTATTTTTTTATCGCAGT
>CAYLIC010000024.1:0-34265 GCA_964383815.1 uncultured Faecalibacterium sp. | reverse complement strand
TCAGTTGCTGCTCCGCTGCCCGGAAACGAAAAATGCAAGCCTGCAGACCCTGGAGAGCATGGAGCTGGACGAGCCGATTGCCATGCGGCTGCGCCAGGTGGCGGTGGAGGCCTGCAGCATTGGGCGCACGTCACCCATTTTGAAGGATTCGCTTGTTTACCTGATTGAGAATGCCTGCTCCTCGCAAATCACCCTGACCAGCGTTGCGGCAGCCATGCACACCAATCCATCGTACATTTCCACCCTGTTCAGCCAATCACTGGGCATACCCTTTGTCAAAATGCTCAGGATGCTCCGGGTGGTGCAGGCGCAGGAACTGCTTCTGCTTGAGCCGGAACGCTCTGTAACGGAAATTGCCTTCGCCTGCGGCTTTGAAAACCTCAGCAACTTTTTTCGCGTATTCAAATCCATTACCCAAATGACCCCCAAGCAATTTCAGACAGGAGGAGAGGAATCATGACACTTGCGAAACCTACCCCGGAAATGATCCAATGGCACGAATGTGAACTGGGCGTGTTTTTCCATTACGACATTGAGGTATTTGCACCCCAGTGGCGCTTTGGCGATCCGGCTCCGGATGTGAAGCTGTGGAACCCGGCCAAGCTGGACACCGATCAATGGCTGCGGACGGCCAAGGCTGCTGGCGCCAGGTATGCCCTTTTGACGGCCAAGCATGGGACGGGCTTCTGCCTGTGGCCCACCAAGGTGCACGACTACCATGTGGGCAATTCCGCTGTGCCCCGGGATGTTGTGGGAGAATTTATAACCTCCTGCCACCGCTACGGCATTAAGCCGGGCCTGTATTACAGCCTGGGTGCCCGGCATCTGGATGACCTGTGCATGGAGGCGGACGGCACCCTGAACCGAGCGAAGCTGAATGAGCTGCTTTTGCGGCAGGTGGAGGAGCTGATTGTAAACTATGGTCCGCTGTTTGAAATCTGGTTTGATGGCGGAATCCTTCGCCCGGAGAAGGGCGGCCCGGATGTTCCTGGCCTGCTGAAGCGGATTGCCCCCAACCTGAT
Organism: uncultured Faecalibacterium sp.; assembly: GCA_964383815.1. GTDB lineage: Bacteria > Bacillota > Clostridia > Christensenellales > Aristaeellaceae > UBA11524. The sequence goes on along the minus strand of CAYLIC010000024.1, from coordinate 33,243 downwards.
TTGCTTTGGCGGCTGCCCGGGCATTCAGAATGTGCTGCGCTGGAGCGGCAGCGAGCAGGGTGTTGCTGTGCCGGAATGCTGGTCCTGTGCCCATTACCTGACGGAGCCGGAGCGGAACAATGTGACCTGCGATTCCGTTGGCGATCCCTTCGACCCGGTTTGGGCACCGGTGGAGGTGGACATGCCTGTGCGGGACGTGATGTACGCTTACAAGGGCGGGTGGATGTATCACGCCATGGATGCCGATAAGACCTACAGCCCGGAGTACCTTTTCCAGCGCTACCTGACCAGCGTGGGCCGGAATGCCAACCTGCTGATTGGCTGCGTGCCGGACACGGACGGACTGATCAGCCAGGACCAGGTGGACAGCTTCCGCGGCCTGGGCGAAATAGTGAACAGGGAGCTGGGTGTGCATGCCGGCATGACGGAAAAACTGCTGGACGATGAGCGCATGGAAGTTTGGTTCGATGGCCCGGTGGACGCCCAGTACGTCGAGCTGATGGAGGATCAATCCGAAGGCCAGCATGTGCTGGAGTGGGTGGTTGAGACCCGCTGGCCCGAATACTGGTGTACAAAGGATGGCATGGATCAGTGGGTTCCCCTTGCAAAGGGGCAGAGCATTGGCCACAAGCGCATTATCCCCTTGGGGCTGATGCGGGGGTATGCCTTCCGCCTGCGAATTTTGAAGCGTGTACCGGGCGTGCGCATGCGCTCCATGCGTGTGTATGGAAAGAAAGTCCCCATGCAGTTCCACGACTTTATTGACTGATGTCCTGCTGGAGGCTTCGCTTGAACGAAAGGCTGTGGGAACAAAACCCGGAGCACGCCTTTGAGGACTGTTACCTGCCGGGCAACGGCAGCATGGGCATGAGCCTGGACGGCGGCGTGCCCATGGAAACCATGCTGCTTAACCGCGATACCCTCTGGTTTGGCTGCGAATGGCTGTATGAAAAGCCGGGCTTCTTCTGTCAATTCATGGAGGCCCGAAGACTGACCCTTGAGGGAAAGTACCGGGAGGCCAATGCCTAATTAACAATGCGCTGGAAGGCTTTTGGGGGCAGACCTATCTGCCCCTGGCCTCCGCTTTCCTGACCATCGGGCAGAAAAACGACAGGCGAAACATGCGCCTGCGCCGGGTGCTTTTGACAGACGAGGATCCGTGCACGGATTATCGCGGGGAGCTGAACCTGCGCACCAGTGTGGCGGAAACAAGCTGTGTCCGAAACGGTGTGCACTACCGCCGGAGCAGCTTTGTGAGCTATCCGGCGCAGGTGGGCGTTGTGCGGCTGAAAGCCCCAAACGGCTTGCTGGATTTTGCACTAGCGCTGGATTCGCAGCTAAGGCACACCTGTCAGGCCCAAGGAAACTGCGCCTGGGTGAGCGGCGTTGCGCCGGAACATGCGGAACCCTCCAATACATCGGTCAAACCCATGCTGGTTTATCCACCGGGTGAGGAAAGCCGGGCGCTGCGCTTTGCAGCCGCAGCGTGCATTGCTCAAACCGATGGAAAAATCCGCTGCGATGGACGGTGCGTGTATGTTATCGGCGCAAGCTATGCGGTGGTGCTGATCAGCACCGGGACGGTCTATGCAGGCCATGGCCGGAAGCGGAGCGGCGACGCGCAGGCTGTGCTGCAAAGGCTGAAAAACCACTTGCACCAGGCTACGGAAAAAGGCTATGATTGCCTGCTGGCTGAACACCTTCCAGACGTAACACCGCTGTTTGACGGCTTTTCCATGGAGCTTGGCGCCTCGGTATCGGGGGACCTGCCAACCAGCCAGCGGTTGACCCTGTGCGCTTGCAGTACAGGTGACCCGAAACCTGACCATTGCCGGCTTGCGCTTGGGTATGGACCCCTGAACCTGCAGGGCATTTGGAATGGCATGGTTTCGCCGCCGCGGGCAAGCAACAATACCATCAATATCAACCTGGAAATGAACTACTGGCCCAGTACGCCTTTCCACCTGGGCCAATGCGCGGAGCCGTTGTTGCGCCTGGTGTAGGAACTGGCCCATGAAGGCCAGGCGGCTGCACGGCAGTACTACCATTGCGGCGGATGGACGGCCCACCACAACACCGACCTGCGGCGCTTGGCTACCCCCAGCTGCGAGGATGCTACCTGGGCCTGGTGGGCACTTGGTTGCTACTCCCTCGATTTCTCTGGAAAACAGGCATGTCAATAGCAGCAAGGCAACCAGGCGGAAAACGATGCCTGCTTTGTATCGCTTCATGCGGGCGAAACGGCAACACTACTGTTCTAACAAAACAACCTGTCGCAGTATGTTGCGACAGGTTTATTTACATTGCTTGTCAATCCTCGCTGATGTGCTCCGTGCCCTGGCGCAGCAGGGTACGAACGTGGTCATCCGCCAGGGCGTAGAAGATAATCTTCCCATCCCGGCGGCTTTTGATGAGGCGCGCCTGCTTTAATATCCGCAGCTGGTGGGACACGGCGGACTGGGTCATGCCCAGGAGCTTCGCCAAATCGCCCACGCAAAGCTCTGTGCTGAACAGCACATACAGAATGCGGATGCGGGTGCCATCGCCAAAGACCTTGAACAGGTCTGCCAGGCGCTGCATGCTTTCCTCCTCCGGCAGCACGGACTGCACCTGGGCTGCCACATCCTCATGGACGCACAAAAACGGCTGCTCCGCCATGGTCTTCGCCTCCTTTTTCATCTATTATAGCAGGTTTTTTGCCGAAACGCAAAAGAAAAATGAAGGCGGTGCGCTGCCGCCTTCATGGGGGATTTACAGGTCGGTCCGGGTTGCCGGGTCGGGTTCGGGTGTGGGCGTGGGCGCCTGGGTGGGTGCTTCAGTGGGCGCCTGGGTGGGTGCTTCGGTGGGAGCCTCCGTGGGCGGGACGGGTGTGGCGTTGGGGATAGGGTGCTCCTCATCGTAGAGCAGCTTCAGGGTGTCTGCATCCGCCTCACCGGTGACCTCCAGCTTTGCGCCAAACATGTTGGCAATGGTCTGGAACTGGGTTACGGCAGCCTTGGTATCCTTGCCAAAGGCGCCATCAGCACCCTTCTTGCCCACATCATAGCCCAGCTCGATTAGGGCTTCCTGCATCAGGCGCACGTCCGCGCCGCGGTCGCCTTCCTTCAGGGGCGCAAAGGGATCGTACACAGGGGCGTTCTTGGCGTAGAGCTTGTTCAGCATGGACTTGGAGGCATAGGTGCGGTTGCGGTAGTCAATGGCGCACTGGAACAGGTTCACAGCCAGCAGCGTATCATCGCCAAAGGCGCCATCCACCTTGCCAACGGGGTAGCCCAGCTCCAGCAGGCGGCGCTGCATCTTCCGCACAGCGGAGCCGCCATCGCCCTTGGAAATGCGTCCATCATCCTCCGTGGAGGAAGGCCTGGCGGTGGCAGTGGGACTGGCGGTAGCAGTGGGCCTGGCAGTGGGCGCTGCGGTGGGCGCGGCTGTGGAGGCGGCAGGTACCAGGGTGGGCGCCGCCAGCACGGAATCCTCCACGCTCAGCACGGTGAACTGATCGTTTTTATTGCAGGAGAGCAGCACCAGCTTGCTGTCATAGCAGAAGGCGTTGGTAATGCCCAGGGTCGGCTGGTTCACCTGCACATGGGAAAGGGTCAGCCGGTCGTAAACGTCCACCACGCCGTTTTCACCCACCAGGGTAATGGCGTCCGGGGTAACGCTCATGCTGATGGGCATGGCAATCTGCGCCAGCACCACGGTGCCGGTGGGCGCGGTGCCTTCCGGCACAGGCAGAGCGATGGTCATCAGCGCATAGCCGCCCATGCCGTTGTCAGCCACATAATAGATGGCGTCCGGCCCGGTGGCGGAGACCACAATGGTGGAGGACAGCGCCAGCAGCGGGTTGGCAGCCGGGTCGGCCTGCAGGGCATCCACGGTCTCCTGGGCGGCAACCCTGGAGGAGGAGCCATCCAGCTGCACCTCAAACAGGCGGCTGTCTGCCGTGGTGCAGTACAGCGCCGTATCGGTAATGGCGTTCAGGTTGCTGATGGGGGTTTGCAGCACCTTGGTCACGTTTTGCGGATCCTTCAAATAAAGATAGTTGTTTTCGCCCAGGTAGGCGGTATAGCCGGTGGCGCTGGTCAGCACAGGATCAGCCATGGCGGGCAGTGCCAGCATAAGGGTCAGCAGGCACAGCAGCAGGAAACAAGTGCGTTTCATGGTTTGACCTCCCTAAATAGCTTCAATTTGGTTCAACCAATCATAAGACGATGCAGCTGGGAATATTCTTGCAAAGACCTTGCACAATTTACATTTTTCATATATAATTTCCAAGGAGGGAGGAATAAACCATGCTGCTTGCCATTGATGAAGCTCCACGCAAGGCCTGACGAGGACGAACCTGCCTGGAGCATAACAAAACAACATCGTCCCCTGGCTTTGCGTTCCAATAATCATCATATAATTGGAATGGAGCAAAGTCAATATGAAAAAGTTCAAAACACTGCATGATATGCGCAGCTTTCTGATTCTGGCGATTACCCAGGGCTTTTCCACCCTGGGCAGCGGCATGACCAGCTATGCGCTGATTGTCTGGTCCTACCAGCAGAAGGGTTCGGCGCTGGGAACGGCGCTTTTGACCGTGTGTTCCTATGCGCCCTATGTGCTGATGAGCATCCTGGCTGGCGCACTGACTGACCGGTGGAACAAAAAGCGTACCCTGCTGGTGTGCGACAGCCTGGCGGCTCTGAGCACCATTGCGGTGCTGGTGCTGCTGAAGCTCAATGCCCTTCAGGTGTGGCACCTGTATGTGGTCAACGCCATCAACGGCCTGATGAACACCGTGCAGTCCCCGGCCTCGGATGTGACGGTCACCCTGCTGACGCCCAAGGAGCACTACCAGCGGGCCAGTGGCGTGCAATCCTTCCTGAACTCCGCCAACAACCTGCTGACGCCTGCGCTGGCAACAGCTGTGCTGACCCTGGCGGGCCTGGATGCGGTGATCCTGTTTGACCTGGCGACCTTTGTGGTGGCGTTTTTCTCCCTGATGGGGATGAAAATTCCACAGCCGCCGGAGAGGGCAGATGCACCCAAAAACCTGCTGGCAGAGGCCAAGGCCGGCCTGAACTGGCTGCGGAACAACCAGGGCATTCTGCATTTGATTTTCTTTCTGGCAGCCATCAACCTGACGGCCTCCATGCACAATGCGGCACTGCCTGCGTTCTTCCTGCCCCGGGAAAATGGCGAGAGTATGCTGGGGGTTATCAACACGGTGACCGGCACCAGCATGCTGCTGGGCAGCCTGGTGGCGACCCTGTGGCCCAAGCCCAAGAGCCATGTGAAGGTCATTTACTGGACGCTGTTGATGTCCATGTGTACGGAAAACCTGGTTCTGGCCGTGGGCAAATCCCTGCCGGTGTGGTGCGTTGGCTCCTTCCTGGGATGGGTTCCGATTCCGCTGATGAGCGCCAACATGTCCGTGGTGATGCGTTCAAGCATTCCTGTGGAAATGCAGGGACGGGTGTGGGCCACAAGAAACACGCTGCAGTTTTTCACCATCCCCGTGGGCTACCTGCTGGGCGGTGCGCTGATCGACAGCCTGTTTGAGCCGCTGATGGCGGGCCAATCCGCCGGCAGCCTGCTGACGACCCTGTTCGGCGCGGGCAAGGGCAGCGGTGCGGCGGCACTGATGATGGTGCTGTGGGTGCAAGGCGCGATAACCTGCCTGGTCTTTATGCGGGACAGGAAAATCAGAATGCTGGAAAAAGATATAGAAACTTAACAGGATTGTAGCACTTCGGCGGGAACAAATGGGTTCCCGCCGTCGTTTGTATGAATGAAAACCCTATTTCCCCGGAAAGCAAGGAGATATGCAATGAAGAAGCTGTTTCTTGCGGCACTGGTTGTGCTTTGCGCCCTGGTGCTGGTACTGCCCGCCATGGCGGCGGAACTGCAGTTTGGCACTGTGTACAACACAGACACCCTGAACCTGCGCCGCCAGCCGACACAGACCTCCACCTGGCTGGGCCAGTACAACAATGGCGACTGGCTGACCATTTCCGGCAGCAGCGGCAACTGGTATTACGTTACCGGGCCGGACGGAAAGACCGGCTACGTTAGCAAAAACTTTGTGCTGGTGGAGGATGCAAGCTACCGCACGGTGGGCATTGTGAGCAACCAGAAGGCCTCTGCCTACCTGAACCTGCGGGCCGCGCCCAGCTATGGCGCCACGGTGGTGGACTACTACTACAACGGCGTTCCCTGCGTGCTGCTGAGCCAGACCGGCGGATGGTACCATGTGCGGGTGGACGGCGTGGACGGATACTTCCGGGAGGAGTACATCACCACCCAGACCTGGGCTGCCAGCGAGGCCGTTGGCACCATTGTCACCCCGAACAACACCGGCCTGAACCTGCGCTTTGGCCCGGGCATGGACTACGATGCACTGGGCCAGTACAAGGGCGGCAAGTATGTGATGATCCTCCAGCGGGGTAACGGCTGGTGGAAGGTATCCATCGATGGGAAGGTCGGCTTTATGAAGACGGACTTCCTGGAGGAAGGCATCCGCAAGCCGTACGACACCGGCTCCGCTGTACCTCCGGTGGCGGGCGTGGGAACGGCTGTGGTGTCAAACCCCAAGTCCACCCAGGTGCTGAACCTCCGACAGTTTGCCAACACCACCAGCCGGGTGCTGGGCCAGTACCGCAATGGCACCCGCCTGACCCTGCTGTCCTACGGCGCGGAGTGGTGCCAGGTGCAGGCCAGGAGTGGCGAAACTGGCTACATGATGACCAGATACCTGACAGTGGAAAGCCTGACAGGCTCCGCCACCATGACGGTGAAGCACCCGCAAGGCACCTTCGTCAACCTGCGGAGCCAGCCTTCCACCGGTGGCGCCGTGCTGACCAGGATCCCGGACGGCGCGGTGGTAACGGTGCTGGCGCCCGCCAGCAATGGTTGGGTGAAGGTGAGCTACCAGGGATATACCGGGTATGCAGTGGACTACTTTCTGGAATAAGCACCCATGAAAAACAGGCTTGCCGCAAAAAGCAGCAAGCCTGTTTTTTAGTGTCCGTAGGTTGTGCGGAGGGAGAAGGGAATGCCCCACATGTAATAGGTGATGTTCAGCTCCCGCACGGCGTGCATGCCGATGTCGGTGAGGATGGTGGCTGTCAGGTCGCCGGTGGTGCGGGCGGACAGGGCGCGGGCGGAGCTGTCTGCCACCTGGAGCACATCACCCTGCATGGGGGTTACCTGCACCTCCACCATGTCGGCGGTAACAAAGCAGCTGTTCTTCAGCCGCACGGTGTAGGTGAGGAACTGGTAGGCCGATGCATCACCAAGAGGCTGCTGGGTGAACGCTGTGCCAATGACCTGCTGGCTTTCTGCCTGCTGCTTCAGCTGAGCGAAGTATTCCGGCTGGGTGGAGGCCTCCACGGCCACAACGCCAATGACCTCCACGGTTACATTCGCCGTCAGGTACAGGTAGCCTACGCCCACCAGGGCGGCGATGAGCACCAGAACGGACAGTATCGCAACAACCTTCATTGATCCTCCTCCATGCTTTGCAGAATGCGGTTCATTTCGGTTATCATCTCCGAATCCCGCAGGCTGAACTTGAACTCCACCCGGCGGGACTTTTCATCGTTAATGCTGCCATCGGCATTATACACCGGGTCGGTATAGCTCTTGCCCTTGGGAACGATCAGCGTGCGGAGCAGCTCCCGCTGTGCCTGGGTGAGGGAGGTGGTGGTAAGGCAATACTTCACCACGGTCTGCGCCCGGCTCTGGCTCAGCTCCAGGTTGGTCATGTATTCGCCCACGCTGTCCGTGTGACCCTCGATGATGATCTCACCCAGGTAATCCCGGTATTCGTCGGAGAGCAGCACGCTCATGTACGCAGGCAGGAAGCGATCCAGAATGGCCTGGCCCTCGGCGGAGAGCTTGGAGGAATTGAAATCGAAAAACACGGCGCTCTCCAGCACAATGTCGCCGGTGGCGGTGTCCACGGTGGCCTTCAGGCCGGACTGGGACAGGGTTTGGGACAGGGTGGAAACGATTTGCGTGCGCACACCCACAATGGCATCCAGCTTGGCGGCCTGGGTGGCAAGCGCCTGCTTTTGCGTGTTCAATTCCAGGGTAGCGTTGTTCAGGGCCACCTGCTGGGTTGCCAGCTCGCCCTGGAGGATAATCAGCTGGCTTTCCTTGTCCGCCAGGCTGGTCTTTGCGGTGTCCAGCTCCGTTTGCTGGGATGCCAGCACAATCTGCGCCTGGGTCAGCTCCTCCTGGGAGGTTTCCAGCTGCTCCTGGGCGAGAATCAGCTCGGCATTCTTGGCATCCAGCACGGCCTGCTGGTCGTTCAGCTGGATGATGATGCGATCCGCTTCTGCCTCCTTTGCGATGACCAGCGCCTTCTGCTCGTCCAGCTCGGTGGCCTTTTCGTCCAGCTGGGTCATGAAGGAATACATGACCACGGAAAGAATCAGCACGAACATAAGCAGCAGGGCGCACATCAGGTCGGAATAGCTGATCCAGCTGGCACCGGTGCTGGTGCTGCCGCGCCCGGCGCGCTGGTTGTGCATTTTCTGCCTGGCCATGGGATCAGCCCTCCTTCTTGCAAAGGGTGTCGACAGCCTGCTTTAGGCTTTCCTGCATGGCGGAGAGCATCCGCTGAATGTCGCTGAGCTGGGCGGCGGAGGCACCACTGCTGCCGGTGGCATTCAGGGCCTCCAGCTTCTCGTTCAGGGTGGAGAGAAGGCCGGTGGTGCTGTCGTCAAACAGGGCGAGCATGTTGGTTACGCCTGCCACCATCTCATCTGCTGCGTCCTGATAGGTTTTGGACAGACTGGCGCTGGCCTCCTGCATGGTTTTGTTGACAGCGGACAGCCGGTCGCCGGTCAAGGCAGCATCCTTCTGCATGGCGGACACAGCCTGGCTGTTGGCCATGCGGAAGCTGTCGATGGCGGCGGTCAGTTCATCATGGTAGCCCTTCAGCTTCAGCAGGGCGGCTGTTTGCTGGTCGCTGGCCTGGTGCATTTTGTCAAGCAGCTCGGCGGAGGCCTGCTCGAACTGACCGTCCCGGTGCCGGGCGGCGCTCAGCTCCTGTACATAGTGCTCAAACTGGGTCATGACATCGGTGGACACGGTGTGAAGCTGGTTCACATCCTGCAAAATGACCTGGGTGGACTGCATGGTCTGCTCCATGCGCCCGGCGGACAGCTGCTGGCTTTGGTTTATCTCCGTCAGCGTGCGGCCAAGCTGGAGAAACTGATCGTCCAGGCTGGCGTTCATCTGGGTGACGAAGCTGTTCACAATGCGGGCAACGCCGTCCACCTGGGCCCTGGTGGCACCAATGAGGAAGCTATCCATGCTCTGGGCCACGGGGGTCATCACCCGGCCTACGCTGGTTTCGATGGAACGGGTCAGCTGCACGGGCAGGGTGTCCGTCAGGGTGGAGAGCATGTGGTTGGTATCCTGGTTCTGGCAGATGAGCTGCACATCGTTGTCCAGGGGACGCTGCATGGCAAGCTGTGTGAAGGAATCCACAAAATCATCAATCGCCCGGTAGCTGGAGCCCTGGGCAATGCGGTTGAGCATGCTGAACACAATGGAGCAGCTGACGCCTGCCACGGAGGTACCAAAGGCAAACTGCATGCCGCTGAGCAGCGTGGGAATGCCGCCAATGATGGCATCCGCCGTGGTGAAGTCCAGGCCGCCCAGGCCCCGCACCATGCCCATAAAGGTGCCCAGAATGCCCAAGGAGGTCAGCATGCTGGGAATCATTTCCGCCAGGTTGGCATTGCCGGGCCCGTGGGCCACGGTATCATCGTTGATATAGTCCTCCACGCTGCAGGGCAGGCCGCGGCGGTCGAGCTGCTCGGCATTCTGCAAAAAGCGCAGCCAGCAGCCACGCAGCCTGCGGCCCATAAAGCGGCTTTCCTGCCACACGGGCTTTTCGGTGGTGTTGCCTGCATCCTGCTGCAGGCGGCGAATAGCCCGGCGCAGGGCATGGGTGGTGTTCCACAGGGGCAGCAGGCACTTGATGACGCCAATCAGCGTAGCCACAGCAATGGCAGCATATACCAGGAAATCCGCCAACTGGGGCAGAAGCGCCACCAGCTTGTTGATGATGGACATGGAACATACCTCCTTCAGGGTAGCCTATACCCTATTCTACATGATTTTACCTCAGATGTAAACAATTTTGGATAACTACATTACAGAAACGTAACAAAATCTCTTTTCCCTGCAAGCATCACCAGCTTTTTTTCTGCATAGGATGAAGCGGAAGCGAGGGATGGAGCATGCAGAACAGATGGAGCAACCAGGGCAGCAGGCGCTGCTACCCGCACGCCAGCGCGCTGCCTGTGGTGGGCGTGGTGCTGGCGGGCATTGGGCTGATCCTGCTGTTTGCGTGCATACCGGGCTGGGCCTGGACCGCGCTGGCGGGCCTTTTGCTGATTGCTGTCGGGTATGGGCTGATCCGTCTGGGAAAGGGGAGGTGATGGCATGGCGGTGCGCATGGTGTGTGTAAAGGCGCCAAAGGGCCTCAGCGGCCTTTTGCGGCTGCTGCTTGGGCGCAGAAAATAAATACAAAAAAGAAACAGCCCCGTGCCGCGGAATGCTTGACAGGCAGTTGCGTCCATGGTATGATGGCCACGTACCCGGGAAATGCATAGGAATGGAATCAGAGGCGCACTTTTCATGAGTAACGCGGCGGAGGATGAGCATCCTGTGAAGCAGCGCGAAAGGGAACGGTGCCGAAAGGCGGCGCAGGCTCGATGAGCTGCCTTGGGCGCGGGGTGAACAGCTCCGCGACTGTCATCGGGCGGTTTTGCCCGGCGGAGCGCTGGTTCAGCAGGAAACGCAGGAGTGCTATGGCATGACTGTACCCACTGGCGCACCGCAGGCTTGGCTTGAGGTGTTTTTTTCTATCCTGATGGACGAATGAGGAGGATGCGGCAATGGAAAAGTATCGTGTAGGCATTGTGGGCGCAACGGGCATGGTGGGCCAGCGGTTCATCTCCCTGCTGAAGGATCACCCCTGGTTCCAGGTGACCTGCGTGGCGGCCTCTGCCCGCAGTGCCGGAAAGAAATACAAGGATGCGGTGGGAGAAAAGTGGGCTTTTGAATGGGAAATTCCAGCCGATGTGGCGGAGATGACCGTTATCGATGCTGCAAACGTGGATGAAGTGGGGAACATGGTGGATTTCGTGTTCTGCGCTGTGGCCAACATGACCAAGGATGAAATCCGCGCGCTGGAGGAAACCTATGCCAGGCACGATATTCCCGTGGTGAGCAACAATTCCGCCTGCCGCGGTTTGAAGGACGTGCCCATGGTGGTGCCGGAAATCAACGCCGACCATATCCGGGTGATTGAACAGCAGCGCAAGCGGCTGGGCTGCAGGAAGGGATTCATTGCGGTGAAGCCCAACTGCTCCATCCAGAGCTATGTGCCCGCCCTGACCCCTCTGCTGGACTTTGGCATTGAAAAGGTCAGTGTGTGTACTTACCAGGCCATCAGCGGCGCGGGCAAGACCTTCAAAACCTGGCCGGAAATGGTGGACAACGTGATTCCCTACATCGGCGGCGAGGACGAAAAGAGCGAGAACGAACCCCTGAAGCTGTGGGGACAGGTGCAGGACACGGAGGACGGCCTGGCGATTGTGAACGCCACCAAGCCTGTTATCAGCGCCCAGTGCCTGCGTGTGGCCTGCAGTGATGGTCACATGGCGGCAGTCAGCGTATCCTTCAAAAACAAGCCCAGCATGGAGGAAATCAAGCAGCGCTGGAACACCTTCGAAACCGAACCGCAGCGCCTGAACCTGCCCAATGCTCCCAAGCCTTTCCTGCAATACTTTGAGGATCCTTCCCGGCCCCAGACCCGCCTGGACAGGGATTTCCAGAACGGCTTTGGCGTATCCATCGGCCGGCTGCGGGAGGACAAGATTTTCGACTATCGGTTTGTATGCCTGAGCCACAACACCGTCCGCGGTGCTGCTGGCGGCGCCATCCTGACGGCGGAACTGCTGTGCGCCAGGGGATATATCGAAAAGAACTAACAGGAGGTTCCAAGCATGAGAAAGCCTCTGTTCACCGGCTGCGGCACCGCGCTGATTACCCCCTTCAAGAACGGTGAGGTGGACTTTCCCGCCCTGGACAGGCTGGTGGAGGACCAGATTGCTCATGGGGTCAGTGCGCTGATTGCCGCAGGAACCACGGGCGAGCCTGCCACCATGACCTGGGAGGAGCACCTGGCGGTGATCCGCCGGGTGGTGGAGAAGGCCGACCACCGGGTGCCCGTCATTGCAGGCACCGGCTCCAACGCCACCAGCGAGGCGGTGTATGCAGCCAGGCATTCGGCGGAGTTTGGCGCGGATGCCCAGCTGGTGGTAACGCCCTATTACAACAAGACCAGCCAGGCCGGCCTTGTGGCTCACTTCAATGCCATTGCGGATGCTGCCACCCTGCCTGTAATTGTCTACAACGTTCCCAGCCGCACAGGGCTGAACATTGGCCCGGAGGCCCTGGCGGAAATCTGCCAGCACGAGAACGTGATTGCCGTGAAGGAGGCCAATGCGGATGTTTCCCAGGCCATGGAAAAGCTGCGCCTGTGCGGGGACAAGGTGGACTTTTATTGCGGCAATGACGATTTGATTTTGCCCACCATGGCCTGCGGCTTCAAGGGTGTGATTTCCGTCCTGTCCAACGTGCTGCCGGCGGAAACCTCCCGCATGGCTCAGCTGGCGCTGGAGGGCAAAAACGCGGAGGCTGCTGCCATTCAGCTGAAGCTGCTGCCGCTGATCAACGCCCTCTTCAGCGAAACCAGCCCCATTCCCGTCAAGGCTGCTATGGCCAGGCTGGGCATGTGCGAGGATGAGCTGCGCCTGCCCCTGGTACCCATGCAGCAGGGCCCACGAGAGAAGCTCTACGCCATCATGCGGGAGCTGGGACTGACGGAGTGAGGAGCGCACCATGAAGATACTCATTAGCGGCGCGGCTGGCTTTATGGGCCGGGAGGTTGCTGCCCAGGCCAAGGCGGCTGGGATTGACATGATTGGCGTGGACATTGCGCCCATGGCGGCGGATTATCCGGTGTACACCAGCTTTGCAAACGCGCCTTTGGATGTGGACTGCATTGTTGATTTCTCCCGGCCCGGCAGCCTGGATAACCTGCTGGCCTATGCCAGGGCACACCGGGTGCCTGCGGTGCTGGCAACCACCGGGTATACGCCGGAGCAGCTGGCGCAGATTGATGCGGCGGCAGGGGAGATTGCCATCTTCCGCTCTGCCAACATGAGCGTGGGCATTGCACTTCTCCGGGCCCTGAGCCGGAAGGCGGCACAGGTGCTGGGCGAGGACTTCGACGTGGAAATCATCGAGGCCCACCATAACCGGAAGGCGGATGCACCCAGCGGCACAGCGCTGATGCTGTTTGACGCGGTGAAGGATGTGTACGGGAAACCCCGGGTGGCGCAGAACGGCCGCGCCGGGCGGGACTGCAGGCGCCAGCATGGCGAGATTGGCCTGCATGCCATCCGCGGCGGCACGGTGACGGGGGAGCACCAGGTGTGCTTCCTGGGGCCTGCGGAGCGCATCACCGTCAGCCACAGTGCGGAGAACCGCAGCGTGTTTGCCCAGGGTGCACTGCGGGCGGCGGCATTCCTTGTGGGAAAGGCACCGGGCCTGTACAGCATGGACGATGTGGTTGGGGAGCTTTAACCGCATAAAAAGAGCAAGGTCGCAGATTCGCGGCCTTGCTTTTTTGTGCTTACACGGGGATGCGCCAGTTGTCCGTTTGCTCCAGAATATCCGCAATGCGGCGGCAGGCGAAACCATCGCCATAGGGGTTGCTGGCGTGGCTCATGGCCTGGTAGGCCTCCGGGTCGCACAGCAGGCGGGTGAACTCCTGGTAAATGGTGTCCTCCGTGGTGCCCACCAGCTTCAGGGTGCCTGCGGCAATGCCTTCTGGGCGCTCGGTGGTGTCCCGCATGACCAGCACAGGCTTGCCCAGGGAGGGCGCCTCCTCCTGAATGCCGCCGGAATCGGTGAGAATCAGGGTGCTGCGGCTCATAAAGTTATGGAAGTCCAGCACGCCAAGGGGCTCAATGATGCGAATGCGGTCGTCATCACCGAGAATTTCGGCGGCGGTCTGGCGCACCTGGGGGTTCATGTGGATGGGGTAAATGGCCTTTACATCCGGGTGCTCGTCCATCACCCGGCGGATGGCGCGGAACATGTGCCGCATGGGCTCGCCCAGGTTTTCCCGGCGGTGGGCGGTGATGAGAATCAGCCTGCTGCCCCTGGCCCATGCCAGCTCCGGGTGGGAATAATCCGCCCGGACGGTGGTCTTCAGGGCATCGATGGCGGTGTTGCCGGTGATGTGGATGGTTTCCTCCCGCTTGCCTTCCCGCAGCAGGTTTTGCCGGGATTGCTCGGTGGGCACAAAGTTCAGCCGGCTGACAATACCCACCGCCTGCCTGTTGAATTCCTCCGGGAAGGGACTTTCCAGGTTATAGGTGCGCAGACCGGCCTCAACGTGACCGACGGGAATGTGAAGATAGAAACATGCCAGCGCGGTGACGAAGGTTGTGCTGGTGTCGCCATGAACGAGAACGATGTCGGGTTTCTCCTGCTCCAGCACCTGACGGATGCGAAGAAGAATATTGCATGTTACGTCGAACAGGGTTTGCTGTGCCTGCATGATGGACAGGTCGTAATCCGGCTGAACGTGAAAGGTTTCCAGCACCTGATCCAGCATTTGCCTGTGCTGACCGGTGACGCATACGATGGTTTGAATGGCGGGACGGGATTTCAGCTCGTTGACCAGGGGACACATCTTGATGGCTTCCGGCCTGGTGCCGAACACCAGCATCACTTTCTTTTGGGGCATCATTACATTCTCCTTGCGGTTGTTCTGGTTCCGGGTGGGTGGATTCTTCCGGTGGCGGAGGTTCATCGCCGGGTGGCGCGTCCCCGGCAGGCGCTTCCTCCGGCACGGGTGGGGAGGCGGCCTGCGCATCATCGGCATATTTCTTGCTGACGGAAACGTGGATGTTGCCGTTTCGGATGGCCTCGTTCATGTCAAACCGGGTGTGATCCACATAGGTTTCCTGGGTTTCGTGGACAACCTCCACCAGCTTCACCGGCGGCTCTTCCTGCACGCGCTCGCGCCAGCCCTGCAGCGCCCAGCTGCTGAGGAGGATCAGGAAGGGTATCATGTTGTAGTGATAGCGCACCTGGGTTTCCAGCAGCATGTGGGCCAGCGCCGTGCCCAGGAAAAACAGAATGCACACCATCATAAAGGGGTGCGGCGCCCGGGTTTTGCGAAAGGCATCCAGAACGGCTATGGTCACCAGCAGGAGCAGCATCATGTACATGGTGCGGCCTATGGGGCGCATGCTTTCCAGGAAGGATTGCAGCTCCTGTGTTAGGGTGCCTTGTTGGCCTGTCCAAAGCAGGTTCCAGTCGATGCCGAAGTCATCCGTCTGCCATAGGTCGCGGAACTTGTAGACCAGCAGGTTCAGCGTGTCCTCCGGGAAATTGGAGATGCGGGCCAGGGCTTTTTCAAGGCAGCGCTCATGGGCGGCGGTGGCGGATTCGGTTTCCTCATAGGCATTCATGAAGAAATCCGCATCTTCCTGATTCCACAGGCCTTGGGATTGGGTGTTTACACCAACCATCAGGTTGTAGCCGGAGGCGGAAAGGCCACCCACAGGCTGCTCCATAATGATGTCGCTGATGGTCCGGGTGTTGATGGCACTTGTACCCACATACATCAGCACGGCTACACCAATGCACAGCAGGCTGGTGGTGATGGGCCTGCGGCTGCCGGGCACCTGGCGCAGGTCGTTGCCTTCCCGGCCCAGGCTCAGCTGTGCCACGGCAAAGGCAGCCAGCAGAATAATGGCCATGGGGCGGATGGCACCCGCGATGGCAAGCACCACGCCCAGCAGGCCATCCAGCGCCAGCAGGCGAATGGTAGAGTGAACGTACAGGCTGTTCTCTCCACGGTCAAGAACGCTGAGCATAATATCTGCCGCGATGAGAATCAGCAGGGTGAAGGCAGGCTCGGTTGCCACCATGTTGCTGAAGAAAATGTGGGAAGGCCATAGGCTCATGAGGGCCAGCACCACAAAGGAACCCATGCGCCCGTGGAGCCTGTAGCCAATATGACCCGCCACCAGCACAGCCAGCATGCTGCAGGCCAGGTTGGCATACAGGGCGTTGTTGACCGAGATGCCAAAGATGCTGAACACAGGCTGAAATATCAGCATGGGGTAGCCGATGACGTGCGGATACAGGGCGATGTACTCCCTGTCCGGCGCGGCCTCAGGGGTGAGAATGGTGTCATTCACCAGGTGGGTGGCAATGCGGTAATAGGTCTCAAAGTCGGAATCCGGCTCAATCGGGATGCGCTGGATAACCAGCAGCCGCAGAAGGAAGCCGATGCAGAAAACAAGTACTGAGGCGGCAATCCATAGGGTGGATTTCAGCTTCTCGGAGGTATGAAGGCTGCACTTGTGGTGCAGGCGCACCCCGAAGTACAATAGCAGCGTCAGGCCTGCCATGCTCAGCACCCATTGGCCTTGGTTCAGGAATTCGCGCTCGGTAGCGCGGGTGACGTACTCCAGGGAGGCACTTAGTGCCAGGCCAAGGCACATGAGCATGATTGCCATAAAGATGTACTCAAACAGGTTCTTTTTCCGTGACAAGGCAGTTTCCTCCTTCCTGCATAGTTTCTTTCGGATGTGCTTTGCCCATCAGCCAATGGGTAATGAAGGTCAGCAGGGTGATAATCAGCAGGTCGTGACAGAGCATGAAGGCGTACAGCTGCCTGTTGTTGCCTGCAAAGCCGTTACCAACAACGGACAAGGGGAATTGGAATACGCCAATGCACATCAGCGCCAGAACTAGTATCAGGAATAGCCTGTGCTTGGGCTTGGTGCTTTTGCGGAACAAAGACCGCAGGCACAGTATCACAATGATACCATAGACAAGCACATATTGCCAGAAGGAACTGCACGCCGTTAGTGTACGCAGGTTGGCCCAAAGGGTTACGCGGTAAGGTTTGTTGGTTGCAACATAGGTTTCATTCGTATAGGTCATGAAACCATTATGCAGGCTGACGGACTCTTGTGCAGCCCTGTCCAGCATTTGTAATAGGTCGAGCGGATGAAGCAAGTAGTATTTCACCATGGTGATGGTATCCACATGGTCGTAAAAATACTTCTGTGCTTCATCAGACTGGATGGGGTAGACGTAATCCTCATCGGCATAATAGGCGTGCTTGCCGATGTCTGCCTTCATTTCGGGAGCAATGCCAAGCTCCTCCATGGCGGCGTCCGGGTCGTCGGCAATCATCAGTGCGCCGTAGAAAACACTTTGCCAGACAGTATACTTTTCGTTGATGCCGGCGTTTTTCCTGTAAACGCCCAGGGTGTCCCAGGTTACAATGCCTGCCATCAGCACGGCGGCAGCGGCAAAGGCTGTGCAGCGCAGGGCGCCCCTGGGGCGGTGATACACCGCAAACACGCCCATCAGCACCAGCCCGGCAGGCAGCGCCAGCGCCATCTGTGCCTTGGCACAGCACATAAACCGAATGCCAATGCCCAGCGCCAGCAACCAGCGCCAGCTGCCCTTGCCGCCACGGGGGAGAACAGCCAGGTGCAGGCCTGCCGCCAGGGTGATCATCAGCCCGGTGGAGATGGAGCTTTCGCCAAAGAGCGAGTTGTACCAGGCCACATAGTTTTCACCCAGGAGCATCACCGTCAGGCACAGGGCAGGCAGGAGGGTCAGCCTGCCCAGCATGGGGTACAAATCCCGCAGGATGCTCAGCACACACAGCATGGTGACAAACAGCATCACCAGCGCCAGCACCTGGGTGGAGAATGGCTGCCCTGTGATGGCACTCCACAGCCGCGCCACCATGGAGGGATAGATGAGGGAATAGGTGGGGTCAAGGGGGGTAAGGCACTCCGGGTGAAAGGGTTCGCGGTAGGCGTAGTTCTCGATAACGTGAACGTTGGCCTGGGTAGCATAGTCCGCCGCCTGTTCGGGTAACCAGTCGATGTTAATCTGCTCCATCATGCGCCCATAGTCACCGTTGTTCACGCCGCCAATATGGCTTTCCGGCAACAGCTCTGCGCAGGCAATGACCACCCATACAGCGGCTGTCACCGCCAGCAGTGCCCGGCAGGAAATCTGCAAACCGCTGCGGTGCGCCGCCACGGGAGAGGGTGCCTCCACCCACACGGGCGCCAGCACGGCATTCCTGTCGGCAAGCCAGGTAAACACCCGCTGGCATACAATCAGCCCGCTGCAAACAGCGTAGAACAGCAGCAGCCAGCTGACCAGCAGGGCGATGGCCTTGGCCCGCTCCAGCACGGAAGGCCCGGTGAGCAAAAGGCCTGCGGGAACAAAGGCTGCAAGGCTTGCGCAAAGGGCCAGCATGCAGGCAGGCAGCAGCCGGATGCCGCTGCGCCTGGGCAGCACCGGAAGGAGCAGCAGGGAGGCGCAGGCGGCAAGCAGCGCGCGGGTGAGAATGGTCTGCATGCCTCCGTGGCCTGCCATGATTTCCAGAATAATGTATATGCCCGCATGGCCATACAGCGGATTGCCGTCCGTCAGGGTGATGTAGGGACTGTAGGCATCCGCCAGATAGGCCGCCCGGCCTTCCACCATGGAGGAGAGAAGCTCCGGGTGCCTGGCAGCCAGGCGCAGGCGGGCGGAGAGGGTCAGCTGCTGCAGGAAGGCAGTATCCTCACCCCGGGGATTGTGGACAAAGGCGTCGTCCGCCTCGTAGTAGCTGTGACCAATGTCCGGCAGGAAGGTTTCGTCCAGGCCAAGCTCGGCAAGGAGTGCCTCCTGATCCCGGGCATAGGGCAGCACACCCTGAAACACAGCCTGGTAGTTTGCCGCATCGGACTGAACCTCCCTGTCGCTGGAAAAACCGGCACATACGGTGGCGAAGGACATAACCAGCGCCAGTGCTGCGCCAGCCAGGTGCAGGGCGGCGGAGGATGTGCGGGGATAGCTGTGCCAAATGCACACACCGGCAGCCACCAGCACCGCAGGCACAAACGCGATGCACCAGGCGGTGGCATTCACCACCTGTGCGCCAAGGAATATCACCGCCAGCGCGGCGCCAATGCCGCTGCCCCTGGGCCTGCACAGGGCATGAACCAGGCAGCCCAGGAAAAGAAGCAGGAAGGCTATGGCGGCACCCTCCTGGCACAGGCTGTTGAGATAGCCGGTCAGCGCCGGGTGAAGCAGCACCAGCGGATAGACTGCCAGGGTCAAATAGGCCGCCGTCAGCGAGCGCCTTGCCAGGCTGCTGACAGCCAGGTATGCGCCCAGCGCAATCATCAGCGCGTATACCGCTGCCAGCGCATGGGTGGTGAAAGGCAGGCCAAAGGGCTGTGTGACCAGCCTCACCAGGGCTGCGGGCCAGGCCATGCTGCGCACACTGCCTGTCAGCAGCACGGCGACATCGTATCGCTGATAGTCGAAGATGCCTGCGCCGGAGGCATGCTCCACGCCGGTATCACACAGGCCCAGGGCCTCCATGGAGGCAAGCGTTGCATCGGTAACGGGGGCCCTGGTACCGGGCGAAAGAATAAGCACAAAGGCAATGGCTGCAACGGTCAGGATGGCCGCAACAAGCCCCAGAACCCGGCAATCCGCGCGTTCGTTTTCCTGCATGGCTCATCCTCCTTCAATCAACTTCATCAGGCAAAAGGCCTGGCATCCGGCTAGCCGGAATGGTGTATTATTCCTTGTTCTTGCGGCGGCGGCTGGAGCGCACCATGACAATCACAGCGCCCAGCAGCAGCAGCACCATGCATCCCATGCCAATGAGCAGCATGAGCATGGGCTCCCGGTTTTCCACCACAACCTTGGTGAAGGTCGGCTTCGCTCCGCCTGCATCCGCACCGGCGGAGGCAGTGGTGAACTGGTAGCTGGTAGCGTGACCATAGCCATCCACCACCAGCGCCTCACGGGACAGGGACCAGCGGCCCTCATCGGTGCTGATCTGGTCTGTTATGGCCTGAATGCCGCTGGCCTCCGGCGCGGTGGCCACAAGCAGGGTCCTGTCTGCTGCGTAGGGTGAGGCAATCACCTGCAAAACGCCTGCCTGGGTGGTGAAAGCGCTGCTCATCACCAGCTTGCTGTTGGAGGCCAGCGCGGTCATGCCGTCCTCATACTGGAAGAGCAGGCTGCGGTTGTTGGCCTGGAGGAAGGAATTGTCCTTGGCGCGGCCCAGGGCAACCAGGTTGAAATCCCCGTGCTTTTCGCTGTCAAACTGGCTGGCATAGGCAACCTGCAGGGTGCCATAGGGGTCACTGCCTGCGCCCAGCATGGCCATCATGCGGCCTGCCAGGTTCAGCTCATCCGCCTGGAGGGTATCGGGCAGGATGAGCAGCAGGTTGTTCAGCCGGTTACCGGTCTGGAAGGGAGCCGGCAGGCTGGACAGGCTCAGCGCGGATTTTTCTCCGTGGGGCAGGTAAAGGGTGGAATCCTCGGCAATGTAGGCCCAGGGGGTGTTCATGTTGCGGACGGTGCAGTCCAAATCCTTGATTTCCAGGTCGAACACGATGGTCATATGGGTGCCTGCCACGCCAATGGCATCCGCAGGGACGGAGAAGGTGACCGTTTCACCTGCGGAACCCTCCAGGGTCAGCTTGCGGCTGTAGAGCGGCACACTGGTGCCCCAGTACACAGTCATCAGGCTGCGGTCAAAGTCCAGGTTTTCGCTGTAGCGGATGTTGAAGGAGAAGCGGCTTTCGCTGGACAGGGTATAGTCTGCCGAAACGGGCAGGTACATGGTGACCTGCTGGCGGAACGGCCCGGAGAAGCTGGCGCCGTGGCCCAGCACATCCTTAAAGGTATACAGGTCCATCAAGGACAGCTCGGAAACGGCGGAGGCGGCAATGTACTCCTGTGCCTCGCCAACGCTGACATGGGCGGTGCTGTCGTGCAGCTGCTGCACCCGGTTGGGGTCGGAGAGGAGCTGCGCGGCCTCGGTCAGGGCGGCGGCCTCGTTGGAAACCACCAGCAGGTATTCCTTCCAGTTGGTGGTCACACGCTGCACCAGCGCGCCAGTGGGCGGCACAGGCTGATCCAGCAAGGCGAGCAGGGTATCCGGCGTGTTCTCCGCCAGGCCCACATAGATAACGTTTTTCCTGTCGCACTGGCCGATGGTGGTGGTAAGCAGGTTGTTTTCCGCGCTCAGGTCGCTGCCCAGGCCAGCCACGATGGTCATGGCGGCAGCAAGCTCGGCAGGGTCGGCTGTATCGGAAACGGCAACGGCGCAGCTCTCCCCGGTGGGATCCATCAGAGACAGGAAGGGATAGGGGTACACGGACAGCTCACTGGCGGCGGAGGAACTGTCGTAATACACCCGCAGGCAGGTTGCGCTGTCGATTTTCACCCAGTTGGCGCGGTTGTACTCATCGGAACAGCCCTCGTCATCGGTCAGGCGGGCATAGCAGAGAATTTCCAGCAGGTTATAGCCGCTGTTCATCAGGGATACAGGTACCTCAATGTACAGCACCTCCTGCCCGTTCATGGCGGTGGAGCCAATGGGAATGGAGTGGAAGGGTGTGCCGTTCATGTAGAAGGTGAGGGAAGAGTATTTCTCCAGAATCAGGTTGGAGGCGGAATAGCTCAGCCGCAAAACAGCACTGGAAGGCTGCGCATAATCGGGGATGCTGGCATACAGGCCTATCGAGGAGGTAATGCCCTGCAGCACCTGGATGGAGCCGAAGTAGAAATCGGCATACTGGCTGCCGCTCTGGTCGGCCTGCTCAAACTCGGCCTGTTGGGCGCTGCTTCTTGCCTCCAGCTGACCCTGGATAAACTGCTCGTTATACCCCAGGGGCATTTCATCCCCGGCCAATGCGGCGGAGGAGAAGGCCGTCAGGGTCAGCAGCAGGCACAGCAGTTTGGTTAGGTTTTTCATGGTAATACCCCCTTCATCAGTCGGCAGAGCGTTCCGTTTTGTACCATTTTACTTCCGTGCGGGTCAGGTGCTGCTTGAGGGACATCCACGCGGCGCGGAGCACCACAACCACCCATAGCTTGGCATAGGTGAAGAGCATCAGCAGCACCAGGAAGGCGGATTGCAGGTTAAACTCGTTCTTCTCCAGGGCCAGGGTGAGCATCACATTGCACTCAAACAGTGCGCAGGCCATCACCCACACCATGGTGGACAGGCCGCCCAGGGATACATGGGCATACCCCAGCACACCCAGAATGAAGATGGAATCGGAGCACACAAGGGCGGTGGCCATCAGCACATACACCAGGGTGTAGTACAGCACGTCCAGGCGCATTTTGCCTGCATCCGGGTCGAAAACGTACTTGAAATTGTTGATGAGCACATACAGGTTGCCCATGGCCCAGCGGGTGCGCTGCTTCAGCCATATGTCCAGGCGGAAGGGTTCCTGCTCCCAGGTGACGGCGGCGGGAATCTGCCGTATCTTGTACCCCATGCGGTAGATGCGGAAGCTGATCTCCGTGTCCTCGGACAGGGCCTGGGGATCCCAGCCGCCAATCTTTTCAATAATGTGGCGATGAATAACGAAATTGGTGCCGGGAATGGTGCACAGCCCGAAGTAGAACCAGCGCCCGGCCTGGTTCATGCACTGGTGGGCCAGGGTTTCGATGTTGACGAAGCGGGTCAGCAGGGAGGCATTGCGGTTTCTGGTGCGAAACTTGCCAATTACCGCACCCAGGGATTCATCCGCCATCAGGTTTTCCACCAGAATGCGCAGGGCGCCCTGCTCCGGGGTGTTGTCCGCATCGTAAATGGCGAGCACCGTGCCCTTTGCCACGGAGAAGCCAATGTTCAGCGCGTTGGACTTGCCCTTGCCGCCAAGCTGGTTGTCCGTGTTCACCACAATCAGGCGCTTGGCGGGATACTCCGCCTGCACCTGAGCCAGCTTTTCGGCGGTGTTGTCGGTGGAGTTGTCGTTGATGACAATCACCTCGTACCTGTCCTGAGGATAATCGAAGTTCAGCAGTGCGCGAACCGTGCGCTGGATGACGGCGCTCTCGTTATGGGCAGGCACCATCACGCTGACAAAGGGGTATTCCTCCAGGGGCACATGGGGATCCTTGCGGCCCATTTTATAGTAGTAGATGAAGCCGCCCACGGAAAGGAACACGTTAATCGCCATCAGACCCCAAATGGCAATCATGGAGAAGAGCGTAAGGTAATCCAGCAGGCTCATGGCGGCGACTCCTTTCCGCGGGAGCGTTGATCCCTGCGGCCCAGCAGCAGCTCCTCGCGCATGTTGCGCCGGGCCAGGATGATGGATAGCACGAAGAATCCGCAGGCCAGCACCACAAACAGCATAATCAGGTGATTGCCGCTCTCAATCTGCTCGGTCAGGTTCTGCACAAATCCCCTGTCGAACCGGTAATTCTCCTCATAGGTAAAGGGCTGGTAGGCCGTGTTTACCGCTTTGCCGTTGAAGAGAGTGCCGCTATTTGGGGTGTGGCGCAGGTAATCCTTGCCCATGTAGATAACATTTTCCATGCTGCGCAGGCTCTTCAGCGTCCTGCGGGAGGCCTTCAGCTGCTGCACTTGCTGGCGCAGCGCCTCCACATCCTGGTTAATGTCCAGGTAAATGGCCTGGGCATAGGCGTTGGTGAAGGTGGATGCATCCTCCGGCGAGGGCGCCACCAGCTGGTGACCGTCCTTCCAGGCCAGGTTGGTGGCCTGCAGGTCGCCATGGACAGGCTCGCCCGAATCGTAGAGGAACACGGTGCGTATGCCTGTGAGCAGCCCCAGACCCTTCTCGCTCTGGAGCCAGCTTTCCGGCGCCTTTACCGCCAGGGGATACACGCCATAATTGGTGTAGGCCTGGAAGGCGATCTGCAGGTGCTCGGCAATGTCATCCGCCTCGGTGGCCTTCAGGGTGACCTGAGGCATGTGGAGGATGATGCCTGCACCCTTGCTCTGCGCATAGGTGAGAAATTCGCAAAAGCGCTTCATGGCAGGGAACTCCCCATTGCTGTACAGGGGCATGACCGCCAGCGCATAGGGGATGGCCTCGGCCTCCAGCATGTCGGCAATCTGCAGCAGGCGGGCAGGATCGTCAAAGGGGTAAACATTGTCCAGCACCAGGTATTGCCCATAGCTGCGGGGTGCGTTTTCAAAGGGCCAGGACCACTGCTGCAGGCAGCTGGACAGGAAGGTGAACATGCTGGCGGAGCTATCGAAGCAGGCCAGGTGGGTCAGGTGACCCGATGTGTGGCACAGGGGATATTCCGCCGAGCCCACAAACAGGGAGCCGCCCACCCTTTCACCCGTCTGCCGCATGAGGGTGATGGCTGTCTGGGACAGAAGCACATCGTTGTTCCGGCGGGACTCGGTTTCCGTGCGGACAACCAGGGTACCCTCCAGCTGCTGGGTCTGCGTCAGCTGCGAAAGGCCTCCCGGGCCGATGACGAACACAGGCAGGCTGGTGCGGCGCAGGGCCTGGGCCGTGACGGCAGGGAGCGCGGCGCCATCCTCCAGGCAGAGGATAATGCGCTCGCAGTCCGTCAGGTCGATGGGTTCGGCTGCGTCCTGAAAGCGGCAGTTCCAGTTGCCATACAGGGCCAGGCGGCGCACGGCCTCACCGGCCGGGGAATCCTGGGTGGTCAGGCACAGCACATGCCTGGCCCCGGCCCGGGCGGGTGAAAGCGCCAGCAGCAGGCACAGGGCCAGCGCCAGCGCGCACAGGCGCTTATACATCGTACACCAGCTCGCTCTCCACAGCCTTCTTGAAGCTGACCATGTCGCCCTTGTAGGTTTCTTCATCATATTGCTTGGCGGCAAAGCGCATGTTCAGGGTTGTTCCCCGGGCCAGAATGCCGCCCATGGAATCGCCCTGAATCGCCCTGTAAATACGGGACTTGACAATGCTGCTGCTCTCCGCCGTGGTGGTTAGCAGAACGGCGATGGTGCCACGATCGTCAATGCAATACACCCTGTCCTCCACGCGGACATTGTTGCTCACATCGTCTGCCACGCGCTTGCGGAGCTCCGCATACTGCCCGGCAGGGAGCATGCTGCGCATTTCACTTTCGTAGCGGATTTGGGCGATAAGCAGGGTGAGAGGCAAACTGTTGCGCTGGCAATAGTGCGCCATCACCTGCATGTCCCGGTACAGGGCGCGGAGGTTGTACAGGCCGGTGGTTTCGTCAATCAGCACCAAATCCTCCACCTGGCGGCGGAGCATAACGTTTTCCATGCTGACCCGGCGGATGCTGCGCTCGTACAGGCTGGCCACGGCAACACCCAGCAGCGGGAAGGGAATCAAAACGTAATCCAGCATGAAGAACAGCGCACCATTCTCATAGAAGGAATACAGCTTCCACGCCACCCAGACGCAGGTGACCATGCCACCCAGCGTTAGCCCGGTGGTGCGGCGGCCCATGTAGCACAGGAGCACCGCCGCATCGGAGAAGAAGAAAAACACGAGATAGGAGGCAATGGCGTCCTTCGCTGCCAGTGCCAGCACAACGGCCTGCAGGAAGGTCCACATCAGCAGGAACAGCATGGATAAATCCCGGCTGATGTAGGTCTTGGTCTGGTGGTCTTTCATTTTCTTCATCACTCCCCATCAATGTCGATAATCTTTGTTCTGTGCAGCGCCTCGGAGACAAAGAGCACGAACATCACATCAATAAACATGCCCATCAGGAAACTCTGGCGCACCAGCTGGCTGTCCCCGGTCATGATGAGCAGGGTCATCATCTGCACAACGGAGAACAGGAACAGCAGCACGCACAGGATGGTAAAGGTGCTCTCCGCCTCGCCCTCCGGGGTATCGGCGGTCTTTCCGCGGCGGAAGAACAGGAAGCCCACAGCCAGCAGCAGCACCAGGGCAGCTGTCCGGGGTGCGCTTTGCTCCTTGAAGGTGGACCAGAGGGACACCAGCAGCGCCTTGGCCCTTGGGGGCATGCCGGCGGATTGCTCGTAATTGCCGCTGTAGTCCCATCTGGCGTCAAAGCTGCTGCTGACGCCCACATCGAACAGGCCGACCATTTCCAGCGGATGGCTCAGGTAGTACAGGAGCACATCCGGCGTGGTGTACTTGTCCAGGAAGCCTTCATCCAGCACGCCGGTGTTCACGTCTGCCACGGGAAAACTCTGCTCGGCATAGGTTTCTGTCAGCACGCTGTAGCGAGGCTCGATGCCGAAAAAGGCCAGCGAGTCCTCTGGGTTGGCGGACTGGAACAGCACGCCGCGGGTCATCTGGTTGTACTTGTCCTGCCTGGTTTGGCTGTTGAGCATTTGCCCAATACCCACCACGCTAACCACGCACAGCACCAGTGCGGAAAGCACATAGGCCACGCGGTGGATGGCATCGGTCCGGCGCTTCACCAGTACCCAGTACATGGCGGAGAGCATGAGGATGGCGGCGGAGCAATAGGGATTGACGGACACCAGCAGCACCGCTGCCGCCAGCACCATCATATGGCTGAACCAGGCATCCTTCTTCCAGGGGATAAGGAAAACTGCATCCACCAGCAGCACATAGAGGATCAGCTCCCACGGCTGGGTGTACAGGGAGGCAAAGCGGACAACCAGTGTGGTATCCCCAAAGACCAGCGCAGAGAACACTGCCAGCACCAGGCCTTCGGAATAGAGCTTCACCCGGGACAGCACGCCGCACAAAAGCGGATACAGGGCAGCCAGGTAAAGCGCCACATAGATGACAGCCAGGCAGCGAATGTCGAAAATGCCGTCCTGCCCGGTGAGTAGCTCATCCAGGCCCATGGCGGCCTGCACGGTAACCTTCAGCAGCACAGGTGTGGTGCCCGCCCCGGCTGTGCCGGAGGACAGGCGGAAGGTGCGCTCGTAATAGCTGAAATAGGCGGCACCATCCTCCGGGTTCATGCGGGCAAGACCCAGATCCATCATTGCGCTGTCCAAACTGCCATCGTTGGACAGGCCCAGGTATGGCGGTACGAACAGGGTGATGACCATGGTAACGGCGATGACCGCCAGCGTTATCAGCGCCAGCCGACGGGGGCGATAGCGCTTGCGCATGCGCCGGTCAAAGGCGGCAGTCCTTTTCCGCAGGGTGGCAAAGGCCTGCTTCAGGGCCTCCAGGGCGCGCATGAGTAGCCGTAGCATCTTCCGGGCACACCTCCTTTCGCATGGGCGCGGGTCTGGCTTACCAGCCAAGGGACTGCCAGGCCAGCAGCGCCTGCAGAGCATCGAAGGTATAGTGGGCGTCATCCGCCGTGGTGCCGTATCCGCCCTCAAGCGGCGCGAGGAAGCAGCGCTGGCGCTCCATGCGCTCAAGGGCCATCAGAGCAATGTCCTCCCGGCCTGCGGCGGCGCCAATCTGCACCAGCAGGGCATAGGTGGCGGTGGACTCGTACCGGTAGCCGGGTATTGGCTGACCATCCTCGCCATAATAGGCGTACAGCGGCCCGGCGGACAGGGCGGAGGCCAGCCAATCGAGGGTTTCGGGGAAGGCGATGCCGGCGCGGACAGCGTTCAGCACGGTAACCATGGCCTCATTCATCTGGAGGCGGGTGCCGGTGAAGGTACCGGTGGCAGCATCGTAACCGGTGCGGTAAAGGGGGAAGGCCTGGCTCACCAGGGAATCTGGGTTCGTCAGCAGCAATCTGGCCTGCCAGGCGGTCTGGGTCCATCGGCTGTCATAGGCTGCGGCGGCATCCATGGCGGCAATGTCCAGGTAGCACAGGGTGACCCCGGGGGAAATCTCCCTGCCGTCCAGGGCGGAGAAATCCCGCAGGAGATCGTTGCGGACGCAGGCATCGTACAGGGCCTGTGCCCGGCTGCTTGCAGCGGAGGCATAACCGCCCCAGCGGCTGTCCGCCCGGGCCAGCGCGTGAACGATGCGCAAATCGTCCAGTGCGGCATTGACAGGGGAGCGCTGACCATTCACGGTCTGCCAGGCGGTCAGCTCCCCCTGGGAAAGGGTGCTGGATACGCCCTGCCACAGCTGGCGGAAACGGGGCTGATCATCAGCGGCAACGGCCCAGAGCAGCAGAAGACCCTGACTCTCGGAAAGCAGGCTGTCCTCCGGCTGTAATGCGCCGCCCCTGACCTTGTAGGCGGAGCGCAGCAGGCCAGAGCCATCCACCAGGGCATCCAGCAGGGAGAGCGTTTGCGCCTGGGGGTTGACGGCATAGGCCAGCATGGCCTGCATGGCGGCGGCATCGGGTATGGTGGCGGCGGAGAGCATCAGCCGCCCCTGTGCATCCAGAATGACCAGGGAAGGCACGCTGTGCAGGCCCAGCGCATGGTACAGCGCCGCGTCTGGATCCATCCAGGTGCACTCATTCAGGGTGAGCCGGGCCAGCACGTCCTCCGCGGCCTGCCGGGTGTCGCCCCTGATACCCTCGCGGCACACCAGGTGGAAGGCAGCGCCTGCATCCCGGGCGGCCTGGGCGGCATGGGGGAAATCGCCGGAAAGGTATTCCTTGCAGTCCCCGCACCAGCTGGACCAGAACAGCAGCACCACCGGCCTGCCCCGGAGGGAGGAAAGGGTAACCTGCTGCCCTTTGTCGTCCTGCAGGGTGCCGTCAATCTGGTGGAAATACAAATCCCGGTCGGGCTGCAAATCCTCAGCTGTCAGCAGGGTGGGTTCGGCAGTTTCCGCAGCGGGCTGCGGCGTGGGCTGCTCCGCCGGATTGGACAGGAGGAGAAAGCCGACATACCCCATGGCGCAAAGCAGCAGCACCACAAGCCCGAGCATGCTGGAAACGGCAATGGTATAGCCACGGCGGCGCATGGGCGGTCAGCCTCCTTCACACGAAAGATAATCATCCTGCACCTGTGCACATTATACGCTGTATTTGCAACGAATGCAACATTTTATTGCATATGTATGCCGAAAAGCAAGCCGCGGATGGACAAAATGTGCCGGGAAAGCAAGAAAAGTTGCAAAATTGTAACACATAGGCAGGAGATGCATGAATTATGCATGTAATGAAACCTGCAAAATACATTTCCTTTTTTTTCAAACATGATTGGAGCGGAACTGCCCATGCTATCCACAGAAATGGAGGGATGAAAGTGTTCAATCTGGTGCTGATCTTGATTCAGCTGGCAGTGACGGTGGTGGTGGGCGTCTATTTTTACCGGCAGTTGAAGCAGCAGAAGCGGAATACACCAGCGGTGCGCCGGGAAGGCAGCAGGGAAATGGAAAAGCTGAGCCGCATGCGCTCAATTCGCCTGTCGGAACCCTTATCAGAGCGGGTGAGGCCGGAAACATTCGCGGACATTGTGGGCCAGGAGGATGGCATCAAGTCCCTGAAAGCCATCCTCTGCGGCGCCAACCCTCAGCATGTGCTTATCTACGGCCCGCCAGGCGTGGGCAAGACCTGTGCCGCCCGCCTGGTGCTGGAGGCCGCGAAAAAGTCGAAGGGCACACCTTTCATGAAGGATGCACCCTTCATCGAGATGGATGCCACCTGCATCCGCTTTGACGAAAGAGCCATTGCAGATGCATTGCTGAGATAAGTTCGTCAATGAGAGCAGAAGCGGATTTCCAGGTAACGATTCAGCCTTTGGCGAAAGGCCGCAGGGAATATCCCAGTGATGAGAAGTATTTATGCGAAGAGCCGGACACCATTGTTGGGAGGATTCGCAAGGACAGGCTGCTACAGGGCTGGTCGGCTGCGATGCTGTCAAAACAAATGGGCATTCCGGCAAGGACGATTAAGTATCATGAGGAGAGGATGACACCGGATGATATGCTGGACACTGAATACTTGAAAAAGGCGGCTGTGGCCCTTGGGCTTGAGGAGGACAGGTATCTGGACGACTACCTGAAATGGATCGACGGAGGAACAATGGGGGAGGATGTGAATGCCTATATCGCTTCAACAGGCTTGCCCATATGCAAGCTGCATGAACGGTTTGGGGCAAAGGAATATGCGGTATCCCAGTGGCGGAAAGGCCTTTCCAGGCCACCGAGAGCTGTGTATGAGATGATTATGGAGTTTAAGGAAAAAGGGTGACGTTGGATTTTCCTTCTACTATAATTTGCTACCCCGGATCCATTCCTGCTGTTGGGCGGAAAGGGATTCAAGGTAGCTTGCGATCAGTTCAGCCAGAATGCAGTTCATCATCCTTTGTGCTGCTTCCTTGTCCTGCTGCTTCACAAGGACAGGAATGGGCGGATACCTGCGCGGGCTGGGCACCTGTTCATCACCTCGGGCATATGTTTTCCGGTTTCCTGCTTTTTCAAACGTTTACATTAATATTAATGGAAGGTTTACATGCGGGAAATCTGCGGATGGCGGATGACTTTTCGCCTGCCGTTTTGCGCAGCCTGTGATACAGTCCTGTAACATATTTTTTGCGAAATATGGTTGATTTCTTGCGATTTTCAGGGGTGGAGACCTTGACATATGAACAAGATAATGGTACAAATGTTAATGGACTATGTTCTTTTGTTAGGATGGTGTTCACTGTGAAGCGTAGGTTGCTTGTGGCGGTGCTGGTTGCGGTGATGGCGCTGGGTTTTGCTGTGCCTGCGGGCGCGGATATGACCTGGAACGCGGCGGATGTCAAGCTGGCGAACTTGCTGAACTATATCAATTTCGACTATGACGGCAAGAATTACGGCGAGCTGTGGAACTACGGCGTGGTGGCGAAGAAGTATACGCAAAACGGCCACTCCGAGGCCAACATTTTTGTGGACGAGCTGAACAAGACGGGGGACGAACCCATTTTGGCGACTCATACCCTTGGCGCTGTGCGTGCCAAGCTGACGCTGCCGGAGAACCATGGACTGGACAATGTGGAAGTTGCCCTGTTTAACTATGGTACCGAGATAACGGGCACAAGGACAACTGTTGATGTGAAAAACAACAAGACGGAGGTTTTCTTTTACTTCCCCAGATTCTCGGATTACGACATGCTGGGGAATACACAGCTGAGTGCAAAATTTGTGGACAACAATGGCGCGGTGACCGCTCCTGCAAAGTATAAAGGCTTTAAAGTGGACGTTGGTACGTTTTCGGTGGACAATGATATTTCCAACTCCTATATCGGTAAAATTGATAGCAGTAACCCATTCTACGAAGCAAATGGCGTGAAGCTGTTCCAGAATGGTGGCCTTTATCATGGGCTGACCGTCCGGGGTGAGAATATCAAAATCGGCCTGCGGGATAAAAGCGGAGTCTTCTTCCAGCCCATCAAGGCCGATGGAAGCAAGCTGAACTACATGGATCAAGGAACCATGACCTCACAGGGTGCAGTGACGCATGATTATCAATTCAACGAAACATCCGGAACAAAAGAATACCATATGGAAAAGCCAATCGAAGTAAACGGCAAACATTTGTTCCAGGCGTATATTCAGCTTGACGATGGAATAAATTATCTATTTGAGAATGTTTATTGCTATTGCCAGAGCGGCAACCCGGCGCGTGGATTCTATGTGAAGGAAAACGACAAGTATCACGAGCTGGTCATCACAGAACTGACGGACACCGACAGCACAGAACACGACCTGGCAGGCAATGCAGGGACCGGCGCTCTGGCACGGATGACGGAGCTGTCCAAGCTGCTGGCGAGTGCTTCTAATGGAGAAACGGCGAAGCTGAACGCCTTTGGCATGCCTTCTGATGATGGTAATTCAACCCTGAAGGGCACCAAGGATGCCAGCGGGAATGTGGTTTCCTTCTACAACGTAGGCCTTGAAAAAAACTATAATAATGACTACACACTGAATCTGGAAACGATCCAGCCGGAGAATCGGGGCAGCTTTACCGATGACGGACTTCCCCTGGCAGACAAGGAATACGCAGTGATGAACGTATTTGTGCCAGAAAACGTAACTTCCTTCTACATGACCGGCACGGAGATGCGGATACACACCGCCGATGGAAACCTGGAGCACGCAGGCACGAATGACTTTAATGCTGGACAGTTTCAGAGTTTTCAGCGCGTGATTTGGAACATTGTTACCAATGATGATAACGGCAACATTACCCCCTTTACTGGCACAGTGTATGTGGGCAGCGGGCATGGTGGCC
This sequence comes from uncultured Faecalibacterium sp., assembly GCA_964383815.1. GTDB lineage: Bacteria > Bacillota > Clostridia > Christensenellales > Aristaeellaceae > UBA11524. The sequence continues at coordinate 1,278 of CAYLIC010000024.1, read as the reverse complement.
TGGTGCTGGCGCCTCAGGGAAAGATTGAAGCCGTGGAGGCAGTCAACGCCGCAACCCTAGTGGCCCAGGAGGTAACCTCCGGCATGGAAATCCACCATACGGCCTGCCCGATGCCCCGGACGGCGCTGAGCCTGAAGGCGGGCAACACCTCTGTGACGGTTACCAAGAAGTGGAATGACGGCATCGATGATGATCAACATGGCAGCATTACCGTGAAGCTGTGGAGTGGCAGCGACAGGACAAATCCTGTGGGTACGGTGACGCTCCCGCAGGACAACAAGTGGACGTACACGTTTAAAGGCCTGCAGGATGGGATTACCTACCAGGTCACCGAGGATGAGGTGCCTGGCTATCAATCCGCCGTGACCGGCGATGCAACAAACGGCTTCACCATCACCAACACTGCTGTTGTTGACATCGATGTGAAGAAGATATGGGAAGATGACGACAACCGGGATGGTAAACGCCCGGCAAGTATTACCATCAGGCTGTACGCAGACGGAAGCGAAGTGAAAAAGGTAACCCTGACCAAAGATCAGGTGACGTACACCTTCGAAGACATGCCCAAGTATGCCGACAGCGGCAGGATAATCACTTACACCTTAACTGAAGATCAAGTGGAAGACTACACTAGCTCCTTCGATGAAACGAACTTCATCTTTACCAACACCCACGACCCGGAAAAGGTTGAGATTTACGGCACCAAGTCCTGGGTTGATGGCAACAATGCTGACCAAACGCGCCCGGAGAGCATTACTGTAAACCTGTATAAGCAGGTAGGTAATGGTGAAAAGACCAAAGCTGGTTCTACCACCACAAACGCCAAAAGTGGCTGGGGGTATTCCTTCGGCAATTTGTACAAGTATGAGAATGGCGAGCTTATTACCTACAGCGTGGAGGAGGACGTGCCCACCGGCTACACTGCCAAATACACATACACCGATGGCATGCTCAACATCACCAACACCCTGACCACGGACATCTCTGTTGAGAAGAAGTGGGACGATGGCGATGACTGGGACGACCTGCGCCCGGACAGCGTGACCATCTCCCTGCTGGCGGACAACGAAGTTGTGGAAACCAAGACAGTTACCGCAAACGACGGCTGGAAGGCCACCTTCGAAAACCTGCCCAAGTACAACAGCAACAATGCGGAAATCACTTACACCGTGACCGAAGCTGATGTGACCGGCTACACTTTCGCTGTGACCGGCAATGCAGCAGACGGCTTTACCATCACCAACAAACATGAACCCACAAGCATGGATATTTCTGTCC
>CAYLIC010000023.1:0-35479 GCA_964383815.1 uncultured Faecalibacterium sp. | reverse complement strand
GCGCCGAAGGTCTCCTGCAGGGAGGTGTGCTTGTACAGGAAGTTCAGCACCACCTGAGGATAAACATCCTTCTTCAGTTCGATGACAATGCGCATACCGTTGCGGTCGGATTCATCGCGAATGTCGCTGATGCCCTCCAGGCGCTTTTCATGCACCAGCTCGGCAATCTTCTCCACCAGGCGGGCCTTGTTCACCTGATAGGGAATTTCCGTCACCACAATGCGGTGGCGGTTGTTGCTCATGGGCTCAATGTTGGTCTTGGCCCGCACATCAATCCTGCCACGCCCGGTAAAGTAGGCTTCCCTTATGCCTCTGCGGCCCAGAATAGTGCCGCCGGTGGGGAAGTCCGGACCCTTGATATGCTCCATCAGATCATCAATGGAGCAGTCCGGCTTGTCAATCATGCAGATCACGCCATCAATCACCTCCCGCAGGTTGTGGGGAGGAATATTGGTAGCCATGCCCACGGCAATACCGCTGGAGCCGTTCACCAGCAGGTTAGGGAAGCGGCTGGGCAGCACGGCGGGCTGCATGAGGGTTTCGTCAAAGTTGGGGTAAAAGTCCACCGTGTCCTTCTCAATGCCTTCCAGCAGGTAAGGCGTCAGCCTGGACATGCGGGCCTCGGTATAACGCATGGCGGCGGCGCCGTCACCGTCTACCGAGCCAAAGTTGCCCTGCCCGTCCACCAGAGGATAGCGGATGTTGAAGGGCTGAGCCAGGCGCACCATGGCATCATACACGGAGGAATCGCCATGGGGGTGGAACTTACCCAGCACATCGCCCACCAGACGGGCGGACTTGCGGTACGCCTTGTCCGGGGTCATGCCCAGCTCGTTCATATCGTAGATGATGCGGCGGTGGACAGGCTTCAGGCCGTCCCGCACATCGGGCAGGGCACGGTCGATAATAACAGCCATGGCGTAGGAGATGAAGGATTTCTTTACCTCCTCCTCCAAATTGACTGGAATCAGCTTATCTTGAATACTGCTCATGTTGTCACTCCTCTGGGGCCTTGTTACACATCAAGGTCTTTCACCAGGTCGGAATTCTCCTGGATGAACTGCTTTCTGGGTTCCACCTGGTCGCCCATGAGCAGGGTGAAAATTTCATCGGCTGCCATGGCATCGGCGGGGGTAATCTGCATCATGGTGCGGGTCTCGGGGTTCATGGTGGTTTCCCACAGCTGCTCCTTGTTCATTTCGCCCAGGCCCTTGTAGCGCTGCACCTCAGGCTTGGGCTCGCGGCCCACCTGGTCCAGCACCTCCTGTAACTCCTCATCGCTATAAACATATTTCTCAAACTTACCCTTCGTCACCTTGTACAGGGGCGGCATGGCGGCGTATACATAGCCCTTTTCCACCAGGGGGCGCATGTAGCGGTAGAAGAAGGTGAGCATCAATATGCGGATGTGCGCGCCATCCACGTCAGCATCCGTCATGCAGACGATGCGGTGATAGCGCAGCTTGCTTTCGTCAAAGTCCTCGCCAAAGCCGCAGCCGAAGGCGGTAATCATGGCCTTGATTTCCGCATTGCCCAGGGCCTTGTCCACGCGGGTTTTTTCCACATTGAGAATCTTGCCGCGCAGAGGCAGAATGGCCTGGAAACGGCTGTCCCGTCCGCCCTTGGCGCTGCCGCCGGCGGAATCGCCCTCCACCAGGAAAATTTCGCACTTGGAGGGATCCCGCTCGGAGCAGTCCGCCAGCTTGCCGGGCATGGTGGCGGAGGCCAGGGGGCTCTTGCGGGTGGCCTCACGGGCCTTGCGGGCCGCCTCGCGGGCACGCTGGGCGCTCAGGCACCTGTCCAGAATCAGCTTGCCCACAGCAGGCGTTTCCTCCAGATAAGTGGCCAGGGCATCCTTCACAATCTCATACACGGCACCACGAGCCTGGGCGGAACCCAGCTTGGACTTGGTCTGGCTTTCAAACTGGGGATCCTCCATCTTGATGGACACAATGGCCGTCAGGCTTTCGCGAACATCCTCGCCCTTCAGGTTCTCGTCCTTGTCCTTGAGAATCTTGTACTTGCGGCCATACTCGTTAATAGCATTGGCCAGGGCGGTGTTGAAGCCAATCAGGTGGGTGCCGCCATCAGGAGTGGCAATGTTGTTCACAAAAGTGTACACGTTTTCCGCATAGGAATCGTTGTACTGCATGGCCATTTCCACCAGAATGCCGTTCTTGACATTCTCGGTATAGATGGGTTCGGGGAACAGGGCCTCCTTGTTGCGGTTCAGGTATTTCACAAACTCCCGCAGACCGCCCTCGTAGTGGAACACCTTTTCTATCGGCTCCTCGCCCCGCTCATCGGTGAACACAATACGGATGCCCTTGTTCAGGAAGGCCATCTCCCGCAGGCGGGTCTTCAGCACATTGTAGTCGAAGGTCACACCAGGCTCAAACACGCCCTCCGGGTTCTCGTCAGAGCGAACATCAGGCCAGAATTGAATGGTGGTACCCGTACGGTCGGTTTCGCCAACGACCTTCAAGTCGTAGCAGATCTTGCCCCGTTCATACTCTTGCTGATGGATTTTCCCATCCTGGTACACCGTCACCATGAAATGACGGGACAGGGCATTCACCACGGAGGCGCCCACGCCGTGCAGGCCACCGGACACCTTATAACCTCCGCCGCCAAACTTGCCGCCTGCATGCAGCACCGTCAGGCACACCTCAACAGCAGGGCGGCCCATCTTGGGATGAATGCCCACGGGAAAGCCGCGCCCGTCGTCCTTCACGGAAACGCTGCCGTCCTTGTGGAGGGTCACGTCAATCTGCTTGCAATAGCCAGCCAGCGCCTCGTCCACGGCGTTGTCTACAATTTCATATACCAGGTGATGCAAGCCACGGGCATCGGTGGAACCGATGTACATGCCCGGGCGCTTGCGGACGGCCTCCAGGCCCTCCAGCACCTGTATTTGCTCCTCACCATAGTCCTCGGTGACTACGGTTGCGTTTTCCAACGCCTGATCCAGTTCGTCAGCCATGCTGCACCTCTCTCATTTCAATCGACCTTCGCTCTGCCATGCGCTGGCGCAGGGTTCGCAGGCCCACGCAGCTCAGGTAGCACACATCCCTTGTGCCATGGCGGCAAAGCACCAGGGTTTTGGGGTCATCTCCCAGGGAATGGAGCAGGCCGCGGCGGCGATAGCCTTCCGCAAGGCCCGGCGCGCCTGCACCCTGGCGCAAATCGCACAGGGCAATCACGTCCCGATCGTGGACGGAAACACCCCGGCCCAGGTGTATCAGCACAGGCCAGCTCCCCCTTTCGGGCGCACGAAAAAACGCCCTGTGACAACAGAATGATTATACCAAAAAACCGATGGGAATGGAAGGGGTTTCTACATTATATTGCAGTTTTTTTCGGGCATATGGGCGGAAGGTCTTGCACTTTCCATCATTTGAGGATATAATGGGCTGTACCTGCGGCTTTTTAAGCCAGGGGTTCACCACTTTGGGAAAAAGGAGGAACTGTTTCCTATGGAAAACAACAACGGTATCAGCACGGAAACCACCGCGCGCAGCAACTTCATCTGGGATGCCATCGAACAGGACTTGAAGGAAGGCAGGTACCAGCAAGTACACACGCGCTTTCCTCCCGAACCCAACGGCTATATGCACATCGGTCACTGCAAGGCGCTGATTATGGACTTTCTGACTGCCGAAAAATACGGCGGCAAGTGCAACCTGCGCTTTGACGATACCAACCCCGCCAAAGAAGATACCGAGTATGTGGAGGCCATCAAGCGGGACATCAACTGGCTTGGCTTCCACTGGACGGGCGGATTGTACTACGCCAGCGATTACTACGACAAGTGCTACGAAATTGCCGAGGACTGGATTAAGCGCGGCCTGGCCTATGTGGACGAGCTGACCCCCGAGCAGATGCGGGAATACCGCGGCACCCTGACCAAGCCCGGCAAGAACTCCCCCTGGCGCGACCGCCCTGCGGAGGAAAGCCTTGACCTGTTCCGCCGAATGAAAAACGGCGAATTCCCCGAAAAGACCCTGACCCTGCGCGCCAGGATCGACATGGCTTCCCCCAACATTGTCATGCGTGACCCGGCCATGTACCGCATCCTGTACAAGGAGCACTGGCGCACGGGCAACAAGTGGTGCATCTATCCCATGTACGATTTTGCGCATCCCATTGGCGATGCACTGGAGGGCATCAGCCATTCCATGTGCTCCCTGGAGTATGAGATTCACCGTCCCCTGTACGATTGGGTGGTGGAGCACAGCGCCCACATGCTGCCCGCCAAACCCCGGCAGATTGAGTTTGCCCGCCTGAACATGACCCAGACGGTGATGTCCAAGCGCAAGCTCCGCGCCCTGGTGGAGGGCGGCTATGTGTCCGGCTGGGACGATCCCCGCATGCCTACCCTGTGCGCCCTGCGCCGCCGGGGTTACACCGCCGCTGCCGTGCGGGACTTTATCAGCCGCATTGGCCTGAGCAAGGCAGACTCCGTGGTGGATACCCAGGTGCTGGAAGCCTGTGTCCGCCAGGATCTGGACGACAAGGCTATGCGCGCCTCCGCCGTGCTGCATCCTATCAAGGTGATACTGACCAACTGGCCCGAAGGCGAGAGCCGCGCCATTGAGGTGGAAAACCACCCCAAGAAGCCCGAGATGGGCACCCACACCGTGAACCTGGGCCGGGAAATCTACATCGATGCCGAGGACTTCATGGAGGTTCCCGTGGGCAAGTTCCAGCGGATGTACCCCGGCTTTGAGGTGCGGCTGAAGGCGGCCTGCATCGTCAGGTGCGAAGGCTGCGTGAAGAACGAGGACGGCAGCATTGCCGAGATTCACTGCACCGTGGACTTCGACTCCTTTGCCGGGTGCGAAGGCTCCGGTCGCAAGATCAAGGGCAAGGTGCTGCACTGGGTCAACGCTGCCGATGCCGTGCCCTTTGAGGCCCGCCTGTACGAGCCGCTGCTGCCCGCCGAATCCGCCGAGGAGGAAGAGCCTGCCGAGGAACCCGCCATGCTGGAAGAGGACACCGCCGAGGAAACCGATGCCCTGACCCGCAAGGATTATGACTTCCTGAAGAAGATTGACCCCAACACCCTGACCTGCTGCCAGGGCATGGCGGAGCCGTTCATCCGCGACTGCGAGCCCGGCACCACCTTCCAGTTTGTCCGGGTAGGCTACTTCTGCAAGGATCCGGACTCCACCGATGCGCTGCCTGTGTTTAACCGCACGGTGGGACTGAACGGGATTAGGCTGTAAAGGAAACGACACCTCATCAGTCGCTATCGGCGACGGCTTCTCCGTGAGGGGAAGGCGGCTGCAAGGCCGGATGAGGTGTTCCGCCAGCCCCCAAACCGCATCGATTCGATCATCAGAAAGAAGGACAATCATGAGTAAAGTTCGCACCCGATTCGCCCCGTCGCCCACGGGGTTCATGCACCTGGGCGGCCTGCGGACGGCCCTGTATGGCTACCTGTTCGCCAAGAAGATGGGCGGCGATTTCATCCTCCGTATTGAGGATACCGACCAGGAGCGCTATGTGGAAGGCGCCACCGAGGTGATTTATGACACCCTGCGCGGCTGCGGCATCAACTGGGACGAAGGCCCCGATGTGGGCGGCGATTACGGCCCGTATATCCAGTCCCAGCGCAAGGATATTTACCTGCCCTATGCCAAGCAGCTGGTGGAAAGCGGCCATGCCTACTACTGCTTCTGCACCAAGGAGGAGCTTGACCAGCGCCGGGCGGAGGCCGAGGCCCGGGGTGAGGTGTTCAAGTACGACAAGCACTGCCTTCACCTGAGCAAGGAAGAGGTGCAGGCCAAGCTGGATGCTGGCGTACCCTATGTCATCCGGCAGAACGCGCCCACCGAAGGCGAAACCAGCTATGACGACCTGGTGTTTGGCCACATGACCTTCCCCAATGATACCCTGGACGACATGATCCTCATCAAACAGGACGGTATGCCCACCTACAACTTCGCCAACGTGATTGACGACCACCTGATGGGCATTACCCATGTGATGCGCGGCCTGGAGTACATTTCCTCCACTCCCAAGTACAACCTGCTGTACGAGGCCTTCGGCTGGGAGATTCCCCAGTACATCCACATGGCACCCGTCATGCGGGATGCCACCCACAAGCTCTCCAAGCGGGACGGCGATGCGTACTATTCCGATTATGTGGACAAGGGCTACCTGACCGAGGCACTGGTGAATTACCTGGCGCTGGTGGGCTGGAACCCCGGTAACGACCGGGAGTTCTTCACCCTGGAGGAACTGGTGGATGCCTTTGATGTGTCCCGCCTGTCCAAGTCCCCCGGCATTTTCGATGTGGAGAAGCTCACCTGGTTCAACTGGGAGTACATCCGCAAAATGGACTTTGAGAAGTACCTGACCATGGTCACACCCTGGTTTGACAGGGTGCTGGCGGGCAAGGGCATTGACTACCGCCGCCTGGCCCAGCTGATGCAGGACCGCACCGAGGTGTTCAGCCGGGTGCCGGATATGGTGCGTTTCCTGGGCGAACTGCCGGACTATTCCATCGACCTGTATACCCATAAAAAGATGAAGACCAACCCGGAGGTGTCGAAGGCTTCCCTGGCGCTGGTGCGTCCGGTGCTGGAGAGCATTGGTGACTGGACGGAGGAGAACATTCACGACCGGCTGATGGCGGCCATTGCGGAGGCGGGCCTGAAGAACGGCGCGGTGCTGTGGCCGCTGCGCATTGCCATTTCCGGCCAGGCTTCCACCCCCGGTGGCGCCATTGAAATTGCATGGCTCCTGGGCAAGGAGGAAACCCTCCGCCGCCTAGACGATGGTCTTGCCCGGCTGAATGCCCAGGCCTGAGGCCTGCTTGGCGGCATAACGGAATAGAAACAGGCCTGTCGCAGCATATCCTGCGGCAGGCCTTTTGCGTGGCGCCGGGCCTTACCACAGCGCCTTCGGGCCGGTTTGCCTGCCCCAGCCCCGCAGGCGCGCCTGCTCGGTGAGGAGGGCGATGACCTCGCTGTTGGTGGGCCGGTCGTGGGGAGAGAAGCAGCGGCGGTTCAGGATGGATTCGAAGGCTGATATGCCGCCGCGGGCCCATGTGGTGCTGATGGCATGGCGGATGGAGCGCTCCACACAGCTGGCGGTGGTGCCGAAGTGGGTGGCTACCAGCGGGTACAGCGTGCGGGTCAGGCTGTCCAGATAGTCCGGGTGCTCCAGGGCCAGCAGCGCGGCCTGCAGGAGAAAGCGGTAGCCGTTCAGGTGGGCAGAAACGCCAATCTCCAGCAGCATGGTTGCCACGTTTTGCTCGGCGGTTTCCTCTGCTTGCGGCGTTTCCGGGATGGGCGCCACCGTGGTGCCGGCCAGCGACAGGATGTTCCGGGTCAGGCTGTCCATGTCCGCAGGCTTAACCATGTAGTAGGCAGCGCCCAGCTCCATGGCGCGGCTGATGAAATCGTCCCGGTGCAGGGCGGTCAGCGCAATGACCTGGGGCCGGTGGGCGTCCTCCAGGTGGGACAGGCGCTCCAGCACGCCAAAGCCGTCCAGCTGCGGCATTACCATGTCGCACACCAACACCTGCGGGCAGTGCTGGCGCACCAGCTGCAGGGCCTCCAGGCCATTGGCTGCCGTGCCCACCAGCAGGATGCCAGGCCGCCGGCTCAGCTCCTGGGCCAGCGCCTCCCGCACATGTGCGCAGTCCTCCGCCACCACAACACGAACCGATTTCATGAGCAACGCTCCCCTTCGTAAATAGTATTGACCAGGGCAATGCATGAACAAACCGATGGAAGGATTGCTTCACACAGCACAGCCGGGGATAAAAGAGAACACCCGTCACTGTTCCGCGCCGCATTCCTTCACAAGGGAGATCCATTTATATCAGGAATGATATACCACTGTTTCCGGGAAAAATACTCACAGTACAGTTACAAGCGACAATCAGGCCCTTCTGGATTGCTGCAGCAACCAACGGCGTGCCTTCCGTTCACACCGAAAACCGCCGCCTCAACCCCGTGCCATCCTTCCATCTTTGCTTGGGTAAGCGCATTGTAACACACTTCTCACAGAATGACAAATTCTAATAGTACGGTTTCGACCATAAAATAACAGGAGAAGATACTATTTTTGACTTTTTACGGAACTTTTTTCCCACGGCCCGTTGCCTCCTTGCGTGTAAGTTATTCTATCGCCATAAAAGTATTATACCACCGCTGCACGCAGAAGACAAATTCTCACAGTACAGTTTTTGGAGTAAAAGTGTCGATTTTTGCTATGTTTTGTGGGCGTGAACAAAAGCGGACGCTGGTCTGCCTGATCGGCGGGAGCGAATGAATACCGCGCTGCCCGATGGCTGGAGGGCGGCGCAAAAGAAAAAAGATCAGCAAAATGAATTTTCCCTGTTGACAAATGCGGCGATTGGTGTATAATAACACATGAACAAATGCTCATATGTTTGAAGGAGGAGTTGTCATGGGTTGCCATTGCCACGATTGCGAGCATTGCCACCAGCATGAACACGATCACCATGAGGAGGCGGGACACACCGTCCTTTACCGGGCAGGCGGCGCAGTGCTGCTGATGGTGCTGGGGCTGGTGCTGCCGGGCTCCGCAGCGCTGGTGCTGTTCATTGCCGCGTATCTGCTGGCAGGGTATGACGTGCTGCTGGCGGCGGCGAAGAACATCGTTCACGGGGATGTTTTCGATGAGAATTTCCTGATGGCGGTTGCCTCCCTGGGCGCCATGCTCATGGGCGAATATGCCGAGGGCATTGCCGTGCTGGCCCTGTACCAGGCCGGCGAGTGGCTCCAGGACAGGGCGGTGGACAGGAGCCGGGATTCCATTGCCGCGCTGATGGACATCAGGCCGGACAGCGCCAACAGGCTGGTAAACGGGCAGGTGGAGCAGGTCTCCCCGGAGGCTGTGGCTGTGGGCGAGATGATTCTGGTGCGCCCGGGCGAAAAGATTCCCCTGGACGGCCTGGTGACCGAGGGTGCCTCCAGCCTGAACACTGCAGCGCTCACCGGCGAAACCCTGCCCCGGGACGTGCACCCGGGGGACAGCGTGCTCAGCGGCAGCGTGAACATGTCCGGTGCGCTGACGGTGCAGGTCACAGCTGCCTATGGGGAATCCACCGTGGCGAAGATTCTCCGCCTGGTGGAGACCTCCGGCGAAAGCAAGACCAGGGCGGAAAGGTTCATCACCCGGTTCGCAAGGGTGTATACGCCCCTGGTGTGCCTGGCTGCAGTGCTGCTGGCGGTGGTTCCCTCCATCGTTGACGGGCAGTGGCTGCACTGGCTGCACCAGGCGCTGACCTTCCTGGTTATCTCCTGCCCCTGTGCCCTGGTGATCTCCGTTCCGCTTACCTTTTTCAGCGGTATTGGCGGCGCCAGCCGGAAGGGAATCCTCATCAAGGGTGCCAACCATATGGAAACCCTGTCCCGGCTGAATACCGTGGTGTTTGACAAGACCGGCACCCTGACCCAGGGCACCTTTGCCGTAGCAAGGGTTGTTCCCGCCCGGGGCACGGAGGCCGACCTGCTGGCGCTGACCGCGCTGGCGGAGGGCAGCTCCACCCACCCCATTGCCCAGTCCATCGTATCGGCCTATGGCGAAGAAATCGACCGCAGCCGCCTGGGACGGGTGGAGGAGCTTGCCGGGCAGGGCCTTGCCGTCCGGGTGGATGGCAGGCAGGTGCACGCCGGCAACAGCAGGCTGATGGCTGCCATTGGCATTGATGCGCCCCGGGTGGCGGAGGCAGGCACTGTGATTCATGTGGCGCTGGACGGGGTGTATCAGGGGTATCTGGTGATTGCCGACCAGGTGAAGCCCACCGCCGCCAAGGCCGTGGCGGAGCTGAAGCAGGAGGGTGTGGCCCGGCTGGTGATGCTCACCGGCGACAGGAAAGCCGCCGCAGAGGACATTGCCGCCACACTGGGCCTGACGGAGGTTCACGCGGAGCTTCTGCCCGGGGACAAGGTGACCCGCCTGGAGGGTATGCTGGGCAGCGGCGCCGTGGCCTTTGTGGGCGATGGCATAAACGATGCGCCTGTGCTGCGCCGGGCGGATGTGGGCATTGCCATGGGTGGTTTGGGCAGCGATGCTGCCATCGAGGCCGCCGATGTGGTGCTGATGGATGACGACCCTGCCAAGCTGCCCCGGGCCATTCGCCTGGCCAGGAAAACCATGGGCATTGTGCGGCAGAACATCGCTTTCGCCCTGGGGGTGAAGCTGGCGGTGATGCTGCTGGGCATTCTGGGTGTGGCAAACATGTGGATTGCCGTGTTTGCCGATGTGGGCGTGTGCATGCTGGCGATTCTCAACGCCATGCGCGCCATGAAGTAAGGAGGAGACTTGCATGTTCTGGGACAAGGTTGCCGGACTTTACGATGGGTTTATCAAGCTGATGAACAGGGGCACCACCGCCCATCTGCAGGATGAGGTAGCCGCCCTGCTTTCCCCGGGCGACCGGGTGCTGGAGTGCGCCTGCGGCACAGGGCTGCTCACCGTTGCCATGGCGCCCCGGTGCGCCAGCCTGCTGGCAACGGATTTCTCCCCCAGGATGCTGGAGAAGGCTGCTGCCAAGTGCCGGGCCTTTCCCCATGTGACCTTTCAGCCGGGGAACATCCTGGACATTGACCAGCCGGACGAAGCCTTTGATGTGGTGGTTGCCGCCAATGTGATCCATCTGCTGGATGAACCGGAGAAGGCCTTGCAGGAGCTGTGGCGGGTGTGCCGCCCGGGCGGGCTGATGGTGATACCCACCTACATCAATCAAACACGGGATGGAAACCAGACCCGCCCTGCCCGCCTGCTGGAGAAGCTGGGCATTGGCTTCAAGCGCATCTTCACCGAGAAAAGCTACCAACGTTTCTTTGATGAGGCTGGCTATGCCGCCACCTTCCGCCTGGTGGACGGCACCATGCCCTGCGACATTGCCATCATCCGCAAGGCATAATTCCCGCGCAAGCATTGACATTTTTTCTCCCGCATGGTACTGTTTTGGGGTGAAAGAAATTGTTCCTTGCAAGCAGCGTGTGCATGTTTGTTGAAGGGACGGGCACACCTGCTTGAAAGGAGCGTTTTTATTTTGGCTACAGAAGAGCTTTTACCCACATCCTTTGAGGAGATGGATTTGTCCACTGAGGTGCTGAAGGCCGTGGAGGACATGGGCTTCACCACGCCCTCCACCGTCCAGGCAAAAACCATCCCGCTGATGATGTCCGGCGCGGACATCAATGCCATTGCACCCACCGGCACCGGCAAGACCTGCGCCTTCGGCATTCCCATGCTGGAGTACATTTCCCTGAAGGACAGCCGGGTGCAGGAGATTGTGCTGGCGCCTACCCGGGAGCTGGCCTTGCAGATCGGCGACGAGCTGACCCGCCTGGCAAAGCACATTCAGGGTGCGCGGATTGCCGTGCTGTACGGCGGCCAGCCCATCACCAGGCAGATCAACGCCCTGAAGCGCAAGCCGCAAATTGTTATTGCGACCCCCGGGCGGCTGCTGGACCACATGCAGCGGGGGAACATCCGCCTGGATGCCGTGCACACCATGGTGCTGGATGAGGCGGACGAAATGCTGAACATGGGCTTTGTGAAGGATGTGACCAAAATCATCGAGGCCACACCCGGTGACAGGCAGCTGGTGCTGTTCTCCGCCACCACTAACCAGGATGTGCTGACCATCGCCTGGAAGTACCAGCACGAGCCGGTGGAGATCACCGTGGAGGCCACCAAGGCCGACAGGCCGCAGATTGCCCAATATGTGATTGCCACCGAGCGGGATCAGAAGATTGACCACCTGCTGTACCTACTGGACGCAGATGTGTACCAGCGGATGATGATCTTCTGCAATACCAAGTTTATGACGGACAAGCTCACCTCCCGCCTGAAGAAGGAAGGCTACCAGGCCGAGTGCATCCATGGCGACATTAAGCAGAGCCAGCGCAATGTGGTGATGAGCGATTTCCGCAAGGGGAAGTTCCCCATCCTCATCGCCACCGATGTGGCTGCCCGCGGCATTGACGTGGATGATGTGGAGGCGGTGATTAACTTCGACCTGCCCAGCGAAAACGAATACTACCTGCACCGCATTGGCCGCACAGGCCGCGCCCACAAGCACGGCGTCAGCTTCTCCCTGGTGACCTTCCAGGAAAGTGTGCGGATGGACGAGATTCTGAAATACATGATTGCCAAGCCCCTTCCCCTGCACTTTGAGGACGGGGTTCTCCGGCACGAGGACAACACGCCCTTCTTTGAGAATATCTGACGCAGAAAACCCCGCTCCGGCATGGAACGGGGTTTTTCCGTGGCGCTAGCGGCACAGGTTTCGGGCGGCCTTGACAGCGGTGGGCATGGCCAGGCTGTCCAGCTCCCCCAGGGGGACAAAGCGCCAGCCGGGCGGCGCGGCAGCAGCGGTGCGCATGGTGTAGAGCTTCATTTGCCAAATCTGGTGGGTGAACACATGCCTTGCCTGGCCTGCAGGCTGAATGCCTTCCACCGGCAGCAGGCGCCGCCTGATGAGGGCTGGCAGCTGCTTTGGCGTGTGGTGCTCCTCCAGCATGGGAAAGACCCACAGGCCCTGGAGCATGCTCTCTGTGCGCTGGCGCATCAGCACGCCTTCGGCGCTGAAAATCACGCACAGGTCGTAGTTGATCACCCGGGGCGGGTTTTTCCGGGGCAGGTCGGGAATATCCTCCGGGTCACCATTCCGGCAGGCATCGCACAGGGCGGATACCGGGCACCTTTCGCAGGCAGGCGTGCCGGGCACGCACAGGGTGGCGCCCAAATCCATCATGGCCTGGTTGAAATCCCCCGGGCGGCTGGCGGGCACCAGGGCGGCGGCCTCCCGGGCAATGCGCCGCTTCACTGAGGGAATGCCCACATTCTCCCGGATGCCCAGCACCCGGCTCACCACCCGAATCACATTCCCGTCCACCGCGGGAACCGGCTGGTTATACGCAATGCTGGCAATGGCGCCGGCGGTGTAATCCCCAATGCCGCTGATTTTCTTCAGCTCCTGCACGGTTTGCGGCAGCTGTCCGCCCAGGGCAGCCACCTGCTGGGCGCCCTGGTGCAGGTTTCTGGCCCGGCGGTAATACCCCAGGCCTTCCCACAGCTTCAGCACCTCGTCAATGGGTGCAGCTGCCAGCGCCTCCACCGTGGGAAAGCGGCTGATGAACCGCCCATAGTATGCCAGCACCGTGTCCACCCGGGTCTGCTGCAGCATGGTTTCCGAAACCCAGGTGCAGTACGCATCATGAATGCCGCGCCAGGGCAGCTGCCGGGCGTTGGCGTCATACCAGTCCAGCAGCAGGGTGGAAAAATCCATGGCACTACCTCCTTTTGCATGCTATTGTACCATGAAATGAAGAAAAATCAAAATATCAAGATTGAGAGAGCTATTTGCACATACTCCATCATATTTAGCTGATTTTTCGCAATTTTGCCGTCCTGGAAGGTTGCTAATCTCCCTTAAATAGCGTATATTAACAGCGTACCGATTAGCACTCAACACCATTGAGTGCTAACAAGCCCCAAACAGAAGTCAGGAGGAAATGAAAGCATGACCGTGAAGCCTTTGGGTGACCGGGTTGTCATCAAGAATGTTGAAACAGAAGAAACCACCAAGTCCGGCCTGATCCTCACCAGCGCCGCCAAGGAGAAGCCGCAGATGGCCCAGGTGCTGGCCGTTGGCCCCGGTGGCAATGTGGACGGCAAGGAAATCACCATGCAGGTGCAGGTGGGCCAGAAGGTTATCTATTCCAAGTATGCCGGCACCGAGGTAAAGGTGGACGGCGAGGAAATCATCATCGTTCGCCAGAGCGATATTCTCGCAATCGTTGAGTAAGAGCAGCAAAGGAGATCATGCATTATGGCTAAGCAGATTCAGTATGGCGAGCAGGCTCGCCGCAGCCTGGAAAAGGGCGTAAACGCCCTGGCTGACACCGTGAAAATCACCCTGGGCCCCAAGGGCCGCAACGTGGTGCTGGACAAGAAGTACGGCGCTCCCCTCATCACCAACGATGGTGTGACCATCGCCAAGGAGATTGAGCTGGAGGATCCCTTTGAGAACATGGGTGCCCAGCTGGTGAAGGAAGTTTCCACCAAGACCAACGATGTGGCTGGCGATGGCACCACCACCGCTACCCTGCTGGCCCAGGCCATTATCCGCGAGGGCCTGCGCAACCTGGCTGCCGGTGCCAACCCCATGGTGCTGAAGAAGGGCATCGAGGCCGCCACCGAGGCCGCTGTGAAGGGCCTGCGCGAGCTGTCCCAGCCCATCAATGGCAAGCAGGCTATTGCCCAGGTTGCCGCCAACTCCGCCGCTGATGAAACCATCGGCAAGCTGATTTCCGATGCCATGGAAACCGTGGGTGCTGATGGCGTGATTACCGTGGAGGAATCCAAGACTATGACCACCGGCATGACCACCGTGGAGGGCATGCAGTTTGACCGTGGCTATGCCTCCGCCTACATGGTGACTGACACCGAGAAAATGGAAGCTGTGCTGGATGATCCGCTGATTCTGATTACCGACAAGAAGATCAGCAACATTCAGGAGATTCTCCCCCTGCTGGAGCAGGTGGTGCAGACCGGCAAGAAGCTGCTGATTATTGCCGAGGATGTTGAGGGCGAAGCCCTGAGCACCCTGGTGGTGAACAAGCTGCGCGGCACCTTCACCTGTGTGGCTGTCAAGGCTCCCGGCTTTGGCGACCGCCGCAAGGAAATGCTGCAGGACATTGCCATCCTGACCGGCGGCACCGTGATTTCCTCCGAAACCGGCATGGAGCTGAAGGATGCCGATATGTCCCTGCTGGGCCATGCCCGCCAGGTGAAGGTGAACAAGGAGAACACCACCATTGTGGGCGGTGCTGGCGACAAGGCCGACATCGAATCCCGCGTGGCGGTCATCAAGGCCCAGATTGCCGAAACCACGTCCGATTACGACCGTGAGAAGCTGCAGGAGCGCCTGGCCAAGCTGGCTGGCGGCGTGGCGGTAATCCAGGTTGGCGCTGCCACCGAAATCGAGATGAAGGAGCGCAAGCTGCGCATCGAGGATGCTCTGGCTGCTACCCGTGCTGCCACGGAAGAGGGCATCGTCCCCGGCGGCGGCATTGCCCTGCTGAGCGTGCTGCCCCAGGTGCAGGCCGAGCTGGACAACCACACCGGCGATGCCAAGACCGGTGTGCAGATTGTCCTGCGCGCCCTGGAGGAGCCCATCCGTCAGATCGCCATGAATGCTGGCATTGACGGCAGCGTGATTGTGGAGAACATCAAGAATGCCAAGAAGCCCGGCTACGGCTACGATGCCCTGAAGGGCGAGTATGTGGACATGATTGACCGCGGCATCATCGACCCCACCAAGGTGACCCGCTCTGCCCTGCAGAACGCCGCCTCCGTGGCTGCTATGGTGCTGACCACCGAATCCCTGGTGGCGGACATCCCCGCTCCCGAACCCGCTGCACCCGCTGGTGCTGCTGGCGGCATGGGTGGCATGTACTAAGCCAAATCCATCATCACCCCGCTTGCCCTGTGCAGGCGGGGTTTTTGCATGCGGCTGCATTTCCTCCGTTTTCTGGTATGCTGTGCATCATGCATCAAGGAGGCACCCGTTATACTGCTTCACGAGCTCGACCCCAGCCGGGAGGCCATGTTCAACCCGCCCATGCCCGGCTTTCCCAGGGTGGCGCTGGAGGTTGCCCTGCGTATCCAGGCGACGGAGGAATAAAAAATGCCCGCTGGCACGGTGCTGTCAGCGGGCTTTTTGGTGGATTCACCATTACTTTTTCACATTCTTGCGGATGGTGGCATCGGGCCTGGCGGCCTGCTTCATGAAGGCAGAAGGACTGATGCCAACAATGTTCTTGAACTGCTTGGAGAAGTGGTAGGGGTCCTGCATGCCCACCTCCACACCGGCCTGGCGGACGGTGTAGTCCTGCTCCCGGAGGAGCTCCTTGGCCCGCTCCATCTTGCAGTGCAGCACATAGGACAGGGGCGGCATGCCCACCTCGCTGACAAAGCGCTTGCGGAAGGTTTCCATGGGCATGCGGGAGATGGCGGCCATTTCCGCCAGGGAGAAATTGTCTTTATACTGGTTGGCGCGGAGGGTGTCCACCACCTTGGCAATCTCGTGGGAGAGCATGGCATCCATGGCCACGGGCTGGCCCCAGTGGCTGGCCAGCATGCCATACATCAGGTGCTGGAGCTGATAGGTGGCATCGCCGGTGCCGGTGTGGCGCACCATCACCTGCACAATCTGCTTTGCCAGGTACATCTGGCTGGGCAGCGCGCCCTGCTTCAGGGGCATGTGCAGCAGGGCACCCATTTTCCGCACCACCATGGGCGCCAGCGGGCCTTCCAGGGCAATCCACAGGCACCGGGCCTGGCCCTCAATCTCCAACACGCAGCTCTTGTCCCCGGCGGGAAGGAAGCAGGTCTGTTCCGCCTTCAGCAGAAGGGGTTCGCCATTCCAGGTCAGGGTGCACTCACCCTCGCCCACGGCAAACCACACCCACTGGTCGTGGGGTTTGATGGTATACTTGCCAGCCTCCAGCATGGCGCTGCCAGCTGCATGAATCCATGCGCCGCTGGCCCGGGTCAGGCTACCGGGCTTGTGTACGCCCTCCACCACCAGCGCATCTGCACCTGCCTCAACACCTGCGTAGAAATAGGATTCCATGCTGCTACCTCCCAGAACATACATTTGCCATTATGTCCAGTATAATGCCCAAACCTTACAATGTCAACCCATTTTCAAGGAAATTTGCAGGTTTTCGTAGATTTTCGCAGGCTCAGTCCAGGCTGATGTTTTCCATCAGATCATTTTTCTCCACATCGTTGCCCACGGTGGAGAAGCACAGGCCAAAAAGGCTGTTGTCCATGTCGCTGCCCTCCTCCATGGCCCAGCCGTGCTTCACCTGGCTGGCATGGCAGGCCAGCGCCTCGCAGGCCACGGTATAGCTGTCCCTGCCGCCAAAGGCGGAAAGCGGCTCACGCCAGTTCATGCGCAGGGGGTCATCGCCATAAAGGTGGATGTAAAGCTTCTTCACCTGCCACACGCCGTATTCCCTGGCGGAGGCCTTGAAGCTGGCGCTGTCCGCTGCCTTGGTTACAGCCAGCTGGCACACATCCGCGCACACCCGGTGGGCACCGTGACCATATTCACCGTTCACATCCTGGGTGATGAGCACCTCCGGCTTCACCTGGCGGAGCATCTCCACCACGGCGGTCAGCACCCGGTTTTTGCCCCATAGCTTGTACTGGCCCTTCAGTGTGCCGGAGCGGGCATCCCGCATGCCGCCGAAAAGGGGGTAGCCCTTCACGCCGCAGGTCCACAGGCCGTCTAGCAGCTCCAGCCGGCGCAGGGGTGTGCTGGGCACCAGGTAGGCCACCTGCACCCGCAGGCCGCGCTGCCCGGCATAGGTGGGCAAAAGCCCGCCAAACCACAGCAGCTCATCATCCGGGTGCGCCACCAGGAGCATCATATCCGCCTTGTCCAGGGTGGACCAGCGCTGCACCTGGGCAGGGCAGTCCCCCGGGCCATACAGGACCAGTTCCGCAGCGAACAGCCTTCCCTTACCGGCGCATTTCAGCTGCACCCGGGTGGTGCCTTCCGGCAGGGGAAACCACTCCACCAGGAAGGAGGCATCGCCCTTTCCGGCGGAAACCCATGCGCCGTCCTTCTCGGCCAGAACCTCCACCGGCACGGCCCTGTCGTAGTGCTTCAAATACAGGCCGGAAAGGCCTGCCTGGTTTTCCATTTCCAGCACGGAGCTGGTGCCGAGGGTGTAGTAGGTATCGTAGTCCCTGTCGGTCATGGGGGCGGATTTGCACTTCTTGCCGTTGACGGTGATGGTGCACGCCCCGGTAACCTCCTGGGCCTCCTGGGCCAGGGCGGGCAGGGCCAGGCACAGCAGTACCGCCAGGCACAGCATCAGCTTGCGCATGGGGGAAAACCTCCTTGATGAATCAGAATGCCGGCAGCTCATCCAGGGTGATGAAGAAATCATCGTTGTAAATGGCGCTCAGGCTATCCGGGGTGTTGAAGTCGCCATTGGTCAGGTGGTCGGTATGCCAGACCATAAACCAGCCCCAGGGTGCCTCCGCCATTTGCTCCGCCGTGGGAATGGCGCCGCACTCGTGGAATACAACGGGCATGCCCGCCGGTGCAACGGTCCGGCATTCCTCATACAGGCCGGCATTGGCGCCGGCGGTATAGCTGTCCGCACCCAGAATGTCCACATAGCTGTCCCCGGGGTACCAGGCTGCCATATTCCCGCCGGACTGGGAGTACCCCAGCACCCAGATCAGGTTGTCCAGACCCCAGTAGTCCGTATAGCGGCTGTACATCAGCTGCCACAGCTGCACAAAGCGCTCGCTGCCGCCGCCGGACCACCAGAACCAGCCGCCATCCAGCTCGTGAAAGGGGCGCCACAGCACGGGTACGCCGGCATCCTCCAGCTGCTGCAGGTAGGGAACGGCCCTGTCCATGGCGGCAAGCAGGGTGCTGTAGGCCTCGCTGCCGGGAACAAAGGCGTTTTCCCAGTCGAAGGCCATTTCCTTGCTCTCGTTATACCCGCTGGCAAAATCGCTGCCGGTATGCCAGCAGATGGTGGGTATGCCGCCCTTTTCCCACCAGGCCTTGGCCCGGTTCACCACGCCCTGAAAATCGTTGTGCATAAAGTCCAGGCCGCGGATGGCAGGCAGCTTGCCGGTGTGCTTTTCAATGTAGTTCATTTCATAGTCCGGCGAGCCCATCCAGGTGGATTCCATCTGCCCGGTCAGGCAGTGTTTGCCGCTGATTTCCTGCAGGTAGGCATAAACGGCCTTGGCGTTTTCTGTGGCATTGGGGTTGGAAAGGGCGCCGGTGTAGGTGTGAATAATCTGCTCCATATCCTCTACCTGGGCCTGGAAATCAAGCATTTCCCGGGCCGCATCTCCGCTGAGATAGTATAGGCCTGCAATGCGCCCGCCGTTCCACGCGCCGATGGACAGGCCCCGCAGGTCGCTGGGCTGGGAAACCTCCGCCAGGGTCATCAGCTGCTGAATGGTCATCAGCTGCAGGCGCAGGCGGTCCGGCTCATCGGAAACGGCGATAACATCCTGGGTGTGCCCGCCGGTGGACCACTGTAATACACCCCAGCCACCGTGGGTCACATCATCGCAGGCCCACAGCATGGCAATCACGTCCGTGGGCGCGGATTGCTTCAGCCACTTAATATCCATGGCGGTATAGCGCTGGCCTGTGAAGCCGGTGAACAGGTGCTCGCCCTTGTCCAGAATGGCCTGGATGGCGCTCAGCTTTTCCTCCTGGCTCATGGCCTGGCGCACGGCAGGCGCAGGCGCGGGTGTCCACCCCTGGGCACAGGCGCAGGAGGCCGCCAGCAGCAGGCCCAGCAGCAGCGATAAAAATCGTTTCATGACCATTCCTCCATGTATATCCCATTTTCGCCATTATACCCGGCAAACGCTGTAAAGTCAACCATTACAGGCCGGGTGTATCCCTTCTGCCACTTTCCTCCGCACCCTGCACGGCTGGCAAGGCCTGCGGGGTGTTTTGCTGGAAGGCGTGCCCAGGGCAAGGGGATGTGGCAGGTTTTCCCTGAATGGGGCAGGGGAAGTGCTGCGTTAGTTGGGTGTAGGTCGCAGGGCTTACATAAAGCAAAGGAGGAACATCCCAATGAATCACAGCATGAAGAAGCTGGCGGGCATCACCGCCGCAGCAGCACTGTCCCTGGCGCCCATGATGGCCATGGCGGAGGCCGCGCCCTCTGCCCTGGTGAAGGGCGGCGCACTGAACCTGCGGGAAACCGCTTCCCTTACGGCAAAGGTGCTGGGCCAGTACCCCACGGGCACCCTGGTGGAGATTGTGGAATCCGGCAGCGAATGGCACAAGGTGGAGGTGGGCGGCAAGACTGGCTACATGATGGCCAAGTACCTCTCCACCGAGGCCACTGCCACCACTGCCACCGTGCGCACAAACACCGGTATTGGCCTGAACCTGCGGGAGGAGCCGGGCATGGATGGGAAAATCATCACCAGCTACAAGCCGGGCACCAGGGTAACCGTGCAGCAGAAGGGCAAGGGCTGGAGCCGCGTGTCCGTGGATGGGAAGGAAGGCTTCATGGCGACCCGGTACCTGCACTTCGGCACTGGTTCCGCCGGGAAAATCGCCCTGGTGAACAACCCCAAGGCCACCCAGGTGCTGAACCTGCGCCAGGAAGCCTCCCTGGATGCAAAGGTGCTGGCCTACTACCGCAACGGTGTGAAGGTTACCATCCTGGAGAGCGGCGACACCTGGCATAAGGTGCAGGTGGAGGACGGCAAGGTGGGCTACATGATGGCGAAATTCCTGAAGGTGACGGAGGAGAGCGGCGCCACCCAGGCCTATACCGCAACCCTCATCAACGTAAACGGCGGGAAGATTGTCAATTTCCGCACCGGGCCGAGCCTGAAGGCGGACATCATCCGCACGGTGCCGGTGGGCACCAGGGTAACCGTGCTGGAGCACGGCACGGACTGGTGCCGGGTGGATGTGGAAGGCACCACGGGCTACATCAGCACCTGGTTCATGAAGTAAGGCACATAGGAAAAAAGCGCCCCACATGGCTGTTCTTGCCGTGTGGGGCGCGTGTTGTGCCGGGCTGGCTGCGGATGCGCCTGCCCGGCAGGATCAATCGCATGCGGGACATCGGCTAATATGGAGAGCTTCTTGCGCTTGCTTCCAGCACGTTCATTTACAATTTCAAAGTTGCCAATAGCGATGTTACTGTGAAGGGCGACGGTATCGGCACCACTGCTGTACGCACCTGTCAAGGCAGGTGTCGCCGCCATTGCCGGGCATGCCGGCAGCAGCGCATGAACAGGCTCAGCATGCACAGAACGGGTTTCTTTGGGGTCATACCTCCCAGGCGTGAAGGCCGCAGTCATCCGCACAAGGCCAGGACATGCCCTGCCTGTGCGCATTTGACGCAGCTTTCCCTTTTTTCCTGCCGCTTTCACTCAAACACTGCCTGCACGGTGAATGCCTTGCTGAAGGTGACGGTGATGGTAGCCTCCTCGGCGCTGCTGAGGGTGGCGCCCTCCGCCGTCCAGCCCCTGAAGGTGTGGCCCGGGGCGGGTGTGGCGGTGAGGGTGATGGGATACTCGGTAAAGTACAGGCCGGTGTAGCTTTCGCCCAGGGGGATCTGCGTGCGGTTGGCCTGCACCTGGCCCAGGGCAGCATCGTTAACGGTAATGGTGGCCTCCACCGGGTATTCCAGGCCCATAATCTGCCGCATCAGGTAGGGAAAGCGGTCGTACCGGCCCCGGAGGAATGTGGCAAGCTGCTCCAGCTCGCTGGCCTGATGGCTGTCCAAATTCCACAGGACAATCCATTCCGGGCCAAAGCGCAGGTAGGTTTCCCGCATGAGCTTTTCGTAAATGGGGCGCATGTCCTTCAGGACCGCCTCTGCCCGGGTGGCCTGGAAGGAGATGTTCCGCATGTCGCACAGGGCCAGGATGAACTCCCGGCGGAAGTCCTCGTTTTGGTACAGGGAATAGAACACCTTCTGCGGGTGGCGATCCTCGTGGGCGGCGCCATCGTCCGTGATGGCGGAGGTGAGGCCATCGGCAAGGAAGTTTCGCCCATCGCCCCAGATGTCCGTTGATTGCTCGGTGTCAAACAGCAGGAAGCGCCACTGCCCATCGCCATAGGTGGTGCCATCCGCCTCCCGGGCACGCCACATCATCCAGTTGTTGTTCTGAAAAATGCTGTCCGTGTTGTGAATGTACAGCTGAAGGGCGCAAAACTGGGCAAAGCCGGGCAAATCCACCAGCTGGCCGGCCTTTGCATAATTGTCCGGGTTGGTCATATCGCCGGTGGCAATGAAGTCGAACATTTCATCATACAGCAGCATGTCCTCTTCCCTGCCTTCTTCCAGCTCGCCGTTTTTGACGATGATGACGTTGCTGTCGTCCACGCCGTAGTTGTTCTGCACGGCCTTGTCGCTGTATTCCTCGGTGATGGTGTACATGCCCCAGTATTCGCCGTTGATAAACACCACACAGGGTGCGGAGGCCTGTGTCATAAAGCGCAGGCCGCCGGCCAGGGACTGGAACAGCGGATCCCGCAGGCGGGTGGTTTCGTTATCGTTGCCGCCGTTGCGCAGGGTGATGGACTTGTACTTCTCCACAGGGCCGGTGCCGTCCGCACGCTGGTTGCCGGGGAGCACCGGGTATTTCAGGTTCTTCTCGCCGTATTCTTCCCGGGCGATAAGCCGCAGGCTCTTCTGGGTGAAGGAGCGGGTCACGCCGCCCTTGATGCGCACACCCATGTCCTGGATGAAGCCGGTGCTGCCATCCGCTGCCAGGTACTGGACGGTAACGGGCCGCTCCCACTCCCGCCCGCGCTGGGAGAAGTTGCCCTGGGTTTGCCAGTCGGCATAAGGCTCGGTCTGCTGGGAATCCCACTCCGCCCAGTGCCTGCCCAGCACATAGATGCCTGTTTCGTAGTCAAACAGGTCATTCTCGTCCATCATCAGGGAAAAGACGGGCACGTCCCCATAGCGCTCCTGGCGGTTGACGCCCACGAAGAAGGTACCGTCAATGCGCTGGGTGCTGCCGTCCGGCTCCACGGCCAGGGCGCGGATGACATGGGCCTTCACCACGTTTTCCGTGGGAATGTAGTCCGTTTTGGCGGCGCCGCCACGGGCGGAAAGGTCGTTGGGCTCCTGGGTGCGGTCCTCCAGGTGGAAGGCGCCATCGTAATAGAAGCTGTCCTCGTTGGGCACGGAGCCATCCAGGGTGTAATACACATCGGCCTCCGGGTTGTCGAAGAGAATCTCCACATCGATGGGCGCATCGTAGAAGCCGCTCTCGTGGCTGAAGCGCAGGCCCTGGGCCAGGGCGGCACAGGGCAGAAGCAGGCAAAGGACCAGCAGGGCAAGCATTTTCCGCATGGGGCATATCTCCTTGCATCAGGGTGAAATCTGTTTCAAATGTACCACAAAGGGCTGCATCCGTCAACGCAGCAGGACTTTTCGGCAAAAAACGTCCCATAAAAGAAAAAAATATACTTTCTTGCAGCGCATTTTTGTGGTATGATAAACGTATGTTAATGGAGTGTGTGCCGCCAGGGGACGTGCGGAAATTTCGCCTGAAAAAGGAGGGAGCCGGGACATGATAACCGATGGCCGAAGGACAATCGGCGTATTCATGAACAAGGCTGATACGAAGTTTCAGACCACCGTGCAGCGGATTACCCGTCAGCATGCCCAGAAAATGGGCTACGACGTGTTTTTTTTCATCACCATGGGCTACCGCGAAAGCATGAACGTTTATGACGAGCAGGAAAAAATCATGTTCGACTTCGTTCCTGTGGAGAAGCTGGATGGTGCGCTGGTCACCCCGGACGCCTATGATATGCCCGGCTTTCGGGAATCCCTTTTCCGCCTGCTGGACGAGCGGGGGAAGCTTCCCGTGGTGTGCATCCGCGACCATGAAAACCATTACGATTGTTGCTTTACAGACGAATCAACGGCCATCCGCCCCCTGATCAGCCACCTGCTGGACGATCATGGCTTCCGCAAGGTGTGCTTCCAGGCCGGGTATCCCAGCCACCCGGACAGCCAGGCCCGGCTGGCCTGCTATCTGGAGGAGATGGGCAAGCGGGATATTCCCCTGCCGCCCAACGCCATTCACTACGGCACCATGTGGTCCTCCCGCAGCGAGGAGGCCTACGAGCATTTCTACGGCGACAAGGACAACTGGCCCGAGGCCGTGATTTGCGCCAACGACTTTATGGCGCAGGCGCTGATTGAGCAGCTCCAGGCCCATGGGTATTCCGTGCCCGGGGACACGGTGGTCACCGGCTTTGACGATGTTAACAGCTCCAGGCGCTTTGTGCCTTCCCTGACCACCGTGGGCCAGGACTATCCCACCATGGTAACCAGGGCGGTGGAGCTGCTGTACCAGCGCATTCTGGACAGGGAAAATGGCATTGAGGCAACCGATCGCCGCCGGCTGGGCATTCCCGGCAGGCTGGTGCTGCGGGAGAGCTGCGGCTGCGGCAAACGCCCGGATGCTCAGCAGCTGGCTGGCGAGCTGTCCGCCCTGAACAAGGCCAACCAGGCCGGCAACACCCGGGTGGTCAGCAACACCTATTTCTCCATCGAGCTGAATGCTGCACCCACCTATGAGGACATTCACAAAACCATCTTCCGCAAGCTGGAGGACACGCCCACCGTCCGCGACCTGTACCTGTGCCTTTTCCGGCAGGGGGAGGACTATGCGCATACCATTGCCGACAGGGCGCAGCTGATTTCCGCCATCCAGGACAGGCGGGACATGGGCTCCCCCATGATTGAGTTTGACAAGGATTGCCTGCTGCCGCCCATGGCGGAGCGCCCGGGCGAGGCCCAGGTGTTCTATATCTACCTGCTGCACCAGCGCGACTGCACCTATGGCTATTCCGCCATCCAGTATATGGACGAGGAAACGCCCACCCTGTTCTACCAGCACTGGAACGTGATTGTTTCCCTGGCCCTGCGCAACCTGGACGACCAGATTCGCCTGCGGGCCCTTTATGAGGAGCGCCGCCTGTCCTCCATTACCGATGCGCTGACCGGCCTGAACAACCGCCGCGGCATGGACGAGCAGCTGATGCCCCGGTGGGAGGATATGTGCAGCCGGGAGGAAAGCGTGTGCTTTATCTCCCTTGACCTGGACAACCTGAAGGTGATTAACGACACCCTGGGCCACCAGGGCGGCGATGAGGCCCTGTGCGCCATTGCCGGGGGCATCCGCCGCGCCATGCCGGAGGATGCGCTGGCGGCCCGCATTGGCGGCGATGAATACCTGGTGTTCATCCCCCATTGCGATGAGAGCGGCGCCGAGCTTTTCAAGGGCAGGCTGCAGGCACATCTGGAGGAATGCAACCGGCAGATGGCCTTCTCCGTGGGTGCATCCGTGGGCGCGAAAATCATCCGCCTGCACCCGGGCAAGGCAATCGCCCAGTGCATCCGCGAAAGCGATGAGGCCATGTATGCCGAAAAGGTGCGCCGCCACGCCGTGCTCCAGGCCCACGCCCGGATGCTGCAGGACCAGTGAGGTGCCACCATGCGCAACCCTGTTATCTTTGCCGATTATCCCGACCCGGATGTGATCCGCGTGGGTGATACCTACTACATGTGCACAACGACCATGCATGTTTTTCCCGGGGGAGAGATCCTTTCCTCCCGGGACCTTTTGCACTGGGAGCACTGCGCCTATGCCTATGACACCCTGGGCGAGCACCCCGGCCAGCGGCTGGACGGCGGCAAGGATATTTATGGCCAGGGCATGTGGGCAGGCAGCCTGCGGCACCATAACGGCCTGTTCCACCTGGTGTTCATGTGCAACGACACCCGCTCCGCCTACTACTTTACTGCGGAGAACCCCGAAGGTCCCTGGGTGCGCCGGCCCATGGCAGGCTTCTACCACGATCCATCCATCCTCTTTGACGATGATGGCCGGGTGTACATGGCCTATGGCAACCGGGACATCCGCCTGACGGAAATGGAAAGCGACCTGTCCGCACCCAAGCCGGGCGGCCTGGACAGGGTGATCCTGCACGACGATTGCGATGGCCTGGGCTGGGAAGGCAGCCACCTGTACAAGCTGAACGGAAAATACTATTGGTATGGCATCCACTGGCCCAAGGGCAGCCTGCGGGCCCAGGGCTGCTACATGGCAGACAGCCTGGAGGGGGCGTTCACCGGTGGAGAAATCCTCTGCCAGCCCTTTGACGGCAGGCCTATGGATGGCCCGGCCCAGGGCGGCATGGTGCAGACGGCGGAGGGCAACTGGTACCTGATGCTGTTTCAGGATCACGGTGCAGTGGGGCGCATCCCGGTGCTGGTGCCCATGGCCTGGGAGAACGGCTTTCCCAGGGTGGAGGATATTCCCGCCAGCTTTGATGGGGAGAATGTGCCCTGTGCGCCCCTGGCGGTGAGCCAGTCCCTTCGAGATGGCCTGCACCCTGCGTGGCAGTGGAACCACGAGCCCCACTGGGAGCTGATCCGCCAGGATAAACAGGGCCTGCGCCTGACCACGGACCGCACGGTGGAAAACGTGCTTCACTCCGTCAACACCCTAACCCAGCGCACCTTTGGCCCGGGCTGCGCCATGGATGTTTCCGTGGACGGCGCTGACATGAACCCCGGGGACTTTGCAGGCCTGTGCGCCCTGCAGGGCATGTTTGGGCAGATTGGCCTGACCCGCAAGGCGGATGGCTACGCCCTGTGCGTCATCACCGGCAACGGGGAAATGGCATGCCTGCCCTGGGGCAGGGACAAGGCTCGCCTGCGGGCAGCGTTTGACTTCAGGTGTGATACGGTGCGCTTCTTCTACTGGGCGGATGGCTGGCAACCCCTGGGGGAGGCCCATCAGCTGGTGTACCGGCTGGATCATTTCATGGGTGTGCGGGTGGGCCTGTACTGCTACAGCACCCGGGAAACTGGCGGCAGCGCCGTGTTTGCGGACTTTGTATACCAAACGGAGCAGGCCTGAGGCCTGGCAGGAGGTACATTCATGGACGTGAAAGAGCTGGAGATTGCCATGTGGGAGGCCGCAGGCCACCGGGATGCGGAGACCTTCCTGACCCTGGTGGACGGAAGCGCCGTGATGGTTTGCGGCGGCTATCGCTGCACCGGCGCGGAATATGCCCAGGTGGTGAAAGCCTTCGACATGGCTCACTACCACATTCACCACTTTGAAACCGTTGCGGAAACGGAAACCCTGTGCCAGGTGCACTATGTGATTGAAATCACCGTCAGCGACCCGGCCAATGCCGACCTGGGCGGAGCCTTCCATGTGACCTCCACCTGGGAAAAGCGCGGCGCAGGCTGGAAGCTGGTGTTCAATATGGATTCGAGGATTGTGAGCTGAATGAACGCAGCGCTGCTGTGGCGCAGGTGTTCCGGCGGCACAACCCAGTGTGGCCTTCCGGAATGGTATTGCCCGCCGCTGTGCCGCCAGCCCGGTGCCGGGCCTTGGCAACTGAAAAACCCGCCTGCCAACGCATTTTGCGAAAAGCAGGCGGGTGTTTTTTGTTTCGCTTACGGCACATCCCGCATCAGGTCGTACATCATGATGCCGGCGGCAATGGCGGCATTGAGGGATTCTGCGCCGCCGCGCATGGGCAGGCGGACACGGTGGGTGGCGGTGGCCTTCACCGCATCGGAGATGCCGTTGCCCTCGTTGCCGATAATCAGGCAGAAGCGCTCTCCCACCGGGCTGCGCTGGTAGAAGGGTTCGCCATCCAGCTGGGAGGAGATGATGCTGCACCCTTCGCCCCGCAGGCGGTTCAGGGCAGCTGGCAAATCGTGGGTAACGTGAATGGGCATGCGGAAAATGCTGCCCATGGTGGCCCGGAGGGTTTTGGGGCTGAAAACATCCGCGCACTGGTCGGACAGCAGCACACCCTCCAGCCCGGCAGCGTCCGCCGTGCGGATGATGGTGCCCACGTTGCCCGGATCCTGCACGCCGTCCAGGGCCACCAGACGCTGGCCCAATGGTGCACCGGACAGGGCGCGAACCACCGCGGCAATGCCCTGGGGGGTTCTGGTGTCGCATACGGCGGCAAGCACGTTTTCCGGCAGCAGGTACACCGGTACATGCTCCGGCAGGGGAAATTCCGCCGCCCGGCTCTCGTCCACCAGCAGCGCCTCCACCGGGAAGGCGCTGCAGAGCGCTTCCTCCACCATTTTCCGGCCCTCTGCCAGAAAGCAGCCGCTTTCCCGGCGGCCTTTCCGCTCCTTCAGGGAGCGCCACAGCAGCACCCGTGGATTCTTCAGGCTGGTGATGCGTTCCATTTTCTGTCCTCCATCAGTTGGTGCCCCGGAAACCCTTGCCGATGATTTCCCCTGTGTTCATAATCAGCAGGAAGGCGGCAGGATCCACCTTTTTCACATAGCGGCGGAGCATAATGGCCTCCCGGCGGTTCACCACGGTGAGCAGCACCGTGCGGCCCTGGTGGGTGTAGGCACCCTCGCCCTTCAGCTCGGTAGCGCCCCGGTGGAGCACCTGTGTAATGTACTCCTCCACGGGCCCGGGGTTGGCGGTGATGATGTGGAAATACTTGTGCACGTTGATGTTCTCCAGCACCATGTCCACCATCAGGCTTTTCATCACCAGGCCCAGAATGGAGAACAGCCCCGTTTCCATGCCGAAGGCCACGCAGGCCATCAGGGTGATAACGCAGTCCGATGCCATCAGTGCCTTGCCAATGTCCAGGCTGGTGAACTTGCGCAGCACCATGGCCACAATGTCCGTGCCGCCGGAGGATGCATCCATGTTGAACAGAATGGCGGAGCCCACCGCAGGCAGCGCCACGGCGAAGATCAGCTCCAGCAGAGGCTGATCGGTCATGGGGGCAGCCATGGGCACCAGGCGCTCCATCAGCCAGATGAACCCGCTCATCAGCAGGCTGCAATAGCAGGTGCGCACCCCAAAACCTTTGCCAAACACCGCAAAGCCGATGATGAGCAGCACCACGTTGATAACCATGACGAAATCGCCAGGGGTCAGGCTGGGGACATAATGGCCCAGAATCAGGGAGAAACCGCTGACGCCGCCTGTGGAGAAATTGTTGGGAAACTTGAAAAAGTAAATGCCGGCGGACATAATCAGCGTGCCCGCAGTCAGCAGCAGCCATTCCTTCAGCTGCTTTTGCACATCCGTTTTCATACGGTTACAACCTTTCTGTTGGGTTCAGCTGCCGCAGGTCTGCAAGGAGTGCCGTCAGCGCGGCCTCCGGCGCCACATCCGGGGTGAAATGCCTGGCGGCGCCAGCCTGCAGCAGCTTGCTCCCCGTGGCGGCAAGGGTGCCGTCCGCCTCGTACACATGGGCGTAGAGCAGGCAGGCCGCCTGGGGGAACACGGCAGCGAAGGCCTGCAGGAAGCGCGCCGCCTGCGCCTCCGGGGCGGCGGGTGCGGCATTGGGCCGGAGGGACTGGGGCGCTGAAGGCATGCCATAGGCGGCATCCTTCACGCAGGCCAGGCCCAGCACCACATCCTCCTTTGGGGCGGAGGAGAACAGAAACCGCAGGCTGCCAACCGGCTGCCTGCCGCCCAGGCACATCTGGGTGAACCGGGCCAGCGCAGCCTTCACGTTTTCGGGCAGGGAGGCCATCAGCCAGCTGCCGCGCCCGGTGAGCATCAGGGTTATTTCAGCGGGCAGGTGATCGTTCAGCAGGGGATCCTCACCGGCCTGATCCAGCACAGTGCCGCAAAGGAACAAAAGCACCGCAAAGCCGTGGAGCATCAGCGCCATCAGTGCCGTGGTGCGGCCCTGCAGCAGCAGCCCGTTTATGTGGGCAAACAGCGCCGGGCCGTGGTGGGCCAGGCAGTTTTCCAGCAGCAGGCTGCACTTTTCCATTTCCGGGCGGGTCTGGGCGGCGGACAGGTGCCGGGCCAGCAGGCACAAATCCTCCCGGGCCTGCCTGTCGGGCAGGTTGGCAAAGTCCTCCTCCAGGGCAGCGGGGCACTGCAGCAGGCCATCCAGCAGCATGGCGGTGGTGCCCATGGGCAGGCACACCCGGGCCGCAGGGCGGTTCATGCCCCGGAGCCACAGGGCCAGGCAGGCATTGCTGCTGCCCACATCCAGGGCCAGAAAACCGCCGCGGATGTTCCCTTCCGTGCGGAGGTATGTGCCCAGGGCCAGGCTTTCATCCGCCCGGGATACCTGGCTTTGGGCCAGGGGCAGGCCGCAATGGGCGGATACCAGCATCGCCAGCTCGCCCACGTCCTGCCACAGCTCCCGGCGGCCTTCCGCCGCCATGCCTTCCGGCAGGCCAATGCGCCAGGCAATGGCGGTTGCGCCCTGCAGCGCCGCCGCCAGCGATGTCATCAGCATGGCCTGGCGGAGCATCAGCCGCCGGGCCCGGCGGGCGGGTGCATCCGCATGCCATTTCCAGGCGGCGTGAAGGTTTTTTGCATCGTGCTTTGCCAGGGTCTGGCAGCTTTCTGCCAGGAGGATGTGCCCATCCACAAAGGGTGCGGGCTCCTCCGCCCGGGAGAACAGCTCCACCGCCGCAGGCAGCACAGGCCCAAGGGGCGTCCCGGGCAGAAATTCCTCACCCACGGGGGCATGCCTGCCGCCCAGCAGCAGCATGCGCAGCAGGCCCGGCAGCTGCACAGGCCGGGCAGCTTCACCCTGCTGCAAGGCCAGCGCCAGGCCGGAGGCGCCCACCTCCATCACACCCAGGGCATGTCCCTGGGCAGCAGGCGCAAGGGGTTCTGCCCGGTTGGGCACCACACCCAGGCAGCATTCGCCCTCCAGCAGGGCAATCATGCCGGGGAAGTGCGCCGTTTCCACCACGGAGAACAGCCTGTCCTCCGTCATGCGCCAGGCATCGCCATCCAGGGCAGCGGCCCGCAGGCTGCCGCCGTGGAGATAGACATAGTAGGCCCGCCAACCCTCCAGCGCCACGCAGGGCCACTGGGCCAGGGTGGGCGCATCCTCCGGGGCCAGGGTGCGGCACTCGTCCCCGGCATAGGTGCGCTCCAGCACCACCGGGCTGTGACCATACAGGGTCATGGTGACCTGAATTCCATTCTCCACCCGGCGGAAGGTCAGCCGCTCGGGCAGCAGCCTGTCGCCTGCTTGGGCCGCCAGTGCCTGGGACATGGGCGGCACTACGGCTGCGGCGGGCGTGTCCTGGGTGCCGGGCAGCACGCATACCCGGCTGAGGCACTCGTTCTGCAAGGCCGTCCACGCGCCGCCGGGCAGAAGGCACAGCTTGTCCGCAAAGGGCCGGGCCAGTGCATCCTCCATGCCGGTGCCCATGGCCTCCTGCCAGAGGGACAGGGTGGCGCCCCGGGCCGTCCAGGGCCAGCACAGGTGCAAGGGTTCCGGCGCACGGGGCTGACCCAGCTGCCGGGCAATCTCCTCCATCAGGGTGCGCAGGGCAGGCAGAAGCGCCCGGTCGTCCCGGTGCTGGTGGAGCCAGCGGCGGATGCCTTCGCTGCAATCGGCCCGCCAGGCGGGCGAGTAGCGCTCCATCAGCGCCACGTTTTCCTCCAGGGCGGCAAGGGTGGCAGCCTCGTCCCCGTGGCCGGTGGATTCGCACAGGGCAGCGCTGTGGCTGCGGGCAAAGGGGCGCCCATTGTACAGCCAGGTTACGGCAGGCGCCAGGCCTTGGGCATGCTCCACTGCGCCCAGGGCGGAGAGCAGGGGATTGACGCTGGGTGTGTATTCACCCTCCTCCGCCGTCACGCCGGGCACATGGCCCAGAATGGCCCTGATGCGCAGGGACAGCAGGCGGCGGGCCTCGCTATCCATGTGGGCGGCGGCCTGGGAGGTGCGCAGGCTGGCCTGGGTCAGCGCGGAAAGAAAGCGCTGCATGCAGCCTTCTCCCTGGCGCTTCAGGGCGCTGAGCCGGAACATGAGCAGGGTGCGGTCCCGCTCGTTCAGGGTTAAGGTTGGGTCGGCAAATACCCCATCGTACCAATAGACCCGCTGCGGCAGGGTCAGTTTTTCCATCCGGGCAGCGGGGAGCACCCCGGCCTGGGGATGCAAAGTGCCCAGCAGCTGGTTTTCCCACAGCACCAGGAAAACCTGCTCCGGCAGGACGGCCCTGGCAAAGGCGGAGCTTTCCGGCTGCACCTGGCGGATGGTGACAGGCGGCAGGCCCCAGGCATCCGCCAGCAGGCAGAAGGCCAGCAGCCCGCGCCAGCTTTCCTCCTGAAGGTTCAGCACGGCGGCTGCACCCAGGCTGTCCAGGCCCTTTGCCGGTGCGGACACAATGCCCACGCCGGGTGAAAGCTCCACATCCCGCTCATCGGGCAGGAAGGTCATTCCTTCGGGCATCAGTGTACCTCCTTTGCCATGGTCAGCATGGTGTCCCGCAGCAGTGCCGCCACGGGGGATGCAGGCCCGTCCTCCGGGCGCAGGCGGCTTATCAGCTCCGAAAGGGTGCCTTCGCCGCCCTTCACGGGCAGCACCAGGCCGGGAAAGGCCTGCTCCGCCTCGCTGGCGGCGCGCCTGGCGCTTTTGGCATCCCTGTCCTGCAAGGCCAGCAGGCTGTCCAGCCCCTTGGGGGAAAACAGCCCGTTTTCCGGCAGTGCTTCCGCCTCTGCCAGCTCCGGCGGGCGGCGGTGCACACCGCTCTCCCTGGCCTTGTCCCGCTCCAGGCGGACAATCAGCATGCAGGCGTCCACCTGGGATACATACCGCTGCAGCCGCTTCAGCTTGGTGCGGGCGGTGGCAATGCGGTGCTGCTCCTCCGGCGCGGCAATCAGCGCAGCCTCGTCAATGCGGCGCTGGGCCTCGCTGGCTTGGGCGTGCAGGTTTTCCGACTGGGCGCGCAGGTCGCCAAGGAGGCTCTTCATCATCAGCAGCTGTGCCGGGCCGCCAATGCGGCGGTTGTGGCTCTCCTGCTGCTGGGCCAGAGCCTGCTTTTTCTCCTCCATCCGGGCAAACAACTGCTGCAGCTGCTCCGCCTCGTCGGTTTCGCCCTTGTGCCGGTGGACAATTTTCTCCTCCAGCAGGCCGCTTTCCTGGGCCTCCTGGCGCAGCATGGCCAGCTGGCCTGCCACATCGATATACTGGCGATAGTTCTCCGCCGCGGCATGCCGGGCCTGCTCCATGGCGCTGGAGGAGCGCAGCAGCGGCGGCATGTTGCGCAGCATGGCGCTCATCCATCCAAGGCAACCGCGCAGGAGATTCATGGCGCAGTCCAAATCCTGCATCAGCTCCGCCCGGCAGTCCTCACCCTCACCGGCGGCCCGGCGGAAATACCCGGCATACCAGCCCCGCAGCCTGTCCCTCAGCCAGCTGGGGGAGGACAGGCTCCGGCGGATGAACGGTTCAAAGGTCACGCAGAAGGCGGCGGCTGTTTTCACCAGGCTGCCGTAGCACACCCGGTACGCCCCGGGAAAGCTCTCCCATCCCAGGCGCCCGGCGGCAACCCGGTAGGTCATCAGCCCCACAGGCGGCACCTGGGCGCGGAAGAAGCTATCCCCGCAGCAGCAGGCCAGCCACTCCACCAGGTTGGCACAGGCCGGATCGGCGCTGGCGCAATCGCTTTCGCTGGTGCCCAGCAGGTAGACGGTTTCGCTGCGGGCCAGGCCGCGCAGGGCCTCCTCGGCCCGGCGGTGGGCATGCTCGTCCTGGCCGGCGTAGGGCATCAGCAGCAGGGAGGCCACCTGGGCGCCGCTGTGCCGGTAGCACCGGGCGAAGGCATCCACCCCCGCAGCGCCCCAGCCATCCGCCAGGCTGCCCACCAGCAGCAGCCGGTCATCCTCGCCCAGGGACAGGGGTGCGGCCTTTTCCAGCAGGGCGGCGAAAACTGCCCGGGCGGCGGCATCGCAGCCGGACAAATCGCCGGACAGGTCTTGTGCTGCCACTTTTTCGGGGAACAGCGCCCGGCACAGGAGCTTGTCCTCTTCAGAAGCGGCCCACTGGTTCAGGCTTTGGGCAGGCAGCGCATGGGACCAGGTGTGCAGGTGCAGCGGCGCGGTGAAACCCAGGCGCTGGCCCGGCACCTGCTCCATGCAGGCCCGCAGGCGCCCGTACTGCTCCACCATTTGGGCCACCTGGGCCGCCTGGGCGGCAGCGGCGCCATTGTCCACCAGGAGCAGCTCGGTTTCCCCGGCCCACGCGCCTGCGCATGCAGCGTAAACAACGGCCCGGGCCACAGCACAGCCTGTGCCGCCCAGCAGCAGCATCACACGCCTCATCCTTTGCACCTCCGCTTGCTTGAAAACCCGGCGCGGAAGCCTTGCCGCGCCGGGAGAAGGGTTCATCAGCCCAGGTAACCCTTGGGGTTGGCGCTCTGCCAGCGCCAGGAATCACGGCACATGTCCTCCAGGGTCTTTTCCGCCTTCCAGCCCAGCAGCTTTTCCGCCTTGGAGGGATCGGCATAGCAGGCGTCCACATCACCGGGGCGGCGCGGCGCAATCACATAGGGCACGTCCACCCGGTTCACGGCGGTAAAGGCCTTCACAATGTCCAGCACGGAATACCCCACGCCGGTACCCAGGTTGATAATCTCGCAGCCGGTGGTCCCGGCGGCATACTGGCAGGCGGCAACATGACCCTTCGCCAGGTCCACCACATGGATGTAGTCCCGCACGCCGGTGCCGTCGGGGGTGTTGTAATCGTTGCCGAAAACGCTCAGCTTTTCCAGCTGGCCCACAGCCACCTTGGTGATATAGGGCATCAGGTTGTTGGGAATGCCGCTGGGATCCTCGCCAATGCGGCCGGAGGAATGGGCGCCAATGGGGTTGAAGTAGCGCAGCAGCACCACGCTCCAGGCCGGGTCGGCCTTCACCACACCCTCAAGGATTTTCTCAATCATATATTTTGTCCAGCCATAGGGGTTGGTGCACCCCTTGCAGAACATGTCCTCCCGCAGGGGAACCTCGTCCGGCACGCCATACACCGTGGCGGAGGAGGAAAACACCAGCCGCTTGCAGCCGTGGGCCGCCATGGTTTCGCACAGGGTCAGGGTGGAATCCAGGTTGTTGCGGTAGTACTTCAGCGGTACGCTGACGCTTTCGCCCACGGCCTTCAGGCCTGCAAAGTGAATCACCGCATCAAAGGTGTTCTCGTCAAAAATGCGGTTCATGGCGTCCCTGTCGCACACGTCCGCCTGGTAAACCTTGATGGGCTTGCCGGTGATTTCTTCCACCCGGCGCACGGCCTCGGGGTGGCTGTTGATGAAATTGTCCACAATGACCACGTCGTGCCCGGCAGAGAGCATTTCCACGCAGGTGTGGCTGCCAATGAAACCGGCGCCGCCCGTCAAAAGTATCTTCATGAAAAAAAGTCCTCCTTGTATACTGGCATACATACCCTTTTATATTATACGGCAAAAAGCAAATTTGACAATACTTTTCCGCGGATATTCCGCCTGCCCGGCCTGCATTGATAATTTTCTCACAAAATCCGAAAATCCCCCTGTTCATCAGGGGAAAAGTGTGCTATACTGTTATGGACAATGAGTATCCCCATGCCACGACTATCTCATGATAGGAGGAAACTATCCGATGCTTTACACCAAGGAAGTTGAAGAAATGGTATGCGTCGCGAAGGGCCCCAACCACGGCCCCGCGCCCATCCCGGAGGAAGGCAAGTGGATCCAGGCCAAGGAGATTAAGGACATTTCCGGCCTGACCCACGGTATTGGCTGGTGCGCCCCCCAGCAGGGCACCTGCAAGCTGACCCTGAACGTGAAGGAAGGCGTTATTCAGGAGGCGCTGGTTGAAACCATCGGCTGCTCCGGCATGACCCACTCCGCCGCCATGGCCAGTGAGATTCTCCCCGGCAAGACCATCCTGGAGGCCCTGAACACCGACCTGGTGTGCGATGCCATCAACACCGCCATGCGGGAGCTGTTCCTGCAGATCGTGTACGGCCGCACCCAGTCCGCCTTCTCTGACGATGGTCTGCGCATTGGCGCCGGCCTGGAGGACCTGGGCAAGGGCCTGCGCAGCCAGGTGGGCACCATGTACGGCACCCTGGAAAAGGGCCCCCGTTACCTGGAAATGGCCGAAG
>CAYLIC010000022.1:21731-36589 GCA_964383815.1 uncultured Faecalibacterium sp. | reverse complement strand
ATACAGTCAGAGGGCCTGCGGGCCCTCCGACACCTCCCGGAGGTTTTTTTGACAGGCTGAGGCCATGCTTCCTGCAAGGGAGGCATGGCCTTTTTTGCTATTGTTCAGCATGGCTTCATACAACCGTCAGATTGGGCGTATATCATCCTATACAGGCAAGCATGTGTACAGGAAAGGAGGACGATGCATGCAATACCGCAACGAGGTGAAGCACCTGATTTCCCCCGGGGACAGGGCGGCCCTGTGCGCCACCCTGCGCGCCGTGGCCCGGCTGGATCCCCACGCGGGGGACAAGGGATACTACACCATCCGCAGCCTGTACTTCGACAACCTGCAGGACAAGGCCTTGCGGGAAAAGCTGGACGGGGTGAACCAGCGGGAGAAGTTCCGCATCCGGTATTACGACGGGGACACCAGCGTTATTCACCTGGAGAAGAAGGTGAAGTGCAGCGGCCTGGGGTATAAGCTGTCCTGCCCGCTGACGGCGGCGGAGGCCCGGCGCATTGTGGATGGCGATACCCTGTGGATGGCTGCCGACCGCCGTGCCCTGGTGGTGGAACTCTATGCCAAAATGAAGGCCCAGGGCCTGCGCCCCAAGACCATTGTGGATTACCAGCGCATTCCCTTTGTGTATGGCCCGGGAAACGTGCGGGTCACCGTGGACTACAACATCCGCACCGGCCTGCGCTGCACAGATTTCCTCAACCCCGGCTGCCCCATGGTGCCCACCGGGCAGGATATTGTGCTGGAGGTAAAGTGGGACGGGTATCTGCCCACCATCATCCGGCATGCGGTGCAGCTGAAGGGCCGCAGAGAAACCGCGTTTTCCAAGTACGGCATGTGCCGAATTTACGGATAAAAGGAGCGTATACCCATGACCTTCAACGACATTTTCAAGTCCTCCTTTCTGGAGAACATCACCAGCGTTTCCCTGGTGGATATGGTGCTGACCCTGGCGCTGGCCTTTGGCCTGGGGCTGTTCATCTTCCTGGTGTACAAGAAAACCTATTCCGGGGTTATGTACTCCTCCTCCTTTGGCGGAACCCTGGTGGCCATGACCATGATTACCTCCATGACCATCCTGGCGGTGACCAGCAATGTGGTGCTGTCCCTGGGCATGGTGGGCGCCCTGAGCATTGTGCGCTTCCGCACCGCCATCAAGGAGCCCATGGACATTGCCTTCCTGTTCTGGAGCATTGCGGCAGGCATTGTGCTGGCGGCAGGGATGATCCCGCTGGCGGTGGTGGGCAGCGTGATTATCGGCGTGGTGATGCTGCTGTTCATCAACCGCAAGGCCGTGCACAACCCCTATATCGCGGTGATTTCCTGCCAGGATGCCAATGCGGAAAAGGCCGCCCAGGACTACCTGCACAGGAATGTGGAGAAGGCTGTTGTCAAGTCCAAGACCGCCCAGAACGGGCACATCGAAACCACATGGGAGATTCGCCTGCTGAAGCAGGACACGGCGTTCATCACCCAGCTTGCCGAAATGAACGGGGTGGACAGCGCCGTGCTGGTCAGCTACAACGGCGACTATCTGGGATGAGGTGGCGCACATGCTACGTCACAGAAAGATTGACAGGGTGTGCTGCGCCGTGCTGGCCTGCACCCTGCTGCTGTGCGGCCTGTGCATGGCGGCAGGCGGAAGCGCCGGCGCCAGCACCGCCATGGGCTATGAAGGCCGCCTGTTCGACAGGAGCCGGGTGCACACCATCGACATTGTGATGGACGGCTGGGAGGCCTTTCTGTCCACCTGCACCGATGAGGAATACACCGCCTGCCATGTGGTGATTGACGGCGAAAGCGTTAAAAACGTGGGCATCCGCGCCAAGGGGAATACCTCCCTCAGCTCCGTGGCGGCCTATGGCAACAACCGCTACTCCTTCAAGGTGGAGTTTGACCACTACCAGAAGGGCAAAAGCTATCACGGCCTGGACAAGCTGAGCCTGAACAACATCATCCAGGACAACACCTACATGAAGGACTACCTTTCCTACACGCTGATGAGCCAGATGGGCGTGCCTGCGCCCCTGTGCAGCTTTGTGCAGGTGAACGTGAATGGCGAGGCCTGGGGCCTTTACCTGGCTGTGGAGGGCGTGGAGGAGAGCTTCCTCCGGCGGAACTACGGGAGGAATTACGGCGAGCTGTACAAGCCGGACAGCATGTCCTTCGGCGCAGGCCGCGGAAACGGCAGGGACTTTGACATGGATGACATGGCGGAAAAGCCGGACTTTTCCTTTGCCGAAGCGGGCCGGGAGGAGCGGGCCTTTACCCCGCCGGACATGGGCGACATGCCCGCCATGCCGGACGGCTTTGCCAACGGCGGAGAAGCGCCGCCGGACATGGGCGACATGCCCGCCATGCCGGACGGCTTTGCCAACGGCGGAGAAGCGCCGCCGGACATGGGCAATGTGCCCGCCATGCCGGAGGACAGCCAGCGCGGCCCTGGCGGCAGGCAGCAGGGCGGCTTTCAGCGGGACAACAAGGGCAGCGGCATGGGCGGCGGCATGGGCAGCGATGATGTGAAGCTCCTGTACGCGGATGACGACCCAGCCAGCTATGCCAACATCTTCGACAATGCCAAAACCGATGTGACCGACGAGGACAAGGCCCGGCTGATTGCTGCCATCAAGACCCTGAACCAGGGCGATACCTCCGTTGTGGACACAGACGAGGTGCTGCGCTATATGGTGGTGCACAACTTCCTTTGCAATGGCGACAGCTACACCGGCGCCATGGTGCACAACTACTACCTGTATGAGAAGGACGGCGTGCTGTCCATGATTCCCTGGGACTACAACCTGGCCTTTGGCGGCTTTGACGGCGGCAGCGCGGTGAATCTCATCAACGGGGACATCGACCAGCTGGTGACCTCCGGCCAGAGCAGCGACCGGCCCATGGCTGCATGGATTACCGCCAGCGAGGAGGCTGCCGCCCGGTATCACCAGGTGTATCAGGAATTTATCAGCCAGGTGTTTGACTCCGGCTGGTTTGCCCGGGAGACTGACCGGGTGATCGGCATGATTGCCCCCTATGTGGCAGCCGACCCAACAGCCTTCTGCACCTATGAGGAATTTCAGACCGGCACCGAAACCCTGAAGGCCTTCTGCCTGAAGCGGGCGGAAAGCGTGGCGGGCCAGCTTGCCGGCAGCGCTGCCCAGGTGGACGCGGAAGGCATTGACCTGTCCGCCATGGGCAGCATGAACAGGGACGGCAGGCAGGAAACGCCCATGGCGCAGCCCGCCATGCAGGAGCGCATCCCCCAGGCCGAGGCACCCCGGCAGGCCGATGGCGGCTGGGAGTGGCTGCTGGCCTGCAGCCTGCTGCTGTGCCTGGGCATCCTTGCCGCCTGGCGATTCGCGGCAAACCGGTAACACCCCGCCTGCGCCTTACCCGCGCAGGCCTTTTTTGTTCCTTTGGGCAAGGAAAAACCCCTTTCGCAGGGAAAGGGGCGTTGCGGATACGCATAGCAACATGCGCCATATATCTGTAGGAGCGAACTGTGTTCGCCCGCCACGCTGTGGTATTGCCTGGCTACATCAATGTGCAAAGGCTCCCTCCGGGAGGTTTTGTTTGTGTCACGCGTTGCGGCGCGTCTGTTGCGCGGCGTGACCCCTGCAAAGGAAAATCCTTCTTCCAATACAGAAAGCGGGATTCTTAAGAGATGAAATCCCTTAAGTGGGAGCACAGAGGGCAGCGCCCTCTGCCACGTCACTGGCACCGCTCCTGACCCCAGCGGCGCAGGAGGATGGCGATTGCGATGCCGGCAGCCAGAATCAGCAGGCCAATGAGAATGACAAAGCCGGACATCATGCCAAACATGCTGTCCGCCGTGGTGGTGACAGAGTCAAACCCAAAGCCCGGGGCGCTGCTGCCCATACCGATGGCAGACAGCACTTCATCCGCTTTGTAGGGTGCGGAGGTGATGTTCCCTGCCGCATCGTACCAGGTGATGCCGCCAGAGCCGAAACCGGAATCAAAGCCGGACGTGGTGCCGCGGATGACGGCACTGGACATCACCCGCATGAACACTCCGAACAGCGCAAACAGGCCGCCGCTGGCTGCCATGCGCACACCATACAGCCAGCCATATTTCTTGATGGCACGGCTGATGAACCCAGGCATATCTTCCACCCACTGGGGCCAGGATGTTCTGCTCTGGGGCTGCTCTGCTGTTTCTGAAACAGGCGCTTCCTGGGAAATGCCATCCTCGCTGAGCAGCCAATCGGTGGTGACACCAAAGGCCTGGGCCAGCAGCGGCAGCTTGTTGATTTCAGGTGAAGCTTCCCCGGTCTCCCACTTGCTGATGGACTGGCGGGACACGCCCAGCCGGGCGGCAAGCTCCTCCTAGGACAGAGCGGCATGCTTGCGGCACCAGTAGATTTTCTCGTTGAGCTTCATAGGATTCTCCTTCGTCATCGGGCAAGGCCCGCTTGATGCCTGGAGTATAGCACACAGGGCGGTTGCATGACCACCAACGGATGATGGAAATACCGCAACCAATGGTTGCAAGCGTTTGTTTTACTTGGCTTCCGCCCAGTTGGCGCCCTGGTGCACATCCGCCATTAGGGGTACCTCCAGGGCGATGACCTCCTCCATGCTGGCTTTCAGCAGCCGGGCGGCGTGGGCAACCTCCTCCGGGGGGCACTCCAGCAGCAGCTCGTCGTGCACCTGGAGAATCAGGCGGCTCCGCAGGCCGGCCTTGTGCAGGGCCTCATCCACCCGCACCATGGCCAGCTTGATAATGTCCGCCGCCGTGCCCTGGACTGGGGTGTTCATGGCGGCACGCTTGCCAAACTCGCGAATAACACTCTTGGGGGACTGTAATTCCGGCAGATACCGTCTACGACCCATGAGGGTCACAGCATAGCCGTTGCGGGCGCCATCCTCCGCAGCCTCGTCCATAAAACGCTTTACGCCCGGGTATTTGGCGAAATACCGGCTGATGAACTCCCTGGCCTCCCGCTGGGTAACGCCGGTGTTCTTCGCCAGGCCAAAGCCGCTGATGCCGTAAATCAGGCCAAAGTTCACCGCCTTGGCCCGGGAGCGCAGGGTGGCGTCCACCTGCTCCAGCGGCACGTCAAAGATTTCGCTGGCGGTGCGGGCGTGCACGTCCTGCCCGGTGCGGAAGGCCTCCAGCATGGCGGCATCGCCGGAGAAGTGGGCCATGAGCCGCAGCTCAATCTGGCTGTAGTCCGCATCCAGCAGCACCCAGCCCTTTTGCGGCAGGAAGGCACGGCGGATCTCTTTGCCCTCCTCCGTCCGGACGGGGATGTTCTGCAAATTCGGCTCGGAGGAGGAAATGCGGCCTGTGGCGGTTGCCACCTGGTCGAAGAAGGAATGCACCCGGCCGTTTTCGTCCACCAGGCGCAGGAGGCCTTCCACATAGGTGGAGTTCAGCTTGGTCAGCTGGCGGTAGCGCAGAATGGGGTCAATGACCTCCGGGGCAATGTCCCGCAGGTTTTCCAGCACCTCGGCTGAGGTGGAGTAGCCCCTGGTGGTCTTTTTGCCGTGGGGCAGCTGCAGCCTGTCGAAAAGAATTTCCCCCAGCTGCTGGGTGCTGTTGATGTTGAAGGTTTCGCCGCACACCTGGTAAATCTGCTGCTTGCAGGCATCAATCTCCTGCACATACCTGTCTCCCAGGGCGCGCAGGAAGGCCGTATCCACCGTGAAGCCTGCATTCTCCATGCGGAAGAGGGTTGTGGACAGGGGCATTTCCACCTGCTGCATCAGCGGCAGCATGCCATCCTGCTCCAGCCTGCCGCGCTGCCACAGGGCCAGGCTCATCAGGCTGCGGGCGTCCTCGGGCATGCCCGGGCACAGGGCGGAAAGGCCGTAGCTCTTTTCCTGGGGGTTCAGCAGGTAGGCACCCAGCATGGTATCCCACTGGAAGCGCTCCGGCAGGGGCAGGCGCTCCCGCTGCAGCCGGTGGAGCAGGCGCTTGCCGTCGTGCACCAGGCAGGGGGACAAAAGCGCCGGGCACAGGGCGGAGAGAACCTCCGCCGGGTCGGCGCCGGGGTTCAGCAGGTCGCCACCCAGGGTGACCATGCAGCACTTTCCGGCGGAATCCGCCACGGAAATGCTCACATCGCTGATGTAAACCGCCAGGGGCGCGGCGGCGGCGGACAGCCATTCTGCCAGCGCCGGGCCGCTGGAAAGGGCCTGCATGTCCCCATAGGGCAGCAGGGTCAGGGGCGCTTGCGCCACGGGGGCGGGCGCTGCCTCCGGCTCCTGGCCCAGGCGGCGGATGATGCTGTTCAGCTGCAGTTTTTGCAGGGCGGGTATGCCCTGGCGCAGGTCGGGCAGGGCGCAATCCGCCAGCGCCCACTGGATGGGTGCATCCCGGCGGATGGTTGCCAGCTCCTTGCAGCGGCGGGCCTGGTCGGCCCAGGTTTCCACCTTTTCACGCAGCTTGCCCTTCAGTTCATCCGTGTGGGAAAGCACGTTTTCCAGGGTGGAATACTGCTGAAGGAGCTTCACGGCGGTTTTGTCGCCCACGCCGGGAATGCCGGGAATATTGTCGCTGGAGTCCCCAGCCATGCCTTTCCAGTCGGTTACCTGCTCGGGGGAGAAGCCGTATTCCTCATACACCCTGGCGGGAGTGAAACGGATGGTTTCGCTGATGCCTTTGCGGGTGAACATCAATTCCGTGCCGCCGCCCACCAGCTGGAGGGCGTCCCTGTCG
Source organism: uncultured Faecalibacterium sp. (assembly GCA_964383815.1). Taxonomy (GTDB): domain Bacteria; phylum Bacillota; class Clostridia; order Christensenellales; family Aristaeellaceae; genus UBA11524. The sequence continues at coordinate 29,904 of CAYLIC010000022.1, read as the reverse complement.
CCGGTGAGCAGCAGCGGCGCCACGCCAGCGGCCTCGCCCTTCAGGGACAGGGTGCCCAGCAGGTCGTCTGCCTCCCAGCCGGCCAGGGTGTACCAGCGTATGCCCATATCGGTCAGCAGGGTGCGGATGGTGTCAAACTGCTGGCGCAGTTCCGGCGGCGTGGCAGCGCGGCCCGCCTTGTACTCCGCATACACCGTGTGGCGGAAGGTGGGTGCATGCTCGTCAAAGCAGACGGCAAGGTAGCGCACGTTTTCTTCCTTCAGCACCTTCAGCAGCATGTTCAGGAAGCCGAAAATGGCATTGGTGTACACGCCCTGGTGATCCATTACCGGCAGGGCGTGGAAGGCCCGGTGCATCAGGCTGTTGCCATCCACAATGAGGAAAGTGTCTTTCATGGTAGCCTCCTGTCAGGGTTGCTCAGTCCGCGTTTCCATCCTCCAGGGCCACGCGAAGGCGCAGAATGCCTTCCTCAATGTACCTGCGGGGACAGCCGATGTTGATGCGCAGGTAGCCTTCGCCTGCATCGCCAAAGAAGGTTCCGCCTGTGAAAACCACCCCGGCCTTTTCCGCCCGGCGGAGAAGCTCCTCGGTGGTGGGTGCATAGGCGCGAAGATCCAGCCAGCCCAGGTAGGTTCCCTCCATGGGGGTCAAAACGGCCCTGGGCAGGTGCTCTGCCACCAAGCTTTCCAGCAGCTGGCAGCTGCCCTCCAGGTAGGCCAGCAGGCCGTCCAGCCAGGCATCCCCATGCTCATAGGCAGCCCGGGTGCCCTCCAGGGCGAAAATGTTGCCGCAGGTAACGCCGGCCTTGTTCTTTTCCCGGCGGTAGGCTTCGCGGATGGCCTCGTCCTTGCAGAGGCACTCTGCCTGCTGCAAACCCGCCAGGTTGAAGGTTTTGCTGGCGGCGCAAAGGGACAGCACGTTTTTCTCCTGCAGGGTCAAAACAGGTGTGAAGGGGTGCCGGGAGAAGGCGAAATCCGCGTGAATCTCATCGGACACCAGGGGCACGTTGTAGCGGTTCAGCAAATCCAGCAGGGCTTGCAGCTCCTGCTTGCTCCACACGCGGGCCACAGGGTTGTGGGGGTTGCACAGCAGCATCAGCTTGGCACCCTGCTGCAGCTGCTGCTCAACGGCCTCCATGTTCATGGTGTAATAGCCGCCCTCGTCCCGCAGGAGGGGCGCATCCATCACCCGGCGGCCGGTTTCCTCCACGGACATGCGGAAGGGCCCGTACACCGGGGACTGGATGATAACCCCATCGCCAGGCTCCGTCAGCGCCAGAATGGACAGGCGCAGGCCGGTGACCACGCAGGGCAGCATGGTAATGTCCTCCCGGCGGATGGTCAGACCATGGCGGCGCTGCCAGAAGTTGATCAGCGCCTGGTCGTCCTCCTGGCAAACCTCGGTGTAGCAATAGGTGGGGTGCGCCGCCCGGGCCAGCAAGGCCTGCTGCACAGCAGGCGGGCTGGGGAAATCCATGTCCGCCACCCACATGGGCAGCACATCCGCGCCGTGCTCGGCCCGGCAAGCATCCCACTTTTCGCTGTGGGTGCCCATGCGGTAAAGACCTTCATCAAAGTATTCTTCGTTAAACATCATGGGTATTCGTCCTTTCCAGGGGTTCCGAGGCCTTCAGCACCCAGAAACCGCCTGATTTGCTTATTTTCTCCACCTGGGCGAACAGGGTTTTCAAATATTTCATGCAGCTTTCCGCACCCTGCTGCTTGCGGATGACCAAGTACAGCGCGCCGCCGGGGTTCAGGCTGGCAGCGCTGTCAGCAAACATCTGATAGATAACCTGCTTGCCGGCGCGGATGGGCGGATTGGTGACCACGGTATCAAAGCGGCGACCCGCCAGCGCCGCCATGCCGTCGCTTTCGATAACCTCCGCCCGGGCGCCGTTGCGTGCCAGGTTGTCCCGGCTCAGGCCCAGGGCACGGCGGTTCACATCCGCCATCACCACGCGGCAGCCCGGGTTGGCCTTGGCAATGCTCACCCCAATGGCGCCCCAGCCGCAGCCCAGATCCAGCACATCGCCGTTCAGCTCCGGCAGTGCATCCAGCAAAAGCCGCGTGCCCTGGTCCAGCTCGCCCCTGGAGAACACGCCTGCATCCGTCATGAAATTCAGGCCATATCCCCGGTAGGGGAAGGCGCAGGCCACAGGCCGGGACTGGCTGGAAGGCTCAGCGGTGTAATATTGGTCGTTCATGGTTCCTCCATCTGCGCATCGGCATACAGGGCGCGCAGTTCATCATCGGTCAGCTCCCGCCACTGGCCCTGGGGCAGGCTTTCATCCAGGCGCAGGGAGCCAAAGGTTTCACGGTGCAGCTGCACAACCTCCCGCCCAATGGCGGCAAACATCCGCTTCACCTGGTGGAACTTTCCCTCCTGCACCGTTACCCGGGCCAGGGTCGGCTCCAGAATGTCCAGCCGGGCAGGCCTGGCGTCAAAGTCGCTCAGGTGCAGGCCGTTTGCAAAGGCGGATACATCCTCCTGCGTCAGCGGGCCATCCACCCGGGCCAGGTAGGTCTTGTCCACATGCCTTGCAGGGGAAAGCAGGCGGTGGTTCAGTTCGCCATCGCAGGTCAGGAAAAGCAGTCCGGTGGTATCCTTGTCCAGGCGGCCCACAGGCATGCAGCCAATGGCGGCATAGGCCTCCGGCAGCAAGTCCATCACCGTGGGCTGCTTTTTGTCGCGGGCAGCAGTTAGCAAGCCAGCGGGCTTGTGCAGCATCACATGACGCACAAGCCGCCCATCCAGGGGCTGGCGGTGGAGGGTTAGCGCGGCGGAGGTATCGCAGGCGCAGCCGGGGTCGGTGATGGTTGCGCCGTCAACGGTCACCGCACCCTGGCGTATCAGCCTCTGCACCTGGGAGCGGCTGCCCAGCCCCAGGGTCACCAGCCAGCGGTCCAGGCGCATCATGCCTTCAACCTCCGCACATAGGCCGCCGTCAGCAGCTGCTTGAAGGCCAGGCCCGGCAGGAACAGCAGCACAAAGGCTGCGGCAATCACATAGATTTTCGTATCCAGGGCAGGCAGGGTGATGGTGCCGGTGCCGATGCTGCCCAGCGCACTTACCAGCCCGGCAACAAAATCGGCGCTTTCATAGCCCAGCACAGCCAGGAAGGGCACCAGCGCCAGGCAGCCGCCCAGCCAGGTGAGCATCACGCCTGCCCGGTGGCCCCTAATCAGGTGCTTTGCGCCCAGGGCATCGGCGTGCCGGGCGCCGCTGTGGAAGGCGCAGCCAATCAGAATGGGCAGGAGGGTTGCGGCGTAGATGGCCAGCACCACCTTCACACCATTCATGAAGGAACCGCCGCCAATGTCCATTACCACCCGCATGAGGGTGAAGGCATCCATCTGCCCGGAATAGGCCCACAGGATAACGGCTGTTGCCGCAAGAAACGGCAGCGCCCACAAAAGCATCAGCTGCCCGCGCACCAGCCCCCGAGCCAGGCGGCGGCCATAGCCTGTCATGTCTGCCAGCCTCAGGCTGAACAGCGGCCCGCCGGACAGCGCATCCTGCATGGCGCAGGCCATGTTCTGCCTTGCAACCGGGATGATAAGCAGGTACAGCGGAATGGACAAAAGCGCCAGCCAGGGCACCTGGGTGGTAACCAGGGCCAGCAGGGGTGCCGCCACCATCAGCCGCAGCACCAGCTGAAACAAAACGCACAGCACTCCCTCAAAAAAGCGGGAGAAATAAACCCGGCACGCAAGGCCAAGGGCGTTGGATTTCGACATAAGCAGGCTCCTCTCCAATGATACTCACTTCATTATACAGGACACGCGCCACAATTGCAAACGCTACTTGAAATCCGCCAAGGCGGGGTCTATAATAATGTATGAGATTGTGGGGGGAGGTGCCGTTATGGGCCGCAGGCGCAGGAAGAACCAATACATTTTCGTGGGCGAAAGGCCCAGAAGCAAGGGTAAGTCCTTCCTGCTGGGCCTGGCAGCAGTGCTGCTGGTGGCGGCGCTGGCGGTGTTTCTCACCAACTTTACCCTGAACAACCAGGTATCCCTGAACAGCGTCCGCATCACCGTGCAGAACCTGCCCGAGGATTTGGAAAACTGGTCCATCCTCCACATCAGCGACCTGCACGGCCAGGAGATTGGTTCCGGGCAGAGCGCCATTCGCAAGGCGCTTGACGGCGTGGGCTACTCCAGCGTGGTGTTCACCGGTGACATGCTGGGCAAGGATGGCGACGTGCAGCCGCTGCTGGACGTGATTGCCCTCCTGAACCCGGACAAGCCCAAGCTCCTCATCCCCGGGGACGAGGATCCGCCTATCTACACCACCTCCGCCCAGGACAGCCTTTCCGTTTATACCCCCTGGGCCCAGGCGGTGATTGACGCCGGCGTGACCATTGTGGATGAGCCCATCAGCGTGCAGCGGGGCAAGGGAACCCTGTGGTTTGTGCCGGAATACCTCTACGGCCTGGACCTGGACAGCCTGGGCACGGCCTACCGGCAGCAGCTGGACGAACTGGCAGGCTATGACATCCTGACCCCCGACCAGGCTGCACAGCGCCGCTGGGCCGAGCATCACCTGGCCCGGGTGGAGCGCATCCGCCAGGCCATGGACGCCATAACGGAGAAGGATGTGCAGGTGGTTTTGACCCATGTGCCACTGACCCGGGAATACCTGAACACCCTGCTCCAGGGTGTGGAGAAGGGGGAGGTGTTCTCCCTGCGGCAGGCGGCGGTGGTGCTGGCCGGGCACTACGCCGGCGGGCAGTGGCGCCTGCCCTGGGGCGGCGCGCTGTATGTTCCGGGCCTGGGTTTTCTGCCGGATGACAGCCTGGTTACTGGCCTGAACCACATCAGCGGCGTGACCCAGTATATCTCCCCCGGCCTGGCTGCCAGCGGCTATTATCCCCTGCAGCCTTTCCGCCTGTTCAACCAGCCGGAGATTGCCTACATCACCCTCAACAGTACCATGAGATGACAAGGAGCTTTCGTATGTTCAACCGTTCTCACACCCGGGCGGCCCGCTATGAAATGGACATGACCACCGGCCCGCTGCTGCCCAAGGTGCTTATGTTTTCCGGCCCGCTGATTTTAACGGGCATCCTGCAGCTGCTGTACAACGCGGCAGATGTGGTGGTGGTAGGCCGCTTTGTGGGCCACCAGGCGCTGGCGGCGGTGGGCTCCACCGGCTCGCTGATCAACCTGCTGGTAAACCTGTTCATGGGCCTCAGCGTGGGCGCCAGCGTGATTATCGCCAATGCCTATGGCGCCGGTGACCTGCGCAGCGTGCGCACAGGTGTGCACACCTCCATCACCGTGGCAGGCATTGCAGGCGTGGTGGTGGGCATCATTGGCGTTGCAGCGGCAAGGCCGCTCCTGACCCTCATGGGCTCCCCGCCGGATGTGATTGACGATGCCACCCTGTATGTGCAAATCTACTTCATGGGCATGCCTGCCAACATGCTCTACAACTTTGGTGCTGCCATCCTCCGCGCCGTGGGCGACACCCGCCGCCCCCTGTATTACCTGACGGTGGCAGGCATTGTGAATGTGCTGCTGAACCTGTTTCTGGTGATTGTGTGCCGCCTGGGCGTGGCAGGCGTTGCCATTGCCACGGTGACCAGCCAGGTTATCAGCATGGTGCTGGTCATCATCTGCCTCCTCCGCTCGGATGGCGCCATTCACCTGAGCCTGAAGGAGCTGGGCATCAACCTGCGCCAGCTGAAGGACATCTTCCGCATTGGCCTGCCCGCGGGCCTGCAGGGCAGCCTGTTCTCCATTTCCAATGTGCTCATTCAGTCCTCGGTAAACTCCTTCGGCTCCATCGCCATGGCGGGCAATTCCGCCGCCAGCAATATCGAGGGCTTTGTCTACACCTCCATGAACGCCATTCACCAGGCCGATCTGACCTTCGCCAGCCAGAACCTGGGCGCCCGGCAGTTTGGCAGGGTGCGCCGCAGCATGTGGGTGTGCCTGGGTGTGGTGACAGCCATTGGCCTGGGCATGGGGCTGCTGTTCTACGCCACTGGCCCCACGCTGATCAGCTTCTATAATACCGACCCGGAGGTCATCCGCTACGGCATGCTGCGCATGTCCATCATCCTGCCCACCTATTTCCTCTGCGGCCTGATGGATGTGATGGTAGGCCAGCTGCGGGGCGTGGGCTATTCCATCATGCCCATGATTGTCAGCCTGACGGGTGCCTGCCTGCTGCGGGTGGTGTGGCTCTTCACCATCTTCGCCGCCACACCCACCCTGAACACCCTTTACATCTCCTATCCCGTCAGCTGGTTTGCCACCTTCGCCACCCACCTTGTCTGCTACCTGACACTGGGCCTCCGCCGCCTGCGCCGGCTGGAGGGCACGCCCATTGCCCAACATTGTTAGTTTTGTGTCATACTGTCAAATCGGTTGACACGGTTTTTCGGGCCGTGGTATAATGCCTGTTGTATCCCTGCGGGTATTAAATCATAAGCAATGGGTGGAACCATGAGCAAGCATTCCCTGGCCCTTGTGGCGCTGCTGCTGGCCTTGCTGGTGCTGGGCAGCTGTGCTGCACCGGCGGAAGCACCGGCTGAACAGGCTGTGAAGCGCAGCGGCGTGGGCTTTTACTTCGATACGGTGGTGACCGCCACCCTGTACGGTGCGCCGGAGGGAACCCTGGAGGAAGTCTGGGCTGCCTGTGACCGCTATGAGAAACTGCTGAGCAAGACCATTGAGGGCAGCGATGTGTGGCGCCTGAACCACGCAGAGGGCCAGACCGTAACCGTTGACCCGGAAACCTGGTGCATTCTGCACCGGGCCAGGGAAATCAGCGCCATGACGGGTGGCGCCTTTGCCGTCAGCATTGCGCCCGTTTCCGCCATGTGGGACTTTACCGGCGGCACCAACCGCATGCCCACGGAGGAGGAACGCCTGGCTGCGCTCCCCCTGGTGGACGACAGCGCTATTACCCTGGGCGAGAACAGCACCGTTACCCTGCCCGTGGGCATGGAAATTGACCTGGGCGGCATTGCCAAGGGGTACATTGCCGACCAGGTGGCAGAGCTGGTACAGGGCAAGGTCTCCGGTGCCATTCTCAGCCTGGGCGGCAATGTGTACGTTCTGGGCCGGAAGCCCGATGGCTCCGCCTACAACGTGGGCATCCGCGATCCCCAGGGCGCCGATGCCAGCGCTGTGCTGGCTGTGGTTACTACCAGCGACCGCTCGGTGGTCACCAGCGGCATTTACGAGCGGCAGTTCACCCTGGACGGCGTGACCTACCACCACATTCTCAACCCGGCGGACGGCCTGCCTTCCCGCAGTGACCTGGCCAGCGCCACCATTATCGCCACCAGCTCCATGGATGCGGATGCACTGGCCACGGCCTGCATCGTTCTGGGCAGCGAAAAGGCCTTGTCCCTCCTGCAGGAGCAGGGCGTGGACGGGGTGCTGGTCACCAGGGACGGAGAGATTATCCCGCATATGACAAGCGATACCTGTCAGCTGACCCTTTCCCAGGCACAATAACTCCCCAGGAGGCAACACCTATGGAAAGCAACACCCGGAAGAAGCAGCTCCCTGCATACCTGATTCTCACCATCATTTCGGTGGTGGCAGCCCTGGTGCTGGCACTGACCAACATGGTTACTGCCGGCCCCATTGCCGTGCATGCCATGGCTGCCCTGCAGGAGGCCTTCGCTGCCGTTTTGCCGGCCGACAGCTATGAGGAAATACCCGTGCCTGAAGGCTATGAGGTTTCCAGCCTGTATGCCGCCGGGAAGGATGGTCAGGTGATTGGCTACTGCGTAACGGCCTCCGGCACCGGCTATGGCGGCCCTGTGGCAGTCACCCTGGGCGTGGGTGTCGATGGTGTGGTAACCGGCTGCCAGGTGGGCGACACCAGCTTTGCGGAAACCGCAGGCTTCGGCATGCGGGCCAGGGAGGAGGCCTTCCAGGCCCAGTTTGCGGGCATCAGCGCTGTTTCCGGCGGCAGCATTGAGGCGCTGTCCGGCGCCACCGTGACCAGCGAGGCTGTGCGTACCGCCACCAACAATGGCCTGCGCTGCGTGGCGGAGGTCGCCCTGGAAAAGACCCCCGAGGCTGACCCGCTGGTGACCTTCGGCAAGGCGGAGGAAAAGCCTGCCGAACAGCCTGCCACCGGGGGCGTGACCGTTTCCGCGCCCGGCTTCAACGGTGCGGATGTGGGCGTGACGGTGACCCGG
>CAYLIC010000022.1:0-21631 GCA_964383815.1 uncultured Faecalibacterium sp. | reverse complement strand
TTGTGCAGGGCGAGAATGTGGACATTGTGACTGGCGCAACCTTCACCTCCGAGGGTGTGATCAACGCGCTGAACAGCCTGTATGCCAGCGGCGGGGAAGAAAAGACCGTTTCCGCGCCCGGCTTCAACGGTGCGGATGTGGGCGTGACGGTGACCCGGAACGATGATGGCAGCATTGCCACCATCACCCTTGACCTGAGCCAGCAGGTGCCGCCCGTTTGCGACATGGTGAACACCGAGGCCTTCCTGAACCAGTTCATCGGCAACAGCGGCCCCTTTGTGCAGGGCGAGAATGTGGACATTGTGACTGGCGCAACCTTCACCTCCGAGGGCGTGATCAACGCGCTGAACAGCCTGTACGAATAAAAAATCACAAATGTGAAAAAACTTTTTCCGCCCGGCCCGGGAGGTTTCCTGGGTTACCGGGCGGATTTTTTGTTGAAACATAAGGCTTTGGGGCACTTTGGGGTGAAAGGGAGGAAAACTGTAAAAAATATAAATTATGAACGCGGGGTTCTTGACATTGTAATAATTCTGTAATAGAATGTGTATATCTGAATAGGTGAAGTCTATCCAGAACGCGAGAACGACTGAGGTGAACCATCGATGAGGCAATGGGGAAAGAAACTACTCACGCTGGCGCTGGCGCTGGTGATGGTGCTGCCCGCCTGCCTGCCGGAAAACGCGCAGGCCGCAGGCGCATACGGCAAAACCACGGCCGACGGGGTGAAGGTGCGCAAGCGGGCCAGCACCTCCGAGGACTACTGGTTCAAGCTGGATGCAGGCTACGTCTGCCAGGTGCTGGACGTGGTGGCAGGCACGCCCACCTGGTACAAGGTGAACGTGGAGCACCCGGATCCCGGCAGCGAGCGTACCTACATTGGCTACATCCATGGGGATTACTTTGCCCTTTTGACCGATGAGGAGGCCGCCCAGTATGAAGCGGAGGGCAAGCCGGAAACCGTAACCTCCCAGCCTCCCGCCACGGATACGGCTACCGCATCCGCGCCCACGCCCACCCCGGCGCCCGGCACCTCCGGCAACACACCGGCCTATGTGGGCGCCACCGGGCAGATCACCAACGATGGTGTGAACTTCCGCGAAACCGAGGGCGGCAACCTGATTGCCAAGCTGAACAAGAATACCGTGGTGGAGATTCTTACCATTCCTGCCGCCGTGGATACCAACCACTGGTACAAGGTGCGCTACGATGGCAAGGAAGGCTTCATCATGTCCACCTACCTGAAGGTGGTTTCCACCGGCGATCCCTCCGCCACTGCCACCGTGCCCGGCACCATTGTGTCCAAGCTGGGTTATGTGCGGCTGATCACCTCCTCCGCCAACCTGCGGCTGACCCCGGCGGGCACCATTGGCGCCCAGTGGACCAACCAGGGCGAGGTGCTGCCCATTGCGGCAGAACCTGTTGAATACGGCGAGGTGACCTGGTATCCTGTGGATTACAACGGCACCCGCTACTATGTGCGGGAGGACACCGTGCAGCTCCAGGCCACGCCCGGCGGCTCCGGCACGGTGGTCACCCAGGCGCCCGGCACCGTTATCGGCTATGTGAAAACCACGGATAAGAGCGTGAACCTACGCCTGACACCCTCCGGCACCGTGATTGAGCAGATTAAGGCCAAGGGAACCGTGCTGCCGCTGCTGGCAGACCCCACGCCAAAGAACGGCGTGAAGTGGTACTACGTTGAGGCGGCTGATGGCTCCCGCGGATACCTGCACGGGGATTTTGTCATCAGGTGCAATGCGGATGGCAGCGCCTATACCGGCACGGAAACCACCGCACCCGTCACACCCACCCAAACGCCTGCCACCAGCTATGGCTATGTGATTACCGTCAAGAGCGGCGTGAACGTGCGCACCAAGCCCACCGGCGCCTCCCAGGAGCAGGTGGGCCTGGGCACCGTGCTGACCCTGACCGGCCCCGTGGACAACACCAGCTCCACCCGGTACAGCTGGTATCCCGTGCGGACAGCCAGCGGCGTTGCGGGCGTTGTCCGGGGCGATTGCGTGAAGCTGTGCAATGCCGACGGCAGCGACCTGGGCACCGTGACCGTCTCCCCCGATGCATCCACTAAGCCCACGGCTACCCCCGCGCCCACCGGCAGCATTTCCACCTTTGGCTATGTGCAGATTACCAAGACCGATGTGGCCCTGCGCAAAACCGTGGGCGGCCCCATCCTCACCCGGCTGGACAAGAGCACCGTGTGGCCCATGACCGCCGGGAAGGTGACCAAGAACGGCGTGTACTGGTATCCCATTGAGGCAGGCGGGCACACCGGCTATGTCCGGGGCGACTGCTGCGCCCAGCTGACCGCCAGCCAGATTGCCAGCTGGCTGGCAGGCGGCGGCATACCCGAGGAAAAGCCCGAGGAAACGGTGAATTACGTTATCACCACCCTGGACAGCGTGAACCTGCGCACCGCCGCCACCAAGGATGCTACCGCCAGGTTCAATGTGCCGCTGGGCACCGTGATGGCCTTCAAGCAGGCGCCTGTGGGCAGCTCCAACTGGTATAAGGTCATTTACGAAAACACCGAGGTTTGGGTGCTGGGCACCTGTGTGCGGGAAATGACCGCCGCCGAGTACAAATCCTGGGCGGAGGCCAACCCCAACAACACACCCCAGACGGATGTCATCGCTGGCTATGTAAAAACCACCGACACCGGCGTGAACCTGCGCAAAACCGCAGGCGGCACGGTGATTACCCGGCTGGAGAAGGGCAGCGTGTATCCCTACTCCAGAACGGAGACCAAGAGTAAAAAGACCTGGTACTATGTGAAAACCGAAAGTGGCTATGGCTACCTGCACGGCGATTATGTCATCGAGTGCAACAAGGATGGCTCCAGCTACACGCCCGGCGGCACCACCACGCCTCCCCCCTCCGGGCAGGAGGCCAGCTACACCACCCTGCGGCTTGGCTCCCAGGGCGCGGCTGTGACCAACCTGGTGCAGGAGCTGAAGAACCAGGGCTATTACACTGGCGATGTGACCAGCAAGTACACCTCCTCCGTGCAGGCGGCGGTAAAGGCCTTCCAGTCTGCCAAGGGCCTGACGGTGGACGGCATTGCCGGCGCCAAGACGCAGCATGCCCTGTTCGGCACGGTGCCCGTTGGCTCCGGCGACAGCTCCAACCTGTCCATGACCATTTACCCGGTGGAGAAGATTGACTGGTTCACCGGCGGCATTCAGCAGCTGTGGCCCAAGGGTGCCAACTATAAGATTTACGATGTGAAGACGGGCATCGTTTGGTGGGCACACCGCTGGAGCGGCGCCTACCACGCGGACATTGAGCCGCTGACCGCTGCCGATACCGCACGCCTGTGCAAGATTTACGGCGTGAGCGATGCCCAGCAGATTGCGGACAAGAACATGTGGGAGCGCCGGCCCAGCCTGGTGACCATCGGCACCCGCACCTTCGCCTGCTCCCTGGACGGCATGCCCCATAACCCGGACGGCGATACCATCCCGGATAACAACATGACCGGCCAGATCTGCCTGCACTTCACCAACTCCAAGGGCCATGAGTCCGGCGTTGTCAGCAGCACCCATGCCCAGGCCATTGAGTACGCCTACACCCACGCCCCCAACGGACAAAAGAAATAATCCCCGGCATCCCTGTGACCCCGACCCACCAGGCCGGGGTCACTTTTATATCCGGGAGAGGCCCGGCCTCTCTGCGATGGCCTGGGCACATGCCTTTTGCGGGTCCCACACCGCTGCAGCGTAGGCCGCAAAGCGCGGCAAACACGCTGCAATGCAGGAAAAGCACCCGCCCCCTTACAGAAAAAAATCCCCCATTCCATTGCGGAATGGGGGATGCTTTGGGGCAGTGGCTGTGGCGTTACTTGGCGTATTCGGTGGAGCGGGTTTCGCGGATAACGTTCACGCGAATCTGGCCCGGATACTCCATTTCCTTTTCGATGCGCTTGGCGATTTCCTTGGCGAGAATCTTGGTGCCCTCGTCGGTCACATCGTCGGGCTTGACCATGATGCGCACCTCCCGGCCGGACTGAATGGCGAAGCACTTCTCCACGCCATCGAAGCTGTTGGCAATCTCCTCCAGCTTCTCCAGGCGCTTGATGTAGTTCTCCAGGCTCTCCCGGCGGGCACCGGGGCGTGCGGCGGAGATAGCATCGGCGGCCTGCACCAGCACGGCTTCCACGGTCTGGGGTTCCACATCGTTGTGGTGGGCCAGGATGGCATGAATCACATCGGGGCTCTCGTGGTACTTGCGGGCCAGCTCGCCGCCCAGGGTCACATGGGTGCCCTCGGCCTCGTGATCAACGGCCTTGCCAATGTCGTGGAGCAGGCCGGCGCGCTTCGCCAGCTGAACATCGGCGCCCAGCTCGGCAGCCATCAGGCCTGCCAGGTGGCTGACCTCAATGGAGTGCTTCAGCACGTTCTGCCCGTAGGAGGTGCGGTAGCGCAGGCGGCCCAGGAGCTTCACCAGCTCGTGATGGATGCCGTGCTGGTTGGTTTCAAACACGGCGTTGTCGCCAGCCTCGCGGATCTGGTTGTCCACTTCCTTGCGGGCCTTTTCCACCATTTCCTCAATGCGGGCAGGGTGGATGCGCCCATCCATGATGAGCTTTTCCACGGCAATGCGGGCAATCTCCCGGCGGACGGGGTCGAAGGCGGAAACGATGACGGCCTCGGGCGTATCGTCGATAATCAGGTCAACGCCGGTGGCGGTTTCCAGGGCGCGGATGTTGCGGCCCTCGCGGCCGATGATGCGGCCCTTCATATCATCATTGGGCAGGGCGATGACGGACACGGTGGACTCGGCCACATGGTCGGCGGCGCACTTCTGGATGGCCAGCGCGATGATGTTCCGGGCCTTCTTTTCGCCCTCCTCCTTAGCCTTGGCCTCAATGTCGCGCACCATGGCGGCGGCATCGTGGAAGGCGTCCTTCTGCACCCGCTCAACGATAATCTGCTTGGCCTCGTCCTGGGTCATGGCGGCAATGCGTTCCAGTTCGGTGTTCTGCTTGCCGATCAGGGCCTCGGCCTCTTCCTGCATTTTCTGGATTTCAGCCTGCTTTTTGTTCAGGCTTTCCTCCCGGGCCTCCATGTTGTCGGCCTTCTTGTCCAGGGTTTCCTCGCGCTGGATCAGCCGGCGCTCGTTGCGCTGCACCTCGTTGCGGCGCTCGCGCATTTCGCGCTCGTTCTCGGCCTTTTCCCGGTCGTTTTCGGCCTTGGCCTTCAGGATTTCCTCCTTGGCCTCCAGCACCTTTTCCTTCTTGTACTCGTCAGCCTTGCGGACGGCATCGTCGTACAGGTGCTTTGCCAGCTCCTCCGTGCGGCCGATTTTCTTTTCCGTTACGTTTTTGCGGTAGGCGCCGCCGGCAACAAAGCCAATGGCAGCCGTTGCAATGGCAATCAAAATGGCAATGACAGGACTCAAACGGTTTCCCTCCTTTTTCGCTTAATCTCGTTTCAAATTGATGTGGAGAACGACCGAAAGCCGTGCCAGAATGCCTCTGTGCACGGCTGCTGCTGCTTTCATGATGATGGACTTCCGTCCGCTGCGATATGCTTTTTCTCCGTCGGCACGCCGGAAAAGGGCCTGCCGCACCCCACAAAAACTACATAAAAGGGCAAAAGCGCCCCTTGCGCAATTCCCATGCAGCCGACCGGGCACAGGCCCAGCCGCCGAAAAACGACGCTCCGCCCACGCGAAGCGATACAAATGAAGCGGGGGATCTCTATCGAAAACAGCCGCGGCACGCCAAAGCAGCCTGCCTTCACAGCCGATCATGTCTATTGTAGCTAGTTTCTGCCCATCTGTCAAGCCTTTACCGGGCGAATCTGGTATGCAATAATGAAAAAAAGCGCAAAGGAGATGCCCCATGCCCTATCACTCTGCCGTGCAGGCGGGAGAACGCGGGTGTATGCCTCCGCCACCCAACGCAAAAAAGAGGCCGCAGCCTGTGCTGTGACCTCTTTTCAGTGGAGCATAGCGGATTCGAACCGCTGACCCCAACACTGCCAGTGTTGTGCGCTACCAGCTGCGCTAATGCCCCATGTAACCCTCTGCCCCTGGGCAAAGGGTTCGTGGTCTGTACTGGACTCGAACCAGTGACCCCATCGATGTGAACGATGTGCTCTACCAACTGAGCCAACAGACCATCATCCGCCGCAGGTGTGAACCTGACAACGGAATATATTCTATCAGATGAATTTGCGTTTGTCAAGCCCTTGTTTGCAATTTTCTTTTGGGGGTTTCAGCGCGGCGGTGAAACGGCGAAAGTACACCTGCCGCACTTGACAAAATGCCCGGCAGCGCCTATGATAAATAGGTGCGAATATACAATCGGGAGGGACATACCATGGCGGAACTGACGATGGACAAGCTGGTCGCGCTGTGCAAGAACCGCGGCTTTATTTTTGCAGGCTCCGAGATTTACGGCGGCCTGGCGAACACCTGGGACTTTGGGCCCCTGGGCGTGGAATTCAAGAACAACATCAAAAAAGCCTGGTGGCAGAAGTTTGTTCAGGAGAGCAAGTACAACACCGGCCTGGATTGCGGCATCCTGATGAACCGCGAGGTGTGGGTTGCCTCCGGCCATGTGGGCGGCTTCAATGATCCCCTGATGGACTGCAAAGCCTGCAAGGCCCGCTTCCGCGCAGACAAGCTGATTGAGGATTTCACCCATGGCGCCGAAACCGGCGACGGCTGGAAGAATGAGGAGCTGGAAAACTACATTGCCGAGCACGACATTGTTTGTCCTGTGTGCGGCAAGAAGGACTTTACCGGCATCCGCCAGTTCAACCTGATGTTCAAAACCCACCTGGGCGTGAACGAGGCCTCTGCCTCCGAGGTGCTGCTGCGCCCTGAAACCGCCCAGGGTATCTTTGTCAACTTCAACAATGTGATGCGCACCACCCGCAAGAAGCTGCCTGCGGGCATTTGCCAGATTGGCAAATCCTTCCGCAACGAGATTACCCCCGGCAACTTCATCTTCCGTGTGCTGGAGTTTGAGCAGATGGAGCTGGAGTTCTTCTGCAAGCCCGGCGAGGATCTGGAGTGGTTCAACTACTGGCGCACCTTCTGCAAGAACTGGCTGCTGAACCTGGGCCTGAAGGAGGAAAAGCTCCGCTTGCGGGATCACGAGCCGGAGAAGCTGGCCTTCTATTCCAAGGCGACCACCGATTTTGAGTATCTGTTCCCCTTTGGCTGGGGTGAGCTGTGGGGCATTGCCGACCGCACGGATTACGACCTGAAGCAGCACCAGGAGCATAGCGGCAAGTCCATGGAATACATGGATCCTGTGACCAATGAAAGGTTCATCCCCTATTGCGTGGAGCCTTCCGTGGGCGTGGAGCGGCTGGTGCTGGCCTTCCTGTGCAACGCCTATGACGAGGAGGAGCTGGAGGGCGGCGATGTGCGCACCGTGCTGCACCTGCACCCGGCGCTGGCACCCTACAAGGCCGCCGTGCTCCCCCTGCAGAAGAACAAGCTGGGCGGCCTGGCCAGCGAAATCCATGCGGAGCTGGCCAAGTATTTCCCCGTGGATTACGACGAAACTGGCTCCATCGGCAAGCGTTACCGCCGCCAGGACGAGATTGGCACGCCGTTCTCCATCTGTGTGGACTTCGATACGGAGGAAACCCAGTCCGTCACCGTCCGCGACAGGGACACCATGCAGCAGGAGCGGGTTGCCCTGAAGGACCTGCGCCAGTACATTGAGGACAGAATGCGCTTCTGATAAACCAAAGAACGGAAACGCCCGGCAAGGACGCTTCCGTTCTTTTTTGTTTGGCGGATGGTCCGGCACCGGGACCCCCGCTGGCACGGCGCACGAAACACACGCAAAAATGGGATTCTTAAGGGATGAAATCCTTAAGCGGGTTTGCCGCCCTTAAAGCGTGATTTCCAGCTTCACGGCCCGGCCGAGGAAGGTGACTTCGTTCAGGTTGGCGGTGATGGCATCGTATTCCCGGTCGTAGGACTGGAGCAGGACCTGCAGGTGATCCAGCTTCTTAATCTTGCGCAGAAAGCGGTGGCTGTTGTGCTCCACCAGCATAATGGCGCCATCCACCGGGGACTGGGCGGGGACGATGAGCGCCAGGTCACCGGAATGGATGCGGAAGCCGCGCATGCTGTCGTCCGGGGCAAGGAAATAGAACACCTTGTCCGGGTTTGCACCCTCAATTTTGCCGCCCTGGATGGGCAGCAGCCGGTGGTCAACGGGCTTCATAACGGCGTTCATCACCGGCACATGCTTCAGCACGCTGGTCAGCGCGTCCAGCCACACGCTGCCCACCACGCCTTCGCCCTTTTCCTCGGTGGTGGCAACCCTTTCGGTTTCCCTGGGCCGGGGTTTGGCGGCGGCCTGGGCCATTTGGGGCTGCACGGAGGCCAGATCCACCGTGGCGGCAATGTCGTCCAGGGTGAAGTCCGCCTCGGTTTGCTCCCGCAGGCCAATGGTTTTCAGAATGCGGCGGGCCTGGTCATCCGCGATGATGCGGGTGCCGGCCTCCACCGCCACAATAAAGCTCTCTGCCACGCCGCACTTTTTGGCAACCTGCTTGGGGGTCATCTTTGCCCGCAGGCGCTCGGTGCGAATCAGGTCTCCCAGTCTGCTCATAGCTTCCTCCGTTACTTTTTGGTGGTTGAGATGGTTACGGGCCAGTCCTCCCGGCAGCAGTCCAGCCGCTGGGACGGGCCACCCAGGTCAACATAGGTGTCGTACAGGGCGGCAACCTCGTCCAGGGGCAGGGTGATGCTTCCCTCCACGGTCAGGTTTCCCGTCAGGCGGATGGGAAAGGTGTCCTGCCTGCTGCCGGCCATGGCCTTCAGCATCGGCAGGCTTTCGTCCGTCAGGCAGGCAGTGTAGTCCTCGTAATAGGTCAGGTCATACTCTGCCACCTGCGGGCGCACCTGGAAGGCATACTCCTTGCCTGCCACGGTGATCGCCATCTCGCCTGCCGCCAGATACTCGCAGGAGGACAGGGACAGGGTTAGCCGCAGGAGGGTCACCTCCTGGTTTTCCAGGCGGATGAAGTCCAGAAACACAGCCAGATCGGCATCTTCCAGGCTCACCTGGCCTGCATAGGGCTGGGACATGGGGCGCACCACCGTGTCCACCTGGTTGGCCTCCCGGTAGACGGAGCAGCCCTCCAGCTGCTCCAGCGCCGCCTGGTCAAAGCCTTCTGCCAGGGCGGCTGTGCAGGTCAGCATCAGCAGGATAAGCACCAGCAAACGCCGCATAGCAACACCTCCATTGCCGCCATTATACCATATCACAGGCGGAAAGCAAATGGTTTCAAATTGGTTACATAACAAAAAATGTTCATGTACGGCTTGTGAAACATGAATATAATGTGGTATTCTTTTGGCTTTTCCTTGCTTTTCTTGGCGGATAGGGGTATACTGTAAACGGTTTCAAGTAGGTTTTTTCATATTAATGGGGAGGAGGACGGGCCTGTGATGATAATCGACGCCATACCGGAGATGCTGGCGCTTATCCTGCTGCTGCTCATGTTCGCCTTCACCATTACAGACAGGGTGTACGCCAGCCGCCGGGTGAGCATGTTCACCCTGTGCCTGTCCACGTCCATTGTGGCCAGCGGCCTGCGCCTGGCGGTGATTGCCTGCCAGCTGACCGCCTCGCCCGCTGCCAATGTGCTGGAGCTGCTGGCAATGCTGTCCCTTCTGGCAACGCCCTTTGCCTCCACCTGCATATTCTCCTATGCGCTGGCGGAGATTTACGCCGGCACCACCACTCAGCGCGGCTTCCGCATGGCAAGGCTGGATATGTGGGTGTTCTATGCCATTTACGCCGCTGCCTGCCTGACGAACTGCTTCCACTACCAGCTGTTCTATATCAACGATCAGGGTACCCTGTCCAATGGTCCCCTGGCCTGGCTGAGCGAGGCTGGCTTCTGTGCCCAGGTGATTACCCTGCTGGCGAATTACGCCGTCCACCACAGGGAGGCCGACAGGGGCTTCCACATGGCCATGCTGATGATGCCTTTCCTGCTGATTGCGCTGGCTGTTTTCCAGGCGCTTACGCCGCCCATGTATATGAACAGCATTGCCCTGGCGCTGATCCTGCTGGTTTTGATGGTGTGCTGCCAGCGCCAGCGCGTGAACCGGGACAGGCTGACCGCCGTGGGCACCCGCGAGGCCGTGTCCGCCCGGATGCAGCGGATGATTGCCGCCCAGCAGCCCTTCACCCTGCAGCAGGTAAGCCTTTTGCACTTCCGCCGGATTAACCGCCGCTTTGGCCTAGCCTCGGGCGATGCGCTGCTGCAGCAGGTGGCCCAGCAGATTCGCCGCACCTGCCCGGGGGATTCCTGCTTCCGGTTCAACGGCACCGATTTTGTCATTTTCCACGCGCACCTGCCCGACGCGGAATCGGAGGCCCAGCTGAACACCCTGCGCAACCGCTTTACCGAGGAGTGGGTGGTGGGCGACATGCACACCCTGTTGGGCGTTTCCTTTGCCCAGGTCAGCTACCCCCAGGGCGGCGCCACGCCGGAGGAGCTGATAAACAACCTGGAATACTGCCAGCTGCAGGCCCGCGACCTGCCGGACAGCGCCGTGGTGGTCTTTGACGACAACGTTCGCCAGAAGATGGCGAGCCGGGAAAAGCTGAACGAGATGATTACCTCCAGCCTGGCCCACAACCGCTTCTTCCTTTGCTATCAGCCCATTTACGATGCCGAGGGCCAGCGCCCCTGCGGCGCCGAGGCCCTGCTGCGCATGCGGGACGAGGACGGGCATGTTGTATCTCCCGGGGTGTTCATCCCTGCGGCGGAGGAAAACGGCTCCATCATCCAGGTGACATGGATGGTGCTGGGCAAGGTGTGCGCCTTCATCGATGCCCACCGGGACGAAAACCTGCCGCCCATCTCCATCAACTTCTCTGCCCAGCAGTTTGCCGAGCAGAACATGTGCGATGTGATCCGCCGCTACCTGGAGTATTACCGGGTGGAGCCCGGGCAGATCAAGGTGGAGATTACCGAGCGGGTGTTTACCGAGATTAACGACCTGCTGCTGAAGAACATCAACGGCCTGCAGGAAATGGGCGTGGGCCTCTACCTGGACGATTTCGGCACCGGCTATTCCAACCTGGCCAGCGTGCTGAACTACCCCATTGAGGTTGTGAAGGTGGATAAGTCCCTCCTGTCCGAGGACGAGCACAGCAAGGCCAACGACCTGCTGCAGGCCCTGGTCAGCGGCCTGAAGCACCTGGATGTGCAGGTACTGATTGAGGGTGTGGAAACCCGCGAACAATCCCACCGGATGCAGGACATTGGCGTGGACAGGATGCAAGGCTTCTTCTACGCCAGGCCCATGGAGGAAAATGCCTTCCTCAACCACATCAGCGCCCACCGGGTCGCCTGACCCGCCGGACTTTCCAAAAGGAGAAGTGAAACCATGCTGGAAACCCTTAAGCAACAGGTTTACAATGCGAATATGCTCCTGCCTGCCCACCACCTGGTGACCTTCACATGGGGCAATGTGTCCGGCATTGACAGGGAAAAGGGTCTGTTTGTCATCAAGCCCAGCGGCGTGCCCTATGAGGAGCTGCGCCCGGAGGACATGGTGGTGATTGACCTGGCAGGCAACAAGGTGGAGGGCGACCTGAACCCATCCTCCGACACGCCTACCCATGCAGAGCTGTACCGGCGCTTTTCCGGCATTGGCGGCGTGGTGCACACCCACTCCCGGTGGGCAACCATCTGGGCCCAGGCCGGGAGGGACATTCCCGCCTACGGCACCACCCATGCGGACTATATCTATGGCGCCATTCCCTGCTGCCGCGATTTGACTGCCGAGGAGGTTTCCCGGGCCTACGAGCTGGAAACCGGCAGGGTGATTGCCGCCCACTTTGAGGATAACGGCCTGAACCCGGCCCATGTGCCCTGCGCCCTGGCCCGGCACCATGGGCCCTTTGCCTGGGGCAAGGATGCCCTGGAGGCCGTGCACAACGCCGTTGTGATGGAGGAGGTTGCCATGATGGCCTGGCATACCGAGGCACTGCCCCAGCAGCAGCCCCGGGCCTGCCTGCCCGACTACGTTCGCGACAAGCACTTCCTCCGCAAGCACGGTCCCAACGCCTACTACGGCCAGAAGAAGTGACCGGGGACGCTGTCCCTGCACGCTGCATAAGGGATTTCATCCCTTAAGAATCCCTTTCGGGGTGCGTTTCGTGCACCGCGCTTGCTCCTTCCCGCCAACCTACGCCCGCTGGAGGCCCTATGTCCCAATTCATCCGCACGGAAATGCTCCTTGGTGCCCAGGCTGTGGGCAGACTGCGCGAGGCTCGCGTGGCTGTTTTTGGTGTGGGCGGCGTGGGTGGCTTTGCGGCGGAGGCCCTCGTCCGTGCCGGTGTGGGCAGCATGGATCTGATTGACAACGACACCGTGGCCCTTTCCAACCTGAACAGGCAAATCATTGCCCTGCACTCCACCCTGGGGCAGAGCAAGGTGCAGGCCATGGCCCGGCGGCTGGCAGACATCAACCCGGAGGCCCGCATTGCCTGCCACGAAATGTTCTACCTGCCCGAAAACGCCGAAGAAATCGACCTTTCCCGGTTTGATTACATCATTGATGCGGTGGATACCGTGGCGGCGAAGCTGGAGCTGATTACCCGGGCCAGCCGCCTGGGCGTGCCCATCATTTCCGCCATGGGCGCCGGGAACAAGCTGGATCCCACAAAAATCGTCATCACCGATATTTACAAAACCAACACCTGCCCCCTGGCCCGGGTGATCCGCACACAGTGCAAAAAGCGCGGCATCCCCAGCCTGAAGGTGGCCTATTCCACCGAGCCAGCCCTGCACCCTGCACCCTGCGAGGAGCCTTCCTCCCGCCGGGCCACGCCGGGCAGCGTCAGCTTTGTGCCATCGGTTATGGGGCTGATCATCGCCGGTGAAGCGGTGCGTGACATCATCGCCAGGAAATAACGCAAAAACCCCGTGCTCATACAGGCGCGGGGTTTTGCTTATGGGCAAGTGTGCGCAAAACATCAAGACAGGAGAACGGAAAGCATGATATGCTGAATGTGTGGAATCCCTTTCGATTGACAGGAGGCAGAAATGAGCCGGCTACAGGTATTATCGGAAGCGCTGGGAACCATTGAGGAAGGCCTGCGGGGTGAACTGACCCCGGAGGAGGTAGCCGACAGCTGCGGCTACAGCCTTTCCGCGCTGCAAAAAATGTTCCGGTATGCCTTCCACATTGGCGTGAAGGACTACATCGCCCGCCGCAGAATCACCCTGGCGGCCCGTGACCTGCTGGGTACCCAGGACACGGTGCTGACCATCGCCCTGCGCTATGGCTATGGCTCCCATGAAGTGTTCACCCGGGCGTTTCAGCGCATCTGGGGCGTAACACCCTCCCGCTTTCGCAGGGAAAGGAGCTTTTCTGACATTTACCCGCAGCTGCAGCCCAAGAGCATGCTGCCACGATTACCTTTAGGAGGTTCGATTTCCATGCAACAGTTTAACAATACCGATCTTTTCGATGCCATGCAGACCATGAACGGTACCTGGGCCGTGGCCCTGGACACCTGCCGCCTGATGGACATCAACAGCACCTACGGTCACATGGCGGGAGATTTGGCGATTGCCGAGTGTATCCGCCGCATTGATACCGCCCGTGAGGAAAGCATGCGCTTCTTCCGCATAGGTGGCGATGAATTCATCCTGCTGACGGGCAGCACGGACAAGGCTGTTGCCCAACGCATGGCGGAGAAAATCACCGCTGCCAACGGCACAACCATCACCTTCGAAGGCCGGCCCATCCCCGTGGCTCTCCGCCACGCCCTGACCCAGCTGGACACCCGCATCCCCGACCGCGCCATGATGCAGGAGCTCACCTGGACTGTCTAACTCCCTGTACGCTTCCACCATGTCGCGCCGCGCCCTCCGGGCGGCGTGACCCCTGCGAGGATGGCGAGCCAACCGCGTGCGCAGAAAGGGTTTCTTAAGGGATGAAATCCCTTAAGCGGAGTGCAGAGGCAGAGCCTCTGCCGGGTTTCCAAAGGGCAGCACCCTTTGCCGTTCTCCCGAAAAAACTGCTTGCGCGTTTGGCGGGGATGGTGTATAATAAGCGGGTCATAAGCCCGATGGACGGGAAACGGGCCTGGGCAAGGCTGAAAGAGAGCTGGCGGGCGGTGCGAGCCAGCAGCGGAGCCGGGCATCTCCATTCCCGAAGGGCGCAGGCGAGGAGCCTGCGGGGTGCGCCCCATACAGCGCGGCAAGTGGTCTGCCTCTGTGGCAGGCAAACTGGGTGGCAACGCGAGCTTCTCGTCCCGGCAACAGGGCGAGAAGCTCTTATTCTATCTTAAGGAGGATTTACCCATGTTGGACATGAATTTCGTTCGCAACAACCCCGAGCTGGTGAAGGAGAACATCCGCAAGAAGTTCCAGGATCAGAAGCTGGTGCTGGTGGATGAGGTGATCGACCTGGACAAGCAGTACCGTGCTGCCATCCAGAAGGCCGACAACCTGCGGGGCCAGCGCAAGACCATTTCCAAGCAGATTGGCGGCCTGATGGCCAAGGGCCAGAAGGACGAGGCTGAGGCGCTGAAGGCCAAGGTCAACGCCATGGCGGATGAACTGGCCGCCACCGAAAAGCTGGAGGAGGAGCTTCAGGCAGAGGTTCGCAAGCGCATGCTGGTGATTCCCAACATCATTGATCCCTCCGTGCCCGTTGGCAAGGACGACAGCGAGAATGTGGAAATTGAGCGCTTTGGCGAGCCGGTGGTGCCGGACTTTGAGGTTCCCTACCATGTGGACATTATGGAGCGCCTGAGTGGTATTGACCTGGACAGCGCCCGCAAGACCAGCGGCAATGGCTTCTATTACCTGATGGGTGATGTGGCCCGCCTGCACAGCGCCATTCTGAGCTATGCCCGGGATTTCATGATTGACCGGGGGTTCACCTACTGCATTCCTCCGTACATGATTCATGGCAATGTAGTAACGGGTGTGATGTCCTTTGCTGAGATGGAAAACATGATGTACAAGATCGAGGGCGAGGATCTGTACCTGATCGGCACCTCCGAGCACTCCATGATTGGCAAGTTTATCGACACCATTCTGGATGAAAAGCAGCTGCCCCAGACCCTGACCAGCTATTCCCCCTGCTTCCGCAAGGAGGTTGGCGCCCATGGCATTGAGGAGCGGGGCGTGTACCGCATCCACCAGTTTGAAAAGCAGGAAATGATTGTTGTCTGCAAGCCGGAGGACAGCCCCATGTGGTTCAACAAGCTGTGGCAGAACTCGGTTGATTTCTTCCGCACGCTGGACATTCCCGTCCGTACCCTGGAGTGCTGCTCCGGCGACCTGGCTGACCTGAAGGTGAAGTCCCTGGACGTGGAGGCGTGGAGCCCCCGCCAGCAGAAGTATTTCGAGGTAGGCAGCTGCTCCAACCTGGGCGATGCCCAGGCTCGCCGCTTGCAGATTCGCGTGAAGGGTGAGGACGGCAAGAAGTATTTTGCCCACACCCTGAACAATACCGTGGTGGCCCCGCCCCGCATGCTGATTGCCTTCCTGGAAAACAACCTCCAGGCCGACGGTCGCGTGCGCATTCCCCAGGCCCTGCGCATGTACATGGGCGGCAAGGAGTACATCGGCTGACCAGCGGGCGCTGCCCCTGACAATCCCAGGCTGGACTGCGCTTTCCGGTGACGTTCTGGCAGGGGTCACGGTGTGCGACAGGCGCACCGCAACGCAGGAGAACGCGTGTGCACCCTCTGCCACACAACGCCCAGATGTAAATTCCCTCATCCCACGGAAGAACCCGGGCTTCCCCTGCGTTATGTTGGTGAAGCAACTGCAAGCGAGGTGACCTTTGCCATGAAGAAACTGCTGGGCCTGCTGCTGGCCCTGGTGCTGGTGCTGTGCGCCGCCTCCGCCCTGGGGCAGGAGGATGTGTTTGTTGTCAGCGCTGCCGATATTGCGGAAGACGCCTGGGCGACCGGCAATGCCGTTACCTCCGACAAGAGCTACCTGCGGGTGACCTGCCCGGCGGAGGGCGCCCGGGTGACCCTCAGCATTGCCGATGCGGCTGGCACCCTGGTGTACCAGCGGGATTATGGGGAATGCGCAGGCACCTTCCGCTCGGAGGACATTTACCTGAAGCTGCAGGGCAGCGAAACCACCTATCATGTGTCCCTGTGGGTGGGGGATTGCAGCTATGCCTTCCCCATTCAGCGGGTGATGCCAAGGCTTGTTGCCAATGCGGCCTGCGCTGTGGGCCTTCCCCTGCAGGCCATGACGGGGAGCAGCGGCTGGCGCTCCGCCACACTGCTGGACACCGCCGCCCTGGAGGGCCGCTCCCTGACGGTGGCGCTCCACGCCAGCAACGCCTATGAGATTGGCACGGCGACCTTCACCATCAGCGGCGGGCAGCTGACCATTTCCGCCCGGCTGAACGATGGGGTGGACGGCAGCATTGACAAGGCCAGCATCCAGGTGGCTGTTACCGCCCTGGAGGCGGCGCAGCTGGCCCGCAAGAGCTTTCTGGGGCAAACGGCCCAGCTGGGCCAGACCATTGACCTTGGGGGCACGCCCTACGCTGCCGTGTACCTGAACCTGACCGTTTCCTTCGACCCCACCGGCCTGCCCGGCAGCCCGGAAACCGAGCTGGACGGCCAGCGCGACCTGTGGCAGCTGATGCAGACGGAAACAGCCAACGAGGCACTGGGGTAAATCATCAGGCAGCCAGGCATGCGCTTGGCTGCTTTTTGCGAAAGGAGCATTTCCATGCCCACCATATACATCATTGGCGATTCCACGGTGGACAACTTCCATGCGCCGTTCCGCGGCTGGGGTTGGGCGCTGCCGGAGTTCACCGCGCCGGGCGTTTCGGTGTGCAATCATGCCATTAGCGGGCGCAGCTCCCGCAGCTTTTACGATGAGGGACGCTTTGCCCCCGTGAGAGAGGCCATGCAGCCAGGCGACCTGCTGCTGATTCAGTTCGGGCACAACGACGAGAAGGACGACCCGGCCCGCCACACCGATGCGGATGGCAGCTATCAGGACTTTCTGCGCCTGTACTGCCGCGCCGCCCTGGACAGGGGCGCACTGCCTGTGCTGGTGACCCCTGTGTCCCGCCGGGCGTACTCCGGCACGTTCCTGCTGTACACCCACGCCGCCTACCCCTATGCCGCCAGGCTGGTGGCCCGGGAGCTGGGCATTCCCTGCCTTGACCTGGAAATGGCAAGCCGGCGGCTGTTCCTGTCCCAAACAGAGGAGGAAACCGCCGGGCTGTTTGTGCGCATTGCACCCGGGGAAAACCCGGATTACCCCAGCGGGCATGACGATCACACCCACTTCAACGCCCGGGGCGCCAAGGCCATTGCCGCCCTGGTGGCGGACATGATGCGCCAGGAGCCAAGGCTGCTGCCATACCTGAAGGCATAAGAACAGGGCCTGCCGTTTTTTGCGGCAGACCCTTTTTTCTTAGTCCAGCTTCAGCAGCATTTTCAGCAGCCTGCGGACACTGGCACGGACGCAGGCCGGGTCCAGCTTGCCTTCCTGCACCATCTGCAGGGTGTGCTCCGGGGTGCCTCTGGGCATTTTTATGTCGTTGCCCGCGGCAATCTCCCGGTATTGCGTGCTGTGGGCCCACCAGTCGGTGGTTACCAGACCCTTGTAGCCCCATTCCTCCCGGAGGATGCCCGTCAGCAGGTCGTAATTCTCGGAGGCGCGAACGCCGTTGATGATGTTGTAGGCGGTCATCAGCGTCATGGGCTGGGCATCCTTCACGGCAATCTCAAAGCCCTTGAGGTAAATTTCCCGCAAGGCGCGCTCGGTCAGGCGGGAATCGCTGTCCTTGCGGTTGACCTCCTTGTTGTTGCAGGCAAAATGCTTGACGGAGGTTGCCACACCCTGGGCTTCCACGCCCTTCACCAGGGCGGCAGCCATGCGGCCTGCCAGCAGGGGATCCTCCGCATAGTATTCGAAGTTGCGCCCGCAAAGGGGATTGCGGTGGATGTTCAGGGCCGGCGCCAGCCAGCTGCCAATGCCGTTCTCCTTCACCTCCAGGCCGGCGGCGGCGCCCACCTGGCGCACCAGCTCCTCATCCCAGGTGCAGGCCAGCAGCGTGGCGCAGGGGAAGGCAGTGGTGGTCACCCCGCACTCCCTGTTGATGCGCAGGCCTGCCGGGCCATCCGCCGTCATGGCACAGGGAATGCCGTGGCTGTGCAGCCCGCCAAGGCCTGCGGTGTTGGCAATGCCCCGGTTGGGCTGGCCGCCCAGCAGGTACACCATTTGCCGGAGGGTCAGGCTGTCCATAAAGGCATCCAGGGTGATTTCCCCCCGGGCAACCTGGTCAAGGGTGTGTCCGGGCTGCGGGCAATCCTCCGCGTTGGGCAGCATTTCCACCGGCCAGCCAAACTGGGGTACCTCCGGGTCAATGCCGGGCTTGGGCAGGGGCGCCTGATTTTCCACCGGCGCATGGGAGCCATCCGCCAGCAGCCGCCAGTTTACTTGCCTGGGCTGGCACCGGGCGGTAACTTGCTCCAGCACCCTGTCCTTCTCCACTGTGTAGGTGAAGGGCAGCACCTGCCCGTCCCGCACACTGGTGCCCACAAAGAAGCCGTAGTCACCCTTCTCCAGCACCCAGGCGGAGCGGCACACAGCGCCCACGTCGTCATAGCTGGCGATGGTGTAGGGCGCAATGGTCATGCGCAGGGTTTGGCTTTCACCGGGCTGCAGCAGGTGTGTCTTGGCGAAGGCTGCCAGCACACGGCGGGCCTTGCCCAGCTTGCCCTGGGGCGGCTGGCAATACACCTGCACCACCTGCTTGCCTGCCATGGCGCCGGTGTTGGTCACCTGGGCCAGCACCACCACGCTGCCATCCTCCACACCGGCCTGGGCGTGTATGGCAAAATCCGTGTAGGTCAGGCCATAGCCGAAGGGGTAGCACACCTTCTCCGCCGCGCCGGGAATGGTTTCAAAATAGCGGTAGCCTACAAAGATGTCCTCGTTATAGGTCACATAGTCCTCGGATTCGTTGAAGGTATCGGAGGAGGGATAGGCGGCAAAGTCCCTGGCGAAGGTGTCCGTCAGGTGCCCGGAGGGACACACATCGCCCACCAGCACATCCGCCGTGGCCAGGCCGCCCTCCATGCCTGCCTGCCAGCTGAGCAGCGCCGCCTGAATGCCCGCATTGTCCCGGAACCACAGGGTGTCCATCATGCCGCCGGTGTTCAGCACCACCACCACCCGGGGGAAGGCCGCCTGCACGGCCTGCACCATGGCCTCCTCCTCGCGGCTCAGGTAGAAGTCCCCGTCACAGGGCTTGCCTGTCCTGTCCCAACCCTCGCCGGAAAAGCGGCAGATGCTGATGACAGCCGTGTCCGCAAAGGCCCGGGCCTGGGCCAGAAGCGCCTGGGGCAGGGGAGCCTCCGGGCAGCGGCCCGGCTCCTGGCCCTGGGCGTACTGCTCCTGCATGTACTGGGTGTAGTAGTCAATCAGCGGGGTGAAAAGCTCCACCTTGCCCTCGTTCTGCTTTAGCAAAAGGCCCTGTGCCAGGCTGCGGACGTAGGCCACGGTAACATCGCCGCTGCCGCCGCCGCCCTTAACATAGTCCACCGTACCTTTGCCGAAAAGGGCCAGCCTGCTCCCCCGGGCAAAGGGCAGCAGCGGGCCTTCATTTTTCAGGAGCACCATGCCTTCTGCGCCGGCACGGCGGGAAAGGTCAATGTGTTCCTGGCTGCCTGTGGCCCGGCGCCCGTCCTTCCCCAGGGGTGTGCCGGGCATATAGCGGATACGTTGCCACTTGCTTGCGTTTGTCATGGATATTCCTCCTGTCCTGTGTGGGTTCCTTTGATATGCATTGTATCTGAAAGTCTGGGAAAAATCAAGATGAAAGCGTGGCATTTGGTTGTCAAAACTGCGGCGGAGGTGTATCATGGATGATGGGGTATCGGGGCAGGCTCACACGGCGGCTGGAGGCCTGCGTGGCCCGGCTGGAGCATCTGCGCCTGGCGGAGTATCTGGCCTATGCGAAGGACAGGCGAGCCATGCTGCGGAGCCAGTTTCTTGCCGGGCTGGCCCGGGGCGTGGGCATGGCCATTGGCTTTACGGTGCTGGGCGCCGTGCTGGTGGTGCTCCTGCGCCGCCTGGCAGAGCAAAACCTGCCGCTGATAGGGGATTTCCTGGCGCAGATTGTGACCATTGTGCAAAGGAGACTGGAGTAGGTATGCGCAGATATGCCTGGCTGGCGGCCCTGGTGCTGGCAGCAGATCAGCTGAGCAAGCTGGCAGCACGCCGCCTGACGGGTGCTGTTGCGCTCATCCCCGGTGTGCTGGGCCTGCGGTATGCGGAAAACACCGGCATGGCCTTCAGCCTGTTGTCCGGCAGGCCGTGGCTGCTGGGGGCCGTCAGCCTGGGGGTGATTGCCCTGGGGATGGCGGTGCTTGGGCGCTACCGCCTGGGCAGGCCCGCCGCCGTTGCCGCCATGCTGATGCTGGGCGGCGCCGCCGGCAACACGCTGGACAGGTTCCTCCACGGCTATGTGGTGGACATGCTGGAGCTGCTTTTCATGCAGTTTGCAATATTCAACCTGGCGGATGCCGCCTTGACCGTGGGCTGCGTGCTCATGGCCTGGTCGCTTCTGTTCAGGCCGCAGGATTGGAGCAAGAAGGATGGCACTACAAAGGTATGAGGCCGCAGGCGATGGGCGGCGGCTGGATGTTTTGCTGGCGGAGGTCACCGGGCTGACCCGCTCCCGGGTGGCATCGCTGATGGAGGAAGGCCTGTGCACCCTGGACGGCGAGCCGGAAAAGAAGGCCGGCACCAGGGCCAGGCCAGGCCAGCAGGTGGTGCTCACCGTGCCTGCGCCCAGGCCTGCTGCACCCCAGCCGGAGGATATACCCCTGGAAATTCTCTACCAGGATAGCGACCTGGCTGTGGTGGTGAAACCCTGTGGCATGGTGGTGCACCCTGCCGCCGGAAACGAGGATGGCACCCTGGTCAACGCCCTGCTCCACCACCTGGACAGCCTGGGTGGCATTGGCGGCGAGCTGCGGCCCGGCATTGTCCACCGGCTGGACAAGGATACCTCCGGCCTGCTGCTGGTGGCGAAGAACGATGCCGCCCAGCTGGCCTTGAGCCAGCAGCTGCAGGAAAGAGCCATGGAGAAGCACTACCGGGCCTTGGTGGATGGCGTTTTCAAGGAGGATACAGGCCGGGTGGAGGCACCCATTGCCCGCAGCAGGAAGGACAGAAAGAAAATGGCTGTTGACCCGGAGGGACGGGAGGCCATAACCGATTGGCAGGTGCTGTCCCGGGGCCGCGGGGTGACGCTGGTGGATGTGCACATCCTCACCGGGCGCACCCATCAAATCCGCGTGCACATGAAGCACCTGGGCCACCCGGTGTGCGGGGACCCCATTTACGGCAGTCCCCGGGGCGCGAAGGTACCCCGGCTGATGCTCCACGCCTACTCCCTCACCTTCACCCACCCCACCACAGGCCAGCGGATGACCTTCACCGCGCCGCTGCCAATGGCCTTTGTGGAAGGCCTGCGGAAAAACGGCATTGATGCGGAGTAAACAAAGCGCAGTCCCCGGAAAAGGGGACTGCGCCAGACTGTCAAAAAACCTCCGGGAGGTGTCGGAGGGCCCGCAGGCCCTCTGACT
>CAYLIC010000021.1:0-36739 GCA_964383815.1 uncultured Faecalibacterium sp. | reverse complement strand
GGTCATGCGATAATGCACGAAAAAAACATTTTTTTGCGCTTGTTTACGCCTTGCCTCCGTGGTATAATGCGGGGTATGGGTTAAAAATACAGGAGGGGATCGTGGATGCGGATTGGATTTGATCATGACAAGTACACGGCCATGCAGTCGGAGCATATTCTCAATCGTATAGCGAAGTTTGGCGGCAAGCTCTACCTGGAGCTGGGCGGCAAGCTGTTTGACGACACGCACGCCTCCCGGGTGCTGCCGGGCTTCAGGCCGGACAGCAAAATCTCCATGCTGCTGAACCTGAAGGACAAGGCAGAACTGGTGATTGCCATTAACGCCGACGACATTGAGAAAAACAAGATTCGCGGCGATTCTGGCATTACCTACGATGCCGAGGTGCTGCGGCTGATTGATGCGTTCCGCTCCGTTGGCATGTATGTTGGCAGCGTGGTGCTGACCCGCTGGCGGGAGCAGCACGCCGCCGTGATGTTCAAGCAGCGGTTGGAAAGCCTGGACGTGCCCGTGTTCCGGCATTTCGACATTGATGGCTACCCCTATAACGTGAAGCACATCGTTAGCGATGAGGGCTTTGGCAAGAACGAATATGTGGTCACCACCCGCCCGCTGGTGCTGGTGACTGCCCCCGGGCCCGGCTCCGGCAAGATGGCCGTGTGCCTCAGCCAGCTGTATCAGGAGCACCAGAGGGGTGTGCAGGCCGGGTATGCCAAGTTTGAAACCTTCCCCATTTGGAACCTTTCCCTGAAGCACCCGGTGAACGTGGCCTACGAGGCTGCCACCGTTGACCTGGACGACCATAACATGATCGACCCCTTCCACCTGGAGGCCTATGGGCAGTCCACTGTGAACTACAACAGGGACATTGAGATTTTCCCTGTGCTCAATGCTGTGTTCGAGCAGATATACGGCTCCTCGCCCTATGCATCGCCCACGGACATGGGCGTGAACATGGTGGGCAACTGCATTATTGACGACGAGGTGTGCCGCCAGGCCGCCAACCAGGAGATTATCCGCCGGTATTACACCGCCCGCTGCGCCCTGCGCCAGGGCCACGCGGAGCAGGGTGAGGTGGACAAGCTGGAGCTGCTGATGCAGAAATCCGGCCTGACCGACGACAACCGGCCTGTGCTGTCCGCCGCCCGGGGCCGCGCTGAGGAAACCGGTGCGCCTGCCACCGCCATGGAGCTGCCGGACGGGCGCATCGTTACCGGGAAAACCACCAAGCTGCTGGGCCCATCTGCCGCGCTGCTGCTGAACGTGCTGAAGGCCCTGGGCGGCATTGACAAGGGTACCCACCTGATTTCCCCCAGCGTCATCGAACCTATCCAGACCCTGAAGTGCACCTACCTGGGCAACCACAACCCGCGCCTGCACACCGATGAGGTGCTGCTGGCCCTGTCCATCTGCGCTGCTACGGACGAGAAGGCCGCCATTGCCATCAAGCAGCTGCCGCTGCTGAAAGGCTGCGAGGCCCACTCCACGGTGATTCTCTCCCAGGTGGACAACAATGTGTTCAAGCGCCTGGGCGTGAACCTGACCTGCGACCCGCGCTATCAGACCCACAAGCTCTATCACAAGTGATACCTTTGCCTGCTGCACTCCGCGGCAGGCATTTTTCAGGCACTTTGGCATTGACAATTTCATCACAATGCTCTATTCTATTTATGTATGCGTATAGCACCCAAACGAACAGGAGGTCACGTTTTCTATGAATAAACCCGTTGTGCTGGTTGTTATGGATGGTGTGGGCGAAACGCCCGAAACCCTTGGCAACATGGTGAAGGCCGCCACCACACCCACCCTGGATGAACTGAAGGCCAACAACCCCTGGCAGATTATCAAGGCCCACGGCACCGCTGTTGGCCTGCCCTCTGATGATGACATGGGCAACTCCGAGGTGGGCCACAATGCGCTGGGCTGCGGACAGGTGTACTCCCAGGGCGCCAAGCTGGTGAATGAATCCATCGAGTCCGGCAAGATCTACGCCTCCGCCGCCTGGCAGGAGCTGATTGCCGGCTGCAAGGACAAGGGTACCCTGCATTTCATGGGCCTTTTGTCCGATGGCAATGTGCACTCCAACATCAGCCACCTGATTGCCATGCTGAAGCAGGCCAAGGCCGAGGGCGTGGCCCGTGTGCGCTGCCACATCCTGCTGGATGGTCGCGATGTGCCCGCCACCTCCGCACTGGAGTATGTGCAGCAGCTGGAGGACGTGCTGGCCCAGCTGAACGACGCTGCCTTTGACGGACGCATTGCCTCCGGCGGCGGCCGTATGCAGATTACCATGGATCGCTACCAGGCCAACTGGGCTATGGTGAAGGCTGGCTGGGAGACCCATGTCCACGGCGAAGGCCGGCAGTTTGCCTCCGCCAGGGAAGCCATTGAAACCTACCGGGCCGAGCTGGGCGTGATTGACCAGGATCTGCCCGCCTTCGTCATTGCGGAAAACGGCGAGCCCGTGGGCAAAATGGCGGATGGTGACTCCGTGATTCTGTTCAACTTCCGTGGCGACCGCGCCCAGGAGATCTCCATGGCCTTTGATGGCGATGCTTCCTTTGCCCACTTCGACCGCGGCGTGGTGCCCCAGGTGAAGTACGCCGGTATGCTGCAGTATGACGGCGACCTGAACATTCCCAAGGCGTTCCTGGTGAACCCGCCGGAGATCCGCCACACCCTGACCGAGCTGCTGGTGGAGGCGGGCATCCCCGAGTACGCCTGCTCCGAAACCCAGAAGTATGGCCATGTGACCTATTTCTGGAACGGCAACCGCTCTGAGAAGTTCTCCGAGAGCCTGGAGGACTGGGACGAGGTGCCCTCCGATGTGCGCTCCTTTGACGAGTGCCCCTGGATGAAGGCCACCGAGGTGACTGACCTGGTGATTGCCGCCCTGG
Source organism: uncultured Faecalibacterium sp. (assembly GCA_964383815.1). Lineage (GTDB taxonomy): Bacteria > Bacillota > Clostridia > Christensenellales > Aristaeellaceae > UBA11524. The sequence goes on along the minus strand of CAYLIC010000021.1, from coordinate 33,842 downwards.
AGAAGGGCAAGTACGGCTTCATCCGCTGCAACTTCCCCAATGGCGACATGGTGGGCCACACCGGCAGCCTGCTGGCTACCGAGATTGCCGTGGAAACCGTTGACCTGTGCCTGGCCCGCATTAAGAAGGCCTGCGACGAGCATGGCGCCATCCTGCTGGTGACCGCCGACCACGGCAATGCCGACCAGATGCTGGAGAAGAACAAGAAGGGCGGCATTGCGCCCCGCACCGCCCACAGCCTGAACCCCGTGCCCTTCATTGTTTACGATAAGGACGAGAAACACCAGCTGAAGGAAGGCAGCTTTGGCCTGGCAAATGTGGCGCCCACCGTGGCTGACCTGCTGGGCCTGAAGCCCTACGACTGCTGGGAAGAATCCATGCTGAAGTAACAAGGGACGCTGCCCCTGAACCCCGGTTAAGGGCTTTGCCCTCAAGCAAGCGATGATTCATTCGCTGGCATCGCCACCGCACCACCTCATCGAATCCTCGCTTTCTTATCAACCCCACGAAGGGTCCTCGACCCTTTCGAAACCCGCTTTCGGTAACGGAGGCGGGTTTTTCCTATGCAAGGCACCCCTCGTGGTGCTCACCCGCCTGGCTGTGCCCCAAAAAAGGGGATTCCTATGGGATGAAATCCTTTAAGCGGGAGTGCAGAGGGCGGCGCACTCTGGCAGGATTGCCAGGGGCAGCACCTCAGATCGCCGCTATGGGAAAAAATTTTATCAAAAGGGACATTTGTGGAAGGAGAATTATACTGGGCGTCGAAAGAGTATAATACAGACACCAAATCATCTGAAAGAGAGGGCGTGGTGCCAGTGGCACATTCTTTCCAGCGGAGGCAACCGTAGCACAGCGCCGGTCTGCGTCCGCTTTTTGTCATCCCATCCCGAAAGGAGAATATATTTATGAAGATGACCATTAACGCCCGCAACATGACCGTATCTCCCGCCGTGACCAGGCGCATCGAAAAGAAAACCGCCAAGATGGAGCGCTACCTGCTGCCCGACACCGAAATGCAGATTAAGCTGCAAAAGGGCAAGAAGGATCAGCGCATTGTGGAAATCACCGTGCCCATGGGCAGCAACGTAATCCTCCGCAGCGAGGCCACCGCCGATGACAACAACCTGTTCCTGGCCATTGATCAGGCGCTGGCGAAGATAGAGCGGCAGATCCACCGCCACCGCACCAGGCTGGGCAAGCGCCTGCGCGAGGACGCCTTCCTGCCCGAAATGCCCGAATACCTGGACGAGGAGCCCGCCGAGGAAGGCGCCATGCCCATCGTCCGCCGGAAGACCTTCCCTGTGCGCCCCATGTCCCTGGAGGATGCAGCCGTCCAAATGGAGCTGCTGGGCCACAGCTTCTTCGCCTTTGTGAACATCGAAACCGAGCGCACCAACATTCTCTACCTCCGCAAGGATGGCGGCCTGGGCCTGTTGGAGCCTGAAGCATAAATGATGGGTATACCAAAAGTCCCGCTCTGCATATGGAGCGGGACTTTTTCATGATGGTTGTGTTGCGTGGATGGAACGCAAAGGCCCCCTGCGCATGGCAGGGGGCCGGGCGGCGGGGAGGGTTACTCCTGGCCAGCCATCTTCTTGTAGGATTCGCGGCGATACTTGGCGTCCTCTTCGGCCTGCTCGAACAGGGTCTTGGCAGCTTCGGGGAACAGCTTCGCCAGCGCGGTGTAGCGCACCTCACCCTTCAGGAACTCCTGATAATCGCCAGTCGGCTCCTTGGAGTCGATGGTCATGGGGTTCTCGTTGTCGGGGTTGAAGCGATACAGGGGCCAATAGCCGCAGTCAACAGCCTTGCGGATCTCAGCCTGGGCCAGGCCCATGTTGATACCGTGGTTGATGCAGGGCGCATAGGCAATAATCAGGGACGGGCCATGGTAAGCCTCGGCCTCGGTCATGGCCTTCAGCAGCTGCTGGGGATTGGCGCCCATGGCAACGGTAGCCACATACACATAGCCATAGCTCATGGCCATCATGCCCAGATCCTTCTTCTTGGTGCGCTTGCCAGCAGCGGCAAACTTAGCCACAGAGCCGGTGGGGGTGGACTTGGAAGCCTGGCCGCCAGTGTTGGAATACACCTCGGTATCCAGCACCAGGATGTTCACGTCCTGATTCTGGGCCAGCACATGGTCAACACCGCCGTAGCCAATGTCGTATGCCCAGCCGTCGCCGCCGAAGATCCAGATGGACTTCTTCACCAGCATATCCTTGGCAGCGTAGATCTGCTTGCACAGGTCGTCGCACTCGCAGCCGCAGTCCTTGCAGCCTTCCACGCAGGCGATGATCTTCTTGGCAGCAGCCTTGGAGCCCTCAGCATCGTCCATGTTGTCCAGCCATTCCTTGGCGGCTTCCTGATACTCGGCCCAATCGGGGCACTTCTCAGCCAGAGCCTTCACCAGGTCAGCCAGCTTGGCGCGACGCTGGTTCACAGCCAGGTTCATGCCGAAGCCGAACTCAGCATTGTCCTCGAACAGGGAGTTGGCCCAAGCGGGACCATGACCCTCGTTGTTGGTGGTATAGGGGCAGGTGGGAGCGGAACCGCCATAGATGGAGGAGCAGCCCGTGGCGTTGGCAACGATCATCCTGTCGCCAAACAGCTGGGTGACAAGCTTCACATAGGGGGTTTCGCCGCAGCCCGCGCAGGCGCCGGAGAACTCGAACAGGGGCTTCAGCGCCTGAGAGTTCTTCACAGAAGCCTTGTTGGCAATACGGTCAGCCACTTCCGGCACGGTCATGGCGAACTCCCAGTTGGCTTCTTCCTTCTTCTGGGATTCCATGGTTTCCATGCTCAGGGCCTTCACCTTGGCAGGGCACACCTCAACGCAGTTGCCGCAGCCGGTGCAGTCCAGGGGGCTGACCTGCATGCGATACTGCATGCCGGCAAACTCCTTGCCGGTGGCCTTCTTGGTCACATAGCCCTCGGGCAGCTGGGCGCCATCCACGGTGTAGATGGGACGGATGCAGGCATGGGGGCAAACCAGAGCGCAGTTGCCGCACTGCACGCAGTTTTCAGGAATCCACATGGGAACCTTCACCGCGATGCCGCGCTTCTCAAACTTGGTGGTGCCGGTGGGCACAATGCCGCGGGGATCCAGGGCGGATACGGGCAGCTTGTCGCCTTCCTGGCTCAGCACAGGCTTCACGAAGGTATCGAAGTACTCGGTGGTGCCTTCAACCTTGGCAGCCTCGGCACCGGTGGTAGCGGTGGCCCACTCAGCAGGCACGTCCACCTTCACCAGGCCGGAGATAGCAATGTCGATGGCGTCCCAGTTCTTCTGAACAATGGCGTCGCCCTTCTTGCCATAGGTCTTCTTGGCATAGGCCTTCATGTACTCGTCGGCCTGCTCGTAGGGAATCACGTCTGCCAGCTTGAAGAAGGCAGCCTGCATGATGGTGTTGATGCGGTTGCCCATGCCCACCTTCGCAGCCAGGTCAATGGCGTCGATGATGTACATCTTGGCGTTCTTCTTGGCAAGCAGCTGCTTCATGGAGGCGGGCAGGTGAGCATCCAGCTCGTCAGCGCTCCACTGGCAGTTCAGCAGGAACACGCCATTGTCCTTCAGGGAGGACACCATGTCGTACATGGTCACATAGGCAGGATTGTGGCAGGCGATGAAGTCGGCTGCATCAATCAGATAGGGAGACTGAATGGGGGTCTTGCCGAAGCGCAGGTGGCTCACGGTCAGGCCGCCGGACTTCTTGGAGTCGTAGGAGAAGTATGCCTGAGCATACAGCTCGGTGTGGTCGCCGATGATCTTGATGGAGTTCTTGTTGGCGCCAACGGTGCCATCGGAACCCAGACCGTAGAACTTGCAGCAGATGCTGCCTTCGGGCGCAGCGTTGAACAGCTCGCCCACGGGCAGGGAGGTGCCGGTCACGTCATCCACAATGCCCACGGTGAAGTGGTTCTTCATCTCGCCGTCCAGGTTGGCGAAAACGGCCTTCACATGGGTAGGCGTGAACTCCTTGGAGCCCAGGCCATAGCGGCCGCCCACAACCTTGATATCGCTGCGGCCTTCCTCAGCCAGGGCAGCGCAGATATCCAGGTACAGGGGCTCGCCCAGGGAGCCAGACTCCTTGGTGCGGTCCAGCACGGCAATCTTCTTGCAGGTGGCGGGAACAGCAGCCATGAAGTGCTTCACGGAGAAGGGACGATACAGGTGAACCTTAATCAGGCCAACCTTTTCGCCCATGGCAACCATCTTGTTCACAGCCTCGTGAGCCACGTCGCAGCCGGAGCCCATGGCGATGATAACCTTGTCGGCATCGGGAGCGCCAACATAGTCGAACAGCTTGTACTGGCGGCCGGTCAGCTCGCCAACCTGCTTCATGGTCTCCTCGACAATCTCGGGCACGGCCAGGTAGAACTTGTTGCCAGCCTCACGGCCCTGGAAGTAAATGTCGGGGTTCTGGGCGGTGCCAGCCTGGTGGGGATGTTCGGGGTTCAGGCCGCGGGCGCGGAACTCTTCAACCTTGTCCCAGGGCATCAGGGTAGCGATCTCCTCGTAGGTGGGAGCGTCGATCTTCTGAATCTCGTGGCTGGTACGGAAGCCATCGAAGAAGTGCAGGAAGGGCACGGAGCTCTTCAGGGTAGCCAGGTGAGCCACCAGAGCCATGTCGCAGGCTTCCTGAACGGAGTTGCTGGCCAGCATGGCAAAGCCAGTCTGGCGGCAGGCCATCACGTCGGAATGGTCACCGAAGATGGACAGCGCGTGGTAGGCCAGAGCGCGGGCGCTCACATGGAACACCGCGGGGGTCAGCTCGCCGGCGATCTTATACATGTTGGGGATCATCAGCAGCAGGCCCTGGGAGGCGGTGAAGGTGGTGGTCAGTGCGCCAGCGGCCAGGGAGCCGTGAACAGCACCGGCCGCACCGGCCTCGGACTGCATCTCAGCAATTTTGACGGTCTGGCCGAACAGGTTCTTGCGGCTCTGTGCGGACCACTCGTCAGCGACTTCCGCCATGGGGGAGGAAGGCGTGATGGGGTAGATAGCTGCCACATCGCTAAATGCATAAGCGACATGGCTGACGGCTGTGTTGCCGTCAACGGTCATCTTGATTGCCATGGGGATTTTTACCTCCTTGACGCTTGTTGGAACCGGGTGCGGTTGCCCGCCACCGGCCCGGAAAACCGCATCTCATCCTGCACCTGTGCTGGTGTGAAAGGGCCGTTGGCAGTCCTTTCATGCCAGCATAAGCGCATGACAAAAACACGGAAACTCCTCTATCGTGTCAATTATAATAGTTTGTGCGAAATATGTCAATGTTGCAGGCGGTTTTTTCATCTGCTTTTCCGTTTTTCTTTGCCTGCCGGGTGAATGTATGGTATAATGTAGGCCGATAAGCGGAAGGGGTGAGCAAATGGCGGATGTGGTGGTGATTGGCGGCGGTCACGCCGGGTGCGAGGCAGCGCTGGCAGCGGCCCGCATGGGCATGGACACCCTTCTCCTGACCCTGAACATGGACGGCATTGCCCTGATGGCCTGCAACCCGGTGATCGGCGGCTCCGCCAAGGGACATTTGGTGCGGGAGCTGGATGCACTGGGCGGCGAAATGGGCCGCGCCATTGACGATACCTTCCTGCAGAGCCGCATGCTGAACACCAGCAAGGGGCCTGCCGTCCACAGCCTTCGGGCTCAGGCAGACAAGCAGGCCTATCAAAACCGCATGCGCCGTGCCCTGATGACCCAGCCCCATTTGACCGTCCGCCAGGGGGAGGCTGCCTCCATCGAGGTGGCGGATGGCCGGGTGCAGGCTGTGACCACCATGACGGGCCAGCGCATTCCCTGCCGGGCCCTGGTGGTTGCCACAGGTGTGTACCTGAAAAGCCGTATTATCATTGGCGAGGCCCAGTGGGACGGCGGCCCCCAGGGGCTGATGAGCGCCACGGGGCTTTCCGCCAGCCTGCTTGATTTGGGCTATGAGCTGCGCCGCTTCAAGACAGGCACCCCGGCCCGGGTGGATGTGCGCTCCATCGACTTTGATGAAATGACCCCCCAGCCCGGTGACGAGCCTGTGGTTCCCTTCTCCTTCATGACGGACAGGGAGCTGCACAACACCCACCAGTGCTACCTGACCTGGACAACCCCGGAAACCCACGAGATTATCCGCCGAAACCTGCACCGGGCGCCCCTGTATTCCGGCAGGATTCACGGCGTTGGGCCCAGGTACTGCCCCAGCATTGAAGATAAGATTGTCCGTTTCGCCGACAAGGACAGGCACCAAATCTTCCTTGAGCCGGAGGGCGTGGAAAGCCGCGAATGGTACGTTCAGGGTATGTCCACCTCTCTTCCGGAGGATGTACAGTGGGAGATGTACCGTTCCATTCCCGGCCTGCATCGTTGCGAATTGGTTCGCCTGGCCTATGCCATTGAGTACGACTGCATCGACAGTCGCGAGCTGCGCCCGTCCCTGGAAAGCCTGCGCCACAGCGGGCTGTTCTTTGCCGGGCAAATCAACGGCACCAGCGGTTATGAGGAAGCCGCCTGCCAAGGCCTGCTGGCAGGCATGAACGCCGCCCTGATGCTCCAGGGCAAGCCGCCGCTGATTCTCACAAGGGACATGGCATACATTGGTGTTCTGACCGATGACCTGACCACCAAGGGTACCGATGAACCCTATCGGATGATGACCTCCCGTGCCGAGCATCGGCTGCACCTGCGCCAGGACAATGCCGACCTGCGCCTGACCCATCTGGGCTATGCCGCCGGCCTGGTGACGGAAGAGCGCATGACACGAACCCGCTGCAAGCAGCAAGCCACTTCAGCCCTGGTGGATGAACTAAAGCAGCTTCGCTACACACCCGGCAATGCCCGTGCAGCCTGGCTGGCCTCCCACGGTCAGCCCCCTGCCGAAAGCACGCTTTCTGCCGAGGAGCTGCTTCGCCGTCCGGACATCACCCTGAACCACCTGGCGGAAATGACACCTTCGCTGCTGACCCACCCTGCCGCCGCCCGCGAGCAGGCGCAGATTGCCATCAAGTATGCCGGCTACCTGGACAAGCAGGATGCGCTGATCCGTCGCGCCCGCGCCATGGAGGATATGCTCCTGCCGGAGGACGTGGACTATGGCACCATCACCGGTCTGCGCCTGGAGGCACGGCAGAAGCTGAACCGGCAAAAACCCCGCTCCCTGGCAGCTGCCAGCCGCATTCCCGGCGTATCGCCAGCGGATGTTGCCGTGCTGATGGTATGGCTGGAGAAGCGCCGCCTTGCCCCGGGCGCGGGAATGTGATATACTTTCCCTACAAATAATCAGGAGGAACCATATGAGCGAAACAAAGAAAAAGGGTCTGTTTGCCCGCCTGCGGGAAGGCCTGAGCAAAACCCGCGGCAACCTGACCGACAAGGTGGACGTGCTGGTGAAGGAAACCCGCCGGATTGACGAGGATTTCTATGAGGAACTGGAGGACATTCTCATCCTGTCCGATTGCGGGGTGAAGGCCACCACCGCCATCATGGACGAGCTTCGCGCCCGGGTGAAGGCCGGGAAAATCACCGATGCCGCCCGGGCGAAAGACCTGCTGAAGCAGATTATGGTGGAGCAGATGGACATCCCCCGCCCGCCGCTGAAGTGGCCCATGGTGATGCTGGTGGTTGGCGTGAACGGCGTGGGCAAGACCACCACCATCGGCAAGCTGTCCCTGCGGTTCCAGTCCATCGGGCGCAAGGTGATGCTGGCTGCAGGCGATACCTTCCGTGCTGCCGCAGCCGAGCAGCTGTCCATCTGGGCGGAGCGTGCCCGGGTGCCCATTGTCAAGCATGACGAGGGTGCCGACCCTGCCGCCGTGGTGTTCGACGCAGTGAAGTCCGCCAAGGCCCAGGATGCCGACCTGCTGATTGTGGACACCGCAGGCCGCCTGCATAACAAGAAGAACCTGATGGATGAGCTGAACAAAATGCGCCGGGTGATCGACCGGGAATACCCCGAGGCGGACGTGCGCTGCATCCTGGTGCTGGATGCCACCACCGGGCAAAACGGCCTTGCTCAGGCCCGCGCCTTTAAGGAAGTGTGTGAAATCGGCGGCATCATCCTCACCAAGCTGGATGGCACCGCCAAGGGCGGCATCGCCCTGTCCATCCGCCAGGAGCTGGAAGTCCCTGTGTGGTACATCGGCGTGGGCGAGGGCATCGACGACCTGCAGCCCTTCGTTGCCAGGGATTTCATCGACGCGCTGTTTTAACTGATGGAACAGTGCAGAGTGCGCGCCGCGACGCAGGCGCACACCCCAATACCCCCAAGGAGGAACTCCCATGAACAACCGGGGAACCCGTACCCTGGAAACACCCCGCCTGGTGCTGCGGCGCTTCACCATGGAGGATGCACCTGCCATGTTTGCCAACTGGGCCAGCGACCCGGAGGTGACCAAATACCTCGCCTGGCCGCCCCACGCCAGCGTGGATGCATCTGCCTGGGTTCTCAACAGCTGGTGCCAGGATTATGACCTGCCTGTTTGAGGATGGCTACCAGCGGGTGGAAGCCAGGCACGATGTGAACAACCCCCACTCCGGCGGCGTGATGAAGAAGTGCGGCATGCAGCTTGAGGGCATCCACCGCAAGGCCGACAGAAACAACCAGGGGTTGGTGGATACGGCTGTCTACGCTGCCCTGGCGGAGGACCCCCGCCCGTGACGGGCCGGTGAATTCTTCCCAATAGGTATTGCAAAAAATATTTCCATGGATATACTATAAGCATGGATGATTTTGCAATGCTGCGGCGTTGTATGGTTGGAAACGATTTCATTCCCCATGACGGAGGCTGATATGATGCTGAAAAAGATTTTGCTTGTGGCGCTGGCCCTGTGCTGCCTGGCTGTGCCTGCCCTGGCGGACAATGTGTGCAAGTTCGACCGGACGGTCACCACCCTTTTCGAGGGTGAAACCCTGCAAACCTCCCTCCTGCTGGAGGGCGACCCTGCAGCGGGCGAGGTGACCTACTCCTCCAATGCCGAGAAAACTGCCCTGGTGGATGAAAACGGCCTTGTGACCGGCGTGAACAAGGGCAACGTGACCATCACCGCCCAGGTGAAAACCGAGAAGCGCACCTTCAAGGCCACCATCCCCCTGAAGGTGCTGCGGAAGGTGACCACCATTGAGGTGACCGAAGGCAAGCTGAACCTGCTTTCCACCGATGATCCCCTCGTTACGCCGCTGCTGAATGCCGATACCCTGCCTGCCCAGCCGGAGAAAGTGCTGGTGCTGCGCCTGGGCAAGAGCCAGGCCATCCAGGCCACATGCCTGCCCAAGGACGCCAGCGACCGCAAATACACCCTGACCTCCTCGGACGAGAGCATTGTCCGGGTGTCCGGCAGCAACCTGCAGCCCAAGGCCGCGGGCGAGTGCACCATCACCGTTGCCAGCGCCCAGAACCCGGATGTGGCGCTGACCTACCGCACCCTGGTGGTGCAGCCGGTGACCCGCCTGCAGCTGACCGGCGAAAAGAGCACCTGGATTGGCGGCACCCTGACCCTGACCCCCGTGTATTCCCCGGAGAATGCCTCCATCCAGGCTGTGACCTGGGCCTCCAGCAATGAAAAGGTTGCCATGGTGGATGCCAATGGCGTGGTGACCGGTCTGGCAAAGGGCACCGCCACCATCAAGGCTACCGCCCTGGATGGCTCTGGCAAGACGGCCACCTTCGCGGTGACGGTGAAGCAGCAGCCGGAGTCCATCACCCTGAGCGACACCAGCCTGATTATCAACGTTGGCTCCGCCAAAAACCTGAAGGCCACCGTGTCCCCCAACACCACCAACAACAAGAAGGTTGTCTGGTCCTCCTCCGATGAGAGTGTGGCAAAGGTGAACAAGGCCGGCAGGGTGACCCCTGTGTCCGTGGGCACCTGCACCATCACCTGCCAGAGCGAGGACTACCCCGGTGTGTCCGCCAGCGCCACCGTGAAGGTGAACCAGCTGGCTACAAAGGTTGCCTTTGCGGAGGACAGGGTGTCCCTGAATGTGAACACCTTCCTGCAGGTGTTCTGGGATGTGCAGCCACAAACCGTAACCGATCCCAGCGTTACCTTCTCCTCCAGCAAGGAGAGCGTTGCCACCGTGGATGCCAATGGCCTGATTACCGGCCACCAGCGGGGCGAGTGCTACATTACCGTGAAAACCGCCGATGGCAGCAAGAAGAGCGACAGAATCAAGGTTTCCGTGCTGCAGCCGGTGGAGGGCGTTCACATGAAGAACGATACCCTCACCGTGGGCGTGGACGAGAGCATCCGTGCCAATGCGGTGCTGGAGCCTGAAAACGCCAGCAACACCGGCATGAGCTGGGTCAGCGCCGATACCACCATCGCCACCGTAAAGGGCGAGAACAACCGGCCTGCCATTACCGGCAAGCGCTGGGGCACCACCACCATTACCGGCACCACGGCGGACGGCGGCTACACCACCACCGCCACCGTCAACGTGGGCAACTACGACAAGGCGCTGAAGATTACCGACCTGTACCTGAAGGACAACCAGATTAAGATGGTGGTGAACAACGAGAGCAACATGACCATCGCCCGGTTCTACTTCCTGGTTTGCTGCTACGATGCCCAGGGCAACCCCATTGTCTGCCACGAAAACGGCGGCAACTCCTTCGAGGGTTCCTACCGCTACACCCTCTACGAGGGCGACAACACCACCCACGGGCGCTTCAACTTTGGCGATTTTGTCCAGCCAGAGGTTCCCATTGCCCGGGTAACCATGCAGATTACCAGCTACAGCACGGACGATGGCTTCTACCGGGACATCCGGGAGGAGAACCAGACGGTGGTGGAGTTCACCACCCTGGACTATGTGGGTAAGCCCACCGACCCGCCTGCCGAGCCCGATGCACCCGCCATTGGCGAAGGCGCCACCACCTGACCACACAAACACCCGCCCGGATCAGCGCACCCGGGCGGGTGTTTTGTGTGCAGGGAGAGTGCTGGCGCACGCCTTTGCCGGGCTGATGCGCTGGGGCGAAAAGTATGGGGAGAAGGACGGTTGATTCTTCCGGCAAAATTCGTTATAATAACAGCAGCGAACAAAAGGAGGTACGCTCCATGAATATGGTGGACATCATCACCAGGAAAAAGCTGGGCCAGGCGCTGACTGCCCAGGAGATTGACTATTTTGTGCAGGGCGCAGCCACGCAAACCATTCCGGATTACCAGCTGGCGGCGCTGCTGATGGCCATCCGCCTCAACGGTATGACCCCCCGGGAAACCACCCACCTGACCCTTGCCATGCGGGATTCCGGCGACGTGTGCGACCTTTCCGCCATCCCCGGTGTGAAGGTGGACAAGCACTCCACCGGCGGCGTGGGCGACACCACCACCCTGGTGCTGGCACCCCTGGTGGCGGCCTGCGGCGTGCCCGTTGCCAAGATGAGCGGCCGCGGCTTGGGCCACACCGGCGGCACCCTGGACAAGCTGGAGTCCATCCCCGGCCTGTCTGTGGAGCTGAGCCAGGAGGCCTTCATCCGCCAGGTGAACAGCCTGGGTGTGGCGGTCATCGGGCAGACGGGCACCCTGGCGCCTGCGGACAAGACCCTCTATGCCCTGCGGGATGTGACCGCCACCGTGGACAGCCTGCCCCTGGTGGCTTCCTCCATCATGTCCAAGAAGCTGGCCTCTGGCGCGGATGCCATTGTGCTGGATGTGAAGACCGGCTCCGGCGCCATCATGCACACGCTGGAAGGCTCTATCCAGCTGGCGCAGGCCATGGTGGACATCGGCACCCTGGCAGGCAAGCCCGTTACCGCCATCGTTACCGGCATGGAGCAGCCCCTGGGCACCCATGTGGGCAACGCCCTGGAGGTGAAGGACGCCATTGATGTGCTTTCCGGCCGCACCGCAGGCGCCCTGCTGGAGGTTTCCCTGCTGCTGGGCAGCCACATGCTGGTGCTCTCCGGCCGGGCTGCCACCCCGGCGGAAGGCCGCACCCTGCTGGAGCAGGCACTGCACACCGGCGCCGGCCTGGAGAAGCTGAAGGCCATGATTGCTGCCCAGGGCGGCAACCCTGCCGTATGCGATGATGTATCCCTGCTGCCCCAGCCGGCGGTGATCCGCCAGGTTGCGGCAAACTGCACAGGCTATGTGGCCCGCATGGACACCACTGCCCTGGGCCTTGCCGCCCAGGCCATGGGCGCCGGGCGTGTGCAGAAAACCGATGTGCTGGACTACTCCGTGGGCTTTGTGCTGCCCGTCCGCATTGGGGACAGGCTCCAGCCGGACACGCCCCTGTGCACCCTGTACGCCCGCAGCCAGGCGGATGCAGACAAGGCGGAGCAGGCCATCCGCGCCGCCATCACCCTGTCGCCCGCCCCGGTTTCACCGCCGCCCCTGTGCTACGCCATCGTAACCCAAAACGGCGTGGAGCAGGGCGTGTGATGCCATCCATCCCAAAAAAGCCGCCTTCCGTTGCAGGAAAGCGGCTTTTTATGCGGGCGCTGGGTTAGCCTTGCAGGCCTTGCTCCTGGCGCTCCATGTTCTCGATGACCACATCGTAGATTTCACCCAGGGAGGCACAGTATTCCAGCACCTTCCAGGGCTCATTGGTGTGGTAGTGAATTTTGATGAGCTCATCGTCGCCCACAGCCAGCAGGCAATCGCCCTTGAAGTTCTGGGTGAAGTAGTCGTTGATGGCATCCTCGTCCAGGTCGTGACCCTCAATGAGGAGCTGCGTATCAAACTTAAATTCCAGCATGGTGTTCACTCCTTTATGCAAAAGGTTCCTGTAACATGTTAACACAAGTTGCCCGCACCGTCAACTTTTTTATCCGGGGCGGGTCACGGGCACAGGAGCATCAGCCCAAGGGCCAGGCCGAAGGAAAGCAGGCCGTGGATGGCCTGGCACAGCAGCTGCCGGGGCAGGCCCATAAGCCCGGGAGGATAGCACGCCCGGTTTTGCAGCAGCACCGCCAGCCCGCCAAAGCCTGCAGCGCCTGCCACCAGCGCCGTGCGCATGGGCAGCGGCAGCGGCAGCTGAGCCAGCAGCCGGGCGGCGGTGGTGGCCTCCAGGGCAAAGGCCATGGGCAGCGCCAGGCCGGGCAGCAGCTCCGCCGCCAGGGCCAGCGCCACCCGCAGCACAGCCATGCTGCCGCACACCATCAGCAGGGTTTGGGCGGCGGAGGCAACCGCTTCGCCAAAGGCCATGGGCGCGGCCTGCACAGCCTGGCCCGGCGGGCCCGGCTCCGCCAGCAGGCCTGCCAGCCAGCCGCCAGTCAGCACGGAGGCCAGCAGGCACAGGCCTGCCCTTGTGCTGCCCAGCCAGCCGCCCAGGGTGCCCAGCAGAAACATGGGGCTCATGGTGGCGCAGCGCACGGCAAGCCGCCTGTCCCGCCTGTTCTGCAGGGCCAGCAGCCTGGCCCCGGTGGGCGAGCCGCCGCACCAGCCCAGCAGCATCAGCAGCCAGCCGGGCATGGGGCCGGGAATGCGGCTGACCAGCATCAGCGCCAGCACCATGTAAGGCAAAAGGCCCGGAAGCACGCTTTGCACAAAAAGGCGGCAGGCCTCGCTGGCAGCAGCCATGGCCGTGGCGGAGCGCAGCAGCAGCCAGACCATCATGACGGACAGGAGCAGGAGCATTTCATCACCTCCTGCCAGGGTATGCCTTGCCTGGCCTTTGCATTCCTGCTATAATAGAATCATTCAGCGCCGGAAGGAATAACCCGGAAAGGGGCGGTTCTTGCAGCATTTGCCATCGCATAGGCTTTGGCAAACGCCACAAGGAGTGATCCCCATGGATGAAAGCATCCGCCTGCGGTGCCTGAGCATCGCCGCCTATATGATTGATCACCACGCCACCGTTCGCCAGGCCGCCAAGGCCTTTGGCATATCCAAATCCTCCGTCCACAAGGACATGGGCCAGCGCCTCCCCACACTCGACAAGCCGCTGGCACGGCAGGTGGCGGCGCTGATGCAGTACAACAAGGCCGTCCGCCACCTGCGGGGCGGCGCAGCCACCAAGGCGAAATTTCAGCAGCGGAAACGCTGATACATGGAGGCAAAACCATGCACACCACCATCACCCCCAGTGATATGAAAACCCTGGAGCAGCGCTACATGCAGCAGCAGACCGTGCCCGGCGCATTGCTGATGGAGCACGCCGCCCAGGCCATATGCGCGGCCCTTGGCAGGCACATCCCCGGCGGGCACGCCCTTTTCCTGTGCGGCCCGGGGAACAACGGGGGCGATGGCTATGCTGCGGCCCGGCTGTGGCAGGCCGCGGGCGGCTCCGCCACGGTGATGGAGCTATCCGCCGCCGCCCGGGGCGATGCAGGCATGAACCGTCGCCTGGCCCTGGAGGCCGGTGTGCGCGTGCTGCCTGCCTCCCTGCCGCTGCCACCCTGCGATATGCTGGTGGATGCGCTGTTTGGCACCGGGCTTTCCCGGCCTGCAGACGGCCTGGCGGCGGACATCATCCATGCCATGAACCAGAGCGCCACACCGGTGCTGGCGGTGGACATACCCTCCGGCCTGTGCGGCGAAACGGGCCGGGCGCTGGGCGAAGCCGTACATGCAGTGGAAACCGTAACCTTCCACCGGGTGAAGCAAGGCCTGCTCCTCCGCCACGGCCCGGCCCACACGGGGAAAATCACCCTTGCACCCATCCTGATTCCCGGGACATACGGCGATGCGCCCGGCCTGCACTGCATGGACAGGCAGGACGTGCGCCGCCTGCTGCCGCCCCGCCCGGCGGACTGCCACAAGGGCAGCTTTGGGCGGGTGGTGATTTACGCCGGCAGCGAGGGTATGGCAGGCGCGGCGGCCTTTGCAGCGGGTGCAGCGGTGAAATCCGGCGCAGGCCTGACCACCGTGCTTTGCACCCGGGCCGTGCTGCCCATTGTGCAGGCGCTGGCCCCGGGCGCCACCTGCCAGCTGGTGGACACGGCGGATGTGCCCGCACTGCTCGCCGCTGCCAGCGCCGCCGTGGTGGGCTGCGGCCTGGGCCGGGATGCCCGTGTGCTGCCTGTGCTGGAACATTTCCGCCAGGCTTCCTGCCCTGTGGTGTGGGATGCGGACGCCCTGAACCTGCTGGCCCAGGCAGGCGGCACCCTGCCGGGAAACGCCGTCATCACCCCGCACCCGGGCGAGGCCGCACGGCTGCTCCGCTGGACGGTGCAGCAGGTGACGGAGGAGCCCCTCGGCGCCCTGTCCACCCTGCAGGCCCGCTATGGCTGCCATGTGCTGCTGAAAGGCGCCCGCACCCTGATGACCGATGGCACCCACACCGCCGTGAACGCCACCGGCTCTCCCGCGTTGGCAAAGGGCGGCAGCGGAGATGTGCTATCCGGCATGCTGGGCGCGCTGCTGGCCCGCCGCCTTCCCTGCGCCCAGCTGGAAACCATGCAGCTGGCTGCCCTGCTCCACGGCGAAGCCGGCCTCCGTGCCGCAGCCCAGTGGGGTGAAAACTGCGTAACACCCATGGAGCTGATTCAAAGCATTCGCCTGGACTAAAAAAAGGCCGTGCCTCCCGCATTTGAGAAGCACGGCACTGCATTCCGAAAAAGCGGCAGAGCCAGCAGCACATCATGGCTGCGGTTCGTTTTGGTGAATGGAAGCAGCTGTGAGGAAAGGAGATGCATTCTACCTATACCGGAGAAAGCATCAACGTTGCAAGGAGCTGAAAACTCAGCGCGAAGCAGATGCAGCAGAGGTAAGTGAAGACACTGCTCAGGATACGCAGAAAACCGCATAACCCGGGCAGCATCCATGTGCGGATGCTGTCCTGCTCGATATTTGCTTTACCACTCCACCTGATCCGCCCGCATATCGCGGAAGTAATATTCCTTATCCCGGTCATTCAGCTCGCGGATGACCCGGCAGGGGTTGCCCGCTGCAAATACATAGGGTGGAATATCCCGGGTAACCACGCTGCCTGCGCCGATGGTGCTTCCCTCTCCAATGGTCACGCCGGGGCAGATGATTGCACCAATACCAATCCATACATTGTCGCCAATCACAACGGGCCGGGCATACATCTCGCCATGGGGACGCAGCACCGGGTGCAGCGGATGGCAGGTTACCGCAATGGATACATTGGGCGCGAACAGCACACCATTGCCCACGGTGACCTTCCAGTCATCCACGATGGTCAGGCCGAAGTTGGCGTACACGCCATGCCCGAAGGTCACGTTGCTGCCATAGGACATGTACACCGGCGGCTCCAGCCAGCAGCCTTCGCCCATTTCACCCAGCAGTTCCTTGAGCAGCTTCATGCGGGTTTCGATATCGTCGGGATGCAGACGGTTGATCTCCCAGCACAGCCGCTTGCCCTTCTGGCGGCCGGCAGCCAGTTCGGCGGCTTCCTCGGGATAGTTCGCGTCCTCGTCGGTGAAGAGCTGACAGGCAGCCATGCGTTCCTTGATTGTCATGGTTCATTCCTCCCATTTGTTGATGCGGCAGATGTCCTGCCACGCTTCATCATCGATTTCCTGTCTTTTGAAATAGGTGCGGCGGTCGTCCTCCGTGATCTGGCGGACTACCTTGCAGGGATTGCCCGCAGCCACCACCCAGTCGGGAATGTCGTGGGTGACCACGCTGCCCGCGCCGATCACCGTGTTGCTGCCGATGGTCACACCGGGCAGGATCACCGTATTGCCGCCGACCCACACGTTGTCGCCGATGGTGACGGGCTTGCCGTACTCATAGCCGGTGTTGCGGGTTGCAGGGTGCACCGGATGCCCGGCAGTGTAGATGGCTACGCCCGGCGCAAGCTGGCAGTTGTCACCGATGGTCACGGGGGCCACGTCGATGATGGTGCAGTTGTAGTTGGCGAAGAAATTCTTGCCCACATGGATATGGGTACCATAGTCGCAGTAGAAGGGCGGGTTGATGAACGCGCCGTCGGATGTGCCCAGCAGCGCCTTCACCGCCTCGGCAATGCCGCCGAAATCATCTGTGTCCAGCCGGTTGAGCCGCTGCACCAGTCTGCGGCAGACCTTCTGCTCCTCAAAAACCGCGTTGTCGGAAATGTAGACCATGCCTGCGTCGCGGCGCTCGATGTTATCCATTGCTTTCTGCCTCCTGTGTTTCGTTGGTCAGATTCTTCACCCAGCGGTAGCGGTGATAATGCCGCCACACCGCAGGGAGCTTCACAAATTCATCCAGATTCAAAAGGAAATACACCACTGGGACGGGCCACTTCAGCACGAAGGCCGCCAGCAGTCCGATGGGAACGATGATGCACCACATGGTGACCGTGTCGCACTTGAGCCCGAAGCGGGTGTCGCCGCCTGCGCAGAAGATACCGGCGATCACCGTGGAGTTGACCGACTTGCCGATCATGTAATAGCTGCACACCATCAGCATGAATGTCAAATAGCCCCGCGCCGTATCGTTGAGATTGGTCGCAAAGCCCATGATGAGCGGGCTGGCGCACAGCAGCACACCGCCGGAGATCGCTCCGGCAATGACGGCGATTCTGCACAGCCGGGCGCCGTATGCCTTGGCCTGTTCCAGCTCGCCTGCGCCCAGTGCGTTGCCCACAATGATGCCGCTGCCCGTACCGATGCCGATGCACACGCAGGATACCACGTTCTTGACCACCTGGGCAATGGCGTTGGCTGCCACGGCATCCGAACCCAGATGTCCCATGATGACCGAGGTCATGGTGAAACCCACGCCCCATACCAGCTCGTTGGCGAGCACCGGGGTTGTGTGCTTCCAGAATTGCCGTTGCAGCGCCCGGTCAGGCTTGATGATTGGCAGCAGGCGAACCCGGACTGTCCCCTTTCGGCAGTTTTCCAACAGCGTCAGCAGCAGCTCTGCCAAACGGGAAATGGTTGTTGCCAGCGCTGCACCTGCAATACCCATGGCCGGGAAGCCCAGCAAGCCGAAAATGAAGATTGCATTCAGGATGATGTTCAGCACCAGCGCTGCCGAACCATACACCGTACTGCGCAGCGTGCGTCCGGTGTTCTTCATGATGCACAGCACAATCTGCGTCCAGCCAACAAACAGGTACGACCAGCTCACGATGCGCAGGTAGGGCGCGCCCAGCTCAATCAGGTCCGCTTCCTGCGTGAACAGCCGCATCAGACCCTGTGGTACGAACAATGCCAGCAGGAAAAATACTGCCGAAATCAGCATCGATACCCGCAGGGCAATGCCCTCCACCTGCTCCACCGCGTCCTTGTCGGCTTTGCCCCAATATTGCGCCGCCAGCACCGTTGCACCGATAATGATTGCCGTGTGGAACAGGCTCAGCACAAAGGATACCTGTCCAGCCAGCGACACAGCAGACAGCGACGACTGATCCAGCAAGCCCAGCATCAGCGCATCCGAGGCACTTACCAACGCACTGAACAGGTTTTGCAGCGCCATGGGCAACACTAATGCAAACAGCTTTCGTCCAAAGGTTTTTCTCTTCATTCATTTCATTCCTGTCTGATAATTCTAAGAAAATTATATCATTTGCTGCTTTACAGTACATTCGGAATCTGCTAATATAGTATAACAATCGTATCTTTGAGGTGATCACATGTCGCCTATTCCCGTTCGACAGGATAGCTCCGAAATACTGAATTACAATGCACCAGAATACCCTGTACGCACCGGTGGTGATCCTCTTTCTCTTTTTGCAGATTATGCAGCAGATTGCCACTGGCATTATGATTTTGAGGTGTTCATCGCCGATCAGGGCTGCATTGACTATTATGTGAACGCCCAGCGGGTGCACCTGTGCGAGGGAGATGCGCTGCTCGTCAACGGGCGCAGGCTTCATTACGGCTATTCTGCCGAGCGAAAGGAATGCCTGTATCGTTTCGCGGTGTTCCATCCGCTGATCTTTGGCAGCATGGCCCCCGTCTCCGCCGCCATCGACCAGCTTTCGGCGGACAGCAGTCAGGATTACTGGCTTTTCAGCACCCAGACCGAGGAAGGCCGCAGCGCCATCCGGCTGATTGATACCCTCTGCCGCTCCGGCGCACCGGGGGAGGCGTTCACGTTTCTCTCTGCCGCCTGCCAGCTGCTGAACATTGCCGTTCAGCAGAATCAGGGCACCGGCGCACAGGCCGATCCTACATGGGGCGTCATGCGCAGGATGCTCAGCTACATCCAGCAGCACTATGCCGAACGCATTCTCCTGGAAGACATCGCCGCTGCCGGAGCCATGTGCCGCAGCCGGTGCTGCGCGCTGTTCCGGGAGAAGCTCTACACCACCCCTAACATCTACCTGACCAAATACCGCCTTGGCCGCGCCTGCGCCATGATGCAGGAGGGCGCGACCATTACCGATGCCGCGCTGAACTGCGGCTTCCAGAGCACCAGCTATTTCGCCGAAGTCTTCCGCAAGCATTACGGCATGACCCCACGGGAATTCCGCGGGATGCAGGGCTGAAAATACGATTGTTATAAAAAAACAGGACGTTTGCGATTGCATTGCAAGCGTCCTGTTTTTATACTGTTGCCAGTGAATCAAGGAGGAACACGCACATGAGCATCACCAAGAACCACCAGTCAACCGAAACCCTACATGCGCTGGCAGCCGCCGCGTTCCCGGGTAAGCAAGTGCGCAGCATCACCGAGCTGACCGAGGGCATGTTCAACGCGGCCTACCGCATTGATTTCACGGATGATTCTGCAAGCGTCCTCAAAATTTCCGCCGCCAGCGAGGAAGGGCTGCTCTCCAACGAGATCAACCTCATGCAGGCGGAGGTCAACGCCATGGAGATGCTGCGGGAACGCGGCGTTGATCACATCCCGCAGGTGCAGTTCAGCGATTTCAGCCGTACCCTTTGCAGCGGTACCTATTTCTTTATGGAGGTCATGCCGGGCCGCAGCCTGAGCAGCTGCAAATGGGAACTTTCCGATGAAACAATCAACACAGTGATGCACGAGGTCGGCCTGCTCCAGCGGCAGACGGCGAACATCCGCCGCCTTCGGTTCGGCCTTGCCGGGGACAAGCGCCAGTTCGACTCGCTGTATGAGCTGGTGCACTATATGTTCTCCAACGTGCTTGGCGACGCGGCAAAGGGTGGCGTTGATCTGGGCTTTAATCGCTGTGTGCTGCGGACGCGCCTTGGCAGGGACCGCGCCTGCTTTGACGAGGTGAAGGTTCCCTCGCTGGTGCATCTGGATATGTGGGACGGCAATATCTTCGTCCACGATGGGCATCTTTCCGGCGTGATCGACTGGGAACGCGCATTGTGGGGCGATCCCTTCATGGATGATCGGTTCCGCAGTCAGAGTCAGCATCCGGCGTTCCTTGAGAGCTACGGCAAAACCTGCTTCACCCCGACAGAGAAACGCCGGCTCCTGTGGTACGACGTGTTCCTGTATGTGACCATGCTCACGGAATGCCACTACCGCCAGTATGATCACCCGGACTGGGCTCCGTGGTTCTCCCATCTGCTGAAAGAAGCATGGGAGGAGCTGGCCAAGCCGGTGAGAGGAGTGTCTGTATAGACCGACGCAAACCCGCTGCTGTTTTTCTTCCCGGCAGGCATCCAGGTTGTTGTCCTGTTCCCGGGTGTACAGACCATGATAACCGTTGCAGAAACATGACGGCATATCGAAACACTCATATCAGGCTGGTCATGGAAACAGCATAATTCACATCCCGTACAGCTTATGTCAAGGCTTTTGAAAATGTGGATAAATACATCCCAGACAAATCACATTCCACTTTTTCGAGGAACAGCCCCGCGCAACGACGGCAGTCAGAAGGCCTGCGGGCCCTCCGAGGCCTCCCGGAGGCTTTTTGACAGGCTGCGCCGTGCCTCCCGCATTTGAGAAGCACGGCTTTTCGCTTTGTCAGGGGTGCACAAAGGTGCCAATGTCGCTGCCCTCCAGCACGCGAATCAGGTTCCTGGGGTCGTCCAGGCCAAAGACCCGCACCATGGGCAAGGCATTCTCCGCACACAGGGCAAAGGCTGCAGCGTCCATCACCTTCAGGTTCCGGGCCAGGGCGTCCCGGTAGGTAATGTCCTTAATCAGCCGGGCGTTGGGATCCTTATTGGGGTCGGCGGTGTATACACCATCGATGTTCTTCGCCATCAGAATGGCATCCACCT
This sequence comes from uncultured Faecalibacterium sp., assembly GCA_964383815.1. Classification (GTDB taxonomy): domain Bacteria; phylum Bacillota; class Clostridia; order Christensenellales; family Aristaeellaceae; genus UBA11524. The sequence goes on along the minus strand of CAYLIC010000021.1, from coordinate 12,839 downwards.
GCATCTCAATGGCCCGCAGCGCCACAGCCGTATCCGTGGAGAAAAAGGGATTTCCGCTGCCGGCGGCAAACAGCACCACCCGGCCTTCCGCCAGGTGACGGCGGGCCGCCATGGCGTTGAAGGGCTCGCAGAAGCGGTTCATGTCCACGGCGGACTGTACCACCGCATCCAGGCCGGCCTTGCGCAGGGCATCCGCCACGCACAGGCAGTTGATCACCGTGCCCAGCATGCCCATCTGGTCGGCAGTAACGGCATCCATGTTGGCAGCCGGGCCTTGCCGACCGCGCCAGATGTTCCCCGCGCCAATCACCACGCCAATTTCTGTACCCAGGTCATGCATCTCCCGGATAATCTCCGCAGTTTCCTTCACCTTGTCAAAATCGAACAGGTCAGCGCCGGACTTCAGCGCCTCACCGGAGAGCTTGAGCAGCACCCGCTTGTAAACGGCCATGGGAAAGACCTCCTTCGTACTTGCACTGGAAAGAATTATATACCCAAAGGGGCGTATGGTCAATGCTTCAACAGCGGCTGTGCGATTTTCCTGTTGAACAGGTCAACCAGCGGGCCCATAAAGAAGGCCGTCAGCACGGTGCCAATGCCCAGCAGAAACAGGTTGATAAAGGTGGCAATGCCAATGTAATGCCTGTCGAACACCAGGGCGAAAACCAGCAGCAGCGCATTGACAATCACATACAGGGTGCCGAAGGAAATGGGAATCAGCGCATCCAGGCCGCTCATCAGGGACTGGAAAGGGTCAACGCCAAAGGCTGCCAGCTTAAAAATGCCCACACTGACCCCGGACACCAGCACCCCTGGCACGGACAGGATAACACGTTTTGCTTTCATGCTCATTGGTATGCACCTCAATGGGTTCTTTTCGCCCACAAGCATAGCAGAAAAGCACACCCGGTGCAAGAAAAAAGTGCCCTGCTCCCGGGAAAGAGCAGGGCACAGGGTTGTTTCACGTTGATTTACGGCAAAATGAACGGAGCCAGCGGCAGGCCGTTTGCGCCGAACAGGTTCACCGTGCACCAGTTCCAGTGGGCATACCGGGCGGATACCGGGCAGGGAACGGCCTCACAGGCCAGGCGCAGGGTGCTGCCCTGGATGCTGGCCTTCGCCTCGTGATACACCCCGTCCACACCGGCAACCTCCAGGTACCTGGGCATGCCATCGCCCTTCACGGCAACGGGGGCGTCCAGGGTGACAACCAGGGTGCTGCCTTCGCAGTGCTTGGCAATGGCCCGGGGAGAGCACGCGCCCGCTTCACCGTAAACCACCCGCAAGGCCTGCTCAAACAGGCGCTGGCCCACGGTGCGCTTGTCGGTGGGGTGAATGTTGTCATACTCGCCGCAATCGATGATGCAGGCCATGCCGGTGTTTCTGTTCCGGCGCCAGGCCAGCTCCTGTGCATGGCGGAGAATGGGCCAGTCCCTGGGGTCGGTTTCGCCGTTGTTGATCCACACCGGCAGCTGCACAAACAGGAAGGGCAGCTCCTCCTCCCGGAACCAGGTACGCCAGCAGCGGATGAGGCTGTCCATCAGCAGGTCGTAGCGCTGGGTGCGGGCAGCATCCTCCTCGCCCTGGTAGAAAATGATGCCTGTCAGCGTGGCAGGAACCACCCGCTGCACCATGGTGCAGGCCAGCCCGGCAGGCCGGTAGGGCGAGCCCGGGCCCACCGGCGGGTGCCAGGGACACACACCCGCCTTTTCGTTAATCTCCGGCCACTGAATGGCGGGATTCTCCTTTTTCAGCTGGGCAACCTTGCCGTTCCACTCGGTCATTTCCGCCTGGAAGGCGTCCTCCTCCGCCTGCCATTGGGCCAGGGATTTGTCGCCAGATTGGGCGGCGTATTCGTCCATATAGCGCTGCCCTTCAGTCGTGGAGGACAGGGTTTCCTCGTCCATCCATGCGGTGATGGAGGTGCCGCCCCAATAGCAGTCGATGATGCCCACAGGCACATTCAGCTTTTCCCGAAGCTTCCGGGCGAAGAAGTACGCCACAGCAGACATATCCTTGGCATTGCCAGGAAGCACCTTTTCCCAGCGGCTCCACCCGTTGGCCTGGATAGCATCCTCGTTCCACACAGATTTCTTGGGCACGTTGAAATAGCGCAGGTCAGGGTCATTGTGCCGGGCAATCAGCTGCTGGCCCTCGTCGGCATTCTGCAGCTCCAGCTCCATGTTGCTCTGCCCGCCTGCCAGGTATACCTCGCCAATGGCCACATCGGTCACGGTGATGGCTTCCCCGCCGGAGGTCACCTTCAGGGTGCAGCCTGTGGCGGCACTCTGGGGCGGCAGCTGGGCCAGGAAGCGACCATCCTTCGCCACACACACAGCCTGGACGCCGTTCAGCGTTACGGTGACCGCCGCGCCGTCCTCCGCCTGGCCGAAAATGCGCAGCTCCTTGTTCCGGCACAGCACACAGCCGTTGCCGAAAAGTGGTGCCAGCTTCAGCATAGCAGCTTACCTCCCAAGAAACTTCAGGTTTTTCTCAATCAGCGCACAGCGCTGGCGCACGCAGTCCGGGCTGCGCAGGGGGTCTTCGGGGGTGTTGAAAAGGTAGTCGCACAGGCGGTCAACATCGGTTTCCGCCACATGCATGCGGGTGTCGGAGGAAGCGTAGTAGATGTACACCTTGCCGTCATCATCCGCAATGGCGCCATTGGTAAACACCACGTTGCTCACATCACCAACACGCTCCCTGCCCACAGGGCCCAGCAGCATGCCGCTGGGCTGAGCAATCACCTTAGCGGGGTCGTTCAGGTCGGTCATGAAGGCATAGAGCACATACCGCAGGCCAGCCGCCGTGTTGCGCACGCCGTGGGCAATGTGAATCCAGCCCTTGTCGCACTTGATGGGAGTTGCGCCGGCACCGTTTTTGCTTTCGGTAATGGTGTGGTACTGCCGGGCAGAGATGATCTTTTCTTCATCAATGACCGGGTTCATGATATCCTTGCACAGGCCAAAGCCAATGCCGCCGCCGCTGCCAGTCTCGATAAAGTCGTCCATGGGGCGGGTGTAGAAGGCGTACTGTCCATCCACAAATTCAGGATGAAGCACCACATTGCGCTGCTGTGGGGAGCGAAGAGTGACCAGGTTGGGCAGGCGCTCCCAGGTTGTCAAATCCCTGGTGCGCACAATGCCCGCCGCTGCCACCGCAGCAGAGAGGTCGCTGTTGGAGGTGTCCTTGCTTTCAGAGCAGAACACACCGTAGATCCACCCATCCTCATGCTGGGTCAGGCGCATGTCATAAACATTGGTCTCCCCGGCACAGGTGTCGGGCAGCACCACGGGGTAATCCCGGAAGCGGAAGCCCTCAGTGGGCTTGTCAGATTCCGCAACGGCAAAGAAGGACTTGCGATCCATGCCCTCCACCCGCACCACCAGGCAATACTTGCCGTTCAGCTTGATGGCGCCGGAGTTCAGCGTGGCGTTCACCCCCAGCCGCTGCATCATGAAGGGATTGGCGGCAGGGTCAGCATCATACATCCAGAAGGGCGGAATGTGCTCCCTGGTCAAAACCGGATTCGCATACCGGGTATACAAACCATTGTAAAAGCGCTCGTTGACCGGGTTAGGCCGAGCCACCAGGCGTTCATACGCCTCCATCAGGGAGGTAAAGCTGCGAGGCTGCATAAATCATTTCTCCTCTAAAGTGTTGGATATGGAAGGCCATTGACATCGAAAAGCGGAGGCATACACCCGCATTCACCCTCCGACCTCGCTGCGCCCGGCCGCCTTCCTCCCGGAGGGAGGTCAGTAACGCACTGCAACCCCGCTGAGCAGGCGCACGCAGCACCTGCCCAGCCAGGGATTCTTAAGGGATGAAACCCCTTAAGCAGGAGTCCATAGGGCAGCGCCCTTTGGAACGTATCTTAGTAGTCCACATCGGGAATGTCGTCGCCCCACTGCAGGTCGGAGTGCTCCTTGATGTAGGTAACGATCTCGTCCACGGTGGTGAAGGCCAGGCCCACATTGGTATCGGCAGCGCCGTAGTAGATGGCGATGCGGCCGGTGTCCTCATCCTGCAGGGTAGCACAGGGGAAGACCACGTTAGGCACAAAGCCGGTGGTTTCGTAGGGCTCTTCGGGGGTCAGCAGGTGGTTTTCGCAGCGGTAGAGCACCTTGCTGGGCTCGTTAATGTCCAGAATGGCACCGCCCATGGAATACACAAAGCCGTTGCAGGTGGTGGCCACGCCATGGTAGAACAGCAGCCAGCCTTCGCTGGTCTCAATGGGAGCAGCGCCGGAGCCAATCTTGACGGACTCCCACCACTTGGAGCCGCGGCCCATCACATGGCGGTGGTGTCCCCAATACTCCATGTCGGGGGATTCGGAAATGAAGATGTCGCCAAAGGGGGTATGACCGGAGTCGGAGGGACGGGACATCATCTTGAACATGCCGTTGACCTTCCGGGGGAAGAGCACCGCATTGCGGTTGAAGGGAATGAAGGGATTCTCAATGCGGGTGAAGGTCTTGAAGTCCTTGGTTTTCGCCATGCCGATGGAGGCGCCGAAGAAATCTGTGCACCAGATGATGTAATAGGTGTCATCCACCTTCACCAGACGGGGATCATAGGCGTAGTGGGGCATCTTGGGGTTGCCGTTGTCGTCCACAAAGGGCACCTTTTCCCGGTCCACGTCCCAGTGGATGCCATCCTTGGAGCGGCCCAGATACACATAGGGAATACCGTTGACCTGCTCACCGCGCAGCACGGCAATGAAGCCATCCTCCCACGGCACCACAGCAGAGTTGAAAATACGGGCAATTTCGGGGGTGGGGTTCCGGCCCATAACGGGGTTCTCGGTGTAGCGCCACACGGGGGCAGCGGTCTTCAGGTCGGCGGGCTTTTCCTGCCAGGGGATGTTGGGAAGGGAACCAGCGTTAATCATTTTGATCTTGGACATGGTTTTTTCCTCGCTTTCTGTATATGGTTCAGTCAATGGTGTAATATATTCTCAAGCAGGCAGCACCCGCTCAGAATCGCGGTAAATGGGCTGACCGCTGACCACCACCCGCCCAAAGGGCCTTTGGGTGCCGGCACAGCGCTCGCCCACCAGCTTCACAGCCAGCTGGGCCATGGAGCGGAAGTCCACCCGGAAGGTGGTCAGCGCCGGGGTCAGGCTATCGTCCAGGGTGAAATCGTCAAAGCCCACAACGGACACATCCTCCGGTACCCGCTTGCCCAGGGCCTGGAGCTGCTCAATCAGCTGCCTGGCCACAATGTCGCAGTTGCACACAAAGGCGGTGGGCAGCCTTTCCGGCAAGGCCAGGGTGAGGGAGGAACCATCCTCCTGCCTGTCGGACACAATGCACTCCTCCCTGATGGGCAAATCGTGCACGAGCATGGCCCGGAAAAACCCCAGGTACCTGTCCATGATGGAGGAGGTAGCCCGGCAGTTGCCCACAAAGCCAATGTCCCGGTGTCCGTTCTTTATCAGGTGGTTGGTCAGCCGATAGGTGCCGTAGGTATTGTCGCCCACCACGGCATCCGCCAGGGCGCTCTCGTCATAAAAGTCCAGGAACACCACGGGCAGCGGCTGCCTGGCAATCATTCGCATATACTCCCTGCCGGGCTGGCCCAGAAGGATCAGCGCATCCACCCGGCTGCTGCGCAGAAGGTTGGGCAGGCGAAGCGCTGCATCGTCCTCCTGGGTCAACAGTTCCATCAGGCCGAAATGCCCGGCCTCCGTCAGCGCCTGCACCACCTGGTGGTAAAACTTGAAGTAGAAGGACTGCCCGGAGAAGAACCGCTCCGGCACCAGGATGCCCACATCCAGCTTTCTGGGCTGCCGGGCCTGCTGGTTGGGGTTCACATATCCCAGCTCCTCCGCCAGGGCGGCAATGCGCCGGCGCATTTCATCGCTAACGCCTGCCTTGCCGGACAGGGCCTTGGATACGGTTACCGCGCTGACGCCAACCATCCTGCCAATGTCGCGCATGGTTACGTTTGCCATAGGTTGCTCCTTTTCACTCTGCCCGCAGCGTGTAGCTGGCGGAGGCGCCATCGCCACCGGGCAACGGAATGCTCAGGCCCATGTTCATCAGCTCATCGCCGCCATAGGTCTCGCCTGTTTCCACAATGCGGTAGGTCTTGTCCGCCGCCAGTCCCCGAAGAGGCAGCAGGGGCGGATAGGTGTTGGGCAGGGCCTGGGCCCGGGTGAACATGAGCACCGCCTCATTCTTGTCCGGGGAAACGGTGATCCAGGCGGTGTCGTTGCCCTCAAAGGGGGAGAGCAGCCGGTGGAACTGGCCATAGAGCAGGGTTTCCCGCAGGGCCTTCACCCGGGCAATCTGCTTCTCCACCTGTGCCAGATCCTCCTGGGGCAGGCGGTTCAAGTCCAGCTCGTAGCCAAAGCAGCCGCTCATGGCAACATTGGCCCGGGTATCAATGGGCGTGATGCGCCCGGTTTGGTGGTTGGGTACAGCGCTGACATGGCTGCCCATGGCAAAGGGCGGGAACACCAGAGAGGTGCCGTACTGAATCTTGCAGCGGCACAGGGCATCGGTATCATCGCTGGTCCAGGTCTGGGGCATGTAGTGCAGCATACCCATGTCGAAGCGCCCGCCGCCGCTGGAGCAGCTTTCAAACAGCACATGGGGGAAGGCGTGAATCAGCCTTTCCATCACGCTGTACAGGCCCAGCATGTAGCGGTGGGGCAGCTCCTTCTGCCTGTCCGCCGGCAGGGCAGCACTGCCGATGTTGGTAAAGTTCCGGTTCATGTCCCACTTCACATAGTCAATAGGAGTTGCAGCCAGGTTGTCTGCCACGGCATGGTACACATAGTCGCACACCTCCGGGCGGGACAGGTCGAGAATCAGCTGGTTCCGGCCCTCGATATGGGTGCGCCCGCTGATGTGGATGCACCAGTCCGGGTGGGCGCGGAACAGCTCGCTGTCCGGGGAAATCATCTCCGGCTCAAACCACAGGCCAAACTTCAGACCCAGGGCATGCACCTTCTCCGCTAGGGCAGTCAGCCCGCCAGGGAGCTTTCGCTTGTCCACAAACCAATCACCCAGAGAGGAATTATCGCTGTCTCGATGGCCAAACCAACCGTCATCCAGCACAAACAGCTCTACACCCACCCTGGCGGCGGTGCGGGCAATGTTCAAGAGCTTTTCCTCGTCAAAGTTGAAATAGGTGGCCTCCCAGTTGTTCAGCAGGATAGGCCGCGGCGCGTGGGCAAAGGCACCCCGCACCAGGTGCCGGGCGCATACCTGGTGGAACTGGCTGCTCATGCCGTCCAGGCCCGCATCGGAATACACCAGCACGGCCTCCGGGGTCTGGAAGGCGGCACCGCCATCCAGCTTCCACTGGAAGTCCGTGGCGTTCAGGCCCAGCATCATCCGGGCGGTGCGGTTGCCATCCACATGCACACCGGCGTAGAAATTACCGGAGTACACCAGCGCTGCGGCAATCACCTGGCCTTGGCTCTCGGTGGTTTCAGGGCGAACCAGCGCCAGGAAAGGTGATGCTTGCAGGGAGGATGCGCCCCGCAGGCTGCTGACACTGCTCTCGCCCATCACCAGCGGGCGGCGGGCAATCTCCCGCTCCCTGGCCCAGGCGCCGGACAGGGTGATCAATTCGTACCGGCTGTCCGGCACGTCCAGGCACAGGGAATAGCACCGCTCCAGGAACAGCGCCTCATCGCCGGCATTTTCAAACAGCACGCTGCGGGCAATGGCATCGCAGTCCTCAAAGATGGTGTATTGCAGGGTAACATTCAGCTGAAGCAGCTCGTCCCGCAGGTGCAGGAGCAGGGTTTGGCAATCGTCGCCAAAGGTGGCAGGCAGGCCGGGCAGGCCGGGCTTGCCGGGCACCACCTCCGCGGAGGCAAAGCGCAGATCCAGGCTGCTGGTGCCATCCGCCCGGCGGACGCTGGCAGCGCCTTCCCGCATGTCACCCAGGCCAAAGGCCGGGTATTCCTGGGGCGTATGGTCCAGGGTGCAGTTCTGCACGGAATAGCTGCCATCCGCAGGCAGCGCGGCTGCCCGCAGCAGGGAGGCGGGATTCACCCTTTCCACCCGCCTGCCAAAGTACAGGTGGGCGGGAATGCCACCCTCCAGCAGGGCAATTACATAGCTGATGCGTCCGTTCCGCAGGTGAATCAGCTTATCTGTTACAAGAATTTCTGCCATGGGTTACTCCTTTCCCTGCTCAATGATGCGCAGGCACATGCGGCTGTTGTGGTAAGGGCACTTCCATTCCTCCACCATGGGGCGGTCAGTCATGCGGCCGTCCTCGTAGACGGACCAGTACCATTCGCCATTGGGGCGGGGGTCAACAATCATCCGCTGGATGGTGCCCCACTGGGCGTTCACCGCATCCTGGTAGCGCTTCTCGCCCGTCAGGTCATAGGCATTGGAGAAGCCCAGCAGGGTTTCCGCCTGCACCCACCAGATGCGCAGCTCGTCCACCACACCGTCCACCATTTCGTTTTTCAGGCCGTGGTCGGTCATGGCCCTGGTGTACACGGCGTCCGCCAGGTCAAGGCACATGGCCTTGTAGGGCGCCTGCTCGGCGGCGGGAATCATGCACTCCACCGCATCCCACATAAGCCAGGAAGCTTCAATGTCGTGACCGAAGGACTGCATGTCCAGCAGCGGCTTGTATGCCTCATCGAAGAATACCTCCAGCCGGTGCTTGTCCTTGCTGTACATCACGTTCAGGAAGCGCTCCAGGCACTTCACGCCAGCCTGGCGCACTTCCTCGTTGCCGTTTGCACGGTACAGCTCCGCATAGGCTTCCAGCACATGGAGCAGGGTGTTCATGGTGCGGGTAGCCATCACACCGTTTTCGGAGAGCTTTTCGTTGCTCTCCGGGGAGAAGTCCGGCTTGTATGCCTCGCCATAGCCGCCCTGATCCATGCAGCGATCTTCAATGATGCGGAACAGCTTCATGGCCTTGTCCAGTGGCTCCGCCAGGCCGGTGGCGCGGGCATAGGCCGCCAGACCGTAAATGGCAAAGGCCTGGCAGTAGGTGTGCTTGGTCAGGTCAAGGGGCTCTCCCTCTGCCGTAACAGACCAGTACACGCCGCCGTTTTCCTTGTCCTCAAACTTCTCCATGAAGTCGTAGGCACGCTTGGCGTAGGGCAGGTAGCTTTCGTCTTTCAGCACCCGGGCGGCGGTTGCAAAGCTCCACAGGGTGCGGCTGTTGAGGATGCAGCCCTTGTGGGCGTGCTTGTCCACCACCAGCTCCTTGGTTACATAGCCGTAATAGCCGCCGTTTTTCTCGTCCGCCAGGTTCTGCCAGAAGGGGAGAATCTTGTGGGTCAGGTGCTCTCTCAGTTGGGTTGCCAGCATGGTGCTTCCTTCCTTTCAGTTGCCTTCCCGGAGAGCTATGGCCCGGGAATATGCTTGCAATACTTTTTCGGCAGGCTTGCCGTAAACACAATAGCCGTTGTTTGCTGCGCCCTGCTCACAGGGGTAAAGGCGCACAGCGCTCCAGTCCCACCAGACGCAGCCGCGAATTTTCGGATGGCGCAGCAGTGCCTCCGTATAAGCCCGATACCACTTTTCCTGGGCCTCGTTGCTCTGCTCGCCGCCGAAGCTCCAGTTGTTGGGCACATACTCGCTGCCTGCCCGGCTGGGGCAACCGCTCTCCATAAAGATGAAAGGCCTGCCGAACTTCTCTGCCACCTGTTCAATCCGCTGGAAGTGCTCCTCCAGCTGGTCGATGGGGTAGTAGCCGGAGGAGCTGATCACGTCCACCGCGTCCCACCAGGTAACGTTGTGCTCCTGAAACTTGTCACAGTTGTAGGTCAGCGGGCCGGTATACACCTGGCGCACCTGGGCGGCAAGCTGGCGCCACTCCCTGTCCCGGTGGTCGGTGCCCACCATTTCGCAGCCAAGGCAGAACATGTCCGCCTTCACCTCCTGGGCCGTGCGGGCCAGGGCTACAACAAACTCGCCATAGCTGGCGAACCACTGCTCCCAGGTAGGCTCCGTGGGAACATAGCTGTCGAAAAAGCGGATGTACGCCCGCCAGTAGCCGTCCCGGCAGTTCACCATGGCCTTCAACACCAGGCGCAGGCCCAGGGCGCGGGCCTCCGCCGCCACGGCGCGCACATCCTCCATGCTCATCACATCGGGGGTCAGGTAGTCCACCTGGGTGGAATAGGCATGGTTCTGCAGGGCAGCCACAGGGAGAATCACCGTGTCGCAGCCGGTGGAGGCCACCATCAGCCGCAGCGAGCGTTTCCATTCCTCCCGGGCGGTAAACCCGCGGGGACTCATAAACCCAAAGGTACAGCCGTTCATATAGCGCATGCCGGTTTCCTCCTGATGCGTTAGCTTAACAGTTAAGTTCGTTTGTATTATACATTCTGTCCATTCTGGTTGTCAAGCACGGAAATAAGGAAATTTCTCTTTCTATTTCCGGATTCTTTCTAGGCGAAAAGTTTACAGGCCGGTTACCATTGTAACCCTGTCTTTTTGTTGACATGGTTTTTCCTGCATGATAAAATAAAAGGAAAGGGAGGTGGCGCAGATGCAGCGCGGTCATATGCCCGAGCATGAAAAGCACAGCCGCAAGAAGCTGCGCCAGTATTCCTATACCCCTGGTGCCGGCAGGCGCCGCCGGCAGGAGCTGCTGCTGATGGTGCTGCTGGCCTGCGTGATGGTGTTCAGCGCCTGGCAGCTGATTCGCTACGGTGCGGACTATGTTGCCGCCCAGAACGCCTCCGAGGAGCTGCGGGAATTGTATTACCAGGAAGCGGAGGAACCCACCTTCACCCCGGCACCCACCGCCACACCCGCTCCCACACCCACCCCGGCGCCGGAGGCCACACCCACGCCCACTGCCACGCCTGCCATCCGGCTGGAGGCACTGCGCTATCCCGGCAACCCCTATGGCGCCATCAGCTCCACCTTCACCAAGCTCCGCCGGCAGAATGCGGACATTGTGGCTTGGCTGAAGATTCCCGGCCTGCTGGATGAGGCTGTGGTGCAGCGGGACAACAGCTACTACCTGAAGCGGGACTACCGGGGCTATCACAATGTGAACGGCGCCATCTTCCTGGACGAGAGCACCGACCTTTCCACCCGGCCCTATACGCTGATGGTGTACGGACACAACATGAAAACAGGCGCCATGTTCGGCTGCCTGCGGAACTATGAAAACCTGTCCTTCTACCAGAAGAATCCCTTCATCACCTTCAACACCATGTATGAGGATGGACAGTATGTCATCTTCTCCATCACCCAGCTGAGCCTGAACGCCAGGGACAGCAACTATTTCAGCTTTGGCCAGATGAACTCCACCAACATCGCCTGGCGGAAGGAGGCCATTGATGCGCTGCTGAGCCATTCCGCCTTCTACACCAGCCTGGACGTGCAGCCGGAGGATCAGATTCTGCTGCTGATTACCTGCGTGGACGACGATGAGGAGCGCCGCATTGTGGCTGCCCGCCGCCTGCGGGACGGCGAAACCATCGAGGGCGTGCAGCGCATTATCAACCGGGCAAGAAAATGGTGAGCAGGGAGAACTTTCGCCTGTGCAAATTGCCGGTATTCAAAAAGAACGCTGGCCCCAATGCCTGCTGATTGGCAACCGCGGACGACAGATGCTTCGAGCGTTGTGCCTGTCCCTGCTTCGCCACGCCGGATGAAGAAGGCATGGTGGTGCCGGACTACGGCATCGCCATCCGCGAAGGAGTCAGCGACCGGATTTCCCGGCTTTTTGGCCTGAGATGATTATATTTCCACCAGATTTTCCGCTTTACACCCGACAAATCAAGCGTTATAATAGGCTGTAAAAAAAATTCCCCGGTGGAAGTTGGATCCTTGAACAACGAAGGAGGAACATCCCATGCAAAGCAATGTGCGTCCCGAATCCATGGTGCGCATCACCACCCCCGAGCTGGCTCACGCCTTTATCGAGGAGCAGGTTGCCGCCATTCGCGCCCAGGTGGGTGACAAGAAGGTGCTGCTGGCCCTGTCCGGCGGCGTGGATTCTTCCGTGGTTGCCGCCCTGCTGATCAAGGCCATCGGCAAGCAGCTGGTGTGCGTGCATGTGAACCACGGCCTCATGCGCAAGGGTGAGAGCGAGCAGGTGATTGAGGTTTTCGGCAAGCAGATGGACGCCAACCTCATCTATATCGATGCCACCGACCGCTTCCTGGACAAGCTGGCTGGCGTTGCCGCCCCGGAGCAGAAGCGCAAGATCATCGGCGCCGAGTTCATCCAGGTTTTCTCCGAGCAGGCCGAAAAGCTGGAAGGCATTGAGTTCCTGGCCCAAGGCACCATCTACCCCGATATTCTGGAAAGCAAGGACGGCATCAAGGCCCACCACAACGTGGGCGGCCTGCCCAACGGCATGACCTTCCAGCTGGTGGAGCCCGTGGTACTCCTCTTCAAGGACGAGGTGCGCGTGGTGGGCGAGGCCCTGGGCCTGCCCCGTCAGATGGTCTACCGCCAGCCCTTCCCCGGCCCTGGCCTGGGCGTGCGCTGCCTGGGCGCCATCACCCGCGACCGCCTGCATGCCCTGCGCGAAGCTGATGCCATCCTCCGCGAGGAGTTCGACAAGAACGGCCTGGCCGGCAAGGTGTGGCAGTACTTCATCTCCGTGCCGGACTTCACCAGCGTTGGCGTCCGCGACGGCAAGCGCTACGAAGGCTGGCCGGCCATCATCCGCGCCGTGAACACCACCGACGCCATGACCGCCACCATTGAGGAAATTCCCTACCCCCTGCTGCACCACATCACCGACCGCATCACCCACGAGGTGGAGGGCATCAACCGCGTGGTGTTCGATTTGACTCCCAAGCCCATCGGGACCATTGAGTGGGAATAATACCAAAAACGCTGAAAACCCGCATAAACACTGGGTTTTTGAGG
>CAYLIC010000020.1:0-36831 GCA_964383815.1 uncultured Faecalibacterium sp. | reverse complement strand
GAGCGCAACGGCATCTACATCATCGACCTGCAGAAGACCGTGAAGAAGGTGGACGAGGCTTATGCCTTCATCCGCGATGTGGCGATGGAGGGCAAGTCCATCCTGTTCGTGGGCACCAAGAAGCAGGCCCAGGAGTCCATCGAGTCCGAGGCCAAGCGCTGCAACATGTTCTACGTCAACAACCGCTGGCTGGGCGGCATGCTGACCAACTTCCGCACCATCCAGACCCGCATCAAGCGCCTGAACGAGATTGACCGCATGGAGCAGAACGGTCAGTTTGAGGTGCTGCCCAAGAAGGAAGTTATCAAGCTGAAGGCCGAGCGCGAAAAGCTGGAAGCCAACATCGGCGGCATCCGCGAAATGAAGAAGCTGCCCGGCGCCCTGTTCGTGGTAGACCCCCGCAAGGAGCACATTGCCGTCACCGAGGCCCGCATCCTGGGCATCCCGATTGTGGGCATTGTGGACACCAACTGCGATCCCGATGAGATTGACTATGTGATTCCCGGCAACGACGATGCTATCCGCGCCGTGAAGCTCATCGCCGGCAAGATGGCCGACGCTGTGCTGGAGGGCAAGCAGGGCGAGCAGTCTGAAGTGGCTGAGGAAGCCGCCAAGACCGAAGAAGCCTGATCCCCACAACAATCATCATATAGGAGGTTGAAACCCATGGCCGCTATTACTTCCGCTATGGTTAAGGAGCTGCGCGAGCGCACCGCCGCCGGCATGATGGACTGCAAAAAGGCCCTGATGGCTACCGAGGGCGACATGGACAAGGCCATTGAGTGGCTGCGCGAAAAGGGCCTGGCCCAGGCCGCCAAGAAGGCCAGCCGCATTGCTGCCGAGGGCGTTGTGGCCCAGTTTGTAGCCCCCTGCGGCTGCACCGGCGTGATTGTCGAGGTCAACTGCGAAACTGACTTCGTTGCCAAGACCGACAATTTCAAGGATTTCGCCAACAATGTTGCCAAGCACATTGCCAAGGCCAATCCCGCCAGCGTTGAGGAAATGCTGGAGCAGAAGTTCGTGGACGACGAGAGCAAGACCATCTCCGACCTGATCAGCGATGCTACAGTCGCCATCGGTGAGAAGATTTCCGTCCGCCGCTTTGCCCGCTATAAGACCGAGGGCGTTGTGTCTACCTACATCCACATGGGTGGCAAGGTGGGCGTGCTGGTTGAGGTCGCTTGCGATGCCGACCACAAGGACAACGACACCGTGAAGGAATTCGCTCACGACCTGGCGCTGCAGATTGCCGCCGCCAAGCCCGAGGCCGTCCGCCGCGAGGAGGTCGATTCCTCCAAGCTGGAAAAGGAAAAGGAAATCCTCCGCGCCCAGGCCATCAACGAAGGCAAGCCCGAGAAAATCGTGGACAAGATGGTGGAAGGCCGCATCGAGAAGTATTACAAGGAAGTGTGCCTCATCGACCAGCCCTTCGTCAAGGATGGCGACAAGTCCATCAAGGCTTACATGGCTGACGTGGCGAAGGCCACCGGCGCCACCCTGGACATCGTGCGCTTCACCCGCTTCGAGCGTGGCGAGGGCATCGAGAAGCGTCAGGACAACCTGGCTGAGGAAATCGCCAAGATGGCTCAGGCCTAATGGTGCAAAAAGCAAGGGAACCGCATCGCTGCGGTTCCCTTTTCCTGTTGAAGGAGAAATACCATGCAGATGGATGTGAACGGCTGCGCCTGTGAAATCCTCCGCCTGCTGGATGTGGATGTGCAGGCCGAGCGCCTGGTGAAGGAATGCATCGATTACTTCCCCACCAACTTTATTGTGCAGGACGGTCTTTTGTGGTATATTGATTACGAATGCAACACCTACATGGAGGAATGGAGCTTCCAGCGCTGGGGCATACAATACTGGTCCCGCACGCCAGCCTTTGAAGCCTGTTTACAGAAAGGATGATGGCATGGATCCCCGCACCCTGCTGGACACCCTGGGCGTGGCTGAGCGCCTGAAGGACGCCACCCGCCACTGCTACACCAGCCAAGGCCGGCACGAAAGCGTAGCCGAGCACAGCTGGATGATGACCCTGATGGCCTTCCTCCTGCGGGATGAATTCCCCGGAGCGGACATGGACAAGGTGATGCATATGTGCCTCATCCACGATCTGGGCGAGTGCTTCACCGGGGACATACCCACCTTCAACAAAACCCAGGCCCACGAGGACACGGAGGAGTGCCTGCTGATGGACTGGGTGCACACCCTTCCCCAGGCCGCAGAAATGACCGCCCTGTATGATGAAATGGCTCAGCGACAAACCACCGAGGCGAAAATCTACAAGGCTCTGGACGGCCTGGAGGCATTGATCCAGCACAACCTTTCCGACCTGAGCACCTGGATTCCCAGGGAATACGACCTGAACCTGACCTATGCCGATGACAAGGTGGCCTTCTCCCCCGTGCTGGCGGCCTTGCGGGAGGAAATCCGGCAGGATACGAAAAAGAAGCTGGCGCAAAGGGACGTGTGAGGCGGAAGGCGGCACATTCGCCCGGCACATCCCTTTCCCCAAAAAGAATACCGCCGCCGGCATGGTGTCCGGCGGCGGCTGTTTATTTGGCGTAGTTCATCAGGAAATGCTTTGTGCGCTCCTGCCGGGGATTGCCAAAGACCTGCTCCGGCGTGCCCATTTCGCAGATGCCGCC
This sequence comes from uncultured Faecalibacterium sp., assembly GCA_964383815.1. Lineage (GTDB taxonomy): Bacteria > Bacillota > Clostridia > Christensenellales > Aristaeellaceae > UBA11524. The sequence goes on along the minus strand of CAYLIC010000020.1, from coordinate 34,186 downwards.
ATCATCCATGAAGATGACCTTGCTGGCTACATCCCGGGCGAAGGCCATTTCGTGGGTGACAATGATCATGGTGGTGTTCTTGTCCGCCAGGGAGCGGATAACCCGCAGCACCTCTCCGGTCAGCTCCGGGTCCAGGGCGGAGGTGGGCTCGTCAAAGCAGAGGATGTCCGGCTCCAGGTTCAGCGAGCGGGCGATGGCTACCCGCTGGCACTGCCCGCCGGAAAGCTGGTGAGGGTAGTTGTTCATCCTGTCCTGCAGGCCCATTTGCACAAGCAGTGCCTCTGCCTGCTGCTGGATTTCCGTGCGAATCTTCTGCCGGCTGGCCTTGTAGTCAGGCTGCTCCCGGGCCAGCAGCTCCTTTGCCAGCATCACGTTTTGCAGGGCGGTATATTGAGGGAAAAGGTTGAAGTTCTGAAACACCAGGCCGAAATGCAGGCGCTTTTTCCGCACCTGGCTCTCCCGCTGGGTGCTGGCGTCCGCCGCGTCGAACAGCACCTCGTCTCCCATAAGGATGCGCCCCTTGTCCGGCTTCTCAAGGAAGTTCAGGCAGCGGAGCAGGGTGGTTTTGCCACTGCCGGAGGAGCCGATCATGCTGACAACCTCGCCCACTTCCATGGTGAAGCTCACATCCTTCAGGACGCTGACCTCCCCAAAGCTCTTTTGAAGGTTTTCCACCTGGAGAAATGCCATGTTGCTTCACCGCCTTACCAGAAATAGTCCAGCTTCTTTTCCAGCCTGCCCAGCAGCCAGGACACCACACCGTTCCACACCAGGTAGTACAGCCCGGTGAAGAACAGCGGCCATATGGCGCCGGATATGCCCTGGCTCCCCTTCATGAAGGCCTGGCCTGCCCAGATAATCTCCTGCAGGGAGATGATGCGGGCCAGGGAGGTATCCTTCACCAGGGTGATAATCTCATTGGAGATGGGCGGCACAATGCGCTTGACCATCTGCATGAGCTTGACCTTGAAGAAAATCTGCCGGCGGGTCATGCCCAGCACCAGGCCGGCTTCCTCCTGCCCGGCGGGTATGCCCTGTATGCCGCCGCGGTAGATTTCTGAAAAGTAGCAGGCATAGTTGATAATAAAGGCAATGGATGCCGCCGCAAAGCGCCCGGCCTCGCCGCTGCCCCAGATGTTCGTTTTCAGAATCAGGCCGGGGAAATAGAAGAAAATCAGCAGCTGAATCATCAGCGGCGTGCCGCGGATGAGGCCCACAAACAGCCGGGTGAACCACTTCAGCGGCGCAAAGCGGCTCATGGAGCCAAAGGAGATAACAAGGCCCAGGGGCAGCGCACCTGCCAGGGTAACGAAAAACAGGCGCAGCGTTTGCCCAAAGCCCTCATTGAGGGAGCGCAGCACAATGGGCAGCTGTTGTAAAAACTCCTGCATGGGTCATTCTCCTTTAGCGCCGCAATGGGGGAAGCCGCCTTTCCGCGGCTCCCCCGGCGGGTGATTTCTTCTGTGGATTATTCCTGGGCAATCAGGGCAGCCTGAACCTTGTAGGTTTCGGCAATCTGGGTCAGGGTGCCTTCCTTATAGGCCTTCACCAGGAACTCGTTCAGCGCGGCAGCCAGGTCGGAACCCTTGCGGAAGCCTACGCCGTACTCCTCGCTGTTCAGGCCCACGGTGTAGGTCAGGTTGGCATAGCTGGTGCCTTCGCCAATCATGGCGGCGGCCATCAGGGCATCAATGGCGGCAGCATCGGAGGTACCGGCGGCAACCTCCATCAGCGCATCGGACTGGGCGGTCACAGGGGTGGTAGCCAGGTTCAGTGCGGTAACCTCCGCCTCGCCGGCGCTGCCAGCCTCCACGGCGAAGGTCAGGCCTTCCAGGCTCTCAATGGTCTGGTACTGCTCGGCCTTCTCAGCGGGGACAACCACCACCTGGGCGTTGTTCATGTAGGCGTTGGAGCACTCCATGGCGGCCTTCACAGCGTCGGTCAGGGTCATGCCGTTCCACACGCAGTCAATGGCCTTGGCGTCCAGCTCCAGAATCTTGTTGTCCCAGTCGATTTCAACAAATTCGACCTTCACACCAAGGGATTCGGCAAAGGCCTTGGCCACATCGGCATCAAAGCCGATCCAGTTGCCGTTCCCGTCCTTGTAGTCCATGGGCTCGAAATCGGTAATGCCCACCACCAGGGTACCCTTGTTAACAACGTAGGCCTTGTCGCCGGCATCCTCGGCAAAGGCAGCCATCATGGAAAGGGACAGAACCAGGGCCATCACCATCGCAACAAACTTCTTCATCGTTGAAATCCTCCCTCAATGTCTTTCTTTAATGATTCATCACTTTAGTGTGATGAACTGATAACATAGTAACACGGCAAAGAACGCTTGTCAACCCTTTTTTCAAAAAAAGTTTTTTTGGCCCTTGACTTTTACCCGATATGGTGTAGAATGTTCTTGTGAAGGTCAAAGAAAGTCAAACTTCCCAAAGGAGGAATGATGGATGAATATGAATCAGTTGACGCAAAAGACCATCGAAGCGCTGCAGCGCGCCCAGAGCATTGCGGTGGAATATCAGCACATGCAGGTAGATCAGGAGCATATCCTTTCTGCCCTGCTGGAGGACGATCAGTCCCTTATCCCCCAGCTGCTGAAAAAGTGCCAGATCAACGTGGAGGGCCTGCGCAAGGCCGTACAGGACAGCCTGGGGCGGATTGCCCGGGTGTCCGGCCCGGGGCGGGAGGCCGACAAGGTATACATCTCCCCGGATATGGACAAGGCCTTGCAGGAGGCCGAGGCCAAGGCCAGGCAGATGAAGGACGAATACCTGTCCGTGGAACACCTGTGGATGGGCATCTGCGCCAAGCCCAACGCCCGGGTGAAGGAGCTGCTGCGCACCTTCAGCTATCAGGAGGCTGCCTTCCTGAAGGCGCTGAGCGAGGTTCGCGGCGCCACCCGTGTCACCAGCGACAACCCCGAGGAAACCTACGACGCCCTGAAGAAGTATGGCTCCGACCTGGTGGAGCTGGCCCGGCAGCACAAGCTGGATCCCGTTATCGGCCGGGACAGCGAAATCCGCAATGTGATTCGCATTCTGTCCCGCAAAACGAAGAACAACCCGGTGCTTATTGGCGAGCCCGGCGTGGGCAAGACCGCCATTGCCGAGGGCCTGGCCCAGCGCATTGTCCGCGGGGATGTACCGGACTCCCTGAAAAACCGCACCATCTTCTCCCTGGACATGGGCAGCCTGATTGCCGGCGCCAAGTTCCGGGGTGAGTTTGAGGAGCGCCTAAAGGCTGTACTGGCGGAAATCAAGAAGAGCGAAGGCCGCATTATCCTGTTCATCGATGAGCTGCACACCATTGTGGGTGCAGGCAAGGCGGATGGTGCCATGGATGCTGGCAACCTGCTGAAGCCTATGCTGGCCCGGGGTGAGCTGCACTGCATTGGCGCCACCACCCTGAACGAGTATCGCCAGTACATTGAAAAGGATGCCGCCCTGGAGCGCCGCTTCCAGCCTGTGATGGTAGGCGAACCTACCGTAGAGGACTCCATTGCCATTCTCCGTGGCCTGAAGGAGCGCTATGAGGTTTTCCATGGCGTGAAGATTCAGGATGGTGCGCTGATTGCCGCCGCAACCCTGTCCAACCGCTACATTACAGACAGGTTCCTGCCCGACAAGGCCATTGACCTGGTGGACGAAGCCTGCGCCATGATTCGCACGGAGATTGACTCCCTGCCCACGGAGCTGGACGACATCCGCCGGAAGATTATGCAGCTGGAAATTGAGGAGGCCGCCCTGAAAAAGGACGAGGATCCCCTGACCAGGGCCCGGCTGGAGGAATTGCAGAAGGAGCTGGCGGAGCAGCGGGAAGCCTTCAACACCATGAAGGCCCGCTGGGAAAACGAGAAGAACGCCATTGCCAAGGTGAACAAGCTCCGGGAGGACATCGAAAAGGTGAACGCCGACATTGAAAAGGCCGAGCGCACCTACGACCTGAACCGGGCCGCCGAGCTGAAATACGGCGAGCTTCCCCGCCTGCAGAAGGAGCTGGCAGAAGAAGAGGCCATTGCAGAAAAATCCAAGGGTGAGGACAGCCTTCTGCGGGACAAGGTGACCGAGGAGGAGATTGCCCGCATTGTGGCCCGGTGGACGGGCATCCCTGTAGCCAAGCTGATGGAAGGCGAGCGGGAAAAGCTATTGCACCTGGAGGATGTGCTGCACCGGCGGGTCATCGGCCAGGATGAGGCGGTAACCAAGGTGTGCGAGGCCATCCTCCGCAGCCGTGCGGGCATTCAGGATCCCAACAGGCCTCTGGGCAGCTTTCTGTTCCTGGGTCCCACAGGCGTGGGCAAGACCGAGCTTGCCAAGGCGCTGGCCCAGGCCCTGTTTGACGATGAGAAGAACATGGTGCGCATCGACATGTCCGAGTACATGGAGAAGTTTAGCGTCAGCCGGCTGATTGGTGCACCTCCCGGATACGTTGGCTATGATGAAGGCGGCCAGCTGACGGAGGCCGTCCGCCGCCATCCCTACTCCGTTGTCCTGTTCGACGAGGTGGAGAAGGCTCACCCGGATGTGTTCAACGTGCTGCTCCAGGTGCTGGACGATGGCCGCATTACCGACAGCCAGGGTCGCACGGTGGACTTCAAGAACACCATCCTCATCATGACCAGCAACCTGGGCAGCGAGTACATTCTGGAAGGCATCCGGAACGATGACATTACCCCCGAGGCCCGCAGCCAGGTGGATCGCCTGCTGAAGACCCACTTCCGCCCGGAGTTCCTGAACCGGATTGACGAGATTGTCTACTACAAGCCCTTGACCCGCAGCCAGATCAGCCGCATTGTGGAGCTGATGCTCGCCGGGCTGAACCAGCGCCTGCGGGACAGGCAGCTTTCCGTGACCCTGACCCCCGCTGCCCTGGAGCACGTTATCGACCAGGGGTTCGACCCCATTTACGGTGCACGGCCCCTGAAGCGGTACCTGCAATCCAAGGTGGAAACCCTGGTGGCCAGGCGGATTATCGCCGCCGATGTGCACCCCGGGCAAACCCTGCAGGTGGATGCAGCCAACGGCAGCCTGACCATCACCCCCGTTTAACCCCAAAAGGCAAAGCAATCCCCCTTTCCACAGCGGAAAGGGGGATAATTGTTTGCCCTAGACGCGGGACTTATTCGCAGGCCTCCCGGGAGATAACGGCACCCAGGGAGCGGAGCTTGGCCTCGATTTGCTCGTAGCCGCGGTCGATGTATTCAGGGTGATAGATTTCCGTAACGCCCTTTGCCATCAGGCCAGCCACCACCAGGGCCGCGCCGGCGCGCAGGTCGGTGCAGGTGACGGGCGCGCCGTACAGCTGGGATACGCCCTCCAGTATCGCCATGCGGCCTGCCACCCGGACGCGGGCACCCATGCGGGCAATTTCGTCTAGGTGCTTCAGGCGCTGCTCGAAAATCGTTTCCTGTATAATGCTGGTGCCCCGGGCGGTGGTCAGCAGTGCGCTCATGGGCTGCTGCAGATCTGTGGGGAAGCCCGGATATACCTGGGTTTTGATGTTCACGGCCCGGTGGGCGCCCAGGGTGCGGACGCGGATGGCATCATCGCTATCGGTAACCTTCACGCCCATTTCCAGCAGCTTGGCGGTTAAGGCCTCCATGTGCTGGGGGATGCAGCCGTGGATCACCACATCGCCCCTTGTGGCGGCGGCGGCAATCATCAGCGTGCCGGTTTCAATCTGATCGGGGATGACGGCATAGGTGGCGCCGTGCAGGTACTGCTGACCGCGAATGCGAATCACATCCGTGCCGGCGCCCTTCACCTTGGCACCCATGCTGTTCAGGAAGTTTGCCAGGTCCACAATGTGGGGCTCCTTGGCAGCATTGTAGATGATGGTGGTGCCCTTGGCCTTGGCGGCTGCCAGCATCACATTGATGGTGCCGCCAACGGTGACCACATCGAAAAACACATCGCTGCCTGTCAGCTCCTTGGCCATGGCGGTGATGCGCCCGCCGTGGGTTTCGGTTTCCGCGCCCAGGGCGTTGAAGCCCTTCAGGTGCTGGTCGATGGGCCGGGAGCCAATCTCGCACCCGCCGGGGAAGTACACCTCCGCATGCCCGCAGCGGCCCAGCAGTGCGCCCAGCAGGTAATAGCTGGCACGCAGGCGCTGACTGTCGTGATAGCCGATGTGAAAGCCCTCTGCCGTCCGTGGGTCAATGGTCATGAACTCGCCGGGGGCGTAGGTCACCTTCGCACCCAGGGAGCGGAGAATATCCACCAGCGCGCGCACATCCTCAATGTCGGGAAGGTTCTCGATGGTGCAGGGCTCGTCGGACAGGAGCACTGCGGGGATGACTGCCACCGCCGTGTTCTTGCCGCCGCTGACGCGCACCTCACCCTCCAGGGGATTGCCGCCGGTGATCAGCATTCGTTCTTTCATGGGTATAGGCTCCGGCCAAGGCCGGATTCACCTCCTGCGCCATTGAAATGCGGAACATGCCTGCACCAGGTGCAGGCCCATGCTCCCATTATGAATACATTATAGCACATTTTTCTTCATTGGGCAATGCTAAAAGGAGAATGGCGGATATGGAGGAAATAAGCCAGCGAAAATACAAAAAACCTATTGAAATTTTGCGTATTCTGGGGTATACTCAGCCCAGCGAAACCGATTTAGCATCAAAGACAGGGAGGCGACGACGTGGCAGTCACCATCAAGGATGTATCCGCCAAATGCGGCCTGTCGATTTCCACGGTCAGCAAGGCCTTCAATAATTACAGCGACATTTCAGAGGAAACGCGGGAGCTGGTGCAGCGCACCGCCCGGGAAATCGGCTATTACCCCAATGCCATTGCCCGCACGCTGAAAACCAACCGCTCCTACAACCTGGGCGTTCTGTATGCCGATGACGGGCACAACGGCCTGACCCACAGCTTCTTTGCCCAGGTGCTGGATGCCTTCAAGTGTGAGTGCGAAAAGCACGGATATGACATAACCTTCATCAACCACAACGTGGGCTGGACAGGCATGACCTACCTGGAGCACTGCCGCTACCGCAATGTGGACGGCGTGTGCATGGTGTGTGCGGACTTCTATTCCCTGGAGGTGGCGGAGCTTGCCACCAGTGACATACCCTGTGTAACCATCGACCATGCCTTCAACAACCGCAGCTGTGTGATGAGCGAAAACCTGCAGGGCATGCAGCAGCTGGTGAAATACGCCTACGAAAAGGGCCACCGGCGCATTGCCTTTGTCCACGGGCAGCGCTCCTCGGTAACGGAGAACCGCATTACCGGCTATTACCGGGCGCTGAGCGAGCTGAACATCCTGCCCAGCCCGGAATACCTGGTGGACGCCCTGTATGACAGTCCCACCGCAGGCTACCAAGCCATGACCCGGCTGATGCGCCTGCCCAACCCGCCCACCTGCGTCCTCCTGCCCGATGATCAAACCGCCCTTGGCGCCCTGGAGGCCGCCGGTGACCTGCACCTGAAGGTGCCAGCGGATGTGTCCCTGGCCGGGTTTGACGGCATCCGCATGGGTCAGCTGCTGCGCCCCAGGCTGACCACCATCAAGCAGGACACCAAGCGCATGGGCACCCAGGCCGCCCAATACCTGATCGACCGCATCGAAAACCCCCGCACCGCCGTTAGCGAAATGGGGAGCATCCCCGTGAAGCTCATCCCCGGCGAAAGCATTGGTCCGGTGAAGAAAAAGGCATAAAGCAAAGGCAGACCCGCCGCAAAAACGGGCCTGCCTTTCTTTTTATTGCAGCACCATCACGCCATAGGCAGGCAGGGTGGTGCGCTGCACGGCCTCGCCGGTGAGCATATCCGTGTACACCCGGGACAGGGTGATGGGCTGCTCACTGCCGGTGTAGTTCTGCAGAAACACTGCACTGCCGCGCCGGGTGGCAACAACCCCTTCAGGCAGCGCATCCGTCAGGGCGCGGGTCAGGTGCAGTTCGCTGGCAATATTCTGATAGATGGCATCCAGGCCCGCCTGCTCTACCTTGGCTGACAGGTAATACGCACGGCCCTTTCCATAGGCGTTGCGGGACAGGCAGGGCATGCCTGCGTAGAAGTCCTGCTCAAATACGCCCAAGGTTTCCGCTCCAAGGCTTTCGGGAATCTCGCACAGCTCCCGGATGGCATAGCGCTGCCCGTCCTGCATCACAAGGGCGTTTTCGTCATGGGGGTAGAGGGCGTCCAGCTCCGTGCCCCGAAGGCCGAAAACGTCCATCAGCCCGTGAGGTGTGCCGCCCAGGAAGGCCAGGTCGTTTTCATCCACCCAGCCGGAGAAGTAGGTCATCACCAGGGTGCCGCCGCCAGCCACAAAGGCGCGGAGCTTTTCCTCAATGCCGCCCCGGAACATGAACAGCATGGGTGCCACCACCAGCCTGTAGCCGGTTAAGTCGGTACAGGCGCGCATGTCACGGAAATCAATGCTGCACCCCTGCTGCCACAGGCTGCGGTAGTGCATGTTCACCGTGTCGAAATAGCGCATGTTCTTGGGGTGCCCGGTCTGCGCATAGTCAATGGCCCAGCGGTTCTGCGTATCGTAGAGGATGCATACCTCCGGCTTTTCCATGGGCTGCCGGTACAGGGGCTCCAGCTTTTCCAGGGCCTGGCCCACCCGGGCCACATCCTGAAACACCCGGTGGTTTTCGCTGCCGTCGTGGTCCACCACCGCGCCGTGGAACATCTCCGCGCCGCCGCGCCCCTTGCGCCACTGGAAGTACATCACGCTCTGGCTGCCGTGGGCCAGCGCCTGCATGGAGGAAAGCATATGCATGCCCGGGCGCTTCAGCTTGTTAACAGGCTTCCAGTTTACCTGGGAGGGTGTGGACTCCATCAGCAGGAAGGGCTGATCCTTGAAGGAGCGCATCAAATCGTGGTTCATGGCAAACTCCGCTGCCCGCTGCACATCGTCACCGCTGTGCCACTCGGGGTAGCTGTCCCAGGACACAACGTCAATGGTCTCGCTCAGGTCGAAATAGTCATAGTCCCAGAAGCGCTCCATCAGGTTGGCAGTGCAGAGCAGCTCCGGGTTCACGGCCTTCACTGCGTCCCGCTCGTTCTCGATAAAGGTTTTGCACTGCCAGGTGGAGAAGCGCCGCCAGTCCACCCACATGGAGGTGTTGCTGGTTTCGCCCATGGGGCCGGGGGCCTCCACCTGGCGCCAGTCCGTGTACCGCTGGCTCCAGAAGCTGGTCCACCAGCACTGGTTCAGGCTGTCCAGCGTGCCATACCTGTCCTTCAGCCAGGTGCGCCATTTCTCCTGGCACAGGGGGCAGCGGCAGTCGCCGGAGTACTCGTTGCTCAGGTGCCACAAAATCACCGCCGGGTGGCTGGCATAGCGCCGGGCCAGCGCGGTGTTGATGGCGCGAACCTTCTCCCGGTACACAGGGGAGGAGGGACAGTGGTTGTGCCGCTCGCCAAAGTGCATCCGCTGGAGGCGGTCGTTCACCCGCAGCACCTCGGGGTATTTCTGAGCCATCCAGGCCGGGCGCGCGCCGGAGGGTGTTGCCAGAATGATGCGGATGCCACCCTGCCACAGCCTGTCAATCACGCTGTCCAGCCATTCAAAGTCGTACACGCCTTCCTCCGGCTCCAGCCGTGCCCAGGAGAAAATGCCCACGGAAACGCAGTTCACATGGGCGGCGTGCATCAGCTCCACATCCCTGTCCAGAATGTCCGGCCTGTCCAGCCACTGGTCGGGATTATAGTCACCCCCGTGGAGAAAGTGCGGAAAACGCGGCGTAAAGCTCATGAAAATGTCTCCTTTGCTGTTTCTGCCTTTATTTCACCACAAACGTTGCCGTTTGTAAAGGTTTTTTTCACCTGTCAAGAAAAGCCCCTTGACAGGACGGGCGATTGCGTATATAATGTTCCAGGTGTCAACCTAAACACCTTGACGGAGGCTGCCAGCATGGAAACCCACAGGCATGACGAACTGGATCGCAAGGTCGAGCTGGCATGGCTGGCGGCGTTTTACGGCGGCCTGCTGACGGATAAGCAGCGCCAGGTGTTGCACCTGCACTGCGAGGAGGATATGTCCCTGGGGGAGATTGCCCAGGAGGCAGGCGTCAGCCGCCAGGGTGTGCATGATATGCTGACCCGCGCCGCTGCCAAGCTGTTCGACATGGAGGACAAGCTGGGCATGGCGGCCCGCTTCACCCGCACGGGCGAAGGCCTGGAGGCGTGCCGGGCTGCCCTGCAGGACAGGCGCTATGACGAGGCGGAAAAGCTGCTGGACGCGCTGATCCGCATGAACCAGGAGGAAAGCAATGGCCTTTGAAGGCTTGAGTGAAAAGCTGCAGGGCGCCCTGCGGAAAATGACGGGCAAGGGCAAGCTGACAGAGCAAAACGTAAAGGAGGGCATGCGGGAGGTTCGCATGGCCTTGCTGGAGGCCGACGTTAACTATGCCGTAGCCAAGGACTTCATTAAGAAGGTTACCGAAAGGTGCGTGGGCCAGGAGATTCTTTCCTCCCTGACCCCGGGCCAGCAGGTCATCAAGATTGTCAATGAGGAAATGACCCAGCTCATGGGCGGCTCCAACGCCCGGCTGACCTGGTCCTCCAGCCCGCTGACGGTGTACATGCTCTGCGGCCTGCAGGGCGCCGGCAAAACCACCATGGCTGCCAAGCTGGCAGGCTACCTGGTGAAGCAGGGCAAGAAGCCCGTGCTTGCCGCCTGCGACATTTACCGCCCTGCCGCCATCAAGCAGCTGCAGGTGGTGGGCAAGCAGGTGAACGTGCCCGTGTTTGAAAAGGGCACGCAGGATCCGGTGAAAACGGCTCGGGAGGCTGTGGAGTATGCCCGGTATTACCAGCGGGATGTGCTGATTATCGATACCGCCGGTCGCCTGCACATCGACACCGAGCTCATGGACGAGCTGGCCCGCATCAAGGAAACCGTGAAGCCCCAGGAAATTCTCCTGGTGGTGGACGCCATGACTGGTCAGGACGCGGTGAATGTGGCCCAGTCCTTCAACGAGAAGCTGGCCATTGACGGCGTGATTCTCACCAAGCTGGACGGCGACACCCGCGGCGGCGCGGCCCTGTCTGTCCGCGCGGTGACGGGCAAGCCCATCAAGTTCAGCGGCGTGGGCGAAAAGCTCACCGACATTGAGCCTTTCCACCCGGACCGCATGGCAAGCCGCATCCTGGGCATGGGCGATGTGCTGACCCTGATTGATAAAGCCAGTGAAGCCTTTGATGAGCACGATGTGGACAAGCTGGCCCGCAAGGCCAAGAATGCCGACCTGACCCTGGAGGACTTCCTGGAGCAGATGCAGTCCATGAAAAAGGTTGGCATCAAGTCCATGATTGAGATGCTGCCGGGCATGTCCGGTAAGGACATCGATGTGGACGAAAACGCCATGAAGAAGCCCGAGGCCATCATCCGCTCCATGACGCCCAGGGAGCGCCGCAACCCGGGCATCCTCAACGCCAGCCGCCGCAAGCGCATTGCAGCTGGCTCCGGTACCACCGTGCAGGATGTGAACCAGCTGATCCGCCAGTTTGACCAGGCGAAGCAGATGATGAAGCAAATGACCCAGATGAAGGGCAAAGGCCGCCTGCGGATGCGCCTGCCGGGCATGAAATAAGCGTGGACTCATATACAGGGTATATGATTTCCATATAGATTACACCATACGAGTATTGAGGAGGAAATCCAATGTCTGTCAAGATCCGTCTGAAGAGAATGGGCATGAAGAAGAAGCCCTTCTACCGTGTTGTCATCGCCGATGCCAAGTGCCCCCGTGACGGCCGCTTCATTGAGGAGATCGGCTACTACAACCCCATGACCGCTCCCGCTGAAATCAAGGTGGATGGCGAGCGCGCCAAGTACTGGCTCCAGTGCGGCGCCCAGCCTACCGACACCGTTCGCGTGCTGCTGAAGAAGACCGGCGTCATCGAGAAGTAAGTCTGATGAAGACTGCGCCGGCACAGCCGGTATGAAGAAAGGAAGTCTCCATGCAAGAACTACTTACCTTCATGGCGCAGTCCTTGGTGGATCACCCCGACCAGGTCAGCGTTCATGAAACCGAAGGCCCCGAGGCCATCATCCTCGCCCTGAACGTGGCGGAGGAGGATGTGGGCAAAGTCATCGGCAAGCAAGGGCGCATTGCCAAGGCCATCCGCGCGGTCATCAAGGCCGCCACGGCCCGCAGCCCCAAGCCCGTGTTTGTCGAAATCCAGAAATCTCCCGAGGAAAACTAAGCCAACCGCAGCCGGTGCACCACGCCGGCTGCTTTTTTTGTCCCCGGATGGAGGCAAAGCAACACATCCGCGTCGCGTTGCGCCCTTCGCGCGGCGTGACCCCTGCAAAGAGAAATCCCTCTTCCAATACAGAAAGAGGGACTTTTTAGGGATGAAAACACTTAAGCGGAGTGCAGAGGCAAAACCTCTGCCGGGATTGTCAAGGGCAGCGCCCTCTGGCGGCTACTGCACACGCTCCAGGAAGCTGAGCATGACGTAGCCTTCAATCACATCGGTTTTGACCTTCACCCATTCCGGGTCGGCGCAGGTTTCCAGAACCATCAGCTGCTGGTGCTTAAACAGGCGCATCAGGATGTCCGAGGCGGTGGTAGGCTCGCTGCGGAGGTTCAGGCTGGAGTCCTCCGCCACGCCTTCCACGCTTGCCAGGTAAGCGCCCTGGGGCAGCTCACCGGTGACGGGCATCAGCGTGGGCCGGGGTGTGGGTGTGGCGGCGGGCGGCGGGGTTTGCACCAGGGCAGGCTGGGCGGTGGGCAGCACGGCGGCACCGGCGGACACCCTGGCAAGGGTCATGCCCGGGTAGTAGAATTTCAGAATGTCCGCGTAGGTCTTGCCATACTGGGCAGCCATCCACTGGGCGCCGCGCTGGCTCATGCCCACGCCGTGACCATAGCGCCGGGCCTCCAGCACAAAGGCCTCATCGGTTTCCTTCAGGGTCAGCATTTCGTTGTTCGTGCCGGAAATGCTGAGCTTCAGGGTGGAGATAACCTCCGGGAAAACGTCCAGGGTCAGGGTGGTGGGCTCCCGGGCGGCGATGAACTCGCTGTACACGGGCTGGGGCTCCCGGGTCACGTCCGGCGTGGGGGTTTCCGTGGGCGCAGGCGTGGCGGTGGGCGCCTGGGTGGGTGTGGCGGTTGCCATAAAGAGGGATAGCTCCTCCTCCGGCGTGGGCTGGGCAGTGGGCCGGGCGGTCTGTCCGTCCCAGCCCAGCAGCTTCCTGCCCGACCAGGTGAAGGTGATGGTCAGCTTGTCCCACATGCGGCTGGGCGCGTCCAGCTTGCCGCCGCCAAGCTCCACGCTGGTAATGCTGTCCATGCGGAAGGCCCGGGGCAGCGGGTCGAAGCCCTGGTTGACCATCTCATCTGCCAGGTAGCTGCACACCAGGGTGGAGAAATCCTCCGGCAGGTCGGCGGCGGATTTGCTCAGCGTGGCCTTGCGGACGATGCTCTCCGGGTTTTCCAGGTCGAAGGGGTCATCCACCATGGCGTAATAGCTCCAGTCCCCGCGGCCGCTCCACACGTTTTGCACCAGCTCCGTCTGCCCGCCGTTGGAGGCGCTGTAGTAGCAGGTAGCCAGCTGATTTTTGTACATGCCCACAATGCCGGCGGTTTCCTTCACGGCGCGGATGGCGTTTTTCGTGGTCAGGTCAACACCCTTGAAAACCTGGTCGTTGGTGGTGTCCACCACATCATAGGCGGCGGAGGCATTCACATGGGCCAGGGCATAGGTGCGGGCGCAGATGGCCTGGGCCTTCAGGGCCTCCAGGGGGAAGGCATTGCTCATTTCATAGGGCACAACGCCCAGAAGGTAGTCCTCCACGGAAAGGGTCATCACCGGCTGGAGCTGCCCGTCCTGGATGGTCAGCAGCAGGTCCCCCGGGTAGAAATTCCCCTTTTTTGCAAAGCGGATGCCCTCTGTTTCGGCGGAAGCGGAGGCATTGCGAATCAGGCGCAGGCTGGTGCCCACGTTGATGCTCATGCCCTCGTAGTGCAGGTACATATCCCCTTCACGGATGTTCACAGTCACCTGGCTGCCCTTGGGAAAGGCCATGGTGGCGGCATCGCCGGTGGCGGCGGTGTATACGCCGTCCAGGGTCAGGTAGGCGGTATCGGTTAGCGCCAGGCGGCGCAGCAGCACACGGATGGCGGGCGCAGGGGTGCCGGCCTCCTCTGCCAGGGATAATGCAGGCAAAAGCGCCAGCGCCAGCAGCAGGCATAGCATTCGTTTCATGAAAAACCTCCTTGTGAAGGATGGTACATCCTATGCAGCGGTGATCCAATATAGCAACGAATCACCCTGGCGGAACCCTGCATGCCAGACCTTACCGGGCGCGCTGCTCAAACTCTGCCGGGGTGAGGCCGGTGTATTTCCTGAACACCTGGCAGAAGTAGCTCTTGTTGGGATAGCCGCAGGCCAGGCTGACCTCTGCCAGGCTGTGCTCCTGCCCATCGGATAGGAGTGCCTGGGCCTTTTCCATGCGGGTAACGGTCAAAAAGGTCGAAAAGTGCTGGCCTGTTTTGTCATAGAACAGGCGGCAGAAATAAGCAGGCGTCAGGCCCAGGGAGCGGCTCAGGTTCTGCTGGGAATAGGGCAGGGAGCAATCCGCCCGGATGCCGGCAATCACCCTGTCGATGGGCGCGGCGGTGGCAGCGGAGGGACTGCGGCGCAACACGCCCGGCAGCACACCCAGCCAGGCCATGAGCGCCTCCCTGGGCCTGCGGGACATGTCTGCAAGGTTCAGGCCTTCGCACAGGCTGCCAAGGGACAGCTCTGCATGCTGGCTCCAGATGGCCTCAATCACCAGGGGAACAAAGGCAAAGCACAGCCTGCCCGGCTCCTGGGCGGTGCGCAGCTCGCGGCTGATGTACCCGCCCAGGTTGTTGTACTGGCGGCGCTTGACAATGGTTTGCAGCTGGGTGCGGTGGCGCCGGGCCTGCTGACCCTCCATGGGGGATGCGCTGGCCCACCAATCGGAAATCTCCCGCAGGGGTGCGGTGTGGCACTCCCAGTCCTCCTCCGGGGAGAACTCCTGCCCGATGTACAGCGTGCCCGCCTGGCCCATGGCAACCATGGCGGTTTCCCCCAGGGACTGGGCGCAGAGCCACAGGGCCATTTGCCGTTGCAGGGCAGCAGGAAAGCGGGTGTGGGCCAGGCGCAGGGTCAGTGTGTCACCCTCCGCGTCAAAGCAGGCTTCCGCCTGGCCCACCGGGGCAATGGCCTCCAGCGCGGCGGAGAGCAGCGGAGCGCGCAGGTCGTCCGTCAGGGGTACATCGGCCTCCCAGCACAGCAGGCATCGGGCATAAACGGCAAGCGGCATGGGTCATCCTCCTGAAAAAAGCGGGCAGCCGCAGCCGCCCGCATACTGGCTTATTCTATTGTACCGATTTCCGCCCGGTTTGAAAAGGGGCGCGGCGCAAATTCCTGCGATTTGTGCAGCCTGACGAAAAAATCAGGTGCCGGTGGAGCGGTAGTGCCGGGCGCCCAGGTACCACACCCGGGTCATCAGCAGGAAGAACACCGGGCCTGCCAGGGGCGACAGCCACACCAGGGCCATGGGCACATCAAAGATAGGCTTGCCCAGCACAAAGCTGATGGGCAGGTGCATGCTCAGCGCAAAGGGTGCAACCCAGGTGAACAGCACCTGCAGAGGTCTGTGGTAAATGTCCACCGGGTACTGGCAGGTTTGCCTGCCGCCATAGGTCAGCACGTTCACCATTTCAATGGAGCGCACGGAGAAAAAGCTCACCGTGGCCTCAATGAGGAAAAGCCCCAGTATGAGGAAGAACCCGCCCAGGGCAGCCATCAGGGTCAGACCCACCTTTTCCGCCGTCCAGCCAATGCCCAGCCGCGTGCAGGACACTGCCAGCGCGGCGCCGCCCACCAGCATGCCGCCCAGGCGGCGGGGATCCAGCCGATGGGCAATCACCTGCTGCAAAAGCGGTCTTGGGCGCAGGAGAATGGTGTCGAAATCCCCATTGCCCACATAGCCTGCAAAGGTGGAAATCCCCCGCCCCAGACACTCGCACAGGGCGAAGGTCAGCTGCATGACGCCCCAGTAGAACATGATTTCATCTGCCGACCACTGGCCCAGGCTGGTGAAGCGGGTCATCAGCACCACCACGGCAAGGAACTCGCCGCCCACCATAACGAACTGGGCAATGTTCTGCATGAGGAAGGAGGCCCGGTACTGGGCGGCGCTTTTCAGGTTCATACCCATGGCGTGAAGGATGTATTTCATGCTGTCAGCCTCCTTGCACGGTCACATAGCGCAGCTGCCTTGCCCACATCCAGCGGCCCAGGGCCAGCAGTGCTACCGTCCACAAAAGCTGCACACCCATGCTGGTGAGCCATTCACCCATGGACTGCCCGTACAGGTACATGCGGATGGGTGCATCCAGGGCCTGGGCAAAGGGCTGATAGCGGATCAGCGCCTGCAGGCTTTCCGGGTAAAGGGTCAGGGGAATCACATTGCCGGAGAAGGTCATCAGCAGCAGGCTCAGCATGGCGCTCAGGCCCCGGTTGTCCAGGGTTTTCATGGTGATGGCCAGGGTGATGGCGTGAATCTGGCACACGCACACAATGCCCAGCCCAAAGCTGATGATGAACTGCACCAGCGCCAGCGGGCTTGCGGGCAGGGACAGCCGCAAGGAGGCAGGCAGCAGGCATTGAAGCGCCAGCATTGGCAGGCTGCGCATAGCCATGCCCACCAGCTGGGCGGCAAGGTTCCGGCTGACCCAGTACAGGTGCTGGTCCACCGGGCGGCACAGGGTGTAGGCCAGGGAGCCGGAAAGCACCTGCTGCTGCATTTCCCCATCGCTGATGAAAAGCGCCCGGAAGAACATCTGCTGCAGCCATACATAGGACACGGTGGCCTGCAGCGCCGCCGGGTCGCTGCCGTTATACAGGGCGGTGTATAGGCTGACCAGCACCAGTGCAAAGAACATCTGCGTCACCAGCCCGCCCAGGGCCGCGCCCCGGTATTGGGTTTCCAGCAGGGCGCGTATGCGGAAGGCTGTCAGGTAGGGTTTAAGCCTTCTCATAGCTGCATCTCCTCATACATCCGGGCAATCAGCTGGTCAATGTTCTGTTCTTTCAATGTCATTTCACGCAAAGCGCCGCACTGGAGCAGTTGGTTCAGCACTTCCCCTGTGGGAATCTCCCCCGGTGCAAAGGTCAGCACATGGTTCTCCCCGTCCATTTCCTGTTGGATGCACTCCGGCAAGCGGGACAAATCCACCTCCCCGTCAAAGGAGCAGCGCAGGGTGTGCACCGTGTCGTATTGGCGCAGAAGGGTATCCAGCTGCCCATCGTACAGCAGCCTGCCGCGGCCCAGCACCATCACCCGCTGGCACAGGGCCAGCATGTCCTCCATGTCGTGGGTGGTCAGGAGAATGGTGGTACCCCGCTGGCGGTTTTCCTCCTTCAGGAAGGCACGGAGCTTCAGCTTGCTCACCGCATCCAGGCCAATGGTAGGCTCATCCAGGAAAAGCAGTTTTGGCTCGTGCAGCAGGGAGCCGCACAGCTCCGCCCGCATGCGCTGCCCCAGGCTCAGCTGCCGCAGAGGCGTTTGCAGAAAGGCGGAAAGATCCAGCGCATCCACCAGCTGATCCAGCCGGCGCTGCCAGGAGGCCTTGTCTAGGCTGTACACGTCCCGCAACAGAAGGAAGGAATCGTGGATGGGCACATCCCACCATAGCTGGGTGCGCTGGCCAAACACCACACCCAGGCGGCGCACATGCTCCTTCCGCTCCAGCCAGGGTACCCGGCCATCCACCCGGCAGGTACCGCCCGTGGGGGTCAGGATGCCCGTCAGCAGCTTCACCGTGGTGGATTTTCCTGCGCCGTTGGGGCCAATCAACCCCACCAGCTCGCCTTCCTCAATGGTGAAGGATGCATCCTGCAGGGCATCAATTTGCTGAATCTCCCGCTTCCACAGCCGGGAAAGACCGCCTTCCCTGGGCTTGCAGCGGCGGATATAGGTTTTGCTCAGGCCGTTTGCCTCCAAAAAACGCATCGATTTTTTCTCCTTTTTTTCATTGGGCGGACATTATAGCCACCCATGCAGGATTTGTCAAGCAAAAAAGCGCGAAAAACCGATTGACAATGGCAGTGATTGACGGGCAGCGTCATCTGCAACGAAGATCCGGACGGGGATGCGCTGGCAGCGTGCCAGGCCCTGGGCACGGCCCTGAACTGACATAAGAAAACCGCCGTGCTTCACACAGAGGCACGGCGGTTCTTTTGTGTTACCTGGCGGCTGCTGCACCGGCCTCCATGGCCTGGCGGTTGATGGGCAGCAGGTGCTCCTTTTTCGGGCCGAAGGTGGCCTTCAGGGCCTCCATGGCGCTGTCGATGGAAATAACGCCTGTCCGCTGGATGATGGCGCCCAGCATCACCATGTTGGCGGTGCGGGCGTTGCCCAGCTGCTCGGCAATGCCGTTGCAGTCGATGCCAACAGCGGTAATGTCCTGCCTGTCGGGCGTAATGTCAATCAGGGAGGAATTGTACAGCATCAGTCCGCCCTTTTCCATGGCGGGTGCAAACTTCAGCATGCTGGGCTTGTTCATAATCACGGCAATGGGCGGCTCGGTTACCAGGGGACTGCCGATGGGCTCATCGGAGATCACCACGGCGCAGTTGGCCTCGCCGCCGCGCATTTCAGGGCCGTAGGAGGGCATCCAGGAAACGTTCATGCCGTCGTGCATGGCGGCCTTTGCCAGCAGCTGACCAATCAGCAGCACACCCTGCCCGCCAAAGCCTGCAATCAGGAATTGAGCCTCCATGTTACTCAACCTCCTTCTTCACGCCCAGGGGATACTGGGGAATCATGTTTTCCTCCAGCCATTTCAGGGCCTCCTGGGGTGTCATGCCCCAGTTGGTGGGGCAGGCAGAGAGCACCTCCACCAGGGCAAAGCCTTTGCCCTCAAGCTGCATCTGGAAGGCTTTCTTAATGGCCTTTTTGGCCTCCATGATGTGCTTCACATCGTGGACGGACACCCGGGCAATATACGCCGGGCCATCCAGGGTGGCAAGCATTTCGCTGACGCGGATGGGGTAGCCGCAGTGGTTTACATCACGGCCATAGGGGCTGGTGGTGGTCACCTGGCCGGGCAGGGTGGTGGGCGCCATCTGTCCGCCGGTCATGCCGTAAATGGCGTTGTTCACAAAGATAACGGTAATGTTTTCACCCCTGGTGGCGGCGTGGGTAATTTCCGCTGCGCCAATGGACGCCAGGTCGCCATCACCCTGGTAGGTGAAAACCACATTGTTGGGGTTCACCCGCTTGCAGCCGGTGGCTACGGCGGGTGCGCGGCCGTGGGCAGCCTCCATCATATCGCAGTTGAAATAATCGTAGGCAAACACGGCGCAGCCCACGGGTGCAATGCCGATGGTGCGCTCCTGCACGCCCAGCTCGTCAATGGCCTCCGCTACCAAGCGGTGGATAATGCCGTGGGTGCAGCCAGGGCAGTAGTGCAGAGGCTTGTCCGTCAGCAGCTTGGTCTTTTCGTAAACGACTGCCATCTTACTTCCCCTCCTTTGCCATGGCTTCCACCTGCTCCACAATCTCCCGCACGGTGGGCACAATGCCGCCGGTGCGGCCGTAGAATTCCACAGGCTTCTTGCCGTTCACCGCCAGGCGCACATCGTCCACCATCTGACCCATGGACATTTCCACCGTCAGGAAGGCTTTGGCGTGCTCTGCCGCCTTCTGGATGGGTGCATTGGGGAAGGGCCACAGGGTAATGGGGCGGATGAGGCCTGCCTTGATGCCAGCATCCCGCAGCTTGCGCATGGCGCTGCGGGCAATGCGGGCCGTGGTGCCATAGGCCACAATCACATAATCCGCATCATCGGTCAGTTCTTCCTGCCAGCGGCACTCGGTCTGCTCCATGACAGCGTATTTTTCAAACAGCTTGCGGTTGTGCCTTTCCAGGGCGGCGGGGTCGATATACAGGCTGTTGATAATGGCCCGCTCCCGCCCGCAGCCGGGCTTCCAGCCGGTGGCAGCCCAGGTTTTTTCGGGCAGCTCCGGCTTAACATACTCGGGCATTTCCACAGGCTCCATCATCTGACCAATCAGGCCGTCGCCCATCATCAGCACAGGGTTGCGGTACTTGTCCGCCAGGTCGAAGGCCAGCTGTGTCAGCTCCACCGCCTCCTGCACGGAGGAAGGCGCCAGCACCAGCATGCGGTAGTCGCCGTGTCCGCCACCCCGGGTGGACTGGTAGTAATCGCTCTGGGCAGGCTGAATGGAGCCCAGGCCCGGGCCGCCGCGCACCATGTTGACAATCACGCAGGGCAGCTCGGCGCCCACGATGTAGCTGATGCCTTCCTGCTTGAGGGAAATTCCCGGGCTGGAGGAGGAGGTCATCACCCGGGCGCCGGCACCGGCGGCACCATACACCATGTTGATGGCTGCAACCTCGCTCTCCGCCTGCAGAAAGCAGCCGCCCTCCACCTTGGGCATACGCTTGGACATATATTCGGGAATCTGGTTCTGGGGCGTAATGGGGTAGCCGAAGAAGAACCGGCATCCGGCCTGGATAGCCGCCTCGGCAATGGCCTCATTGCCCTTCATGAGCATTTTCTGACCCATGGAGCGTACCTCCTGACAAATCAATTACTTCTCCACCGTAATCACCGCGTCCGGGCACATCCGGGCGCAGAACGCGCAGCCGATGCACTTTTCCTGGTCGGTCATGGCGATGGGGTGATAACCCTTGCTGTTAATCTCATGGCTCAGGGCCAGGAGCTTTTTGGGGCATACATCGGCGCACAGGCCGCAGCCCTTGCAGGTTTCCGTGGCAATGGTCAGCTTGGCCATCATGCCGCCTCCTTCCTGAATCGGTATTGACATATTATAAGGCTTTTTGGCGGGCGACGTCAACCAAAGTACAAAGGAAAAACCAAAGCCGCAGGGTGCAAAAAAAGTGGCCGGAGCCACTTTTTCGGTGCGCTTACAGCGCCGGCGGATAGTCCCCCCTGTCGTGGAGCTTTTTCAGCTCGCCTGCCACATAGGCCTTGTCCTCCCGGTAGGTTACGCCAAACCATACCGCCCTGGTGGAGAGCACCTCCACCGGCAGGCCCTGCCGGTTCATCAGCTGATCCACCAGCGTGGGCAGGGCGTATTCCTTCTTCAGGGGGTCGCCGCCATCGTCCTTCAGGAAGGCCGTCAGCGCTTTTTCCGCCGCCTGGAAGAACCAGGGCGTGAAGCCCCAGAAGTTCATGCTCACCAGGGCATCCGGGTCCAGCAGGCGGCCGTTGGGGTCGCTGTCCAGGTCGCGGATGGTGCCATCGGCAAAGGGCATAATCTTGTAAGTTTCGGTCACCTTCACCAGCTTGCCTTCCCGGGTCTGGCACACGCCGCGGGTGACGTGCCCGTTTTCGGAAACGGTGTTGCGCAGGTAGTAGGCCACCATGGAGGCCTGCATGCCGTCCATCCGGCGGAGGCAATCCGCCATGGCTCTGAAGGCGGTTTTGCCGTAGTAATCATCGGCATTGATGACGGCGAAGGGCTCGTGAATCAAGTTTCTGGCAGCCAGCACGGCATGCACGGTGCCATAGGGCTTGGTGCGCTCCGCAGGCGGGGTGAAGCCGCCGGGCAGGGAATCGTATTCCTGGTAGGCATAGGCCACGGTGACCTTCCTGGCAATCTTGTCGCCAATCATCTGGCGGAAGGTTTCATCCATGCTGCGCTTGATGACGAAGACAACCTTGTTGAACCCGGCCTCAATGGCATCGTGAATGGAGTACTCCATCAGGATTTCCCCATTGGGGCCAATGCGGTCAATCTGCTTGTTGCCGCCGTAGCGGGAGCCAAGGCCTGCAGCCATAATGAGCAAGGTGGTGTCCACGGAAAAGCCTCCTTTGCTTTACGCGCCCAGGGATGGGGTTTGCGTGTCGTCCTGGATGGTGCTGCTGTCAAAACCCCGGGTGCTGTCCTTTTTGAAGAACACTGTCATTGTGCGGAAGAGCAGCTTTACATCCAGCCAGATGGAGAAGCTCTCGATGTACATCAGGTCAAGCATCAGCTTGTCCTCGGGGGTGGTGTTGTAGCGGCCCTCAATCTGCGCATAGCCGGTCAGGCCGGCCTTCATCTTTTCCCGGTAGGCAAAGGCGGGAAGCTCCTGCTTGTACTTGCGCACGTTTTCCAGCATTTCCGGCCTGGGGCCCACCAGGGTCATATCCCCAATGAGGATATTCCAGAACTGGGGCAGCTCGTCCAGGCGGAGGCGGCGGAGAAGCCTGCCTACCCGGGTAATGCGGGGATCGTCCCTGGTGGCGGACACCTGGGGCTGCACACCATCACCCTCCAGGCGCATGGTGCGGAACTTGCGGATAACAAACTCCTTGCCTGCAATGGTTATGCGGCGCTGGTAGAAAAGCACCGGGCTGCCATCCTCCATGTGAATGGCCAGGGCAATGGCGCCCATTACCGGGGAGAGCAGCAGCAGCACCAGCGCAGAGAAGCCAATGTCCATCATCCGCTTCACAACGCGCTGACCCAGGGTCATTTTGGCGTAGGTCATTTGCAGGAAGGGTGCATCGTCCACCACGGTTTGTGTGGCGTTGGACAGCATAATGTCCTGCAGCTGGGCCTTGCACAGCACATCCTTGTGCTGCCGGTAGCAGGTGTTGAGAAGGTCCAGCTTGGCCTGGCTGGGCAGGGCACCCAGGAAAACCACATCGGCCTTTTCAATGGCGGTGTGCACCTGGGGGGAATCCCACATGATAATGCGCTCCACCCGCCACTGCAGCCGGTATACGCCAATCTTCCGGCACAGGTCCGCTTTCTCCTCCGGGTTGCCCAGAATCACCAGGCAGCGCCTGGGCGGGTTGATGGTGAAGTAGAAGTTGTTGCCCAGCCGCACCCAGAAGAAAATCAGCACCACCTGCAGCACCATGCACAGGGCCAGCCAGGGAAGATCCCGCCCGAAAAGGGACAGTGCATCGTTGGCATTTTCGTTGGTGTTCATAATCTGCAGCTGAATGTAGGTAACCAGGTCGGTGGTCAGGGTTGCCAGGGACATGGAGGAGATAATGGGCTTGCTTTTCTTCTTGCCCACGGCATAGCCGCCATACACCGCGTGCATGGCAAGGCTCATGGCCAGGTAGGTCAGCGCCATGGTGGCCAGGGTGCGGCTTATGTGGCGGATCTGCCAGTTGTTAATGGCCATCAGACAGAAGAACAAAAGCGCCAGCACCCCATAGATAAACAGGCGCAGCATACCGGTTAACAGCTCGGTCTTATGCCGGTTCCAGGCCTTCGTCAGCTTGTTCATGGCGGATGTCAGCGCCGTCCTTTCCTCTTGTATAGGTTGGCTCAATGATACCATGGGGCATGGGAAGTGTCAAGAAAAAGTGGTAAAACATGCCATAACAGGCATCAATTGACGGAGTTCAGCATCGCATCGTCAATCTTTCCCCAGGCGCCGTTTCCGGCACCCTGGCACTTCACATACACGCCTACAACAACCTGGTCGTCTTCCCTGCAGGCAAAGGCCGGGGTGGTGGCGGTGTCCCAGTTGCCATAGGAGGTAATGCCCATGGGGGCGGAGGCGACGGTTTCGCCGTTGACCTTTGCGTAGGCGTAGATGTCTGTTTCGCCTGCATCACCGCCCATGATGGACACGGTGAAGGTGTACTGCCCGGCAGGCAGGTTCAGGGCCTGCTGCTCCAGGGTGAATTCCACACTGTTCTGCGTCGCAGACCAGAAGTGCATATGCCTGGTGCCGGTGAGGGAATCGGTCTTTTTGTCCTCAATGTACAGTTCATCCGCGTGGGCCAGGTCGGTAATGCACCAGGCGGAGGAGCTGTCCTCAAAGCTGTAGTCCCGCAGGTAGTTGTATTCCACCATGGAAAGGTAGCACCGGGCCTCCATGCCGCCGGCGGTACCGGTGATGGTGTACTGCTGCACGCCGCCCCGGTGCATGGCCTCATCCATGTCCGGGGTGAAGCTCCACACCACGGGCAGGGCCTGCCTGCTGCCATCGGTCATCACGGCGTTCACCGTTTCCGGCAGGGCGATGGGTGCATTCAGGTCGCAGAGGAGGGATACATCCTCCAGGGCATCGGCGGCAACGGCGGGATAGCTGCCGGTGCGCATGAGGCGGAAAACCTTCAGGGAGTCCAGCGGGTGGCCCGTGGCATCGAACAGGGCCTGATTGTCCACGGCGCAGCCGCCGAAGTATCTGCCTGCATCCGCCGGATCATACCCGGAGGCGGCGCTGGAGGCCCAGCCGGAGCCGTACTTCTCCCACAGGGCGCTGTTTTCCTCATGGCTGGCGCCGCCCACGGAAATCCATGTGCCTTCCCAGTACACAATGCCAATGCCGTTCACCGTGTCGTTCACGATGGCGTTGGTCAGCGCCCGCAGGTGGTTGGCCTGGCCTTGAACGGTGAAGGGATAGTCCTTCACAATGCTGCCGCCGTCCCCAATGGTGTTGGCACTGTAGTCCGTGTCCTCGCCCGTGTAGGCATAGGAGGTTTCCATCACCATCACCTTTTTGCCATAGCTCCGGGCTATGCTGGAAAGGGTGTCCGTCAGGTTTTTCATGCTGCCGTGCCAGTAGGGATAGTAGGAGGAGGCGAAAACATCGTAATCCACCTGGTAGTAGTCCAGCTTTTTGGCATAGGTGTCATAGCTGCCGGTCTTTTCCGGGTTGGCAAAGTGCAGCGCCACCAGCGCCTCCGGGAAAACCTCCCTAACCGCCCGGGAGCCGGCCTGCATCAGGTATTGAATGTTGAACCAGGTTTTCTCCCCGCACATGGTGCCGTTGGTTTCGTTGCCAATCTGCACCATGCCCACGTCCACACCGGCGTTCTTCAGCTGGGTCAGGCAATCCTGGGTGTACTGATACACCGCCTGGGTTTTCTCCTCAATCTCCATGCCCTTCCACGCCTTGGGCACCATCTGCTTGCCCGGGTCGGCCCAGAAATCGGAATAGTGGAAGTCCACCAGCAGCTTCATGCCATAGCTGGTGGCGCGCCTGCCAATGGCGACGGCGTTGGCAATATCGCAGTTGCCGCCGCCGTAGCCGCGCCCATCGGAGGTATAGGGGTCGTTCCACACGCGAACGCGGATGTAGTTAATCCCCTGGCTGGCCAGCACGGCGTATACATCTGTCTCCTGACCATCGAAATCGTAATACTTCACGCCGCTGTTTTCCAGGGCAGGCACGCAGGAGGCATCCATGCCGAAGATGAAATCCTCCGGCAGGTTTTCCACCTTGTCCACATACAGGCTGGCTTCCTCGCCGCAGGCAAGGCAGGGCAGGAGCAGCAGGGCCAGCAAAAGGCACAGAGCTTTCATGGGCATATCCTCCTTATGGCTGATTGAGCAGCAGCAGCGCACAGGCCCGGGCCTGGCCATCCTCCAGGTGGAGGGACCCGGCGCCGAAAAGCAGGTAGTAATCCTCATCCGTATAGTGGATGGTTTCCCGGGCTGCGCCGGTCTGGGTGGCGGCATCCCAAACCTTGATGCCACAGGCCGCGCCATCCAGCAGCAAATCCCCCTGCAGGCCCTCCGGCAGGGGAGCAAACCATTCACGGTAGGTTTCCACCGCGGAGGCGGGAACAATGTACAGGTCGGCCTGCTCAATCTCCTCGCTGCCCATCATGGCATAGGCAAAGGGGTGTACCTGCACGGCCCGGACAGGCGCGCTGATGGCCTGCTCCAGGCTGGCGGCCAGGCGGGCTTCACCGGAAAGGGAGGCATCTGCAAACAGGGTCACCTTTTCCGGGGCGGGAATGTCCGTCAGTGCGCCGAACACAAAGCCCCACAGGAAAATGCTCAGCATCAGCCACATAAGCATGGCTGGAACCAGGTCGAAAAACGGCTTGAGCTTCTTCATGCCAGCACCTCATAGGCAGTGATGTACCTGCGCACCGCCCACACCCGCAGCCTTTTTCCCCGGGGCAGCTGCCGGGCCAGACCTGCGCTGATGTTGAGGGAAATGCTGCCTGCCTGGGTGTGCATGCAGGCCTTGCACACGGTGATGCTCCTGGGAATGCGGAAGGTATCCCGGGTCAGCTCCAGGGTGCCCTCGTAGGATTCTTCCTGGGCGGACAGCATGCCCAGCATGTGGCTGGCCTGGGCCCTGGCAGGCCCGTAAACAAAATACAGCACCAGCATGGCTGCCCAACCCGCCAGGGTGAAAAGGGCAATGGTGGCAAACAGGAGGGTTTGGGCGTTGGCAGTGGTCAGCCGGGTGCAAAGGAAAATGCACACAGCCAGCGCGGTGCCCATCAGCCCCAGGGAAAGCCCCAGGCTTGCCCTTGCCCGGCGCTGAAAGCGGCAGGCGGCTTCATGGGTATACAGTCGAATCATATAGGAATGCCTTCCTTTCTTTGCATGCATTATAGCATAATTGACCACCCTTGACAAGCAAGGCGTTTCGTGCGATAGTGTACCTATCAATCCCATGAAAGAAGGACAATGTATGAAGCGCTTCCTGTGCGTGCTGCTGGCGCTGGTGCTGCTGTGCTCCACCGGCCTGGCGGAGGACGTGTTCATCCGCCAGTATCCCCTTTCGGACAGGGGAGAGGCCATTGTGGGGCAGGTCCCCTTTGCAGAGGGCTGGCAGGCGGAGGACAACAACCGGGTCTTTTACGAGATTTTTGTAGGCTCCTTTTCCGATTCCAATGGGGACGGCATTGGCGATTTGCAGGGGATTATCAACCGGATGGATTACCTGAACGATGGCGACCCTGCATCCGGCCTGAGCCTGGGCGTGGAGGGCCTGTGGCTGACCCCCGTTTTCACCTCGCCTTCCTATCATAAGTACGATGTGGCGAACTACTACGAGATTGACCCCCAGTTCGGCACCATGGAGGATTTGAGGGCGCTGCTGGAGGTGTGCCACCAGCGCGGGGTGAAGGTGATCCTCGACCTGCCCATCAACCACACCAGCACAAAGAACCAGTGGTTCAAAAACTTTGCCAATGCTCACTTGATGCAGAATGAGCGCAACAGCTATTACAACTTCTACACCTGGCTGGAGGATGGCGACACCGTGCCTGCCGGACGGCACTTTGCCCGGGTGGCAGGCCGCACACTGCTGTACGAGGCCAATTTTTCCGATGATATGCCGGAACTGAACTTCGATAACGAGGCCGTGCGCCAGGCCGTGCTGGATGTGGCCAAGTTCTACCTGGACATGGGCGTGGACGGCTTCCGCTTTGATGCAGCCAAGTATATCTACTATGGCGACAATGCCAGGAGCGCGGACTTCTGGCAGTGGTACCTGGGCCAGTTGCGCCAGCTGAAGGCGGATGTGTACACCGTGGCGGAGGTGTGGGACGGGGACGGGGTGATTGACCAATACCTGCCTGCCACCAGCTGCTTTAACTTCACCGCCAGCCAGACGGCGGGCATCATTGCCGAAACCGCCAGGGGCGGCGATGTGAACCGGCTGACCACCTATATGGAAAGCTACCTGAGCAGCCTGTCCGCTAAGAGCGATGTGGCGCTTGGCACCCTGTTCATCTCCAACCATGATATGGACAGAGCCGCCGGATACCTGACAGCCGCCAGCGGATACATGAAGGTAGCCGCCAGCCTGTACCTGCTGTCCCCCGGCTCGCCCTTCATCTATTATGGTGAGGAAATTGGCCTGCGGGGTTCCCGGGGTGGCAGCAACACCGATGCCAACCGCCGCCTGGCCATGGTCTGGGGCGATGGTGACACCGTGGCTGACCCGGTGGGCGCCACCTATACCAAGCAGACCAGGGAAGGCGTGGTCCAGCAGTATCCCAGGGGTGACAGCCTGCTGACCCACTACAAGCTGCTGCTGATGCTCCGCCGGGCCAACCCGGAAATCGCCCGTGGTGCGTATAAGGCGCTGCCCTTTACCGGCACCAAGGTGGGCGGCTTTACGGTAACCTGGGAGGGCAGCACCGTGGCGGTAATCCACAACACCACAGACAGGGAGCAAACCGTTGACCTTTCCGCTGCGACGGACATTCCCTTCACCACCCTGGCAGGCTCTGCCGGCAATGGGCAGGCCGCGCTGGAGGGCACCCTGCTGACCCTGGGGCCCCAGACCAGCGCCGTTTTGCGGTAATCCGGCAAAAGCTCCCACCATTCCTCAAAGGGACGGAGGCACCCGGCGGCGAATCCCTCACCGAAGGGAGCGGGAGCCATGCGATGCGTAATCCTGGCGGCAACACAGGCCCAGGGCCTGCGCTGGCTGATGGACATGGAAAACAGGGACGAGCGCTGGCGCTGCCAGCTGTGCCTGACGGCGCCGGAGGCCTACCAGGCGCTGCAAAGCTGCTATGCGGAGGTATGCCTTGCCTGCCCCGGCCCGGAGAGGGACGAACTGGCCCGGCTGATGGCATCCCGCCCGCTGCTTTCACCTCCGTGGGTGATTGCGCCCGGCGAAAGGCTGCCCACCGGCCTTCCACCCGGGACGATGGCCTGCATGGAAAGCCTCACCTGCCTGGCCCGGGGGCTGCTGCGGGCGCTGACAGCCAGCAGGGCGCTGCGGGCGGCGGACTTTCTGCCGGATATGGCGGCACTGGCAGTGGCGCACCCGCCCCTGATGGACAGCCTGCACACCCGGCTGTATCCCCTTGTGGCCCGCCGCCACGGCATGACCCCCGCCGCCGTGGAGCGCAGCCTGCGTACCCTGGTGGAATCCACCTGGAGCCATGGTGACCTAGCGGCGCTGGAGCGGTTCTTCGGCTGCTCGGTGGATCCGGAAAAGGGCAGGCCCACCAACAAGGAATTTCTC
Organism: uncultured Faecalibacterium sp.; assembly: GCA_964383815.1. Lineage (GTDB taxonomy): Bacteria > Bacillota > Clostridia > Christensenellales > Aristaeellaceae > UBA11524. The sequence goes on along the minus strand of CAYLIC010000020.1, from coordinate 5,496 downwards.
TGCCGCCTGCAGGAGCGCCTGACCCTGGCGTGCCGCCGCCTTGTGTGAAAACCAGGTGACGGGCAGATGAACAGACTGTAACATTTGAAAATTTCCGGTTGCACAAAGGGTCAAATCGTGTCATAATAAACAAAGCTACGCGCCTGTGGCGCTGTGGAACTGTAAGGAGGTACCCCCATGAACAAGACGACCAAGTGGATTATTGCGGCAGTGCTGGCCATTGCGCTTATTGCGTCTGCTGCGGTGATCATCACCGGCGGGCAGAAGGACGAGCAGAACCCCGCCACCGTTACCAGCAACACTGCACCCAATGTGGTTTCCACCGATGAGCCTGCCGACCAGGCTACCGAAGCGCCTGCCGAGGTGACCGCCGAGCCCGCTGCCGATGCCGCCTCCGCCGAGGTGACCGCCCAGCCCACTGCCGACCCCAAGGCCGTGATGGCTACCGTGAATGGCGCCGAGATTCTGCGTGAGGAAATCGACATGATTTACTCCAACCTGGCTGCCACCTATGCCCAGTATGGCTACGACACCAGCGATGCCAGCTTTGCCGCCGCCATGCAGGCCTACGCCCTGGACTATGCCGTGCAGCTGGAGCTGATGGACCAGAAGGCTGCTGAAAAGGGCTTCGACAAGTTCACCGATGAGGAGAAGGCCGAAATCGAAAAGGAAAACGCCGAGAACTGGGAAGGCATTGTGGAAATGTACATCAGCTACTATGGCGGCGTGACCGATGAATCCACCGAGGAGGAGAAGGCCACCGCCCGGGTGAACGTGCTTGCCATGCTGGAGAGCATGGGCTACACCGAGGCCGTTCTGCTGGAGGACGCCATGAACAGCGCCAAGATTGACAGGGTGGAGGCCATGATGGTGGAAGGCGCCACCGTGACCGATGCGGATGTCAAGGCCCTTTTCGACCAGTATGTGGCGGCTGATGAAGCAAACTACAAGGACAATGTAGCCGCGTATGAATACATGACCCAGTACTATGGGCAGCCCTCCTACTACACCCCCGAAGGCTACCGCGGCATTACCCACATCCTGCTGGAGGTGGATGAAACGCTGCTGAGCAACTACCAGACCCTGTCTGCCCAGCTGGAGGAGCAGCAGGAGGCCGGGGAAGCTGCCGCCACCGCCACCGATGCCGCCACAGACGAGCCGGAAACCCCTGTGACCCAGGAGGATGTGGACGCGGCCTACAAGGCCATTCTGGACTCCGTGCAGCCCACCATTGACGAGATTAACAGAAAGCTGGCGGAGGGCGTTGCCTTTGCCGACCTTGTGGCGGAGTATGGCACGGACCCGGGCATGCAGCAGGAGCCGAACAAGACCGATGGCTACAGCGTGCACATGGACTCCATTGTGTGGGATCCTGCCTTTGTGAAGGCGGCCTTCTCCGTGGACAATGTGGGCGATGTGGCTGAGCCTGTGGTGGGCAGCTATGGCGTGCACATTGTGCAGTACACCCGGGATGTGCCCGCAGGCGCTGTGGAATACACCGCCGACATCCAGGCCGCCCTGCACGAGGAAGCGCTGAGCCAGAAGGAAGCCGAGCTGTTCAACACCACCATGGACGCCTGGATCAGCGAGGCCAACGTGACCTATGCCGCCGAGGCCCAGGCCGTGCGGGACGCCGTAATGGCCGGGGAATAAGCAACCAACGACAAAAGCGCCACGCTCCGTGAAAAGAGCGTGGCGCTTTTTGTGCGGTTACAGGACCATCAGCAGGGTGCCGGCAGCAATGAGCAGGCAGCCGATAAGGGACCTGGTGGTGAACTGCTCGTGCAGGAATACAAAGGCGAATATCAGCGTGAGCACCACGCTGAGCTTGTCAATGGGCACCACCCTGGAGGCCTGGCCCAGCTGCAACGCCTTGTAATAGCACAGCCAGGAGATGCCCGTTGCCGCGCCGGACAGGATGAGGAACAGCCAGCTTTTCCGGCTGATTTCCGCCAGGCCGCTCTGGGCGTGGGTGAGAAACACCATCCCCCAGGCCATCACCACCACCACCATGGTGCGGATGGCTGTTGCCAGGCTGGAATTAACCCCATCAATGCCGATTTTCGCCAGGATGGATGTCAGCGCCGCAAACACGGCGGACAGCAGCGCCAGAATAAACCACATGCAAAAGGGCCTCCCCCCTGTGTCATTCCTGCGGCTCTATGATACCGCGGGAGGCCTGCCGCGTCAAGGAAAAAAAGCCCGCCTGCGCCGTGTAACCTTTTACAAGCAAACGTGGACGATGGCCCGTTTTTCCCGGGCGGAAAGGCCATTTTTGTCCATGAAGGGAACAGAAATGTCGGATTTGTACATAAAAAAATTTGTTTTGTTTATGTACTTGATGTGATGGGACATGTAGAATAAGGTTGGATATGGACAGGAACGGGCCATTTCAGCCCACTTCCTAAACAGAATAGTGTCTTACACCTGTCGGCGTTGACTACTCCCATTTCCCTGGAGGACATGAGATGAAGCAACAGATCACCTTCCGGCAGTACCGTGCGATGGACTTGTTCATGTTTTCCGCCCTTTTGTGTGTGTGCGAAGCGTTGATTACCCTGGGGGCCACCCGCTGGTTTACCGGGGAACCCTACACGCTTTCCATCACCCCGGCGGTGACTGCCGTTGTCATGGTGCGCTGGGGCGGCTTTGCCGCGATTCCCGCAGTGCTGGGCGCTTTCGTGTTCTGCCTTGTTTCCGGGGCAGCGCTTTCCCAATACATCATCTACTGTGTCGGCAATCTGGCGGCGCTTGTGCTGACACAGGTTCTTTGTCGGGAAAGATGGAAGCGCTTACACGAAAACGTACTTCTTTCCATGCTGTATGGCCTGCTGACGGCGGTGCTGATGCAGCTGGGGCGGTTCCTGCTGGCGCTGGTCATGGGCAATAGCCTGGGCCTGTGCGTGGGGTTCATTACCACGGATGTGCTCTCCGGCCTGTTTGCGGTGCTGATTGTATGGATCACCCGCCGGCTGGATGGCGTGCTGGAGGAGCAGCGCCACTACCTGAAGCGTGTGGCGGAAGAAATGGAAAAAGAACGAATGGCCCGGGCCGATGGCTTTGGGCAGGATTGAAGGAGGTAGGGTTATGGCAGCGAAGGCAGCGGACTTCCTTGTTTACGACAAGGCAGCCGGTGTTTACCGTGAAAACCCGGAGCAGGCCGTGCGCGACGATGTGGAGAAGCATGCGTGGCGGCACGTGGGCCTGACCATTTTGAAGGACTGGCGCCTGTACCTGATGCTGGTGCCCATGCTGCTGGTGTTTCTGTTCTGGCGGTACCTGCCCATGTACGAGCTGCTGGGATGCTTTAAGGTATCCGACGAGGTGCTCCCCGTGGCCGACCAGTACTTCTCCGGCTTTTCCTATTTCAAAAGCCTGCTGGTGGGTGCAGAGGCCTCGGATTTCTGGCGGGCGCTGCGCAACACCTTCCTGCTGAGCTTCTATGGCCTGTGCTTTGGCTTCCCTATGCCCATTATTCTGGCGCTGTTCTTCAACGAGATTCGCTCCAACCTGGTGCGCAGCACCTGCCAGGTGCTGACCTACCTGCCCAAGTTCATGTCCACCGTGGTAATGACCTCCCTGGTGACCATGCTGGTCAAGCAGGGCGCCATTACCTCCGGGTATGGCATTGTCAGCCAGGCGCTGGCCTCGCTGGGCATCATCAGCGAGGAGGTCGCCAAGGCCGGCCTGCTGAACAACCCCGGCTTCTTCCGCGCCATTTACCAGATATCCGGTATTTGGGAGGGTGCTGGCTATGACAGCATTGTGTACTTTGCCGCCATCATCGCCATTTCCCCCACCAGCTACGAGGCCGCGCAGATCGACGGCGCCGGCAAAATGGCCCAGATGCGCTATGTGGTGCTGCCGGGCATTCTGTCCACGGTGGTCATCATGCTGATTACCCGCATCGGCTCCCTGCTGAACATCGGCTATGAAAAGGTGCTGCTGCTGTACAACCCCAACACCTACGTTACCGCCGATGTGGTTTCCACCTTTGCCCAGCGCAAGGGGCTGGAAGGCTCCCAGAAGGGCCTGGCTGCCGCCGCGGAAATGATGAACAACGTCATCAGCATGCTGCTGGTGATCAGCGCCAACACCATTGCCCGCAAGGCCTCCGATACCTCTTTGTACTAATGGAGGGAGAAGCAGGATGAAACGCAAACTTGAAACCTCCGAGATGATCTTCAAGGTCATCAGCTACACGCTGCTTTGCATTTTTGCGCTGGCGTGCCTGTACCCCTTTGTGTATGCCATTTCTGCCTCCATCAGCGGCGCCCACGCGGTGGACTATTGCGAGGTGGTGCTCTTCCCCAAGGATGTGCAGTTCGACGCCTTCGCCAAGATGTTCAACGACAACATGTTCTGGAATTCCTATTCCAACACCCTGTTCCTCACCTTCTACGGCACCATCTGGGCGCTGGCGGTGGCCATCCTGGGCGCGTATGCCCTGTCCAAGAAGCGGCTGCTGTTCCGCCGGTTCTTCAATTTCTTCCTGGTGTTCACCATGCTGTTCTCCGCAGGCCTGGTGCCCCAGTACCTGAACTACCTGGCTACCAAGGATGTGTTCAACGCCGTTGGCATCACGGATGACAAATGGCTGGTGGTGATTGCCATGGGCATGGCAGCCATGAACATCATCCTCCTGCGCAACGCCTTTGAGGGTGTGCCCAGCGAGATTGAGGAGGCCGCCGTGGTGGACGGCGCAACCGAGTTCCAGGTGCTCAGCCGGGTGTACATCCCCATGTGCAAGTCCACCATTGCCACCGTGACGCTGTTCTTCGCCATTTCCCGGTGGAATGGCTACTTCTGGGCCCGGCAGATGATTTCCAACTCCAACGAGCATCCCCTGCAGGTGTTCATCCGCCTGCGCCTGGAGGAGTATACCGACCCGGAGCAGATGGCTGGCTGGAACGAGGTGTTCTCTGCCGATTCGGTCATCTACGCGCTGATCGTTTGCTCCATCGTACCCATCCTTATCATTTACCCCTTCATCCAGAAGTATTTCGCCAAGGGCGTCAACGCCGGCGGCGTGAAGGAATAATCAACGCTGCTCCCTGTGCGGCGATGATGAATAAAAAAGGAGGAAATCACAATGAAGCGTACTTTCTCTCTGCTGATGGCGCTGGCCATGGTCATGACCATGCTCGTTGGCACGGCTGTGGCTGAAGATGCCCAGCTGACCTACGCCGAGGGCACCGTGCTGCGCATGGCTACCGGCTACAACAATGCCAAGACCGGCCTGTTCTTCGATGCCAGCGTGGCTGGCGAGGGCGTGACCCTGGCCGATGGCAAGACCTACCTGGCTGGCGACCTGAAGCCCACCTGGGTTGAGGTTGAAAACAAGCTGAACGTGAAGTTTGAAAACCAGTACCAGGGCAACAGCGCCGCCAAGGAGTTTGAGTTCTGGAAGGACCGCCTGGCTGAGGTCGATATGGTGAGCGGCACCGCTGCCAAGCTGACCGAGTATGGCGAGGCTGGCTCCATTGTCAACATTGC
>CAYLIC010000019.1:0-37507 GCA_964383815.1 uncultured Faecalibacterium sp. | reverse complement strand
CTCCAGGGTCTGCAGGCTTGCATTTTTCGTTTCCGGGCAGCGGAGCAGCAACTGATGGTGTTCGCCCAAGCTTTCAATTCATCAGCACCCATGTTACGGGCCTGGTTCAGCATGGCGTTGTAGGCTTCCTCGCTCTCGGCCAGGAAAATTTTCATTTTCTCGGTCTTGACCATATTGTCCAGCTTGGACTTGATGATTCGCTGCTGAAAATCCCCATGAAGCCTGTCTTGATGGAGTATTTCTTGAAAGCGACAATCACGCCGCTCAGCGGAAGGAAGTTGAACACAAACAGGTACAGCAGCCCGGCCCAGGCAAACGCCTGAAGAACCTTCTGTTTTCTTATCCGTTTGAGTGTATCATGGGGCCATTTTATCTGCACAGCTTTTGCGGAACCGCCCATTAAACTCCCTCCTTGCATTTGGTGTTTTCTCTTTCCATCACCTCGATTGTACCGAAAGTGCCGCCACCAGACAATCACAATTCTTGCTAACTGATTTGCAATTCTTTGTTTTATTTGGGCATCAGCATGCCGGATTGTCCATTTTTATGAATAGGCACAAAAAAGCTTCCCACTACCGGGAAGCTTCAGCCTGTCAAAGGAGCCACTTCTTCCAGCACCCTGCGGAACACGCACTCGATAACGTTCGCCGTGAAGCGATACCGGAATGCATAGCTGATCGTCGCAAAATGCGGCAGCGGCTGGGACATTGTATAGCCCGGGAACCACCGGGTCACAGCTCGGGCGGTCATTGTCTTCGCAGTACAGGTCCTCCACCAGGTCGTAGATATGCGTGAAGTCCACTGCGGCATCAATCTTGCGCAACAGATGGTTGTTGGGTACCAGCATGTCCGTGCACAGCAGCTCAGTTGCCTGCCGCGGCTCCGTTTCCTTGTTCAGCATTTTTCATCAGCCGGGTCTGTTTTACCAGAAAAGGCCGCTTGCCGCGACCTTTTTTGACGGGCTGAGCCGCAGTTTATCACACTGCGGCTCAGCTTTGTTTAGGGCTTCCAAACAACAATCCGGTTCTGTCCCGCCTGCAGGCTTGCCACAGGGCCAGGCCGCACGGCGTTCCGTGCTTCACCCAGCATGTCCAGGGTAAAGTCTGCTTCCGTTCCATCGGGATTTTCATAGGGTTCTTCCGTAATTCTGGGCATGCCCAGGCGCTTTGTGGTTACAGGCGCGCACTGCCAGCCATCCGCCTGCTCCGGCAGGGTAATGTCCAGCACGCAGCTGCCATCCTGCTCCTCCACCTGCACAGGAATGCTCTCCACCCGGAAGAAGCCTTCCTCTGCCCGAAACGGCTTGGCATGGCCCGCATAGGCATTGCCTTCAATCCACACCGGCTGAGGTACCTTGTAGAACTTCGCCTCGTCCGTGTTGCCCTCGGCAGTCAGGCGCTGGGGGTATTCCTCAGGCGTGGTATGCTGGTCGTATCCCGCAGTTCCCAGGATGCGGTGCTCCCTGGGCTCATGGGTGCCCGTGTACAGGTTGTTGATGTGCCTGTCATCGCCGCTGTATACCACCGCGCAGCCGGCCACAGCCGTTGTGTGGGGGAAATGATAGGGCGTAGCTCTGTCCAGCACATGGCCCTTGGTCATACCGCCGCAGAACAGGTTGTGCACATAGGCCGTGCCCTGGGCCGCATTCTCCAGGGAATGGGGCGATGCAAAGATGTTGTTATCCACCAGGCAAGGTCCGTGGGTAACCTCAATCATCAGATCCCTGTCGTTGTGGTGGAAGGCATTGCGGCACACCCGGGTGCCCTGGGCCTGCCAGTCCAGCCACAGACCCATTTCGCAGTGGTGAATGTGGTTGTTCTTAATCAGGGTATCCACTGCAGCATGCAGCTTGATACCGCCAATTTCATAGCCGAAGAACTCGCGCTTGACGCCAATGTTGTAAATGTGGTTATGCTCAATGGTGGAGAACGCAGCACCCATATGGCCCACAACGCCGTTCTGACCGCAATCGTAAATCACGTTGTTGCGCACCACATGGCTGCCGATTTTCTCCCGGCACCACCCAGCCTGCAGGCCAAGGAAAACAGCCTCCATCTGGTACTGATAGCCAGGTTTGCGGTCAAACCGGGAGTACAGGTTGTGGCCTGTCACCCCGTCCCTGCCCAGGCTGATGGCCGAGCACTTGGCATCGTGCAGGCGGTTGTTTTCAATAATCCACCCCTTGGACCAGTGCGCGCCCAGCATGCCAACCTGGTCGGAGGTTGGGGGCGTAAATGGGCAAGCAGCCTGGCACATTTCAAAGCCAGAAACGGTGATGTAGTTCCTGCCGGACTTTCTGGGATAGAAGCAGCAGGGACGGACGTTGATTTCCACCAATTCTTCATTGGGGTCAGCGCCCTGGAAATTGGCATACAGGGTTGTGGTGGTTTCATTCACCTGGGCAAACCACTGGTACACCGTGCCTGCCACATCATAAATAGGTTCCCTTTCCACCTTGTGCGGCAACTGATGGCCGGAGGTTCTGGGCTCAGCCTTGCGGACTTCCTCTACAGAGAAGGCCTCGTACATGGATTTGCCGTTCAGGTACACATCGCCGGTATGCACCGGGCGCTCCCTGGGGGACATCAGCCAGTCGCCCTCCACCGCCTGGACAAAGGGGTTCCAGTCGCCAAAGATAGCGTTGTCCAGGGTCACCTGCCACACCGTGCCATCCAGCAGCATCCACCCCTTCACAACCTCGGAGCCTTTGATGACCACATGCTCGCCAGGCATGGCCTCATAGGTAATGCGCAGCGCATTGCTCAAGCCTCCCTCCTGGGGATCCACCCATTCACGGTACTCACCCTCCCGCACGCGAACAGTATCGCCCGGCAGCGCAACAGCTGCTGCCCGGTTGATGGTGCAAAAGGGTGCTTCCAGAGTACCGGCAGCCGTATCGCAGCCATTTTTTGCCACATAGTATATTCGGCTCATGTTTCTTCTCCTTTCGCGGATGGCTCACAGCCATCCTGCTTATGCTGCTGATTTCCGAAGCAAAACGCATTCATCATGCTTTTCATCTATTTTAACGTATATGCTTTACGATTGCAAGGGCATTTCCAGCAGATTTACGTCCGTCACGGTACCATCCCTACCAATGCGCAGGCAGCGGATTTGCCCCGGGGTAAAATGCAGGGGGATTTCCAGCTGCATTTTATGCAGCTTCACCACCGTATCGCAAGCCAGCCTGGCGCTTTCGTGCAGGTGCAGAATCACATCGCCGGAGCCGTCCTCCGCCGTTTTCATGGCATCCAGCTGCACATGGCCGTCTTCCACGCAGGCAAAGGAATCCACCGGTGCCAGTTCGCCCTTGTGGGCGTATTCCGGCTGAATGTACAGCGGCATATTCATCAAGGCACCACGGGTATCCAGCATGGCCGCTGCGTTGCCACCCTGATGGGGATACAAGCTGATGGTAAACTCCTGCACGCCCTGGTCTGTTACAGGGAAATCGTCACAGTCAGGGTCAACCACAAAGGGTTCGTGGTTGGCATAATAAGGGCTGCGGAGCACCGTGAAGTGCAGGGTTCTGTCATGCACGTCGTAGGAATACTTGCAGTCGTTCAGCACAGCCAGGCCAGTGGGCTGGGTTTCGCTGCCAGGGGTACAGCCGCTCAGGTCAACCCACTGCTGCATGGGATATTCTTCACCGTCGATTTCCCTGTCAGCATAGCCAAAGGGTGCCTGGGCACGCACATGAATGTAGTTGTGGGTCAGGGGCCAGGCAAATTTCAGGCAGGTTTGCACCTCATGCCAGTCCACGCGCACCTTCACAAACAGCTCGTCCAGGTCGTTGTACAGGGTGTATTCCCGCACAATGGTCGAACTGCCCAGCCGCTGGGTTACCCGCAGGGTGCGCAGCACATCGCCCTGGGCCACACAGCGCATGTCCACCAACGACACCGGCATGGTTTCTCCATCGAATTTCAGCTTCGCGTGGGACCAAGTGTCGCTGTCGTCCTTGAACGCCCTGGTCATGGCCGGCGCCCGGAGCATTTCTTCGCCAGTGGAGCGAAGAATCAGCGAAACCAGTTCGCCGGTCTCCGGGTCAAAGGCTGCACGCAGGAAGCGGTTTTCCAGCACCGGTTGCTGGTCGGCCGCCTGTGCCTGCACAGGTTCGCCTTCTTCCGGCACAAGCATGTACCGCTGCCAGCCCATGGCCGGAACCCTGGCCACGAAAGCCAGCCTGGTTCTGCCATTGGTGGCGGCAGAAGGCTTCAGGAACTGGTGCGGAACCTGCTTACCCTCTGCATCCAACAGGCGGCAGGCACCCTGGGGCGTGGGCGCTTCAATCTGCACGGGATAGGTTGCATCAAACCCATGGGGGTTGAACACCATGTACGGCTGCGCACCTTCCACAAAGGGAATTTCCACATGCCCGGCAATGGACTGCAGTGCCTCGTTCATCACCTCGTCCGCCCGGGACAAGGCAAAGAAATAGTCCTGCTGAGCATCCGCATACCCTTCAATCAGGCTGGTGCCGGCCAGCGTGTCGTGGAACTGGTTGAACAGCACCTTCTTCCACGCCGGAAGCAAATCTTGCTGCCTGTCGCTCCTGCCAAGCAACTTCAGCGCCGCCACGGCCCACTTCTCCGCTGTCACCAGGGCGCACTCCGCCTTGCGGTTCCAGCGCTTTATGCCCGAATGAGCCGAATAGCACCCGCTGGCATGGTGGAGCAAATCACCATTCACCACCGGCAGAGCTGCGGTATCCACCTGGTCAAAGAAGGCATCCGGATGGGAGAGCAACAGCTTCACGCCATGCCGGCCATCCAGCTGGTGAATGCTTTCGATGTTCTTCTTGGTTGGTCCGCCGCCGTGGTTGCCCACGCCGTAAAAGCACATCATGCCGTCCGCGTTGGAAATTTCGTTGGCGCAGCGGTCGGTGTGTGCTTCCATGCTGTCCGACCAGGTGCAGTATTCAAACGGAATGCGGTAGGCGCTCACGCTGTCCCCTTCCGGGCTCTGCCAGCGGAACGTCCACGCGGGGTACGACCGCTCATGAATGCCCGGCCGCATGAAAACATAGCGATCCATGCCGCACATCCGCAGCATTTTGGGCAAAGAGCCCGTGTGGCCAAAGCTGTCCGCGTTGTAGCCGGTGCGGGCCATGACGCCAAACTTCTCCTGCAAATAGCGCTGGCCCAGCAGGGCCTGCCTGGCAAAACCTTCGCCGGAGGGAATGTTGCAATCCGTCTGAATCCACCAGCCGCCCACCATGTGCCAACGTCCTTCCTTCACCCGGGCGCGGATTTCTTCAAACATCTCCGGCTCCGACCGCTCAATCCACTCATAATAGCAAACGGAAGCGGAGGTAAACACAAAGTCCGGATATTCATTCATCCTGTCCAGCACCGAGCGGAAGGTAGCACGAGCCGCCTCGTATCCGTCCTGCCAGCGCCACAGCCACACAGCATCCAGGTGTGCGTTGCCAATCATGTAAAGCGTTTTCTCCATTGAAGTGCCCTCCTCGTTTTCTCACAGGCTGCTCATCCTGCCGTTTTCGGAATACTTGATGGTAAAAGCCTTTGTCGTCAGGTCCGCCTCCAGCACGACAGTCTCATCGCCCAGCGTGCGGGTCAGGTAAAGAATATTGTCCGGCGTATCGGCTATCGTCAATTCACCCTGAAAAGCCGGGTGGGTGTTCCGCAGGCGCATCATTTTCAGCAGCTTTTGCACCACGGGCCGCTTGACCTCGTCCGCAATTTCATCCATGGTGTAGTTATGCCGGTTAATAAAGCGGTGATCCTTCGGGTCAAAATCCAGGTCATTCTTTCCGGCCAGCATACCCACATAGTACACCTGGGGAATACCGGGCGCAAAGAATTGCATCGCCCGTGCCAGCAGATACGCCTGATCGTCCTCCCTCAAAATGGAATAGTAGGTTCCATACAGCTGATAGGACTTGTAATACTTCCGCTTGGACATGTCCATGGGCTTGAAGGAGTAGCTCAGGTTTGGCTCTGCCTGGCGGATGACCTCCTCCGCCTCGTCCTCCGAAACGATGCCATCCGCGTCAAACACGCCAATGCCATCGTGGGTGTCCAACACGGTGAACTGGTTTTCCGGCGCAATGCTGAACCAGTGCTTCATCGCCCTGGCGGAGCCGCTGAACAGCGTGTGCAGCACCAAAAGGGGCAGCACAAAATCGTAGGTATAGTAACCGTGCTGGGCGATTTTCAGCGCCGTTTCGTACCGGTCGTGCACCTCAGGCAGAAGGGTCATGTCCTGCTTGGCCAGCAGCACTTCCATCTCGCCAATCAGCTCCCACACCTGGGGCTCAACAAAAAAGCAGTTGGAGTCCTTCACCTTGGTGATGTAGCCATAGGCATCCATCCGCACCACGGAAATGCCGTGTTCGCCCAGCTGGCGCAGGTTGCGCATAATGTATTCCCGGGTAACAGGGCTGTTGGTGTCCACGTCAATCTGTTCGGCCGAGAAGGAGCACCACAGCTTTTTCGTGGTGCCATCGGGCAAGGTGACCTGCTGGTAGAGCGGTTTGTCGCTGCGCTTGTAGATCTTCGCCAACTGCTCAGCCGTAGGCTCGCCGCCAAAGAAGGCCTCGTAGTCGAAGAACATGTCCGCATACGGGCTGTCCTTTCCCTTGGCCATATAGTCCTGAAATTCTGCACTCCGCCGGGAAATATGGTTCACCATCATGTCGCACATCAGGGTGTACTTGCTGGCCAGTGCGGCAATGTTGTTCCAGTCTCCAAAGGCAGGTTCAACCACATCATAGGTGATGGGCGAAAAACCCCTATCCCCGCTGGAGGGGAAAAACGGAAGAATGTGAATGCTCTCCGCCGCGCCAGGCGCATAGGTTTCCAGTGCCTGCTGAAGGTTTTTCAGGTTGCCGCCCAGGCTGTCCGGGTAAGTGATGAGCATAATTTTATTCTGTATTTTCTTCACAGCAGCCTCACGCATCAAAAAATTTAGCTTCCAGCATGGCGCAAAGGGTGTGATAAACAGGCAGGTGCAACTCCTGCACATCCGCAGGCGTGCAGCCAGGCACCACAATGACGCAATCGCAGGCTGTCTTCAGGCGTCCGCCTTGCCCGCCCGTCAGCCCAATGGTCTTTAACCCCAGCGCCCTGCCCATTTCAACGGCCAGGCCCACATTTTTCGCATTGCCGCTGGTGCTGATGCCCAGCACCACATCTCCGGGTGTCCCAAGGGCAAGCACTTGCTGGGCCATGGCCAGCAGCGGATGCTGATCGTTCTGCACCGCGGTGGAAAGCGCCGCATGACCCGTCAGTGCAATGGCAGGCAGGCCCTGCTGCATCAGGCCGGAAGCACCGGGCAGCAGCGCATCCAGGCCGGACAGTTTCGCCTTCAGCCCATCTGGCAATGGACGCTTCAGGTAAAAACCCTTCATCAACTCGCCAGCAATGTGCTCACTGTCCGCCGCTGAGCCGCCGTTGCCGCAAATCAGCAGTTTTTTCCCATTGGCGTAGGCATCCCGCAGGAGGCAGTAGGCTTGCATCACCTGTTCGCGGCAACCGCTCAAAGCAGGATAGCGTTCAAACAGCCGCTCGTAGTGAGACAGCACCGAAGGCTTGTCCTCATCGCCAGCCTTCAGCGGATCAATGCCCAGGTTGTGCAGCGCCACCATAATGCTGGCCAGGTCGCCCAAAGCCTCGCCGGTCTGCGCAGGAACAACACGCAATCTCCGCTGGGAATATACCAGGGCCTCTCGGGCGATTTCCGTTTCCATGGGGGCCCGCAGCAAATCCTCGCAGCGGACAAAAATGCTGCCAATCACAATACACTCCGGGTTCAGCACATCCACAATTTGCGAAATGCCTCTGCCTAGCATCGTACCGATGAAGTCATAGAACTTCCGGGCATCCGTATCACCCTCCCGGGCGTAGTCTGCCAGCAGCTTGGCATCCACTTCCGCCAGGGTGTGCCCGTCACGAATCCAGGCCGGCGGATTTCCTTGTGCCATCAGCTTTTCCGTCAGCGCAACAGCCTGCCGGGCAATGCCGCCGCCACTGGTGTACCCCTCAAAGGAGCCAGCCTTGCCGAAGCCCACCGGGCCATCCTCCGTCAGGCGGATATGCCCCACTTCGCCTCCCATGTCCGTATGGCCGCACAGGAGCTGCCCCTCGGCAATCACCCCAGCGCCCATGCCCGTGCCCATGGTCAGGAACACCATGTTGGTGGTTCCGCGGCCAGCGCCCAGCTTCCACTCCACAAGGGCGCAGGCGTTGGCGTCATTCTGGATGAACGCCGGCACGCCGTATTTCTCCTCAATCATTTTGGGCAGCGGAATTTCATCCCACCCGGGAAGGTTGGGCGGGGAAAGCACCAGCCCGCGCCGGGAGTCCAGCGGCCCGCCGCAGCTTGCGCCCACCGCGCGAACGTCTGCAAAAGTCAGGCCGTTTTTCTCAAGGATTTTCTCCGTGCTGCTGCAAAGGTTGTCCCATGCGTAAGAAAACCCTTTTTCAGAGCAGGTTGCAAAGCGAATCTTGTCCACCAGGCGAATGCCGTGATTGACCTCCGCCAGAAGCACCGCGCATTTTGTTCCCCCAATGTCCAGGCCAATGAACTTCTCACCCATGGTGTGCCTCCATCAGTAGGTATATTCTCTGTAAAAATCCTTGAACCAGGGATTGTAGTAGTTTGCAAAGGACTGCTGCAGGCTGCGAATTCTTTCATCCGCGTCGCAAATCAGCTGCGGATTGCAATGCCCGAAGGTGTACGCGTCAAAGTGCCGGGCCGTCAGCTTTTCCAGGCTCGCCTTCCACGCCGCCTCATCGGATCCAATCAACGGGCTGAAACCACCATGGAGGGTATCTCCGGCAATCAAAACCCGCAGGCCCGCACGGTGATTCAGTGCAAAACAGCTGCTTCCAGCCGAATGCCCGGGGGTGTGCAGCACCTGCACCACACCTGCATCGGTTTCAAAGGTATCCCCATCCGCATAGCATTCGTGAACGGTCATCGGTTCCGCCTTCACGCCGTACAGCAGCTGTGCCGTGGTGCGCAGGCTGTCGCCTTGCTCCACCTGCTCCCTGTCCAAAGGATGCAGGTATAGCCGCGTGCCAAAGTGCTGGTGAAACAGGCCCGCAGCGCCGATATGGTCGTAATGCCCATGGGTGCCGTAAATCCGCGTGATTTTCTCCGGCTCAAAGCCAAGGTTGCGGATGTTTTTCACCGATTCTTGAAAGCCTTCGCGGGTTCCGCAGTCAATCAGGTACAGCTCATCCCCAGCGGGCAGAAGGTAGCTGGTGGCATCAAAGGAGTGGGTTTTGCACGGGCCTCCAACCTGGTACAAATGGGGCAGCAGCATCATAAAGGTCAACCCTTTCAAAAAAACATTTTGTATGGCAAGGCAAAGACCCGCGTTGCGGCGCCCTTGCATTTCCATGCAATTAACCCCAAGCGCGGGAGGCGGAATGAAACCGCCTCCCGCAGGGAGTTACGCCATCGCCTATTACTTCACATTCTCCAGCTCGGGATAAGTATCCTTCACCTCAGCGATGAAATTTGCAATGATCGTATCATTGTCCAGGCCTTCCTTGAGGCCCTGCTCCGCGTGGTTAGCAAACTTGTTCTGCAGGTCGCGGGTGTACTTGTCGGGCACGATGTCCTTGATGCCATTGCAGATGGCGTCATAGGTCTTCATGATGTTCTGGCCGCCGAAGCGTTCGTTGGTGTAATCCTCGCCCAGAATGTTGATAACGTTCTTGTTGGCGGGCATCTGGTTGTTGGTCTTCAGGTTCTCGATCTGGTAGGTTTCATAGGTCAGGAACTCAATGAACTTCACGCACAGATCCTTCTTCTCGGAATTGGCGTAGATGGCGCGATAGGTGCCGCCCTCATAGCTCTTCAGGTGAGGTGCAGCAACACCCACATTGCCTTCGTTCTTGCCCCAGTCGGTGAAGAAATCCCAGGAAGGCATGGTGCGAATCAGCAGCTTGCCATCGTTCCAGGCAGAGGCCCATTCGCCGCCCCAGGCGCCCAGGTCAGCCACAACACCGGACTGCCAGAAATCGCGCATGGTGTCCAGCAGGTCAATCCAGCCCTGGTCGATGGAGAACTGGCCATTGCGGGCAAAGGGAGGCAGGGAGTAGCCTTCCACCTTCACCATTTCGCTCAGGTTGGGCCACAGGTAAACTTCGCCATTGGAGGCATTCTTGATCTCCAGGGCCTTTTCCTTCACAGCATTCCAGTCGGACAGGATGGCGGAAATCTCAGCATCGTCAGAGGTGCCCAGCCACTTTTCCATGGCATCCCGCAGATACCAGTAGGCCACAGGAGACACGTTGTCGCACACGCCCTTCAGCACGCCGTTGTCATCGCGGCCCATGGCCACAGCCCAGTCATAGTAAGCCGTGCACACTTCGCCCAGGCCCAGCTCGTCCAGGTTGGCAACCAGGGGGCTGTTAATAAACTTGTACACATAGGCTTCTTCCAGGTCGAACAGGTCCGGCACGCCCTGGCCAGAAGGCAGGGTGTTCATCAGCTTGGTCTGATACTCATCACCGCCAAAGACCTGCAGGTCGATGGAAACGTTGGGGTACTTCTTCTCAAACTCAGCCTTCAGGAAGGGAGCCTGATCGAAGAAGGTCCACCAGGTGAACTCGCCGGAAAGGGTTTCGTCCACTTCGTAGGGGTTGGTGCTCTCAGCCAGCGCAGAAGCACAGCCAAGCACCATCATCAGGGACAGAACCAGGGATAGGAACCGTTTCATAGTGTTTACCTCCTTGTTTTTTAGCGGATTTTTCCGTCCGCAAAATACCTTTGTCAGCCCTTAACCGCCGCACCAATGGAGATTTTCTCCATAATGACCTTGTTGGCAAAGGTGAAGATGACCAGCAGGGGCGCAACGGAAATCAAAATGCCAACATACTGCGCACCATAGTCCGCATATCCGCCGCCGCTTTTGATGGAAGCAAGCAGCACAGGCAGTGTCATCTTCCGCGTTTCCGTCAGAATAATCAGCGGATTCAGGTAGCTGTTCCAGTTGCCAATGAAGGACATAACGCCTTGCGTCACCAGCGCAGCGCCAATGCAGGGCAGCACGATGCGGTGGTAGATGGAAATCTCGTGGCAGCCGTCAATCAGCGCCGCCTCAATCATCTCATTGGGCAGGCCGGATTCGATGTACTGCTTGAAGAAGAACACCGCAAAGCAGTTAGCAATGGACGGCAGAATCAGCGGGATGTAGCTGTTCAGCAGCTTCATGTCGCTAATCAGCCGGAAGAAACCGATGATGCCCAGCTGCCCAGGCAGCATCATGGCCACCATGATAATGCTGAACAAAACGTTCTTGCCCTTGAAATCAAACTTGGCAAAGGCATAACCCGTCAGCGCGGAGACGTACAGGCACAGCACTGTGTTCACAATGGCCAGCCACAGGGAGTTCGCAAAGCCACCCCAAATGTTCTTGTTCTCCATCATACGCTGATAGTTGTCCATAAACTGGTCGCCAGGGGTCAGCGTAAGGGTGGTAGTAATGGCCAGATTGTCATGGGTAGAACCCATGAGCATGGCGTAGAAGGGAAAGAAGCAGGCCGCAGCCACAACCAGCAGCAGCAAATAACACAGCCCATGGGTAACCCGGCGCTTAAGGATTGCCTTGGTATTCACATCCATCTTACTGCGCCTCCTTCTTCCGGGCATTGAAAACGATGGTCAGGAGGGACGCGGCGCCGATAATCATGGCAATGACATACGCCGCAGCAGCGCCATAGCCGAACTGCCACTTTTCAAAGGCGGATTCATACATGTACAGAACCATGGTTCTGGTAGCATTGGTCGCGCCGCCCCGGAAAAGCATCTTCGGGATATCGAAAATCTGCAAACCGCCAATGATGGAAGTAATCATGATGTACAGCATGATGGGCTTCAGCAGAGGCAGAGTGATCTTGGTGATTCGGTGCCAGGCATTGGCTCCATCCACCTCAGCGGCTTCATACACATCAGTGGAAATGGAGTGCAGGCCAGCGGTAATGAAAATAATGTTGTAGCCAAAGTTTTGCCAGCAGATTGCAATGCCGCCAACCGCCTTGGCCAGGATCGGCACATTTTTGAAGTCAATCGCTTCGCTGAAAATACCCAGCTGCGTAAACAGGTTGTTCACCGTACCGCCGGGATAGCCAAACAGCAGCGTGAACAGCATTCCAATGGTGATGGGGGTAATCAGGTTTGGGAAATAGAAGATACTGCGCAGGGCGTTTTTCCCTTTCACCCAACGCTCGTTGAGGATGAGAGAGAGCACCATGGCAATGGTCAGCTGCGGGATAATGGAGAACAGCCAGATTTCAATGGTGTTCACCACGCTGTCCCAAAAGAAGGAGGAGGTCAGCAACCGCCGATAGTTTTCCAGCCCCACATAGGACATTTGCAGGGAAAGCGGATCATAGCTCTGGAAGGAAATGTACAGCGAATAAACAATAGGGTAAACGCTGAAGGTCAGAAAAGTTGCAAAAAATGGCATAATGAACAAGTAAGCCCACTTTTGACGTTTTCGCGTATTCATGTTCGCGCCGCCCTTTCGTGTTTTAGACCGATTCGCGCTCAATAAGCGTTGGCATAGCATAAGTAGCGCAGCTGTTGCCTGCCTGGCCACGAATCATGGCAATGACCTGCTCCGTGGCCAGCTCGCCCATCTGCTCTAGCGGTTGATGGAGGGTCGTAATAGACGGCTTTGCAAATTCACAAATGGGCCCATCGTCGAAGCCAGCCACCGCAACATCCCCCGGCACCTGCATGCCGCCATCCAGCAAGGCCTGCATGCCGCCATAGGTGGAGAAGGCGTTGGAACCAACCAGTGCAGAGAACTTCTCTCGCTGCATCAGAGCACGAACGCTCTCATATGCTTCCTTCACGTCCCAGCCAGTTTTGCACACAAGCTCCGGCACAAACTCAATGCCTGCGTACTCCAGGGCCTGCAGATAACCCCGCTTGCGGGAGGCAGCAGCAGGCATGTTGTCCGGTCCTTCAAGGTAGGCAATGCGACGGTGTCCGCGGCGAATCAGGTGCTGCACCTCAGCCATGGTTCCGGCTGTGTTGTCAACATCCACCGTGGGAATGCCAGTTTCCCCAGCCGAATCACCCACCAGCACCACCGGGAAGCCGCAGTCACGCAGGGCGCGAACCTGTTCCGCCTGGCGCTTGCCAAAGGAAACACACACCATGCCGTCCACCATAGAGGAGCTGAAGAGAGAAAGATACTCCTCCTCACTCTTCTTCTCCACCGCCCGGGACAGGAAGAAGCAGTTGTACCCATGCTTCCCGGCCGTTTTCTGAATGCCGGCCATCATGTCGCCATAGATGTAGTCGGAAATATCATCGAACACGATGCCAATCATATTCGTGCAGCTTTTCACCAGCCGTCTGGCGTTCACATTAGGCCGGTAGCCCAGCTCCTGAATGGCCTGCTCGATTCTGCCGGACACACCCTGGCTGATGCTCCCGCCGTTCAAATAACGTGAAACCGTGCTTTTTGACGTACCCGCCTGAGCCGCAATATCGTTAATCGTAACCGCCACGATGCCGCACTCCCTCTTGTCTTGCTATTTTGGGAACGTTCCCACTCGACACACTCATTATACCGCAGTATTATTCCATTGTCAAGCATGTTATTTGACTGTCTTGTTGATTTTGGCTTATGTTTTGCCATATTCTTTCGTTTTGTGTTTCAGTAAATCAATTTCGATGGCTAGAAATAAATTGGAACGTTCCCATTTTTCAATGATTCGATTTGAATTTTCTCATTTTCGCATAAAAAGAACCGCACCTTCGTCCCGGCCCTCAGCCTGTCAAAGGAGCCACATCGCACTGCCGGGAAGTGGCTTCAATCACATTGTATAGCCAGGAACCACCGGGTCACAGCTCGGGCGGTCGTTGTTTTCACAGTACAGGTTTTCCACCAGGCCGTAGAGGTGCGTGAAGTCCACTGCGGCGTCGATCTTCCGCAGCAGGCAGTTGTTGGGTACCCGCATGTCCGTGCACAGCAGCTCAATGGCCTGCCGCTGCTCCGTTTCCTTGTTCAGCATTTTTCATCAGCCGGGTCTGTTTTACAGGTAAAGGAAGCGGGTGGCGAGGTTTTTGACAGACTGAAGAAGAGCGGGTGCATTTCCCGCTCCAGCTTTGTTTTGGACTTTTTGAAAAAATGTTTAAAAAAGTATTGCCATTAGATAATAGCTATGCTATAATATAGACAATGAAAGGAGGTGAGACCCTTGGGAAAGCGCAAGAAAAAAACGCCGTAGCGAATGAGCGCTAAAAGCGGCCATTGCCATGGCGCTCCTGCAGCTGGTAACCGAGTTAATAAAGCTGATACGGCAATTACTCGACCAGTGACCAGGCAGGCGGGAGGCGGAAATCCCTCCTGCCCGGAAGTATACAGCAAAGGCGCTCCCAAGTCAAGCATGGAAATTGTGCAGGTAAATTTTCGGCGGCAACGCTGGTGCTGCTGCTGATCCACTGGCGGGACACGAAAAAGGAGGACAAAAAATGAAGCTACGACCGCAGAAAGGCAACGGCGGACACATTACAAGCTACAACGTGACCATTGGCAGCAAAGAAGCGCGGGATGCAGGTTTTTTGCTGAAGGATGGCACAGCGAAGCCGGTAAAGAAGACCGTGGACACGGAAAAGCACAGAATCATCATTGAACTGGACGAACAAGCGTAAAGGGCAGGGCCGGGAGCATTTCCCGGCCTTCAGCCTGTCAAAAAAACTCCGGGAGGTGTCGGAGGGCCCGCAGGCCCGACAGTGACGGAGCGCAAACCCTCGAAAAAGTGGCTCTGGCACTTATTTGACACGCAGAGCTTCCCACTACCGGGAAGCTTTAATTATCACTTTTCCGCACTTCTGAACAAATCCCCCATGGCCTGGGCAATTCGCTTATACTCCGGCGAAATGGTGCACACATGGGGCACCATTTCCAGCCACAGAATACCCTTTTTCTCGCTGCTGACCCCATTGGCAATCACCTCCGCGCTATCGGCAGAAATGGTTTCATCCCCATGGGACTGAACAGCCAGCACCGGGCAGGTCACCGCATGCAAATCCCGCCGGGCCATGCGGATCAGCCTGTTCAGGTCTGCGCCGTTTCGCGTGGGAAAGCCTGCGTAGCCGCAGTGATAGTCCATGTTCATCAGCCTGGCCCGGTGGCTGTCATCGCCCCACATGATGGTTTTGATAAACAGCGAGGCAGGCCTTGCCAGGAAAAGCAGCTTGTTCTGCACTGCCATGGGTGCGGAAATAGGCACTGCGGCGGTCACATCCATCTGCTCTGCCAGCAGCAGGGCCAATACGCCGCCCATGCTCAATCCGCCCACACTGACATGGCGGCACTTGCCCTTCAGCTGAAGAAACGCATCCTTCGCCGCATGAAGCCAGTCCTCCCAGGTATAGTTAGCCATGTCCATCATGTGGGTTCCATGGCCCGGCAGGTTTATGCCCTGCACAGTGAAGCCCTGTGCGTTCAGCTCCTCACCAATCAGCCGCATATGCGCTGCCGAGCCGGTGAAGCCGTGAATCAGCAGCACCCCATGCTCCCCGCCCGGCAGGAAGAACGGCTGGCACTGGGGCTGGGAAAAGTCCACCTCCGGTCGCTTGGCCTGCATGCCATCATCTCCTTGTCAATGATTCTATGATAGCATTTTTTCGCACAGGTGTAAACTTTCCGGCGAAACTTCACAAAATGTTTGCAAGTGTAAAGGCGTCCCGGTGGTAGATGTGCTCTGCCGCCTCCCGCAGCCGGGCGCAGGCCGCCAGACAGGTCACCGTATCCCGGGCCTCCGCGCCGGCCTGGATGCTCTCCAGCGCGTAGGATACCTCATCCCCGTCCGCATGGTTGATGAGCATCTGCAGCCAGCCCAGCGTGCATCGCCAGGCCTCATGGTAGGCCTGCGCCGTTTCATAGACCCGGTGCCAGTCCTCCGCCTGCACCAGGGTGTGCAGCTCCTCCGCCGCAGAAATGTACCGCTGGGAGATGTCCTTCGTCAGGCCGATGTTCCCCAGGCCGCAGGCGATGACCGCCGCCAGCAGGATGAGCGATATGGTCAGCCGGCTCCGCATGTCACCACCCGGCCTTTCCCGGCTCAAGGGCCTGTATGGTCTGCATGTCCGCGCGTCCCTTCCCCTGGGCCATCAGCAGACCCTGAGGGTTCACGCACATGAACAGCACCTGACCGGCCTTTGCATAGCCCAGTGCCTGCAGCTGCTGCATCAGCCATTCTTCCGTCAGCTTTCCTCGCTGCAGGTTCTGCCGCTGAATCCTTCCATCCATAATCAGCGTCAGCGGCAGGCCTTCCCTTGTGGGATGCATGCCCATGTCCCCAGGGGTCAGCGGCCTGTGCTCCGCCTTGGGGAATACATTCACCTGTCCGCCTGTTTCCAGCACGGCGGTACCCACCTCTGCCGGGTCCAGCACGCCGCCGGTGCGCAAGTCCTCCATCAGGTCGGACAGGGTCACGCCCACATGCCGCATCTGCTTTTCACAGATGACCCCATTGCGGATCAGCACCGTGGGTTGTCCGCACATCAGCGTGCGAAACCTGCTGCTGACCATGCACAGCCAGGAGATAATCCCATGGCAGATGATCAGCGCCGCCATGGGCAATATGCCGTACAGCAGCGGCGAGCCCACGTCCCCTATGGGGGTTGCCGCCAGCTCCGCAATCATGATAACCACCACCAGCTCATAGGGCTGCAGCTGGCCTACCTCCCGCTTGCCCATTAGCCGCATGGCAACCACTGCCGCAATAAACAGCATCACCGAGCGGACAAACAGCGTCAGCATGGTGCACACCTCCTTTTTTTCTCCTTGCTATCATGGCTTTTTGCTTGCGGGTTGATACACTCTGTGATACAATACCGGATGGTAGACTATGCAATTTTTGAAGGAGACCCACATGGACGAAAGGATTAAGGCCCAGCAGGTGTCCTACACCTACGAGGAGGCAGAGGAGCCCGCCCTCTCCGGCATCGACATGCAGGTGCAGCCCGGTGAGTTTGTGGCAGTTCTGGGGCACAACGGCTCTGGCAAGTCCACCCTGGCAAAGCTGCTCAACGCCCTTTATATCCCCACGGAAGGCGCCGTGTATGTCTGCGGGCTGGACACCCGGGACGAGCGCCATGTCTGGAACATCCGCCAGCAGGCTGGCATGATTTTTCAAAACCCGGATAACCAGATTGTGGCTACCGTGGTGAAGGAGGACGTGGCCTTTGGCCTGGAAAACCTGGGCGTGCCCACGGAGGAAATGCCCGGGCGGATTGAATCTGCACTGGCGGCTGTCCGCATGAACGAGTTTGCCGATGCGGCGCCCCACATGCTCTCCGGCGGGCAGAAGCAGCGGGTTGCCATTGCGGGCATTCTGGCCATGGAACCTTCCGTCATCATCGCAGATGAGGCAACCGCCATGCTGGACCCCGCCGGGCGCAGGGAGGTACTGGACACCGTTCGCCGGCTCAACAGGCAAAAGGGCATCACCGTGGTGTGGATTACCCACTTCATGGAGGAGGCCGCCCAGGCCGACCGGGTGGTGGTGGTCAACCAGGGCCACATTGCCAGGCAGGGTACACCCCGCGAGGTTTTCCGGCAGGTGGACGAAATGCGGGAGCTTCACCTGGATGTTCCCCACATGACCGCCCTGGCTGCCGACCTGCGCAAGGCCGGCATGCCATTGCCCCAGGATATTCTTACCGTGGATGAAATGGTGAAGGAGGTGTGCAAGCTGCTATGCCCATCCAACTGAGCAACGTAACCCACACCTATTCCGAGGGCAGCGCCTTCCAGGCCACTGCCATCCGCAACGTGAACCTGACCATTGAGGATGGGGAGTTCATCGCCATCATCGGTCACACAGGCAGCGGCAAAAGCACCCTGGTGCAGCACCTGAACGGCCTGCTGAAGCCCACGGAAGGCCAAATCCTCATCGATGGCGAGGACTTGAACGGCGAAAAGACCGACCGCCGCCGCATCCGGCAGAAGGTCGGCCTGGTGTTTCAGTACCCCGAATATCAGCTGTTTGAGGAAACCGTTGCCAGGGACATTGCCTTTGGCCCGAAAAACCTGGGCCTGAGTGACGGGGAGATTGACCAGCGTGTTCGCCGGGCCATGGCCCATGTGCACCTGGATTATGACAAATACGCCCAGCGCAGTCCCTTCGAGCTTTCCGGCGGGCAAATGCGCCGGGTGGCCATTGCTGGCGTGCTGGCCATGGAGCCCAGGGTGCTCATCCTGGATGAGCCCACCGCAGGCCTTGACCCCCGCGGACGGGACAGCATCCTCTCCATGGTGCAGGAGCTTCACGCCCAGGGCGGCGTGACGGTGATGATGGTCAGCCACAGCATGGACGATGTGGCGCGCCTTGCCACCCGCCTGGTGGTGATGAGCAAGGGTGAAGTGGTTGCCACCGGCACACCCGGCGAGATTTTCCGCCAGCGGGAGATGATGGAGCAGGTGCACCTGGGCGTGCCCGAGGCTGCCAGCCTTTGTGCCGCCCTGCGCCAGCACGGCATTGACCTGCCGGACGACCTGTACACCCCTGCCCAGCTGCAGGCGCACCTGCTTGCCAAGTGGAAGAAGGTGTCCCCATGCTGAAGAACATCACCATGGGCCAGTATTACCCGGTGGACAGCCTGGTGCACCGCCTTGACCCCCGGGTGAAGATTGTGCTGACCATCGCCTTTATTGTGGCGGTGTTCATGGTGCACTCCCTGGTGGGCTACGCGGTGGTATTGGGCTTTGTATACCTGGTGGCCCGGCTGTCCAGCGTGCCCTTCAAAATGCTCACCAAAGGCCTGAAGCCTTTGCGGTTCATCCTGGTTCTCACCTTCGCGCTGAATCTTTTCTTCGCCGGTGATGGCAACACCCTGGTGCAGCTGTGGGTCATCCGCATCACCGATACGGGCCTGAGCCAGGCCGCGCATTACACCCTGCGGCTCATGTTCCTGGTGGTGGGCACATCCCTTCTCACGCTGACCACCTCACCCATCATGCTGTCCGATGGCATCGAGCTGCTGCTCTCCCCCCTGAAGCGCTTTCACTTTCCCGCCCACGAGCTGGGCATGATGATGTCCATTGCCCTGCGGTTCATCCCCACCCTGCTGGAGGAAACCGACAAAATTCAAAAGGCGCAGATGGCGCGGGGCGCGGACTTTGAATCCGGCAACCTGCTCCAGCGGGCCAGGGCCATGGTGCCGCTGCTGGTGCCGCTGTTCGTCAGCGCCTTCCGCCGCGCAGGCGACCTGGCTATGGCCATGGAGGCCCGCTGCTACCATGGCGGCGAAAACCGCACCCGGCTGCGGGTGCTGAAAATCACCCGGCAGGACTGCCTGGCCTGCGCCGCCATGGCAGGGCTGATCCTGCTGATTGTGGTGGAAGGGTGGCTGCTGTGAGGCGCATTTTGCTGACAGTGGAGTACGATGGTACCGCCTATGCAGGCTGGCAGCGTCAGCTCAACGGCCTTGCCGTTCAGCAGGTGCTGGAGGAGGCGCTGCAAAGGGCCACAGGCCAGCGCATTACCGTTACCGGCGCCAGCCGGACGGATGCAGGCGTCCATGCCCACGGGCAGGCTGTGCATTTCGACACAGAATCCTCCATCCCGCCGGAAAAGTATCCCTTCGTGCTGAACACCATGCTCCCCCGGGATGTCCGCGTGCTTTCCGGCAGGCAGGTTCCGCCGGATTTTCATGCCCGGTTCATGACCTGCGGCAAGCAGTACACCTACCGCATCATCAACAGCCGCCACGGCAGCGCCATCCGCCGCAACACCCACACCCATGTGCCTGTGCCCCTGGACATGGCGCCCATGGAGCGCGCCGCCCGGACCCTGCTGGGCAGGCACGACTTTGCTGCCTTCCAGGCCAGCGGCGGCACGGCAAAAACCACCCTGCGCACCATTCACAGCGTTCGCCTGACCCGCCAGGGGGATGAAATCACCCTGACCATTGAGGGTGATGCCTTCCTGTACAACATGGTGCGCATCATTGCAGGCACGCTGATTGAAATTGGTCACCACCGCAGAGGCGAGGATGCCTTCACCCGGGCCATTGCCAGCGGCAACCGGCTTGACCTGGGCGTTACCGCACCGCCTAACGGCCTGGAGCTGACCCGTGTGGACTACCCCGAAGCGGCCTTCACCCTGCCGGATGCCATCCGCTGGCATGAGGACTAAACCCTGAAAGGAGAAAACATGCTCCGCTTATCCAACCTGTCCGTCCCCCTTTCCCAAACGGATGAGGAGCTGCTGGCCCTCCTGGCCCGAAGGCTGAAGGTACCCGCCGGGCAGATACAGTCCATCACCCTGGTGAAGAAGTCCATCGATGCCCGGGACAAGGGCGATGTGCACTTTGTGCTGACGGTGGATGTTTCCCTCCGCAGCGAGGATGAGGTGCTCCGCCGCCTGAAAAGCGGCACGGCAACCAAAGTGACTGCCAGGCCCGCCAAACCGCTGCCCGCCGCTGCCTTCGCCCGCCCGCCCGTGGTGGTGGGCGCAGGCCCTGCAGGCCTGTTTGCCGCGCTGACCCTTGCCAAGGCTGGCGCAAACCCCATTCTCATTGAGCGCGGGCGCCCGGTGGAGCAGCGCACCCAGGATGTTGCCGCCATGATGAAGGACGGCACCCTTGATCCCAACAGCAATGTGCAGTTTGGTGAGGGCGGCGCAGGCGCGTTTTCCGATGGAAAGCTGACCACGGGCATCAAATCACCCCACCAGCGGACGGTGCTGGAAACCTTCGTCCGCCATGGTGCGCCGGAGGATATTCTCTTCCTGCAAAAGCCCCATATCGGCACGGACAGGCTGAAGGGTGTGGTTGCGTCCATCCGCCGGGAGATTATCTCCCTGGGCGGTCAGGTGCTGTTTGAAACCCGCCTCACCGGGCTGATTCTCCGGGGCCAGCATGTGGAGGGCGTCACCGTGCAGTGCGGCGATGCAGTACGGGAGATTCTCACAAGCACGGTGCTCCTGGCCATCGGCCACAGCGCCCGCGACACCCTGCAAGGCCTGTTCCGCCAAGGGGTGACCATGGTGCAGAAGCCCTTTGCCATGGGTGTGCGCATCGAGCATCCGCAATCGCTTATCAACCGCAGCCAGTACGGTCGCTTTGCCAGTCATCCTGCGCTGCACGCGGCGGATTACAAGCTGAACATCCACACCCCCGATGGGCGCGGGGTGTACACCTTCTGCATGTGCCCGGGCGGCGAGGTGATTGCCGCTGCATCCCAGCCCGGTGGCCTGGTGGTCAACGGCATGAGCTACCACGCCCGCGCCGGTCGCAATGCCAATGCTGCACTGCTGGTGGGCGTATCCCCGGAGGACTTTGGGGATGATCATCCTCTGGCAGGCCTGGTGTGGCAGCGCAGCATTGAGCAGGCAGCCTACCGGGCAGGCGGTGGTGATTTCCGCGCGCCGGTGCAGCGGGTGGAGGACTTTCTTGCCAGCCGTGCCAGCACCCGTCTGGGGGATGTGGAGCCTACCTATCAGCCCGGCGTAACGCCTGCTGACCTGCGGGATTGCCTGCCGGATTTCATCATTCGTGACTTGCAGCTGGGCATCACCCGGATGGATCGGCAGCTCTGCGGCTTTGCCCACCCGGATGCCGTGCTGACCGGCGTGGAGACCCGCTCATCTTCCCCTGTGCGCCTGCCCCGCACCGCCGCATACCAGGCCGAGCACCTGGATGGTTTGTTCCCCGTGGGCGAAGGCGCAGGCTATGCGGGCGGCATTGTCAGCGCGGCGGTGGATGGCATTGCCGCTGCCTGGGCCGCCCTGGAAAGAAGCCAGGAAATCTGATTATTGAATATACAAGGAGGCATTCCCATGACGGTAAAAGAGAGGTTTATCCAATATGTGCAGGTGGAAACCACCTCGGACGAGCGCAGCGCCACCTGTCCCTCCACTCCAGGCCAGCTGACCCTGGGCAAGCTGCTGGTGGAGCAGCTCCAGGCCATGGGCGTTACCAATGCCCGCATGGACGATTTCGGCTATGTGTACGCCAGCATTCCCGCCAAGGGCGACCACCCGGCGAAGGTTGGCCTGATTGCCCATATGGACACCTCCGATGGTGTGGTGGGCCCGACCCATCCCCAGGTCATCCCCGATTATGACGGGCAGCCCATCACCCTGAAGAACGGCGTGGTGATTGACGGCTTCGACTTTCTGCCCGGCCTGAAGGGTCAGGAGCTGATTGTCACCAGCGGTGACAGCGTGCTGGGTTCCGACGACAAGGCCGGTGTGGCGGAAATCATGGCGCTGGCCCAGCGGCTCATGGCCCCAAACGCCCCGGAGCACTGCACCGTGTGCATTGCCTTCACCCCGGATGAGGAGATCGGCCGCGGGGCGGATCACTTCGATGTGCCCGGCTTTGGCGCGGACTATGGCTACACCGTGGACGGCGGCGCCGTGGGCGAACTGGAGTATGAAAACTTCAACGCCGCCAGCTGCCGGGTGACCATTCACGGTGTGAACATTCACCCCGGCACCGCCAAGAACCAGATGAAGAACGCTGCCCTGATTGCCGTTGAGTGGGCCTCCATGCTTCCCGCCCACGAAACACCTTCCCACACCGAAGGCTATGAAGGCTTCTACCATCTGTGCGAAATCACCGGCAATGAGGAGCTGGCCACCCTGGACTACATCCTCCGCGACCACGATGCCGGTAAGCTGGAGCAGCGCAAGGCCACCTGCCAGCGCATTACCGATTTCCTGAACGCCAGGTATGGCGCAGGAACGGTGGAGGTTGACCTGCGCAACAGCTACCGCAACATGAAGGAGAAGATTGCGCCCCATATGCACATCATTGAGAAAGCTGAGGCGGCCTACCGTGCCTGCGGCGTTGAACCTATCACCATGCCCATTCGCGGCGGCACCGATGGCGCAACCCTTTCCTTCATGGGCCTTCCCTGCCCCAACCTGGCCACCGGTGGCTACAACTGCCATGGGCGCAAGGAGCTCATCACCGTGGAAGCCATGGAAACCATGGTAAACGTGCTGGAAAACATCGTCCGCAATGCCTGATGCGCTATGAAAACCTTCACACCTGAAACTGCAGGGCTTCTCCTGCGCCCCTTTTGCCCGGGGGACGCCGCCGACCTGCATCTGTACGGGCGCTGAAAGAGGACTGGCAATAAACAAAAGGAGCAGACGCATATCGTGTCTGCTCCTTTTATCATACAATGTCAAAATCGAAATACTTGTCCGGATGCGGTTCCTTCATCAGCCGGTAGTGCCACCATTCACACTCATAGGGTGCGAAGCCTGCATAAGCCATGATGGCGCACAGCACCCGGCGGTTCCGCTGCTGCTCCTCCGTCAGGCCCGGCGCGTTGTGGTGACTGCGCTCATCCATCAGGTCAAAGCCGCCGCCCATGTCCACCGGCACACCGTTTCGCGTCAGCGTCAGGTCGATGGTGGAACCTCTGCTGTGCCCGGAGCGCCGTGCAATGTACCCCAGGTCAAACAGCCGGGTCTTGTCCTGGTTCGGGTAAAACTCTGCCCGGGTCAGGCCGTCCTCCGGCGTGTGGCTCCAGCGGATGAAGTCGTCCACCGCCTTCTGGGGCCGATACGCATCATAAATCAGCATGCCATAGCCCATTGCCTGCGCCAGGCCAAAGGCCATGCCCAGGGCTTGCGCCGCCTGCGCCGTTGCCAGCGCGCGTCCCGCCGTATACCCTGCCAGCGGGTGACCCGTCAGGTTGTGGGCAGTGGCGTAGCGGATTTCCGTTTCAATGCCCGGCACAGCCTGCGCCAGGTCAACAAACCCATGCTCCATGTGCATCCCTCCGGCAGGGATTATACCACCTTACCGCCAGTTGTTCAAGATGCGGTACAGTCCCTCGATGAACCCGGGCCTGGGCACATCGCTGGCAGCCAGGCAGTTCAGCCGCGCTACCACCCTTTCCTCCAGCAGCACATTCACCGTGCCCAGCACATCACCCGCCGCAACGGGCGCCCGGGCATACTCCGGCAGGTTCACCTCCAGCCGCAGGCTGCTCTGCTGTCCGTTGCGCAGCAGCATGCTCAGGCCGCTGCCCAGCATCAGCTCCACCGTTTCGGCGCTGCCGCCCTTCACGGGCAGGCTCTCGCCCAGCAGGTCGCCCCTGTTGGCAATCACTGTCCGCTGGTAGTTGGCAAAGCCGTACTCCAGCATGCTCCGGGCCTCGTTGAACCGGGTTTGGGAGTTGGGCGTGCCCAGCACCACCGCCACCAGTCGCATGCCGTTTTTCTCCGCCGTGGCGGAAAGGCAATACTTCGCCGCATCCGTGGAGCCGGTCTTGAATCCGTCACACCCCTGGTAGAACCGCACAAGCCGGTTGGTGTTGGTCAGGTCGGTAATCCTGCCGCTGGGGTGGGTCAGGCTGCCAATCCACACGCTGGCGTACTGGTGATACATGGGGTGTTGCGCCACCTGGCAGGACAGGCGCATCACATCCCTCGCGGTGGTGTATTGGCCCTCCTGCGGGTAGCCTGTGGCGTTCACATAGCAGGTGTTGTCCATGCCCAGCTGGGCTGCGCGCTCGTTCATCCGCTGAACAAAGGCCTCCTCCGTGCCGCAGAGCTTCTCCGCCAGGGCCACTGCGCTATCATTGGCGCTGGCCATGATGGTGGTGCGCAGCAAGTCCTCCAGGGTGTAGGTCGCGCCTGCATCCAGCAGCGCCTGGCTGCCCTTCTGGCCTGCAGCGTGGTCGCTGATGGTCACCTGGTCGTCCAGGGCGCATTCACCCTTTTCGAGGGCCTCCAGCACCAGCAGCGCCGTCATCATTTTGGTGATGGACGCCGCCTCCCGCCGCTCATCGGCATTCTGCTCGAAAATCACCGTGCCGGTTGCCGTTTCCGCCAGGATGGCTGAAGGCGAGGTCAGCGCCATAGGCGTGCCGCCTTCCAAGGGTGCAGCGGCAGCGCAGGGCACCCAAAGGCACGCGCAGAGGAGCGCCGCCAGAAACCGCCTGCATTTCCTCATGCAAAAAATCCCCCTTTCCTTTGGCCTTAGCATGGCCTGGGAAAGGGGGAAGCTTCCGTGGAAAAGATTACATAGCCTTCACGGTTTCCTCCAGCAGCTGGCGGAAGGTGGCCTTCACCCGGGCGGCAGTTTCCACCACCTCGGTATGGCTCAGGCGCTGCATCACGATGCCTGCCGCCATGTTGGTAATGCAGCTGATGCCCAGCACCCTCATGCCGCAGTGGTTTGCCACAATGGTCTCCGGCACGGTGGACATGCCCACCGCATCCGCGCCGCAGGTGCGGGCAAAGCGCACCTCTGCAGGCGTTTCATAGCACGGGCCGTTAAACCACATGTACACGCCCTGGCGCACGCAGTCCAGGCCCATTTTATCCGCCTGCTGCCGGCACAGCTGCCGCAGCTCCGGGTCGTAGGCGTAGGTCATGTCCGGGAACCGGGGCCCGAACTGGTCCATATTGGGGCCTGTCAGCGGGTTTTTGCCGGAGAAGTTGATGTAGTCGTTCAGAATCATCAGGGTGCCGGGCTTGAAGGTTTCGTTCACGCCGCCAGCCGCATTGGTGAGGATCAGCGTCTTCACGCCCAGCAGCTGCATCACCCGCATGGGCATGGTCACCTCATCCAGGCCATAGCCTTCATAGGCGTGGAAGCGCCCCTGCATAACGCACACGGTTTTCCCACCAATCTTCCCGCTCCACCACCGGCCCTCGTGGCCCGGCGCAGTGGACACAGGAAAGCCGGGAATGTCCTTGTAGTCAATATACCTGGCGTCCTCCAGGGTTTCTGCAAAGTCCCCCAGGCCGCTGCCCAGCACCATGCCGATTTCCGCGCCGCCAACGGCCTTGCGGATAGCCTCCGCGCTGTTGGCAATCTGCTCATACGTTACCATGGTTTGTCCTCCTCACATCAGCTTATCGTAAAAGGAAGTGGCGTTGAAGCGTTCCGCCAGGCCCAGCCACTGGGCTGCTGTGGCAGCAATATCCGCATAGGTGGTGCGGGTGCCCAGGTCAACCAGGCTCTTCATGCCCCTGTGCCACACCAGCAGCGGAATGTGCTCCCTTGTGTGATCGGTGCCGGGATAGGTGGGGTCGCACCCATGGTCGGCGGTGATGATCAGCAGGTCACCTTCACCCATCAGGCTTTGCATCTCCGGCAGCTTCCGGTCGAAATACTCCAGCGCACCGGCAAAGCCCTGCACATCGTTGCGGTGACCGTAAAGGGAATCCGTGTCCACCAGGTTGGCAAAGCACAGGCCGTCAAAGTCCTGCTTCATATAGGCAATCTGCGCCTCAATGCAGGCCGGGTTGCCGCTGGCATGGTTGGAGCCGGTCAGACCCTTGAAGTTGAAAATATCCTCAATTTTCCCCACACCCAGGCTTGCCATACCGGCCCTGCTCACCACATCCAGCAGGGTTTCGCCGCAGGGCGGCAGGGAGAAGTCCCGCCGTCCGCTGGTGCGCACAAAGGCGCCGGGCTGGCCCACAAAGGGGCGCGCAATCACCCGACCCACGCCCAGATCTCCCTGGAGCATTTCCCGGGCAATGGTGCAGAAGCGGTACAGCTCCTCCCGGCTGAATACCTCCTCGTGGCAGGCAATCTGGAACACGCTGTCCGCCGAGGTATACACAATGGGTGTGCGGTTCGCCATGTGCTCCGGGCCCAGCTCCTCCAGAATCGCCGTGCCGGAGGCAGGCTTGTTGCCGATGGTCTTATGGCCAATGGCCTCCTCGAACCTGACAATAAACTCCTCCGGGAAGTGCACAAAGGTCGGGAAGGGTTTTTCCAGCCGCAGGCCGCTGATTTCCCAGTGGCCGGTGGTGGTGTCCTTGCCAGCGCTCTTTTCCATGCTGCGACCAAAGGCACCCACTGCATTTTCATCCTTGGGATAGCCCAGAGCATCAATGTGCCCCAGGCCCAGCTTTGCCATGTTGGGCAGGCTGGGGTGACACTTTTCAATCACATGGGCGATGGTGGATGCACCCTCATCACCATATTGCCTGGCATCTGGCAGACAGCCAGCGCCTGCACCATCCAAAACGGTAATGAATACACGTTTCATTTTTTTCACTCTCCTTGTTTCTATTGTACACGATTTTTCGCCAAATGAAAAGACATTCTTGCTTTTTCCTTCCCCATGGTTTATCCTTTTCCCTGTGGAGGTGAACCCATGATGCATCTGATGCTTGACGACCAATATTCTTCCATGCCCTGGGAGGCGATAGACGCCGTTGTGTTCGACGTGGGCAACGTGCTGCTCCGCTGGGACAGCACTGCCCTTTTGCAGCGCATCGTTCCCGAGCGGCCCGAACTGCACCCGCTTTTGCAGCAGCTTGTTTTCCTGTCGCCCTACTGGGCCATGCAGGACAGGGGCAGCATCACCCGGGAGGAAGCCGCCAGCGCCATGGCGGCCCGTCACCCGGAGCTGTTGCCCTATGTGCAGCGCATCCTGGCGGAGTGGGTCGATCTGGAGGAAATCCCCGAGGGCATCGCCGCACTCAAGGCCTGCAAGGCCCGCGGCAAGAAGGTCTATGTACTGTCCAACTACCCCAGGTATGGCTTTCAGCACGCGATGGAAACCCACGATTTCTTCCGCCTGTTCGATGGCATTTTCGTTTCCAGCCACCACCTGATTTGCAAGCCCGATCCCGGCATCTATCACCATGCAACCCAAACCTTCGGCCTTACGCCTGCCCGCACCCTTTTCGTTGATGATTCGCCCGCCAATATTGAGGCAGCACTCTTCTTCGGCTGGCAGGGCATTTGCATGAATGTCCCCGGCAAGCTGCATTCTTTTTTCGGGCAATAAGCGCCTTTTTTTCGTGAAAATCCTTGCTTTGCGCTTGACAAGCAGTGCCGCACATGATAAACTGTTTCGGTAAGCCGCTCGGGAGAGGTCTGTCCAAATGCGCACAGCGCAACCTCAGTGCCCGGCGAGTAAAAATCAGGAGGTGCTGCACCATGTATGCAATCATTGCGACGGGTGGCAAGCAATACCGCGTTTCCCAGGGTGACGTTATCTACATCGAAAAGGTGAACCAGGATGTGGATTCCACCATTTCCTTCGACGTGCTGATGATTGGCGGCGAGGAAGTGAAGGTTGGCAACCCCACCGTTGAGGGCGCCAAGGTCGAGGGCAAGGTTGTTGCCCAGGTCAAGGGCGAGAAGATCGTCATCTACAAGTACAAGAGCAAGAAGAACTATCATCGCAAGGCCGGCCATCGTCAGCCCTACACCAAGGTGGAGATCACCGCGATCAACGCGTAATGATCCGCGCCACACTCTACCGGGATGCTGATGGACAGTTCACCGGTTACTCTGCCATGGGGCACTCCGGGCATGCGGAGGAAGGGTACGACATTGTATGCGCGGCGGTTTCCGTGCTGGGCACCACCTGTGCCAACAGCCTGGAAAGCGTGTGCGGCATTGTGCCGGAGGTTCTTGCAAACCAGTCCGGTCAGCTGCACTTCCGCCTTCCCGCTCCCCTGCCGCCCCAGGCCATGCACGATGCGCAAATCCTCTTCGGCTTCCTTCACCAGGGCCTGAGGGATGTGGCAGAGCAGTTTCCCCAAGACATTCGGCTTTCCATACAAGATTGGAGGAAAAAATGATGATTAAGCTCAATCTGCAGCAATTCGCTCACAAGAAAGGTATGGGTTCTACCCGTAACGGCCGTGACAGCGAATCCAAGCGCCTGGGACCCAAGCGCGCCGATGGCCAGTTCTCCCTGGCTGGCAACATTCTGGTTCGCCAGCGTGGCACCAAGATCCACCCCGGCCTGAACGTGGGCAAGGGCAAGGATGACACCCTGTTCGCCCTGGTGGACGGCGTTGTCCGCTTCGAGCGTCTGGGCCGCGACAAGAAGCAGGTTTCCGTGTACCCCGTGGAGACCGCCGCTCAGTAACCCAACAGCAAAGAGCGTCCTTCCGCAAGGAAAGGCGCTCTTTTTTTGTGCTTCCGCAGTTTTATCCTCCGCTGGTTTTGCCAACGCGCAGCACCACCACGGACATATCATCCTTCCTGCCCTGCTCCGCTGCCTGGGTGGCGGTGCGCAGCAGCATTTCCGCCGCCGCCTGGGCGGTGCGCTCGCTCAGGGCGTCGCGGATGGCATCGTTCAGCATTTCCTTGCAGGTGAAGGCGTCCTCCACACCGTCTGTCATCAGCACCAGCTCATCACCGGCATGCAGGCGCATCACACAGCTGCGGGAGCTTGCCGTTTCCAGGATGCCCAGGGGCAGCGCATCCCCGTTCAGCTCCGTCATGCTCCGTCCTCTCAGCAGCCGGGAGGAGGCCGCGCCCAGCTTGTCCAGGGTGGCCTGGCCTGTCCACAGGTCGATGGTCATCAGGTCAACGGTGGAAAAGCGCTCCCCACGGCCTGCCAGCAGCATCATGCCGTTCACGGCTGTCAGGGTCTGCGGGCGGGTATAGCCAGCCTCCAGGCACAGGCGCAGCAGGGTCACCGTTTGGGCGGATTCCTCCCTTGCCAGCCCGCCGTGGCCCATGCCGTCGGACAGGGCGACCAGGTACCGTCCGTCCTTCAGGCGCCCCAGCCAGCAGGTGTCACCATTCTCCCGGCTCCCATCCATGCCCCGGGCCGCTATGCCGTGCTCCACGGCCCACAGGGGCGTTTCCGCCAGCAGCACCCGTCCATCCGCCACGGTGGCAATGTCCATGGGCACGTCCAGCGCTTCCGCCGCCATGCGCCGCAGCTCCTCTGCCTGATGCTCCCCATCCACCGCCCGGTGCAGCTCAAAGGCCGCCTGCGCATGACCCTGCACCCTTCTGCCGTAGATGAGCGTTGCAGGCAGCGCCAGCTCCGAAAGGCGCTTGCGCAGCTGCCTCGCCGCCACGCCGTCCCACCAGCTTTCACCGGCGGATAGCTGGGCAAACCGCCTGGCTGCACCCGCCATGGCCTCCATGTGGGTCACCAGCATATCCCGCTGATACCGCGCTTTCTCAGTCTTCCGTGCCTTTTCACCATCCGCCCGGCGCATGTCCTGCATGGCCTGCCACAGGTGGTACAGCCTGCCGCAGCCAAGGCCCCGCAGCATGTCCAGGCCCAGGTTCCACGTCTCATCCTCTGCGCGGCGCTGACACCAGACCTTCTCTGCCTGATGTATCGCCTGCTGGGAAAGCATGCATGGGCAGCTCTCCTCCTCCGGGCAACCAGTGCAAAGGTGTGCCTTCCACCAGGCTCCGTCCCGGTTTTCATCCGGCTCCGCAGGCATGGGAACAGCCTGCGCCATGGCCGCCACGGTTTTCTCCCACCCGGCTAAGGCGGAGGCTGCATAGGCATCGCCCGGGGAGGGACGCTCCCCGGAGAACCTTCGGAACAGCTGCTGCAGCGCCTCCGTGGGGTTTCTGCCCAGAACCGCCATGCCCAGGGACACCGCCATGGCCGCGCCCATGCAGCCCAGCAGCGCCGAGCCGGAGAGCACCATGGTCAGCCCGCTGCCTAGGGCAAAGCACAGGCAGGTCAGCCAGCGGCGCCCCAGTCCCTGCACCATCCCGCCAAGAAAGCCGCCCACGCTCAGCGCCACGCTAAGGCTGATGGGCAGTCCCTGCAGGGCCAGCACCAGCCCGCCTGCCATGCCGGTCACCGCGCCTGCAGCCACACCCAGAAACATCCCCATGCACAGGGTGAGCCACGCCGCGCCCACCACACCCAGGTTGGCGCCAAACAGCAGCATCCGCCCGCCGCCGCACAGCAGCATTCCCACCGTGTATCCCAGGGCAACCCGGCTCTCCATGCCTTCAATGGGTTTCTCCCCCTGAACGGCCCGTATGCCGCGCAGCATCACCGGGGCGGACAGGGCACTGACCGCCATGCAGGCCAGGCCACGCAGGCCATCCGCCGCCGTGCCAGTGCAAATGCTAAGCGCCGCCGTGGGCAGCAGGGAAAGGGCCGTCCAGCCCATCATGGGCCAGGCGCCCTTCCTGAAAATCACCAGGGGCGATACCAGCATGGCGCTCACGGTCACCAGCATCTCCAGGCGCAGCGGCAGTCCCCACACAAGGCGCATCACCAGCGCCAGGCCGCAGCCGGACGCAGGCCACAGAAGGCTCTCCCCCATTACCGCCAGCGCCGCCATCCAGGCCGCGTGAAAGCCGGAAGGAATGCCCATCACATCCGCAAAGCACAGCATGAACCCAGGCAAAATCTGCCCGGCAATCATCACCACCCGGCGCAGGCGTTCCTGCATTCTTCCTGTCCTCTCCCCGGGCATCCACCTGTCCTTGTGTTTCTTCCGCTTGCGCACAATGGCCTGCACATCCTCCATGCCTGTCCACATCCTTCCTTATGCACAAGCATAGCGCAGGCGTTCGCTTCCGTCCGTCGAAACCGCATGCAAAAAGGCTCGAATTTCTCCGAGCCTTTGTGAATTATTCAATTTTTGCAACTGGGTAGTCCACGTCCTCCACGGCAGCCTTCAGTGTGCCATCTGCAAGGGGTGCTTTCAGCGTCACAATGCACAGGCCGGTTTCGTGGTTCGGCTCAGCAGAGAGCACCTGGGGCAGCGCCTCCAGGGCGTTTCGCACACGCTTTTCGCAATGGGCGCACATCATGCCCTCAATGGTCATGGTGCGGGTGATGGTTTTGCTTCGCCGGGCGCGTATGGTGTGGTCGCGCCTGGTGCTGCGCAGGTCGAACAGGTTCAGCCGCAGCGCGTTGCTCACCACGCAGAAGCTGCTCAGGCTCATGGCTGCCGCGCCGAACATGGGGTTCAGCCGCCATCCCAGCAGACCAATGAACGCACCTGCCGCCAGCGGAATGCCAATGCTGTTGTAAAAGAACGCCCAGAACAGATTCTGGTGGATGTTCCGCAGGGTGGCCCGGCTCAGGCGGATGGCAGCAGGCACGTCCATCAGGCTGCTGTTCATCAGCACCACATCTGCTGCGTCAATGGCTACGTCCGTCCCGGCGCCAATGGCAATGCCAACGTCCGCCCGGGTCAGCGCGGGTGCATCGTTGATGCCGTCGCCCACCATGGCCACCTTGCCCTGGGCCTTCAGCCGGCGAATCACCTGCTCCTTGCCCTCAGGCAGCACACCGGCAATCACCTCATCCACACCGGCCTGCCTGCCAACGGCCTGGGCGGTGCGCTGGTTGTCGCCGGTCAGCATCACCACCCGCACACCCATCTGCTTCAGCTGACGTATGGCCTCCGGGCTGTCCGCCTTCATGGCATCCGCCACGGCAATCACCCCCAGCAGCCTGCCATCCTGGCAGAAGTACAGGGGTGTTTTGCCTTCCTCAGCCAGCGCTTCCGCCTGGGTGCGCACGCCGTCCGCCACCCGGGCATGCCGGCTGATGTAATCCAGGTTGCCGCCGTGGAGCACGCTGCCCGCCAGGCACGCCGTCAGGCCGTTGCCGGGCATGGCCTGGAAGTCCGTTACCTCCGCAGGCGCAAGGCCTTTTTCGTCCCCATAGGCCATCACGGCCTTTGCCAGTGGATGCTCGCTGTGGCGCTCCAGGGCGCAGGCGGCCTCCAGCAGCCGGGATGCGCCCACACCCTGTGCAGGCAACACATCCGTCACCACCGGCTCACCCCGGGTGATGGTGCCCGTCTTGTCCAGGGCAACAATCTCCGTCTTGCCGGTTTCCTCCAGGGATACGGCAGTCTTGAACAGAATGCCGTTCCTTGCGCCCATGCCGTTGCCTACCATGATGGCAACCGGCGTTGCCAGGCCCAGGGCACAGGGGCAGGAAATCACCAGCACCGCAATCCCCCGGGCCAGCGCATTGCCAAAGGTTTCACCCAGCAGCAGCCATACGCAGAGGGTCACCGCCGCAATGCCAATCACCGCCGGGACAAACACACCGCTTACCCTGTCCGCCACCTTTGCAATGGGCGCCTTGGTTGCCGCCGCATCGCTGACCATGCGGATGATCTGGCTCAGGGTGGTGTCCTGGCCCACGCGGGTGGCCCGGCAGCGGATGTAGCCGGACTGGTTCACCGTGGCGGCAGAAACGGCACTGCCCTCCTGCTTGTCCACGGGGATGCTCTCCCCGGTCAGCGCGGATTCATTCACCGCCGTGTGCCCTTCAAGAATCACCCCATCCACCGGGATGCTCTCCCCAGGCCGCACCACAAAGATGTCCCCCGGCTGTACCTGGTCAACGGGCACGGCCTGCTCCATGCCGTCCACCAGCAGGGTGGCGGTTTGTGGCGCCAGCTTCATCAGGCCTTTCAGCGCATCGGTGGTCTTGCCCTTGGAGCGGGCCTCCAGCATCTTTCCCACGGTAATCAGGGTGAGAATCATGGCGGCGGATTCAAAGTAAAACTCGTGCAGGTAGTGCCGGGCATGCGCCATGTTTCCCAGCGCCTGGGCATCCGCCATGGCGAAAAGCGCATAGTTGCTGTACAGGAACGAGGCCGCCGAGCCCAGCGCCACCAGTGTGTCCATGTTGGGTGCACGGTGCCACAGGCTTTTGAAGCCGCTGATGAAAAATTTCTGGTTGATAACCATCACCACAGCCGTCAGCAGCAGCTCTGCCAGGCCAATGGCAACAGGGTTCCTGGCGAGGAAGTCCGGCACGGGCCAGCCCCACATCACATGCCCCATGGAGATGTACATCAGCACCAGCAGAAAGCCCAGCGACCAGCATAACCGCCGCCGGAGCCTGGGCGTTTCCCTGTCCGCCAGCGTATCCTGCTGGGGCGCGGCCCGGGGTGCATCCTTCACGCTGGCACCATAGCCAGCCTCCTCCACCGCGCGGATAATGTCCCCATCCGCCGCCGTGCCCTCCACGCCCATGGCGTTGGTCAAAAGGCTTACCGTGCAGGCGGTTACCCCGGGCACCTTGCCCACGGCCTTCTCCACCCGGGCCACACAGGCCGCACAGCTCATGCCAGTCACGTTATATTGCTTCATGGCTTCTCCCTCATTTCATCAGGCGCTGAATGGTCTGCACCAGCTCGTCAATGGTTTCGTCCTTCCCCTGGCGGATGTCCTCCGCCACGCAGGTGCGGATGTGGCTGCACAATAGCTCCCTGCTGAAGGCGTTCATGGCGGCATTCACCGCGGCTGCCTGGTTCAGTATGTCCACACAATAGGCGTTTTCCTCCACCATCCGGCGTATGCCGCGAATCTGACCCTCCATGCGGTTCAGCCGGTGAATCAGCGCCGTATATTCCTCCCGGGTACGTTCCTTTGTCTTGTGACAGCAGTCCATCTTCGCACCTCCATATACCCCCATAGGGTATATCAACCATAGCACAGCCTGCCACAAAAGTCAACAAAAAAGGAGCCTTCCGGCTCCAAATTCCCACTCACCCTGCACACGAAACGCACTGAAAAGCGGGATTCTTAAGGGCAGCGCTCTCTGGTCATTCGTTCTCCGCGGAAATCTGGATCAGGTCGTCCACCAGGCTGCGGCGCCCGCCATCGGCAAGAAACTGGTCAATGGCGGCCTGCAGCTCCACATGGAACTCCTCCAGGCACAGGCCGTTTTCCATGATGTAGGTTGCCACAGGGATGCCCACATACCGCAGGTGCCAAGGCTCGTAGTTAATCTCGGTAATGTCCTCCTTGTCCTCCGGGTAGCGGAGGATGAACCCAAAGCGCCCGCAGTTTTCCGCCATCCACTGGCACCCTTTCGAGGCCGCCATGGCCCGTGTCATGCCCTTTTCCAGCCAGTCCCTGGGTATCACATCCGCCGCCAGCCCTGTTTGATGGTCGCTGGCGCCAGCCTTGGTCACATAGCCGGTATCCTTGCCGTTGTTTCTCTCCAGGCGGTTGTAGTACATGGTTTTCTGGGTCTGATAGGAGCGATAGGCGCTTTTCAGGTACAGGTAATAGCCCTCATCCCTGGCGGCCTCCATCAGCTCCACCAGGGCAGCGGCGCACTCCTCCTGCAGCTTCAGGGTGCCGCCGGTGTCCTTCAGCACGCCGCCGTTGGTGTTGTTGCCATTGCTGTCCTGCTTGCGGGTTTTCATGGTCACCAGGTTCTCCGGCACATAGTCCGATGGAAGGAACATATGCTTGTTCGCCAGGCGCACCAGCTCCGGGTCCAGGTCGTTCAGGCCGATGGGAAAGTTCCATGCCACATCGTCATAGGCCACTTCCTCCAGAAAAACCCCAGCCGTGTCCACAATGCTGATGTCCTCATCCTCCGCCACGGCGCACAGGGGCAGCGCCAGCAACAGCAGCAGCGCAATGCACTTTTTCATGGCTGATTCTCCACCTTTCCGCCCACCATATCCATCAAGCGCTGCTGTCGCAGGAGCAGCAGATAGCTTTCCAGCGGCATCTCGTTTTCGTGAATGGCCTTTGCGGCCTCCTTGCCCACATAGCGCACATGCCACGGCTCATACTTGTAGCCGGTGGTTTCCTCCCAGCCCTCATCATACCGGAGGATGAACCCAAACCGCCAGCAGTTTTCGCGTATCCACTTGCCGCCGCCCGTCTTGGCAAAGGCGGCGTTCAGGTTGCTCTTGCCCTGCTGGCCCACGTCCATGGCAAGGCCCAGCTGATGCTCGCTGGCGCCGGGCCGCGCCACATATTCATCAGCCTTTTTCCTGCTGCCAACGCGATCCAGCTTGTTTTGGTAAATGGTGCTCTGCTTGCCATAGCTGCGATAGCCGCTGATGGAGGTCAGCGGTATGTCGCTTTCCTCCAGGCAGGCGGCGTACATCTCCTCCAGGGCGGCAGCCGCCTCCAGCCGCAGTGTGCGCACCTGTCCCTTCACCTCCGCCTTCCGCATGGCAACAGGCACATAGTACCGGCTCATCCGCCATTCCCGGTTGGCAAGGAACAGGGTACCGT
Organism: uncultured Faecalibacterium sp.; assembly: GCA_964383815.1. Classification (GTDB taxonomy): domain Bacteria; phylum Bacillota; class Clostridia; order Christensenellales; family Aristaeellaceae; genus UBA11524. The sequence continues at coordinate 1,816 of CAYLIC010000019.1, read as the reverse complement.
CTATATCATTTTGTGGCGCAGCTGCATCCAGGGGCGCAGAAACCATCATCACACCCGCCGCCGCCAGGGACAGCACACCCTGCAAAATCGAACCCACTTGCTCACCCCACAAAAACATTCTCTCCAATATTATAGTGAAAAAACAAAGTCTTTCAAGGCAAAACGGCAAATTTTACGAGTTTGAAGTGCATTCCGCCGGACACACTACCCGCGAGGAGGCGAATCAACTTGAAAAAGTCGCTTGTGACCATTGGCCTGATGGCGCTTCTGCTGGCCTTAACCAGCTGCGCCACCCAGGAGGAGCCCGCACCCAGTCCGTCGCCCAGCGCATCACCAACGGCCAGCGCCAGTCCAACAGCCACGCCGGAGATCAGCCAGCAGCCGGAAACCTCCAGCGCGCCCGGGGAGCCCGGCAGCCTGACCGCCGATGCCGCCAGCACCGGCCCTATCACACCGGAGGAGGCCCGCAAGGCCGCCCATGACATTAAGGCGGAGCTTGTGCGCCTGAGCGAGGTGGAGGACGCCCAGGTGGTGGTTGCCGGGCACAGTGCCGCCGTGGCCCTGAAGTTCGACAGCCAGTACCAGGGCGGCGTGGATGAGCGGATGAAGGAAATGGTGGAGGAGCGCATCAAGGGCGTTATCTCCGGCATTACCCATGTGTCAGTCACCGCTGATGCCGATCTGATGGAGCAGCTGAAAACCCTTGCCGACAAGCTGGACGGCGCCGCCGACATGGCGGAGGTGGAGAGCGAGCTGGACTCCATCATCAAAAAAATGGAGCCTTCCAAGGCATAACCTGCGCCCAGGCTGCATATCCTTCACCGCAGAGACCCGCAAAGCTGCTGCACACACCGTGCAGCGGTTTTCTTTGGCCCACCGCCTCCAGCCGGGAGCATCGCACCTGTTGCACGGCCCCATGCAGGCCGCATGCACGGCGCAGAAGGAGATGCTCCCCGCCACCGACGGAGCACCGGCCAGGCCTCCACCGCCCGCGCAGGCATGATGCGCCCAGGAGCAGCCCCCACACAAGGCTGCTTCTTTTCTTTGGCACCCCTGCACCAACTTGCCAGGGTAACCGCCGGGCAAATGCGCAAAATATCTCCTGTGGAGAGATAGGAGGTGACAAAGCATGAAGCAGAACAACCAAACCCAGATGCTCCCCAGCGCCAGGCCTGCCCTGGACAACCTGAAATTCGAGATTGCCCGGGAGCTTGGCATCAACCTGAAGCAGGGCTACAACGGCGACCTGCCTTCCCGCCAGGCCGGTTACATCGGCGGGTATATGGTGAAGCGCCTGGTTGAACAGGCGGAGCGCCAGATGGCGGACAAGTAACCAGCGACCAAGAAGGAGGAACATTGCCATGTATAACAACCAGAATCAGAATCAGAACCAGAACAGCAACAGCCAGAACCAGTCCGGCACCAAGGCCGGCGCCATGGTTCCCGGTGCCAAGAAGGCCCTGAACAACATGAAGTATGAGATCGCCAACGAGCTGGGCATCGACCTGAAGCAGGGCTACAACGGCGACCTGCCTTCCCGCCAGGCTGGCTACATCGGCGGCTACATGGTGCGCCGCCTGATTGAGCAGGCCGAGCACCAGATGGCGGACAGGTAATCCCCCAAACGTAAGGCCTCCTGCAGCACGCAGCCGCAGGAGGCTCCTTTGTGTTCATTTCAGGCGGGGGCGGCGCTGGCCGGGTTGCCAGCGAGTATGTCCTTGGTCCGGTTGACCTCTTCCGGTGTTTTGAAGGTTGGCACCGCCTGGTGCAGGGCAGTGCGGACGGCCTCATCGTCATCAGTGGCGATGGCGGCGGA
>CAYLIC010000018.1:0-38726 GCA_964383815.1 uncultured Faecalibacterium sp. | reverse complement strand
AACATGACCATCCGCGTGTGCGACTGGAACGTGTTCCTGCAGGATCGTAAGGACGGCAACTTCGACTTCGCTCGCGAAGGCTGGATTGCTGACTTCAACGACCCCATCAACATGCTGGAAATGTGGATTACCGAGTCCGGCAACAACGATTGCCAGTTCGGCCGCTAATTCAGACAAAACCGGGGAGCCTGAGCAATCGGGCTCCCCAATCCTTTCCCGGGCGATGCTTTGCCCGGGATTTTTTTATGCGTCACCCGTCAGACGCAAATTAACCTTTCTTTTCTCACGGCTGTTGTGATATACTAGGGAAGTATGAATCAAGGCAGAAAGGACACCCTGCGATGAACAAGAAAATTGTGCTGACAGGCGGAGGTACCCTTGGGCATGTAACCCCGCACCTGGCGCTGATACCGCACCTGAAGGAAATGGGCTATGAGATACACTACATCGGCTCCGAAAAGGGGATGGAGGTGGAGAAGATTGCCGCTGTGCCCGGCGTACACTATCACCCGGTGAAAACCGGCAAGCTGCGCCGGTACTTCTCCTGGCAAAACTTCACCGATCCCTTCCGCGTGCTGGCAGGCGCCTTTCAGTCTGCGGCGCTGATGAGGAAGATTCGCCCGGATGTGGTGTTCTCCAAGGGTGGATTTGTGGCGGTGCCGGTGGTGCTGGGCGCGTGGCTGCACCGCATTCCCGTGGTGTGCCACGAGAGCGACCTGACACCGGGCCTTGCCAACAGGCTGTGCAAGCCCATGGCAAGGCGCATTGCAACCACCTTCCCGGAGTGCGCCGCTGCCCTAGGCCCCAAGGCGGAAATGACCGGCACACCCCTGCGGCCGGAGCTGTTCCGGGGCAGCCGGGCAAAGGGCCTGAGCCTTTTGCATTTTGACGGCAGCAAGCCGATTTTGCTGATGATGGGCGGCTCCTCCGGTGCGCAGGCGGTGAACAAGGCATTGCGCCAGGCGCTTCCCCAGCTGACCCGCCAGTTTGACGTGGCGCACCTGTGCGGCAAAGGCAACCTAGATGCCAGCCTGGAGGGCACGCTCGGCTACACCCAGATGGAGCTGCTGAGCGATGACCTGCCCGATGCCCTGGCCTGCACCGACCTGGTGCTGTCCCGGGCCGGGAGCAATGCCCTGTGCGAGTTTCAGGCCCTGGGCAAGCCCATGCTGCTGGTGCCCTACCCCAAGGGAGCCAGCCGGGGTGACCAGATCCTGAACGCCCAAAGCCTGGCAAGGCGCGGCCTGTGCCGGTACCTCCTGCAGGAGAACATGACTGCGGAGAGCCTTGTTGCCGCCCTGAATGAAACCTGGGCCGACCGGGATACCCTGATTGCCGCCCTCCGCGCCGCTCCGCCTGCCGATGGCACCTGCCGGGTGCTGGAGCTGATTGAGGAGGCCCGGGCCGGTGCGCTGCCCCGGCACCGCGCTTAAGGGCGCTGCCCTTAAGAATCCCGAGCGGGACAGCGTTACGTTTGCCAGCCAAGCGGGGGTCACGGCGCGCGACAGGCGCGCCGCGACGCGGCGGAGGAGCTTGGCCTTCCGCAATATCCGCACAAAAAAGCGCCGCATGGGCGACGCCCGAAACACATCCCCAAAAAGGGATTCTTAAGGGATGAAATCCCTTAAGCGGAGTCCAGAGGCAGCGCCTCTGGCAGGAGTGCAGAGGGCGGCGCCCTCTGCCCCCGTTCCACAGAAAGGAGCTACTATGCCGCGAGAGCTGACGCGCTGCGAGGGGATTGAGCGCAGCATTATCAAGAGGTTTCGGAAGGAGCTGTGGAAGCCGTTTATCCTGGCGGTGAAGCGGTACGACCTGGTGACCGCCGGGGACAGGATTGCCGTGTGCATCTCCGGGGGCAAGGATTCCATGCTGCTGGCAAAGCTGATGCAGGAGCTGCAAAAGCACACCAACATCCCCTTTGAGCTGCAATTCCTGGTGATGGACCCCGGCTACAGTCCGGCAAACCGCCGGAAGATTGAGGAAAACGCCGCCACGCTGGAGCTGCCCATCCACATTATCGAAACCGACGTGTTCGACGTAGCCAACAGCCAGACCAGCAATCCCTGCTACCTGTGCGCCCGCATGCGCCGCGGCTGCCTGTACAAGGGCGCCCGGCAGCTGGGCTGCAACAAGATTGCCCTGGGGCATCACTTCAACGATGTGATTGAAACCACGGTGATGGGCATGCTGTATGGCGCGCAGCTGCAAGGCATGATGCCCAAGCTGCACAGCCGGAACTTCCCCGGCATGGAGCTGATTCGCCCCATGTATTGCATTCACGAGGAGGACATTATCGCCTGGTGCAGGTATAATGAGCTGAGCTTCATCCAGTGCGCGTGCCGCTTTACGGAAAAAACCGCCCAGCAGGGCGGCGGCTCGAAGCGCAAGGAGGTGAAGGAGCTCCTCCGCGCATTGCGCCAGGAAACTCCCGATGTGGAAAAGAACGTGTTCAACAGCATCCATAACGTAACCCTGGACACCCTGCCCGGCTACAAGTGGCGCGGCGAAGAGCACTCCTTCCTGGAGTGGTACGACACCTACGACCCCAACTTCGACTGAGCAGCCAGAGGCGCTGCCGCTGGTTTCCGGCGGGGATGCTGTCCCTGCACCCGGCTTGAAGGGTTTCACCCCTTAAGAATCCCGTATCCGGTGCATTTCGGGCGTCGCGCACGCGGCGCTTTTTTTATTCCACGCCGATGCGGGTGCAGGGAACGCGACCGTTGACCAGGTCGGACAGGTGATGGCGTGCGTGACCGATAATAACCGTGGTGCCTGTGCGGACGGACTGCAGGGCGTATTCCAGCTTGGCCCGGGCGCCATTGGCACCGGCACGGCTGGCGCCAACACAGTTGGCCTGCAGGGCGCGGACGGCGGACTCCACCTCTGCCACCGTTTTGCCGGTCACGTCCCGGACGAGGGTGGATGGGTCAGCCGGGTTCTGGTAAATGCCCTCGGTGGAGGTCATCAGCACCAGGGTTTTGGCGCGAACCAGGTTGGCAATCACGGCGGCGGTTTCATCGTTATCCACGCATTCGTGTACCTCGCCACCCTGGCGGCGGCGGGCGGCAAGCTCCATTTTGCGGTTTTCCTCATCGGACACGGGGTCGTTATAATTCACAATGGGTATGGTGCGCTGCTGGGCGGCGCGGATCAGCAGGCGGCGGATGTGCTCGCGCTTTTCCGCATCGTTAAAGTGGGTGTGCTCCACCAGCAGCTGGCGAACGCCGTATTCCGGGGGAATGAACTGCCGGTAGTTCTGCATCAGGATGCTCTGGCCCTGGGCAGCGTAGTCGGTTTTGTCCTGCTCGGGGTCGCCGTCCAGCTCGTGCCCGGTGCGCTTGATGTAGTCCAGCCGGCCAATCTCCGTTGCACCGGAGGTAACCCAGATCATTCCGGGCTTCAGCTCTGCACCCAGGCGGGAGAAAATGTTGTAGTCAATGTCCTGATCCTCCTTGCGGATCAGGGCCATGGAGCCAATCTTGCCCACCAGGTCGAATTGATAATCCATCCTCCATACCTCCCGTCAGCAGCCCATGTGGCGCATAATCTGCTCCAGGGCGCTCAAACCGGCATAATAGCCGCTGTTGTTGTTGAGAACAAAGTCCGCCACAGCCCGGTAGGTGCCAATGCGCTCGTGATACAGGCGCTCCACCTCGCTCAGGCCCTTTTGGGCCAGCAGCGGGCGGCGGTCCAGCTTAATGTCCCCCATAATGTCCTCCAGGGGACGATCGATGAGGACAATCACGCCGGAATTTCGCATAATGGCCCGGTTTTCCTCCCGGAGAACGGTGCCGCCGCCGGTGGATACCAGGCTGGGCTGCTCCCGGGTCAGCTGGATGAGGGTGTTGGTTTCCGCATTGCGGAAGGCCTGCTCCCCATAGCGGGCGAAGATGTCGGTAACGGTGCAGCCCACAGCCTCGGAAATGCGGCGATCCATGTCCACATAGGGAATGCGCAGGGTGGAGGCCACCTTTTTCCCCAGGCTGCTCTTGCCGCAGCCGGGCATGCCGATGAGAAACACATGGCGCTCAAGCATGGCTTTCCGCCTCCTTCAGAATGCGCTGCTGCTCCTGGCGGCTCAGGCGCATAATTTCCACATACAGGGCGCGAAGGCTGGGCGCCAGGCGGGCATCCTGCAGCATGGCGGCCCGGGAGGCCAGCACCTGCTCCTCCCTGGCGGTGTCCAGCACGGGCATGCCGTGTGCCAGCTTGTATGCAGCGACCTGACCGGACAGACTCATGCGCTTTTCAAACAGGCGCACCATGTCCCTGTCCACCGCGTCCAGCTCCAGGCGAATGTCCTCCAGCTGCTTCATGGCTGTTTTCCTCCTTATGCATCCTTTGTTCTTTCCAGGGTAAAGGCAAAGGCCGTGCCTGCCTGGGTGTCCAGCAGGCGCAGGGACTGGCCGTGCATGTCCATAATCCGCTGGCAAATGCTCAGCCCCAGGCCGGTTCCCTTGCCGGCGGTGTGTGCCCTGTCGGCAGTGAAGAACCGCTCAAACACCCGCTCCCTGTCCTCGGGGGCAATACCCACGCCGTTGTCTGCCACGGTTACGGTGCAGGCGTCCCTGTCGGCCCGGGTGGTCAGGGTGATGCGCCCTGACTGCGGTGTGAACTTAATGGCATTGTCCAGCAGGTTTACCACCACCTGCTCAATGCGGTCGCTGTCGGCATGCACCATGCAGGGCTCCGGCTGAAAATCGCAGTCGACCTCCATTTGCTTGCTTTCCAGGTCGTTCACCCGGCGGATAATGGCCCGGCGCAGCATTTCGTTGATGTCGAAATCGCTGTACTCCAGGGCGGCGTCATCCCGCTCCAGGCGGGAAAGGGACAGCAAATCGCCAATGAGCTTGGACAGGCGGCGGGTTTCATCGCTGACCAGGGCCAGGTATTTGGCGTGCTCCTCCGGGGGAATGGTGCCATCCTCCATGCCCTCCACAAAGCCGCGGATGGAGGTTATGGGGCTGCGAAGCTCATGGCTCACATTGGCAACGAACTCCCGCCGGCTGGTTTCCACCTCTGCCAGCCTGCCCGCCATGCTGTTGAAGGCGGCGGACAGCTCGGTAATCTCCGGGCTGCCGGTTTCTGTGGACACGCGTACATCGAAATTGCCATCCGCCATGGAGCGGGCAGCGCTGGTAACATCGCTAAGCGGCTTCATAACGGAGCGGACGTAGAAAAACACCAGGGTTGCCGCCAGGCTGACAGCCGCCATAGCCACGGAGATGGATTGGGGAATCATCGCCATCAGGTTGCCTTCAATCACCTGGGTGCCGGTCTGTATCAGCACGGCGCCCAGCACGGTATCATCCTGCACAAAGGGCACACCCACCATGAAGGCCGGATCGCCGCCGATGGGCAGGCGCAGGGCCACCTCCTGGCCGGAGAGCACCATGGTCAGCGCCATGCTCAGCTCCTGCCCGTCCAGGGAATCCACAAAGTCCGGATTCTCCGCATAGGCGGCGCGCATGTTGTCCATCACCCGCCCGCGCCTGTCCACCACCAGGATGTATGCGCCGTAGTCCTGGTAAACCTCCTCGGACTTCCAGCGGATGTAATCCATGGTGGAGTCATTCTCCCCAAAGAGAATGCCCACGGAGCTGGCGGAGTTTTGCGCGGCAAGGTAGGCAATTTCCCGGGCCTCCTTCATCAGGGCATCCATGCGGCTGGTAATCTGCTGGCTGCGAAGCCGCAGGTAGCTGATGCCGGAAAGGCCCACCGTTACCAGCAGAATCACTGCAAGCACCATGCCCATAATGCGAGAGAACATGTCACGTTCCTGTCGGATCATAGCATCACTTCATTTCAAACTTGTAGCCCACGCCCCATACGGTACGGATGCACCAGCCGTGCTTTTCGCATTCGGGCAGCTTTTCCCGCAGGCGCTTGATGTGCACATCCACCGTGCGGCTGTCGCCATAAAAGTCAAAGCCCCATACCTGCTCCAGCAGCTGCTCGCGGGTGAACACCTGGTTTTGGTGGGAGGCCAGGAAGTACAGCACCTCCAGCTCCTTTGGGGGCATTTCCACCTTTTCGCCCTGGTAGCTGACCTCGTATTGGGAGAGGCTTACCGTCAGCCCGGGAAAGGCCAGGGTGTCGGTCTTTTCCTCCTCGCTGCCCTGGGTGCGGCGGAGCACGGCCTTCACCCGGGCCACCAGCTCCTTGGTGTCGAAGGGCTTGGTGATGTAGTCATCCGCGCCCAGCTCCAGGCCCAGCACCTTGTCGAAGGTTTCATCCTTGGCGGTGAGCATGATGATGGGAATGCTGCTGGTTTTGCGCACGGCCTTCAGCACCTGCCAGCCGTCCATGCCGGGGAGCATCACGTCCAGGAGCATCAGGTCCGGCGGCAGCTTGCGGAAAAGGGCCAGCGCATCATCGCCCCGGTCGGCAGTTTTCACTTCAAAGCCTTCCTTTTCCAGGTAAAGCTGCACCAGGCGGGAGATGTTGGGGTCGTCATCAACCAGAAGAATGTAGGGCTTGTCCTTCATAAATGTACCTCCATGGGTCAGGGGAGCCGCGCACCGTGCTCCCTTTTGGCTGGCGCACGAAATGCACCGAAAAAATGGGATTCTCAAGGGATGAAATCCCTTAAGCAGGAGTGCAGAGGGCAGCACCATCTGCCCCCGTGGTTACTTCAGCGTGACCACCGTTACGCCGTCCTCGCCCTCGCCGTAAACGCCCAGGCGGTATTCCTTCACCAGCATGTGGCGCTTCAGGTGCTGCTGGATGCCGGAGCGGAGCACGCCGGTGCCTTTGCCGTGGATGATCTGTACCTCGTTCAGGCCAGCCATCACGGCCTCGTTCAGGTATTGGTCAACGGCGGTAATGGCCTCCTCCAGCATCATGCCGCGCACATCGCATTCCATGGACACGGTGCGGGTCATGGCGCCGGTTTGGGTGCGGACGCTGGCCTTTTGCTTGGGCGCGGGCTGCTTCACCAGGCGCAGCTGGCTCAGGTGGGCCTTGAACTTCATCACGCCCGCCTGCAATTCCACTTCACCCTTGGCATTGGGCGCGGAGAGCACCGTGCCCTGGCTGCCCAGGGTCAGTATCTCCACCCGGTCGCCGGGCTTGACGGTCTTGGGCGGCGCGGTAACGGTGTCCACCTTCTGCACCAGACCTTCGGAGAGGTTGTCAATGCTCTTCTCCAGCTGGCGGCGCAGGGCGGCGGCATCGTTGTCCGGGGCGGCGGTTTTCTTCATTTTCTTCAGGTCGGTCAGGATGCCCTCGGCCTCCCGGCGGGCGTTTTCCAGCACACGGCGGGCATCCTCCCGGGCCTTGCGCATGGCGGTCTCCCGCTTTTCCTCCATCTCCCGGCGCAGCTTCTCCGCCTCGTCCCGCAGGCGGGTGGTTTCCTGGGCGACCTGGGCTGCCAGCTCCCGCTCCTTTTCGGCTACCTGCCGGTGGTATTCTGCATTGGCAATCACATCCTCAAAGCGGATGGACTCGCTGGTCAGCAATTCCTTGGCAGCATCAATCAGGTTCTCCGGCAGGCCCAGCTTGCGGCTGATTTCAAAGGCGTTGGACTTGCCCGGCACGCCGATGGACAGCCGGTAGGTAGGCCGCAGGGTTTCCACGTTGAACTCCACAGAGGCGTTTTCCACCCCCCTGGTGGAAAGGGCGAACGCCTTTAATTCGCTGTAATGGGTGGTGGCCAGGGTGCGCACGCGGATGTGCAAAAGCCGGGTCAGGATGCTCTGGGCCAGGGCGGCGCCCTCGGTGGGGTCGGTGCCGGCGCCCAGCTCGTCAAAGAGCACCAGGTCGTGGGGTGTGACCTCGTGCATGATGGTCACAATGTTGGTCATGTGGCTGGAGAAGGTGGACAGGCTTTGCTCGATGGACTGCTCATCGCCAATATCCGCAAACACCTGCCCGAAAACAGCCAGCTCCGTGCCCAGGTCGGCAGGAATCTGCAGGCCGGCCTGTGCCATCAGGGTAAAAAGGCCCACGGTTTTCAGGGTAACGGTTTTGCCGCCGGTGTTGGGCCCGGTGATAATCAGCGTGGTAAAGTCCCTGCCCATCCACAGGTTGGAGGGCACCACCCGGTCGGCAGGAATCAGCGGGTGCCTGCCGCGGATGATGTTGATGTACCCATCCTGGTTCAGCTTGGGAGTGACGGCGAACATCTCCCGGCTGAGAAGTCCCTTGGCAAAGGCGAAATCCAGCTGGGCAAGAATGTCGATGTCCTGGCGGAGCTGGGCGGCATAGGGCGCCACCTGGGCGGACAGGGCGGCAAGAATGCGCTCAATCTCCGCTTGCTCCTTCAGTTCCCATTGTTTCAGCTCGTTGCCCATTTCCACTGCCGCCATAGGCTCGATGAAAAGTGTCGCCCCAGAGGTGGACTGGTCGTGCACCAGGCCGGGCACATTGCTGCGGTATTCCGCCTTCACCGGCAGCACATAGCGGTCGCTGCGCATGGTGATGATGGGGTCCTGCAGGTATTTGGCAAAGCTGGGATTGTGAATCATCTGGTTCAGCTTGTCCTTAATGCGCTCGGTGGCGCCCCGCAGGTGGCGGCGGATGTTCATCAGCTCGGCAGAGGCCCTGTCGGCAATTTCATCCTCGGAAATAATGGCATCGGAAATGTCCTGCTCCAGGGTGCGCAAAACGCACAGGCCCTGGGCCTGCTGGGTCAAAAGCGGGGTGTTCTGCCTGTCGGTAACAAGCGCACTGCGGGCGGTGCGGGCAGCGCGGAGCAATTCCGCAATGGATAGCAGCGCCTTGGGGGACAGGGTGGCACCCTTGTCCGCCAGGGCCAGTGCAGGCCGCACATCGGGGAAGGCCACCATGGGGTGCCCGCCAACATACGTCAGGATGACGGCGGCCTCCTCGGTTTCCTGCTGCCAGAGCTGCACCTCCGCCAGGTTGCAGGAGGGCACCAGGGCCTGGCAGCGCTGGGCGCCCATGGGGGTCAGCGCCTTTGCCGCCAGCATGTCGCGTATTTTGGTAAACTCCAGCACCCGGAGCGTTCTCTCGTTCATCATAGCAGTTCCTTTTATTCAACAGGTCGGTTCCAGTGGCCGGAGGTGGCGCCTTCGCCATTCTCCAGCGTCAGTTCAATCAGCGGCGCGTACCCAGCCGCCTTCACCCGGGAAAGGTTGTCCGTGGGGAAGGCGTTCATCAGCCGCACCAGGCAGCCTTCGGGCAGGCGCTGGCGCAGGAGCGGAAAGGCCACACCCTTGCGGTCAATCAGTGCGGTGCCTTGAAGGGATCGGGTGTCATTCTCGTCACACATGCGGCAGGCGGCGTGGCCCTTTGCCAGACCCAGGAAGGTTCGGGCCGGGCAGTGGTGCAGCAGCATCAGCTGTGTATGCCCGTAGGCCGGCACCAGAATGGGCGGCTGGCCTGCCATCAGCGTGGATAGCTCCTGTCCGGAAAGCTCTGGTGAAGCTGTCACAAAGGTGCAGCCCTGCTCCAGCAGCAGCGCCGCGGCCCGGCGGTTCATCACCGGAATACCGCTGCCTGCACCCATGGGCACGGGCCAGGAAAGGCCCAGCTGACCCACGCTGCCCAGCACCACGCCGCCAAGGCGCGCGGCGTGGGCCGATACCAGGCGGTGGAGCATGTGCAGGGTGGCTTCCTCACAGGCCATGGGCAGGTGGAGCCATGCACCCTCCGGCAGGGCGGCAAGGCCGGCCTTAAGGGCATCCTGCCGGAAGTCCTCCGGGTACCAGCAGGCCAGGCCATCCTTCACGGCGGACAGCTGCGCCATGGTGCGGCAGACGGTCATCTGCGGCAGGCTGGCGCGGGGCAGGGCGACGGGTGCCTCCGGCAGCTCCCTTCCGGCAGGCCGGGCGAAGGCCGCGCTGCGCTGCCGGGACAGCAGGTCAAGGGCCTCCCGGCGCAGGGCGTTCAGGGCGGAAACGGGCACAAAGGCGTTCTCCGTTTCCACGGTGAGGGTATCCAGCGCAAAGGGCGTGTCGCCGGTTTTCTCCAGGCTGCGGCGGGCGTCCCCGCTGGTCAGCGGGCGGCTTTTGGCAGGCTGCACCGCATCACCCCGGGCCACAGCAGTGGTTTCCCCATCGGTCACAGTCAGTGTCAGGGGCTGACCGGGAAAGGCGGAAAGCCGCATATGGCAGGGAATGGGCGGTATGGTCAGGCTCCGGGCCTGCTCCAGCTGCCTGCTGGAGGTCAGGCGCACCACGGCATCACCGGCGGCGGCACGCATGTCCGGGCGCAGGCGAAGGACGGCAGTTTCGCCCGCCGCAACATCCTTGCCCGCGTAAATCATTTCATGGTCTTCCTGCCCGTGGCGGATCTGCAGGCCATCGCCATCCGCCAGGGGGAGCAGCAGCTGCAGCCTTGCCAGCCCGCCGCTGACGGACGCTATCTGCCCAATGGGCACGCCGCCGTGGTTCACCCGGGCGGGGTCGATGATGGCGGCATCCTCCGCGCCCATGGCATACCCGGGCATGAAGCCGCCGCGCTGGAAAATCTGCAAGAGGGCCTGGTGTTCCTCCCCGGTGGCGGGCGCACCGTCAAGGCCACGGCGGTAGCTGCCTGCCACCACCGCCACATACTCCGGGCGCTTCAACCTGCCCTCGATTTTCACCGAGGCCACACCGGCCTTTTCCAGCCGGGGAAGCTCGTCCCGCAGGCACACGTCCCTGGGGGAAAGCCAGGCACCCCGCTTTCCCCGATAGGTGTACGGCAGGCGGCACGGCTGGGCACAGCGCCCGCGGTTGCCGCTGCGGGTGCCGATCATGGAGGAAAACAGGCATTGCCCGCTGGTGCCTACGCACTGGGCACCATGGCCGAAAACCTCAATCTCAATGGGTTGCCCGGCTGCCAGGGTGATTTCCCGCAGGGAGCATTCCCTTGCCAGCACGGCGCGGGTCATGCCCATGCGGGCGCACCAGGCCGCACCGGTGGCGTTGTGGATGGCCATCTGGGTGCTGGCGTGAATGGGCAGGCCTGGAAAGCAGTCCCGGGCCAGGGACAATACCCCCAGATCCTGCACCAGCACGGCATCTGCCCGCACGTCGTTCAGCAGGCGGAGCAAATCCAGCAGGCGCGGCATCTCCGCATCCTTGATGAGGGTGTTCACCGTGACATGCACCCGCACATGGTGCAGGTGGGCGAAATCCACTGCCTGGCGGAGCTGTGCCTCGTTAAAATTTCCGGCACCTGCCCGGGCGCTGAAGGCCGAGCAGCCCAAATACACCGCATCCGCACCTGCGGCCACGGCCCGCTCCAGGCATTCGGCATTCCCGGCCGGCGCAAGGTTTTCCATAAGGCACGCTCCTTCAGGGGGACGGCAGGGACGCTGTCCCTGCACCCTGCCAGAGGCACTGCCTCTGGACTCCGCTTAAGGGCCTTCCACCCTTAAGAATCCCGTTTTTGAGTGGTGTTTGAAGTATTGCAGCATGCGGCAGGCAGCCGCGCACCCTCCTTTCACGGCGAACGAAACGCACCCAAAGAAGGGAATCTGAAGGGATGAAATTCCTTAAGCAGGAGTGCAGCGGGCAGCACCCGCTGCCGTCACTCATCCTGCAAGGCCGCAAGCTCCCGGCGGAGGCGGGAATTTTCGTCATGGGCGCGGATCAGCTCATCGGCGATGTTCAGGGCCACCAGAACGGCGGCCTTATCCACGGGCAGGCGGGCAGCCAGGGAGGTTTCGGTAATTTTGCGGTCCACATAGGCGGCAACGCGGTTGATGTACTCCGGCGTGTCGGAGGACACGAGGGTGTAGTCCCGCCCGGCAACGCGGACGGTGGCTTTCTGCTTCTCCATGGGCAATACCTCCCGCTTGGAATGAATGAAGGCGCAGGAAAGCCAAAGCTCACCCGCGCCTGAAGGATCACATCTGCTCGAAGGGATAGGTTTCGCCGTTGGTTTCCACACGGATGGACTTCATGGTCTGGGGCTCCAGGGGCTTATCCATACGGTCGCGCTTCACGCTGACAATGGCGTCTGCCACGTCCATGCCCTCCAGCACCTTGCCAAAGGCAGCATACTGCCCGTCCAGATGCGGGCTGTCGCTAGTCATGATGAAGAACTGGCTGCCGGCGGAATCGGGCATCATGGAGCGGGCCATGCTCAGAACGCCATAGGTGTGCTTCAGGGGGTTGGGCACGCCGTTCATGGCAAACTCGCCCTTAATGCGGTAGCCCGGGCCGCCCATGCCGGTGCCCTTGGGGTCGCCGCCCTGAATCATAAAGCCGGGAATGACACGGTGGAAGATCAGCCCATCGTAAAAGCCGCTGTTGGCAAGGGCGATGAAGTTGCCCACGGACTGGGGCGCCACATCGGGGTACAGCTCGCCTTTCATTTCACGGCCGTCAGCCATGGTGATAACAAAGGTAGGATTCGCCATAGGAATAATCTCCTTTCAAAACTGGGTGCTTTTCATGGATCAGCCATTATTGTACCAGCATTGCCTGCGCTTTGCAAGTATTGGTATGCAGTTACCCCAGGAACAATGCACGTTTTCTTTCCGCCATTTCATCCACCCGGGCAATGTATTGCTCAATGTTGCTCACATTGGGCGCCCGGCCGATGTGGCCTTCCTCCGGGTACACCCGCTTGGAAATGCCGCCGGCGCCCAGGGCCAGGATGTGTGTGGTTTCCTCCATGATGTCCACATTGTACTGGCAGGCATGACCGGGCAGGGCGTAGCCCACGTTTTCCTGGTTGCCAGCCATGTACTTCTGCCGGTAGAGGTAGTAGGGCTTCAGGCCCATGGCGCGGGCGGTTTCCAGGCCCATGCGCACCATGGCGGCAGCAGTTTCGCCATTGGGCAGGGGAGCATTCTCCAGGTGCAGGCGGCTGGAACGCTTGATGGCCAGGGTGTGCACGGTGAGGCTCTCCGGGTGCAGGCGGCGGGCAGCCTCCATGGTGCAGGCAAAGTCCGCCAGGGTTTCGCCGGGCAGGCCTGCAATCACATCCATGTTGATGTGACCAATGTTCGCTTTCCTTGCCATGGCGTAGGCTTCCTCCACCTGGGCGGCGGTATGCGCCCGCCCAATGACGCGCAGGGTGCGGTCGTTCATGGTTTGAGGGTTGATGCTGATGCGCCCCACACCAGCCTGACGAATGGCGACCAGCTTGCCGGGGGTGATGGTGTCCGGCCTGCCAGCCTCCACGGTATACTCCATGGCACCGGGGAAGAGGCACATCATCCTGTCCAGCAGGCGGGAAAGCTGGTCTTCGTTCAGGGAGGTGGGCGTTCCGCCGCCCACATACACTGCCCGCAGGCGCTTGCCTGCCCGGTGCAGAAGCTGTGCGCCTGCTGCCATCTCCCGGAAGAGGGCATCCAGGTATGGCTCTACCAGCCTGCCCTTGCCCAGCTCGCCGCTGGAAAAGGAGCAATAGGTGCATCGGGTGGTGCAGAAGGGAATGCCGATGTACACATCCATCCAGCTGTCCTCCGGCGGCGGCAGCTGGCGCTGCACACGGACAATGTCCTGCAAAAGCCGCGCCTTTTCCTCTGTTACGTCAAAGGTGGCAACCAGGTGCCGGGCGGCGTCCTCCATGGTCATGCCCTGGTCCAGGGCCTCGTATAGCAGGCGGGTGGGACGGATGCCCGTCAGGCTGCCCCAGGCCGGGTGCAGGCCGGTTATCTTCCGGCACAGGTCATACATGGTCTGGCGGCACAGGCGGCGGGCGGCCCGCTTCCGGTGAAGCTCGCGGATGCGCTCGTCCGCCGCGTCCGGCACGGGTGTAGCAGCCTCCACCTGGCTAACGCCGTCAGCCATGCGGCAGTGATAGGCACCGTCCGCCTCCCAGGCATTCCAGGTAAAGCGCGGCGGCTCCTGCCAGCAGCTGTCCGGGATGGAAAACAGCCGGGTTACGTTCATCAGCTCCGGCTGAAGGGTGTCAAGGTATTGGTTCATGGTCAGCTCCCGTGGCCCGGATAAATGCTGTGGCTGTCCGCCATGGGCATCACCCGCTGCAGGGAGACGCTCATGGCGGCTGCACTGCCGCCGGGCAGGTCAGTGCGGCCAAAGCCGTATTCAAACAGGGTATCCCCCGTGAAAAGGTGGCTATCCACCTCATAGCACACGCTGCCCGGAGTGTGGCCGGGGGTGTGCAGAACCTGCAAGGTGATGCCTGCGTAGTCCACCGTGTCGCCCTCCTGCACAAGGCGTGTGGCAGGCGGGCAAATGATACGCTGACCAATCATCCAGCTTACGTTCTTCTGGGGATCATCCAGCATATCCGCATCATCCCGGTGAATCACCAGCTGGGTACCTTCTGCCAGCAGCGCCGCCGCCGCGCCCATGTGGTCGAAGTGACCGTGGGTCAGCAAAATGGCGGCAATGCGCCGCCCGCCGCAGGCCTCAAGGATACTCTGGGCCTCCGCGCCCGGGTCGATCACGATGCAGTCCTGCCGGTCATCCTGCCAGAGGATATAGCAGCAGGTGCCCAGCATCCCAACTGTGCGGCAAACAATGTTCAGCATAGCGGCCTCCATTAAAACAGCTTGGTGGAGTCCATCAGGATAGTCACAGGGCCGTCATTCACCAGGCTCACCTGCATGTCCGTTTGGAAGCGGCCTGTTTCCACCTGAATGCCCTGGGCGCACCAGGCTTCCACCAGCTGCTCGTACAGGGCGTTGGCAGCCTCCGGCCTGGCAGCGGCAATAAAGCTGGGCCTGCGCCCGCCCCGGGCATCTCCGTACAGGGTGAACTGGCTCACCGCCAGCATGGCACCGCCCACATCCTTCAGGGACAGGTTCATCTTGCCGTTTTCGTCCTCGAAAATCCGCAGGTTGGGCACCTTGTCCGCCATGTACTTAACGTCCTTCTCGGTGTCCCCGGCACAAACGCCGATGAGCACCATAAACCCTCTGCCAATGCGGCCCGTTTCCACACCCTCGGAGGTTACGCTGGCCTGGGATACCCGCTGAATCACACAGCGCATGCTATCACCCCTGTACCCGATAGACATCAATCACATCGGATTTCTTTCTCAGTTGTTTCATCACCCTGTCCACCTGATCCCGGGAGCGAACCTCAATGGTCAGGCGAATGGCGGAGGTTTGGGTCTTTTCGTCCACGGTGGCGGAAATGGCCTTGATGGGCACGTTCATTTCGCCAATATAGGTTGCCAGTTCGCCCAGGAGGCTCACATGGTCGTAGGCCATGACCTTGATGGTGGCGTAGAAGGAGCCGGTGTTGTTGTCGGCCCAGTCCACCTCCACCTTGCGCTCCTCCTCGCCGTGAATGGCGTTGATGCACTCCGCCTTGTGGATGGTCACACCGCGCCCGCGGGTAATGTAGCCCACAATCTCATCGCCTGGCACGGGGGAGCAGCACTTGGCAAACCGCACGGGAATGTCCATATCCTCGTTGCCCACCATGATGATGCCATGGTTGGCCCGGCTCTGGTTCACCCGCTGCTCCACCTGCTCGGGCAGGTCGTCGAGCTTTACAACCGGTGCAGGCTCCCTGGCCTTCTGCTCCTCAATCAGCCGGGAAACCACATACACCGCTGCCATGCCGCCATAGCCCACGGAGCCGAAGATGTCCTCCAGCCCGGTAAAGCCATACTTCTGCAGCATACCCTCAAAGTATTCGGGCTTCAAAAGGTCGCTTATGGAAACGCCTCGGCGCTTGCACTCCTTGTCCACCATGGTGCGCCCCAGCTCGATATTCTCCTGCTTCATTTCCTTTTTCAGGAACTGGCGGATTTTCGCCTTGGCCTGGGGCGTTTTGCAGATGCGGAGCCAGTCGGTGGACGGGCCCTTGCAGGCGGCGGAGGTCATAATCTCCACCCGGTCGCCGGTAGCCAGCGGGGTATCCAGGGGGACGATCTTGCCGTTGATTTTCGCGCCTACGCACTTGTTGCCCACGGCGGAGTGAATGCGGTAGGCAAAGTCCAGGGGTGTGGCGCCCTTGGGCATGGAAATCACATCGCCCTTGGGTGTGAACAGGAACACCTCTTCGGAGAACAGGTCGGTTTTCAGGGTATCCACAAATTCCTTGCTGTCCCGGGTTTCGTTCTGCCAGTCCAGGATTTGCCGCACCCAGGTCAGCTTGCTGTCCAGGGTGCCGTCCTTGCCGCCCTCCTTGTAGCGCCAGTGGGCCGCAATGCCGTATTCCGCCACCCGGTGCATTTCCCAGGTGCGAATCTGCACCTCAAAGGGCACAGGCATTTTGCGCCCGCCAACCACCGTGGTGTGCAGGGACTGATACATATTCGCCTTGGGCACGGAAATATAGTCCTTAAACCTGCCGGGAATCTGGTTCCACAGGGTGTGGACAATGCCCAGCACCGCATAGCAATCGGGAATGGTGTCCACCAGCACGCGGATGGCAATCAGGTCGTAAATCTGGTCGAAGGACTTGTTTTGCAGCACCATCTTCCGGTAGATGGAGTAAAAGTGCTTGGGTCTGCCGTCAATGTCGTAGTGCATGCCGGCCTCATCCAGCTTGGCAGACAGCTCGTCAATCACCATGCGGATGTTCTCCTGCCGCTCGGAGCGCTTCTGGCCCACCTTGTCCACCAGGTTTTGGTAGCCTTCCGGGTCGATATAGCGCAGGGACAGGTCCTCCAGCTCCTGCTTAATGGCATACACGCCCAGCCGGTGGGCCAGGGGAGCATAAATGTCGAGGGTTTCCCGTGAAATGGCCACACGGCGGTTTTCCGGCTGATGCTTCAGGGTGCGCATGTTGTGCAGGCGGTCTGCCAGCTTGATAAGCACCACACGGATGTCCTTGGACATGGCCAGAATCATCTTGCGCAGGGATTCAGCCTGGGCCTCCTCCTTGTCGGCAAAGTCCAGCTTGTTCAGCTTGGTCACGCCGTCTACCAGGGCGGCAACCTCGTCCCCAAATTCCTGGCGGATGGTGTCCAGGGTGATGCTTTCGCAGTCCTCCACCGTGTCGTGGAGGAGCCCCGCCGCAATGGTGGGCGGGTCAATCATCAGCTCGGTCAGGATGCTTGCCACAAAGCAGGGGTGAATAAAGTATGGCTCGCCGCTCTTGCGCTTCTGATTCGCGTGAGCCTGCTGGGCAAACCTGTATGCCTTCTCCACCAGCAGATACCCATCGCCGGGGTTGTACTTCTGCACCCGGGCAATCATCTGATCCAGCGGCATCGCCTCATAGGTCTTGTAACTCACAAGCATCCTCCTTTCAAAGGGTGGTGGATGCGGGAGGGCGGCTTCTTTGAAAGAAGCCTCCTCTCGCGCTCTCCCAGAAGAACAGCGGGACTGCATTTCACGGCTGCTTCTCAGATACTTTTGGGAATAGTCAGGCCACGTAAATAGTGGATAACCGGGCTGTCGTCCATCCGGCACTTTACAGGCGGCAAGAGGTGGACGGCGTAGGGTTCCAGGGAGACTTCCGCCAGGCGTACCTGCTGGAAGGCGGTCAGGCCCGTCAGCACCTGGGGGATGGTCAGGCCGCAGTCCTTTGCCAGTTGGGATGCCATGGTGCTGCCGCCCTGACGTAAGCGCCGATACAGGCAGCGAAGGGGCTCGTCCTCCATGGCAATGGAGCGCAGAAGGGCAACAAAGGCTGGGTTGGGCTTCATGGCATAGAGAGCAGCACGGGGGCAGCGGGCAGCAATGGCGCCAACCTCGCCAGGAAGCAGGTCGCCATCCAGTAGAATGATATGCTCCCACACATCCTGCAAGCTATCCAGCACCGGGGCGCACAGCACAGTGTTGAAGGCGCGCACATCCTTCACCCGGCCCAGGGCGGCATCGGCCTGGGTGTCCACCAGCAGGGCGGCTGCCTTTTCCCTTTCGTGGGCAATCAGCAGCACACCGCGCCCGTTTTGCATCAGCTTTCGGGCCGCCGCCGGGGTGATGGGCTGGGGCTGGTGTATCCTTCTATCATTCGCCGCCAGCCATGTTATTTCCTGCAATACGGCCCGAAAAAGCGCATCCTCCCCGGGCAGGGGTGCGGTGCCTTCTGCCGGGCGCAGGGCCTGCACCTGTAATTGTGCAGTCACCCGGCCCATGAACTCGTTCCGCTCTGGGGAAAACAGCACATCCGCCGTATCGAAGCCCTCATCCGCCAGATGACCCATGGAGAAGGCGATGCCGTCCCGCACGGAGTTTCCATCCAGCAGGGACAGCTTCAGGTGCTGCTGCTCCCGGCCCACCTTGCGCATCAGCTGCACCTGGGCGCCCCGGGCCAGGAACACCGGCGCCGGATTGCCAAAGCCGGTGGGCTGGAGCTGGTTCAGGGCATCAATCAATTCCAGGTTCACCTGGGAAAGGGGCAGTGCCAGGTCGTACTCCCTGGTGGGCACATAGCAGCGCAAATCGCAGCTTTCGGCAATCACCAGGTTCAGCCTTCTGCGCAGCTCCGGCACCAGGTCGGCCTGCATGGTCAGGCCTGCGGCCTGCTCGTGCCCGCCAAAGCGGATGAACAGATCCTTGCAGGCGGTCAGCATGGCGTGGATGTTCACCCCGGGAATGGAGCGGCAGCTGCCCACGGCAATGTCACCCTGGCGGCTGAGCACAATGGCGGGAAAGTGATACCTTTCGCAGATGCGCCCTGCTGCCAGGCCGATGACCCCATGGTTCCACCCTTCACCCATAACGATGATCGCCTTGTCGCAGCGGAAATCCACCTTTTCGGCAATCTCCTGCATGGCCTGGCGGGTCATGTCCTGCTCAATGGCCTGGCGCTGGGCGTTGGCCTCCTCCAGGTGGGCGGCAATGCGCTGGGCCAGCATGTCGTCCTGGGTGGTCAGCAGGGTGACGCCCTGGGCGGCATCCTCTAGGCGTCCGCCGGCGTTGATTCTGGGCGCCAGGCGGAAGCCTACCTGCCCGGCGGTAACCGGCGGGGTCACCCCGGAGGCCGCCAGCAGCGCCTGTATGCCGGGCCGGGCGGACTGGCCCAGGGCGGCAAGACCCTCCCGGACAATCACCCGGTTTTCGTCAATCAGCGGCACAATGTCCGCCACGGTGGCAAGCGCCGCCAGGTCAATGCGGCGCTCCACGGCCTCCATGCCCAGCAGCGCCTGGGTCAGCTTCAGGGCCACGCCGGCACCGCAAAGGCGGCGGAAGGGGTAATCCCCCAGAAGCGGGTTCAGCACCGCATCCGCCGGGGAGGGCGTGTCCGCCAGCTGGTGGTGATCGGTGACAATCACGGTCATGCCCAGCATTTGCGCCAGGCGAACCTCCTCATGGTTGGTCACGCCGCAGTCCACGGTGATAAGCAGCTTGTGGTTCTGCGCCATGTCCCGCACCGCGTCCGGGTTCAGGCCATAGCCTTCCCCGTGGCGGCTGGGAATGCGAAAATCCGCCCTGGCGCCCATATCGGAAAGGGTTTCCAGCAGGATGGACGTGGCGCACACGCCGTCCACATCGTAATCGCCGTAGACGATGATGCTTTCACCCTTGCCAACGGCCTGGCGGATGATGTCCACAGCCTTGCCCATGTCCTGCATGCAGAGGGGGTCGTGCAGGTGGGAAAGGCTGGGGTGCAGGAAGCGCTCCGCCTTCTCCGGGGTGTCGATGCCCCGTGTGCGCAAAAGGGCGGACAGCCAGCCGGGCAGATTCCCCAGGGGCAATGCCTCCCGCTCCGCACCCCGTTTGACAAATTGCAGCATGCCTTCACCACCTGACACAAGAGATGGTCAAAATTATACCGGGTTCGGCGTTTTTCGTCAAGAAAAGCAAAATCCGCCGGCGAAAAACCTCGTCGGCGGAGAAAGACTTATTTCACGGGCACACCGGCGGCCTGGGCAGCCTTGCGCATAACGGCAGCTGCCTTCATGTAGGCCTCGTGGTCGGGCAGGTGCTCCACAAACACGGGCGTGTCCTCGCCCAGGCCATGGGCCAGCCGGGTGACCAGCGCCAGGTCCAGGCTGCCGTCTCCCGGCGGAACTTCATTGACCTGGATGGGCATCACACCGTCCTTCAGCAGGGCGTCCTTGGCATGGATGGACACAATGTCCCTGCCCAGCAGGTCGAAACACCTGGTGATGAAGGCCGAGGCATGCCGGTAGCGCTGCAGGGAGCTGAGCATGTTGCAGTAGTCCAGGTGCACCTTGAAGGCCGGGCGATTCACATCCTGCATAAGCTGCAGGTATTCCTCCGGGGAGTCGGGGGCCATCCAGGGCATGGGCTCCAGGGTGTAGGCGGTGCGGGTGGGTTTCACCGCATCAATAATGCGCTGGGTGTTGGCAACAACCTGGCCGTACACCCAGCGGGCGTCCTGCTCCGGGTGGTAGCCGTCCCACAGGCTGCCGATGGAGCCGGAAATGTTCACGCAGCAGTTGGCGCCAACGGTTTCAGCCAGTTCCAGCTGGCGGATGTTCCACATCAGGTTGGCTGCCTGCTCCTTTTCGTCCCGGGCCATCAAGTTGCGCCAGGCGCCCACCTCGCCAATGAGCAGATCGTTGTCGCGGCAAATCTGGGTATAATCCCGGATAAGGCTGGCAGGCGCGGTGCTGTCCACCGGGAAAATCACACAGGAATAGCCCAGCTCCTTCACCT
Organism: uncultured Faecalibacterium sp.; assembly: GCA_964383815.1. Classification (GTDB taxonomy): domain Bacteria; phylum Bacillota; class Clostridia; order Christensenellales; family Aristaeellaceae; genus UBA11524. The sequence continues at coordinate 18,322 of CAYLIC010000018.1, read as the reverse complement.
GCTGAAGCCATTCGCCGGGGTTTGCATAGGGTTTCATCACAGAACCGCCAAGACGCATGATCTTCCCTCCTTACCAGGTATGCCTTGCCAGGTGAATCAGGCTGGGGTCGATGCTCCTTACATCGGCGGAGGCCGTCATCCCCATGGTGAAGCGCAGGTCGTCGTTCATCTGCTGGATAAGCGCCCGCACGCCTTCCGGGCCGCGCTCCTTCAGGGCGGGCATCAGGGGCCGGCCCACGCAGGCGCCGGTGGCACCCAGCGCCAGGCACTTGAACACATCCAGGCCGGACTGAATGGCGCAGTCCACAAACAGGGCGGCCTGGCCCTGCACCTCCTGGGCAATCTCCGGCAGCACCATCAGCGGCGGAACGGAGCCGTCCACCCGGCCGTTATGGTGGCTGACCACCATGCCCTTCACGCCGCAATCCAGGCACTTGCGGGCCTCCTTGCGGGAAAGGACGCCCTTGATGAAAAACGGCAGCCGGGTGGCCTTCACCATATCCTTCAGTTCGGCAGAGGAAAGGGGATACATGGCCTCGCCCTCCACCACGTCGTAACCGCTGCGGCTGAAGGCATGGTCGGTATCGATGCCCACAGCCAGGCAGCCAATGGCCTCCGCGTGGCGGATTTTGTCGTACACGCTTTCCCTGTCGGCATAGGGCTTGATGATTTTGATGACCTGCGCGCCGGTGGCAACCATGCGCTCCAGCTCATCCTTGGGGCCCATGCCGCTGAACACCAGCGCGCCGGCCTGGTTGGCGCCATCCGCCATGGCGGTCATGCCATCCGGATAGGTGCGGAACAGGTGGGAAAGCGCTGCCGTGGCTATCGGCGTGGCGAAGGTTTTGCCGAAAAGCGTCATTTCTGTGGAAGGCATTACGGCGTCCAGGTGGCGAACCTCCACCAGAAGCGAATCGATATACGCCCTGGTAATCACGTCGGATGAAGTGGATTTGCGCTCCATGAAGAATCCTCCTTGTTACTTTGTCAAACGGATGATGCTGAGCACATTCTACCACAGGCAGCAGGTTTTGTCCATGACAGGTTTTTGCCGATAAAATGGGCTGAAACGCTACCGCTTTCCGATGAGATGTGGTATAATGCCAATAGATTTTGAAATATCGGAGGGAAAGGGTATGATTCACATACGGCTGCTGGGCGGTTTCCATGTGGATGTGGACGGGCGCCTGGCTGATGGCGTGCTGGCAAAATCCCCCAAGGGCGTTGTGCTGATGCAATACCTGATGCTCCATCGGGGTGAAAGTGTGCCCGCCAGGCGGCTGATGGAGATTATGTGGCCCAACGACATTTCCACCAGCCCGGAGGGCGCCCTGAAAACCTTGGTCAGCCGCCTGCGCACCATTCTGGCCCAGGTGCACCCGCTGCTGGCCCAGTGCCTGACCACCGTCCGCGGCGGCTACCGCTGGGAAACCCGGGACGGTGTGAGCGTTGACCTGGACGATTTTGAAGCGCTGACAGCCAGGCTGGAAAACGCCGAGGAGCTGGACGCCGCCACCCGGCAGGACTTCCGCAACGCGCTGCAGCTGTACGCAGGCGAGCTGCTGCAGGAGCAGGACATTCCCCCGTGGGCCGGGCCCAGGGCGGGAAGGCTCCGCATGGCCTTCCTGTCCATGGTGGAGCGATACCTGAACCTGCTGGAGGAGGAAGGCGACAACCAGGAAATGATCAGCGTGTGCCGCACGGCCCTGGATGCCCAGCCCTTTAACGAGGGCCTGCACCTGCGGCTGACCCAGACCCTGGTGAACGCCAGGCGGGACCAGGAGGCACTGCGCCAGTTCCAGCATGCCAGCAGCCTGACTGAGGGCGCCGAGCGGGCTGTTCAGGGCCAGAAGGCCAGGGAATACTACGCCCGGTTGATGCGGAGCGAGCAGACCATCAACGACACCCTGGACGGGCTGTACGCCAGCCTGGTCAACGATGTGGACACCGCTGGCGCCCTGGTGTGCGACAGCCATATTTTCCGCGAAATGTATCACCTGCAGAAGCGATGCCTGGAGCGCCTGGGCGCCAGCATCCTGCTGGGTGTGGTGATGGTCAGCGGCCTGGAGGATCAACCCCTGCAGCTGGATCACGCCATCAACGGGCTGGTGGAGGTTATGCGCTCCAACCTGCGCCGGGGTGACACGGTGACCAGGCACAGCGTGAACCAGATTGCCATGCTGCTGCCCATGGCCAGCGAAATGCAGGGACAGATGATTATGGAGCGCATCAAGCGCGGCTTCTACCAGCGCTTTCCCAATTCCGATTGCCGCCTTACCTGCCGCTTTGCCCTGCTGAACGCCCAGCGGCGGTAATCACCCAAAGCCATATGTACGCCGGAGAGCATTGCTCTCTGGCGTTTTTTTTCAGTATGCAGCCCGCTTTCGCCTGGCAAACTGTCGGGGAAGAAAGCGAGGGGTGCCCATGAAATCGTGTTCCAGGCTGAGGCGCGCCGCGGGTGTGGTGCTGGCGCTGTTTGTGTCCATGGGGTATTTTTCGCCCATGCAGCAAACATTGCGCACTTTGCCCGACACCCTGGCGCTGACCCAGGGCCAGGTGCAAACCCTGAACCTGGGCCCGCAGCTGCAGCTGATCCCCCTGGATGGGGACATGGCGGTGACCTCCTCCCGGGATGAAACCCTGGGTCAGGTGGCGCTGGCAGGCCGGGCCACCGGCACCAGCCAGCTGCTGCTGAGCCTGCTGGGGGTGATTCCGCTGAAAAGGGTGGAGGTGCAGATCAGCCCGGAAAGGCGGCTGATGCCCGGCGGTGCAGCCATTGGCGTTGCCATGCGCACGGATGGCGTGCTGGTGGTGGGCACCGGCGACCTGGGCCAGTCCGCCAGCCCGGCGGCCCAGTGCGGCATTCGCCCGGGGGATGTGCTGCAAACGGTGAACGGGGTGAAAATCCTCTCCTCCCAGCAGCTGGCGGAGCTGATCAACACCCTGGGCGAAAAGCCGCTGCCCATCCAGTATGCCCGCAGCGGCGCTACCTACACCACCACCCTGACCCCGAAAATGGACAGCGCCACCGGCACCGTGCGCATGGGCGCCTGGGTGCGGGACTCCACCGCCGGCGTGGGCACCCTGAGCTATTACGACCCGGACACCGGGGACTATGGCGCCCTGGGCCACGCCATTACCGATGGGGACACCGGACAGGTGCTGACGGTGAGCCAGGGGCAGATATTGCAGGCGGACATTGTGGCGGTGCAGAAGGGCCAAAAGGGCGCGCCGGGGGAGCTGAAGGGCAGCTTTTTGATGGATCCCGTGTCCCTGGGGAGCATCCGCCGGAACACCCTCCTGGGCATTTACGGGAAGATGGACAAGCCCTACACCAGCCCCCTTTACCCCGATGGCCTGCCCATCGGCCTGCGCTCCGGCGTGCACGAGGGCCCGGCAACCATCCTCTCCACAGTGGACACAACCGGCGTGCAGGCCTTTGCGGTGGAGATAACCCGGGTAAACCAGCAATCTGCACCCGCCCCCAAGAGCATGGTGGTGAAGGTCACCGACCCACGGCTGTTGGCCAGCACCGGCGGCATTGTCCAGGGCATGAGCGGCAGCCCGATTATTCAGGACGGGCGGCTGATTGGTGCGGTGACCCATGTGCTGGTGAATGACCCCACCACCGGGTATGGTATCTTCATTGAGAACATGCTGGATGCGGCGCAGTAGCACGCAGGCCCGGGGCGAAATGCGCCCGGCGGATACACCTAAAAAACAATCCGCCCGTTGACTTTCCGCTGCCAACATGCTACTGTCTTGGGAAAGGGGGTATTCCTTTGACAATCACAGTTAACCTGGGCGAGCGTTCCTACCCGATTCACATTGGCGCCGGCCTGGACACCCTGGGGGAGAGCATCCGCCAGGCTTTGGGCCAGTGCCGCCTGGCGATTGTGACGGATGACAACGTGGCGCCCCTGTATCTATCCCGGGTGGAGGCCTCCCTGGACAGGGCAGGCCTGGCCCACGCCAGCCTGGTGCTGCCCCATGGGGAGAAAACCAAGTGCCTTTCCCAGCTGTCCGCCCTGTACGATTTTCTGTGCCGCAGCCATATCACCCGCAGGGATGGGGTTATCGCCCTGGGCGGCGGCGTGATGGGCGACCTGGCAGGCCTGGCAGCGGCAACCTTCCTGCGGGGTGTGAAGTTTGTTCAGGTGCCCACCAGCCTGCTGGCCCAGGTGGATTCCTCCGTGGGCGGCAAGGTGGCGGTGGATCTGCCCCAGGGGAAAAACCTGGTGGGCGCGTTTTATCAGCCCAGCCTGGTGCTGTGCTGCCCGGATACCCTGAACACCCTCACCGGGCACTTCTGGCGGGACGGCCTTGGCGAGGTGGTGAAGTATGGCTGCATTGGGGATGAGGAGCTGTTCAGCCTGCTGGAGGCCTGCGCACCCGGCGGCCGCCCGGCCCTGATGGCACATATTGATGTAATTTTGCAGCGGTGCATCCAGGCCAAGGCCCGGGTGGTGGAGCAGGACGAGCACGACACCGGCCTGCGCATGACCCTGAACTTTGGTCACACCATCGGCCACGCGGTGGAGAGCTGCCAGCACTATGCAGGCCTGTCCCACGGCGAGGCGGTGGCCCTGGGCATGGCGGTGATGACCCGCCTGACCGAGGCCCGGGGCATGACGGCCCCAGGCACATCTGCCCGGCTGGAGCGCCTGCTGACCGCCCTTGGCCTGCCCACCGCCCTGCCGGACATAACCACAAAAGACCTGCTATCCGCCATGGGCATGGACAAAAAAGCCGCTGGAAAAGCCCTGCGGGTCATCATCCTGGACAAAATCGGCGCCTGCCGCATCCACACCACGGAGGTGGACTTCCTGGCGGGCATGCAATAACCCGGAGAAGGCTGATATTCTCCCGGCAAGCGCATCCAGGCGCCGGGAAAGAAAAAATCCGAACCTGATTCCAAGCGGAAACAGGTTCGGATTTGATGTTATATGGTGGAGCATAGCGGATTCGAACCGCTGACCCCAACACTGCCAGTGTTGTGCGCTACCAGCTGCGCTAATGCCCCGAGAACGTGAAGGATTATACCACATATCCTGCCGGTTGTAAAGAGGCGAATGGGGATTTTTGCGTTAAATCCCTTGCCTTTTTCAACAAGGTATGCTATCATTCGCGCGACGATACCAAAGGAGGCATTCACCCATGGTGCAGCGCATCCGTGAAAGCTATGGGCACACCATCTATGCCAGCTATGTTGGCTATATTACCCAGGCCATTGTGAACAACTTTGCGCCGCTGCTTTTCCTGACCTTTGCAAGCGATCTGGGCCTGTCCCTGGATCAGATTACGCTGATAACGACCATCAATTTTCTGGTGCAGCTGTGTGTGGATTTCATCAGCGCCAGGGTGGTGGACCGCATTGGCTACCGGCCTTGCCTGATGTTTGCCCATGGCACGGCGGCGCTGGGCCTGCTGGGCCTGGCGGTGCTGCCCGGCATCATGCCGCCCTATGTGGGCATCCTGATTTCCGTGGTGCTCTACGCCATTGGCGGCGGGCTGATTGAAGTGCTGATCAGCCCTGTTGTGGAGGCCTGCCCCACAGAGAAGAAGGAGGCAGCCATGAGCCTGCTCCACTCCTTCTACTGCTGGGGTCATGTGTTTGTGGTGCTGTTCAGCACGGGGTTCTTCGCGCTGTTTGGCATTGGCAGCTGGCGGGTGATGGCCTGTATATGGGCCCTGGTTCCCCTGGCGAACATTGCCTATTTCGCCCTGGTGCCCATTTACCCCATTGTGCCGGAGGAAGGCCGGCAGCTGTCCATGGGCGGGCTGTTCCGGCAGAAGGCCTTCTGGCTGCTGATGGTGCTGATGGTTTGCGCCGGTGCGTCCGAGCAGGCTATGAGCCAGTGGGCCAGCGCCTTTGCGGAAAGCGGCCTGCGCGTTGGCAAAACCATGGGCGACCTGGCAGGCCCCTGTGCCTTTGCCACGCTGATGGGCCTTTCCCGCCTGCTGTATGGCAAGTTCAGCGACAGGCTGCCCCTGAAAAAATTCATGATGGGCAGCGCCGCCCTGTGCATCCTGTGCTATGTGGTTGCGGCCTTCAGCCGCAGCCCGCTGCTGGCGCTGATCGGCTGTGCCCTGTGCGGCTTTTCGGTGGGCATCTTCTGGCCGGGGACCTTCAGCATGGGTGCGCTGGCCATGCCCACAGGCGGCACCGCCATGTATGCCCTGATGGCCCTGGCAGGCGACCTGGGCTGCTCCACCGGCCCCACGGTGGTAGGCCTTGTTGCCAACGCCACCGGCAGCAGCCTCCAGGCCGGGCTCACCGTTGCCATGGTGTTTCCGCTGGTGATGCTCCTGGGCCTGTCCCGGGCCGGGCGCGGCACCCTGCGCCGGTAAGCGCTGCATGCTTTGCGGCGGAATACGATAAAAACTGCTTGTATTCTTGCCCCAAACGCCGTATAATAAGGAACGGTGCACAGCTATGTGCACGAGAGGAGCGATTTGAACCATGGCGATGAAGATTAAGACCACTGGCGTTGCAGGCTTTGTGCAGCAGCGCGAGATGGACAACATGATTCCCCTGATGGATGCTGCCAACCAGGCCCTGCTGAACAAGACCGGCGCCGGCAACGACTTCCTGGGCTGGCTGGACCTGCCTGTGAACTACGACAAGGAAGAGTTCACCCGCATTCAGGCTGCTGCCAGGAAGATTCAGAAGGATAGCGATGTGCTGGTGGTGATTGGCATCGGCGGCAGCTACCTGGGCGCCCGGGCGGCGATTGAGTTCTGCAAGGGTCAGATGTACAACGGTGTGCGGGAGGAAGGCATCCCCGAGGTGTACTTCGTGGGCAACAACATTTCTTCCTCCTACATCAATGATGTGGTGAAGATCATCGGCAAGCGGGACTTCTCCGTCAACATCATTTCCAAGTCCGGCACCACCACCGAGCCGGCGATTGCCTTCCGTGTCTTTAAGAAGATGCTGGAGGAAAAGTATGGCAAGGAAGGCGCCAAGGGCCGCATCTACGCCACCACCGACAAGGCCCGCGGCGCACTGAAGGCCCTGTCCGATGCGGAAGGCTACGAAACCTTCGTTGTGCCGGATGATGTGGGCGGTCGCTTCTCCGTGCTGACGGCTGTGGGTCTTTTGCCCATTGCTGCTGCCGGTGTAGACATTGAGGCCATGATGAAGGGCGCCCAGGAGGCCCGTGAGGCCTGCACGCCTTCCACCCTGGAGAACCCCTCCTTCCTGTATGCCACCCTGCGGAACATCCTGTACCGCAAGGGCAAGAACACCGAAATTCTGGTGAATTACGAGCCTGCGCTGACCATGATGGGCGAGTGGTTCAAGCAGCTCTACGCCGAGAGCGAGGGCAAGGACCAGAAGGGCATTTTCCCCACCGCTGCCAACTTCTCCACCGACCTGCACTCCATCGGTCAGTTCATCCAGGACGGCAGTCGCAACCTGTTTGAAACGGTGATTTGGGTCAACAATCCCCGCAGTGAGCTGGTGATTGACCGGGCGGACGAGGACATCGACGGTCTGAACTACCTGGCTGGCAAGAGCGTGCAGTTTGTCAATTCCAAGGCTTACCAGGGCACCCTGATGGCCCACATGGACGGCGGCACGCCCAACATCATCATCGAGATTGATCAGGCGGACGCCTGGCACTTCGGCTACCTGACCTTCTTCTTCGAGAAGGCCTGCGGCATCAGCGGCTACCTGCTGGGCGTGAACCCCTTCGACCAGCCCGGCGTGGAAGCCTACAAAAAGAATATGTTTGCCCTGCTGGGCAAGCCCGGCTATGAGGCCATGAAGGCTGAGCTGGAAGCCCGGCTGAACAAGTAAAAAGCGTAAACAACGGCCCCCGACGGAGAATGCTCCATCGGGGGCCGTTGTTTTCATGCCATGGTGTCGCTGGGCAGGTCAATGCTCTCCCTGTTGCACACCTGCTGCAAAAACACCGCATCGTGCTCCACCAGCAGCAGTGTGGGCTGGCTGGCGGCAATGAGGGCTTCCACCTGCTTGCGGCTGTACACGTCGATGTAGTTCAGCGGCTCGTCCCAAATGTAAATGTGGGCCGGGGTACACAGGCTGCGGGCAAGCAGAAGCTTTTTCTTTTGTCCCTGGCTCATGGCGTGGATGGGCTGGTCGAATAGCTCCCGCCCGAAGTCCATGTTCCGCAGAATGGCCTTGAACAGTGTTTCGTCCACGCCGCTTTGCTGGATGAAAACCCGCATATCCCCGTGGAGAAAGTCTGTTTCCTGGGGCACATAGGAGATAACCAGGTTGCTGGCAAGATTGATTTTCCCCTCCAGCGCACCGCCCTGATGGCACAGAGCCTTCAAAATGCTGCTTTTGCCACAGCCATTGGGGCCTGTCAGCGCCACACGGTCGCCCTGGCGCACCTGCAGACTGATGTGCTCCGCTACCGTGCGCTCACCGTAGCGCACCTGGCCATCCTGTATGTCAATCAGCACCTGTTTGGGATGGTGCAGGTTGGTCAGCTTCAATTCGCCCACCTTTTCCAGGTTGTGCAGCAGGCTGCTTTTCTCCTCAATGGCACGATCCCTTCGCTGCTGGATGTTCTTGCTGCGCTGCATCATCTTAGCGGACTTTGCACCGGCATACCCGCGCCAGTTTTTCGTTTTGTCGCTCTTGATGGGATCAACACCAATCTTCCTGCCCTCAATGTTCTGGCTCCACATGGCAGCCTGACGGGTGGAGGCTTCCAGGCGGCGGATATCCCGGCGAAGGTCATCGTTCCGTGCCTGTTCATATTCGTTCTGCTGGTTCAGCCGTTCCTCCCACACATCGTAGTTGCCTTGCATCACCCATATGTCGGATTTGTTCAGGCTCAGCACATGGTCGATGCAGCGGTTCAGGAACGCCCGGTCGTGGCTGACCAGCAGAAAGCCATCCTTCCGGCGCAGATAGTCCGCCACCAGCTGCCGTCCGTGGGCATCCAGGTGGTTGGTGGGTTCGTCAATCAGGGGATACACATCCTCCCGGGAAAACAGCGCCGCCAGCAGCGCCTTGGTCTGCTCGCCTCGGCTCAGGGTGGAGAACGGGCGGTACAGTGCATCCTCCGTCAGCTGGAGCAGGCTGGCCTCCCGCAGCAGCTGCCAGTCCTCCGCCTGGGGTGCAGCGGCCTGCATAACAAACAGGGTCAGCTGAGATGGGTCATCCACGGGGAAAGGGAAATACACGGGGGCCAGGGGCATGTCGATGTGCCCGGAAAAGGGCAGTTGCTTTTGCAGCAGGCGCAGCAGGGTGGTTTTGCCGCGCCCGTTGCGGCCCAGCAGACCCAGGCGCCAGCCTGTATCCACATGGAAGGAAACATGCTCGAAAACAGGGGTATAGCTACCCTCATAGGTAAAGGAAAGGTCTTGTACATTAAGCTGCATAGGAAACGCCTCCGGTTTGGGTCACCGGCTGAATGGAAAAACGCAAAAAAACAGAGCTACCCCACATGCGCAGCTACTTTTCTGCCTGGTATGCCCCCTAAAGGGTATACCTCTCCCATTCATGCTTTGGAAGTGCGGCAGAAAATCAGATACGCAACGGCGGGTCAGCTCCTTATCTCCAGGATGGGGGCATTGTAGCACAGGATAGCAGGGCTTGTCAATAAAAAATGCCAGGAGGATTTTTCGCTCCTGGCATGTGAATGGCGGCTTACTTCTTCCCGCCGAACAGGCTGGAGATGGAACCCATGATGCCGCGGGTCAGCTGCCTGGTGACCTCCCGGCTGGCGGTGGAGAGGGCGGTGTTCTTCACCCGGCCCAGAACCGAGTCGTTCTTCCGGGCACGCTGGGCGCGCTCCTCCCGCAGCTCATCGGCACGCTGGCGGCGCTCCTCGGCCTTGCGTTCCTTCTCGGCCTTTTCGGCTGCCTTGCGCTGCTTTTCGGCCTCCCTGGCATCCACGGCGGGAGCCGCCTGTGCAGGCTGCACAGCAACGTAGTTGCCGGTGGCAGGGTCCAGCTGCATGGTCATCATCTGCTGGGTATACTGCCCGGTGGCGGCATCGTAGAGCATAACGGGCATCTGCTGCACCTGGGGCTGGGCAGGCGCGGCGGGCACGGGTGCGGGGGTCAGGGTGCTCAGCTGCTTCTGCACATAGGTGCCGGTGGCGGGATCATACACCATAAAGCTCTGGGGCTTGGTGGCGGTGGGCTGGGCGGTGGATACCTGCACCTGGGCAGGCTGGAGCACCGGCGCCTGCTCCTTCTGGAAGGCGCTCACCAGCATCTCATAGGCGCTCTGCCTGTCCACCGGCTCATCATACACGCCATAGAAGGCGCTGGTTTCGATAAAGGTGCGGCGCAGGCCATCGTCAATGGCGTTCATGAAGGACTGGGGCGGCAGGATGGTAACGCGATCCACCACGCCGGGCGCGCCTTCCGCATCCAGGAAGGACACCAGGGCCTCGCCTGTTTTCAGCTGGGTGATAGCCTCCTCCGTATCGAAGGCGGGATTGGTACGGAAGGTTTGCGCGGCAACCTTCACGGCCTTCTGGTCCAGGGGCGTGTAGGCCCGGAGCGCATGCTGAATGCGGTTGCCCAGCTGGCCCAGAATGCTCATGGGCACATCCGCCGGGGACTGGGTGATGAAATACACGCCTACGCCCTTGGAGCGGATTAGCCGCACCACCTGCTCCACCTTTTCCAGCAGGGACTTGGAGCAGTTGCTGAACAGCAGGTGTGCCTCATCGAAGAAGAACACCATCCGGGGCTTGCCGGCATCGCCCTGCTCGGGCAGCAGCTCATACAGCTCGGACAGCATCCACAAAAGGAAGGTGGAATACATGGTGGGGTTGCGGAACAGCTTGTCCGCCGCCAGAATGTTGATGACACCCTTGCCATCCTCGTCCAGCTGCATCCAATCGGCAATGTTCAGCGCCGGCTCGCCAAAGAACAGGTCGCCGCCCTGATCCTCCAGCACAGCCACAGCCCGCTGAATGGCGCCAATGGTGGCGGTGGACACATTGCCATACTGCAGGGTGTATTTTTTTGCGTTCTCGCCCAGGTAGGCCAGCATGGTCTTCAAATCCTTGATGTCCAGCAGCAGCATGCCCTCGTCGTCCGCCACGCGGAAGAGGATGTTCATCACACCGGCCTGGGTGTCGTTCAGGCCCAGCATGCGGGAGAGCAGCAGCGGGCCCATCTCGCTCACCGTGGCGCGGACGGGGTGACCCTGCTGGCCATACACATCCCAGAACACAGTGGGAAACGCCTGATACTGAAAGCTGGGCACACCGCACTCCGCCAGGCGCTGGGCCAGGCTGTCGCTATGCTCGCCGGGGCGCACCATGCCGCTCAGGTCGCCCTTAACGTCTGCCAGAAACACCGGCACGCCCATGGCGGAGAAGCCCTCTGCCAGCACCTTCAGGGACACGGTTTTGCCGGTACCGGTTGCACCGGCAATCAGGCCGTGCCGGTTGGCCATTTGGGGCAGAAGGCACACAGGCGCTGCGCCGGTGCCCACCCAGATACGGTTTTCATACAGCATTCGTTTTTCCTCCCATCCTCGGCTTGCGCCATCTGGTCATATTTTACCCTTATCTGCCGGATTCGTCAAGGGGACACCGGGCCGCACCCTTTCTTGATTTTTCCACACCTTTGCACTTGCCCCGGGGCGCAACGTATGGTATACTATGGATGCTATCGGAACATTAAGGAGGACGTATGAAGCCTCGTACAAAGAAGATTCTCAATTTTGCGCTGATTTTCGGCACCCTGGCAGTAGTGCTGCTGGTGGGCTTCAACGGGCAGGAGATGTCCGGCGCCGTGGACGCGCTGAAGAGCATTCCCGTTAGCTGGATATTGCTGTGCGTGCTGGCCTGGTGCGCTTATCTGATGCTTGATGCGCTGAGCATTCACTATTTTCTGCACCAGCAGGGGTACGGCATGCCGCTTCGCTCGTCCCTGTTTGTGGCCCTGTCCGGCATGTATTATTCCAACATCACCCCAGGCGCCACCGGTGGGCAGCCCATGCAGGTCTACTACATGAAAAAGCGCGGCGTGCCCATTGGCATTGGCACCTCCTCACTGACGGTGAAGCTGTTTGCCTTCCAGTTCATGCTGGCAGTGCTGGGCACGGGCCTGTGGATTGCCTACCGGGACTATATCGCCCAGCAGCTGGGCAGCAACATATGGATTCTCATCATCGGCTATGTGTACAATGTTGTTATTGTGGCCTTCACGGTGATGATGGCGACCAACAAACGGCTGGTGCGGTTCTTTGTAAGGCTGTTCATCAAGGCCGGCGCCAAGCTGCGCCTGGTGAAGGACCCTGCCAGCACCCAGGCCAGGTGGGAGGATGTGATTGACACCTTCCACAGCAGCGTGATGATGATTACCCGCAGGCCCATTGACCTGGTGGTGCAGCTGCTGCTGGCCACCCTGCAGATCCTGTCGCTGATGCTGGTAACCTTCCTGCTGTATCATGGCTTTGGCCTCAGCGGCAACAGCTATGGGCAGATAACCACCCTGGGCATCATGCTGTACACCTCCGCGGCGTATACCCCCATGCCCGGCGCATCCGGCGCGCAGGAGGGTGTGTTTGCCCTGTACTTCTCCCAGGTGTTCCCCGATGGCATCCTCCTGATGGCGCTGCTCCTGTGGCGGTTCTTCACCTATTATCTCACGCTGATTGTGGGCGCGGTGGTGTCCGTTGCCAGCGGCTTCCGCCCGGGAAAGAAAAAGTCCGCTTCTGCCTGATGGCAATCACTACGCTGACCCTTTTCCATGAAGCGCATGCCTTCATGGATTTTTTGCGAAAAGGAGTACCGATATGGAACAAAAGACGGCTGTCCGCCGGTTGGTGATTTCCGGGCTGCTGCTGGCCCTGGGGCTGGTGCTGCCCTTTCTCACCGGGCAAATGCAGGCCCTGGGCCAGGCCATGAGCCCAATGCATATTCCCGCCCTGCTGGCCGGGCTGACCTGCGGCTGGGGTTGGGGAGCGGCCCTGGGGCTGGTGCTGCCCGTGCTGCGCAGCTTTCTTTTCGGCATGCCGCCGCTGGTGCCGGTGGCCCTGCCCATGGCAGTGGAGCTGGCGGCCTATGGCCTGGTGTGCGGCCTGGCCTATCCGCTCCTCCGCCGGCGGCTGAAGCGCCTGCCCGCCATGCTGCTGGGCATGGTGCTGGCCATGGTGGCAGGGCGCATCCTGGGCGGCGGGGCAAAGGCGCTTGTCATGGGGCTCACGGGCGACAGCTTTACCTTTGCCATGTTTGTCAGCAGCTATTTCACATCCACCGCGCCGGGCGCACTGGTGCACCTGCTGGTGATTCCCCCTGTGGCGCTGGCGCTGGAAAGGGCGCATCTTTCCCCCAATGCTTGACGAAAAAACCCCGTTGCGGTATGATGATACCGCCAAATTGCTTTGACGAAAGGGATCATCATGCGGAAACGGAACCTGTGGATTATCCTTGCCGCCGTGGCTGTGATCGCGGCGGTATTTGTTGTGGCGCTGAGCATGCACCGCAGCGCCGTTGCACCCTCCCTCCTGCCGGAGGATCTGCCCGGCCAGGTGCAGGCCTACCTGTACATCACCGTGGGCGGCGAGCCTTATCAGCTGCTGCCCCTGGAGGGCGAGGGACAGTTTTCCCTCACCCAGGGCGACACCGGCAAGGTGAATGTGGTGCACGTTACGCCCACCAGCGTGTGGATGGCGGACTCCACCTGTGACAACCAGGACTGCGTGGAGCAGGGTGTGGTGTCCCTGGACACGATGGATGGACGGGTGCTGGGGAATATGATTATCTGCCTGCCCCACCAGGTAACGCTGGAGCTGTACACGGCGGAGGAGATTGCCGCCCTGGTGAACAGGCAGGAGGGTACCCCGTGAAAAACAGAAAAGCAACGGAGCGCATTGCCCTATCCGGCCTGCTGGTGGCGCTGATGCTGGTGCTGGGCTATGTGGAAAGCCTGCTGCCCGTAACCGGCATCCCGGGCATCAAGCTGGGCCTGAGCAACGGTGTGCTGATTTTCGCAGTATACATGCTGGGCATTCCTGCAGCCTTTGTGCTGATGGTGCTGAAGGTGGTGCTGTCCGGGCTGATGTTCGGCGGGGTCAGTGCCATGATGTACGCTCTGGCGGGCGGGCTGTTGAGCATGATTTTCATGTGCCTGCTCAGCCGGGTGAAGGGTGTGCACATGGTGGTGGTCAGCATGATTGGCGGCCTGATGCACAACGTGGGCCAGACGGGCCTGGCCATGGTGATGCTCAGCACCCCAAAGCTGGTGTACTACATGGCTATCCTGATGGTGGTGGGCCTTGGCTGCGGTGCACTGACCGGCGTGTGTGCCGCCAGCGTGATGAAGCACCTGAAGGTTATGCGCAAGTAAGCACAGGGTACAAGGAGGATACCTGATGGACATTCAGAAGAAGGTTCAGGCCTGCCTGGAAAAATCCGTGGCGGGCCACGAGTGCGCGGGCATTTCCGTGCTGGTGCGGAAAAACGGTCAGGAGGCCCTGTACGCTGCGGCAGGCCATGCCAATGTGGCCCGGGGAGAATCCCTGCGGCGGGATCACATCTTCCGGCTGTACAGCCAGTCCAAGCCCGTTACCGCCGCCGCGGTGATGCTGCTGGTGGAGCGCGGGACGATTGACCTGATGGACGGCGTGGAGCGCTATCTGCCCGGCTTTGCCAATCCAAGGGTGCTGACGGACAAGGGCCTTGTGCCTGCCAGCCGGACGGTGCGCTTGATGGAGCTGCTGGGCATGACCGCCGGCCTGGCCTACCCGGACGGCGACCCGGTGGGCCGGGAAGCGGCGAAGGTCTTTGCCGAGAACGAGGCGCTGATCCGCGCTGGCGGCGGCATGGGCACCGTTGAATTCTGCAACCGCCTGGGTGAGCTGCCCCTGTGCTTTCAGCCCGGAACCCACTGGCGCTATGCCACCTGTGCGGACATTCTGGGCGCGGTGGTGGAGGTTGCCAGCGGCAAGCCCTTTGACGAGTTTTTGAAGGACGAGCTGTTCACCCCTCTGGGCATGCAGGACACGGATTTCTGGGTGCCCCAGGCCAAGCAGGCCCGGCTTGCCACCTGCTATAAGCGTGTGCCCGGCGGCCTGGAGGAGTACCGCCACATTCACCTGGCTGTGGGGGACTACACCCACCGGCCTGCCTTCTGCTCCGGCGGCGCAGGCCTGGTGTCCACCCTGGATGACTACGCTGCCTTTGCCCAAATGCTGCTGAACGGCGGCGAATACCAGGGCCGGCGCATCCTGAAGCCGGACACCGTGCGCTATATGACAAAGGCCCAGCTGATGCCCGGCCCGCAGGCCGACATGTGGGACAGCCTGAACGGCTACGGCTAC
Organism: uncultured Faecalibacterium sp.; assembly: GCA_964383815.1. Taxonomy (GTDB): domain Bacteria; phylum Bacillota; class Clostridia; order Christensenellales; family Aristaeellaceae; genus UBA11524. The sequence goes on along the minus strand of CAYLIC010000018.1, from coordinate 3,048 downwards.
GGCAAGCTGATGCGTGTGTGCCAGCAGCCCGGCCAGTATGATGGTCTGGCCCGCCTGGGCGAGTACGGCTGGGACGGCTGGCTGGGCAGCTACTTTGCCAATTTCCCTACGGAACAGATGACCATCCTCTCCATGCAAAACACCACCGACACCGGCACCGCCCGGGCCATGCGCATGGTGCGCAACCTGGTGCTGGCGGCGGAAAGCAACGGTGAACTGTAACCCAAAAGGGGCGGCTCCGCCATGTAGCAGAGCCGCCACTGCGTGTCGAAAAAGTGGAAGAGCCACTTTTTCGAGGAATTGCACTCCGTCACTGTCAGGCCTGCAGGCAGGCCTGACGGCCGTTCCTCCGCGTAAGGAAAGTTTCCGGCAAAGCCGGAAACGCCCCGCCCGACCGGCAAAGCCGGTCGATACGAATACAGTCAGAGGGCCTGCGGGCCCTCCGACACCTCCTAAAGGTTTTTTGATAGTCTGAGGCGGCTCCGCCATGTAGCAGAGCCGCCATTTCTTATGCCTTTTTCACCGACAGCCACAGCTCCACATCGCTGTCGCTGTCCGGGCCGGTGTAGTATTCCAGGCTGTAGTTGCCGTCCAGCTGGTAGTCCTTGCAGGCGGGCAGCCATTCCTTCCACATGCGGGTGTCGGTGTCTTGCAGGGTATTCATTTTGCAGGGGAACACCGCCCAGGTGCCTGCGGGGAAGGTGACGGTTGTGTGCCCGGCAGGAATGTCCTTCCAGGGGCAGTGCAGGTCGGCAATCAGGTAGTCGAAGTTCATTCCCTCGCTGTACATGCACACGCCGAAGCGCCCGTCGACGGGGTGCTCCTCCTGGGCGTAATACTCCGTCCAGTATTTCGGAATCTCCTGGAAAGAGGTTTCCATGTTGAACTTGCGCCCGGCGCCCACCAGGGTAAAGGCCGGCTTTTCCACGATTTTGTATTCCATTGTCTGTCCACCCTCCGTTGTCAGTGTGATGTGCAAAGGGCTGAAGGCGTTGAGCTTTGCGCCCTTTTCCTTTGCTGCGGAAGGGAGGATGCCATGAAAGCGCTGGAACGCCCGGGAAAAGCTGTCCGGCGAGTCGTAGCCGTACTTCACAGCCACGTCAATCACCCGGGCATGGCCTGTGGAAAGCTCCTGGCCTGCCAGGGTCAGCCGGCGGCAGCGGATGTACTCGCCCATGGGCATGCCGCACAGGGCGGTGAAAATGCGCTGGAAGTGGTACGCGGACACATAGGCCTTCTGCGCCACGTCCTCCGGGGTCATTTCCTCCGCCAGGTGCTGCTCAATGTAGTCCAGGCTGCTTTGCAGACCGCTGACCCAGTCTTGCATGGGATCACTCCTCTCACCGCTGCCATCATACCACTGTCGGACGATTGTTGCCCGACTTTTTCTGCCTGCTAGGGTCGTGCATCCTCCCGCTTCACCACGTCCAGAATGTCCTGGTAGCGCCGGAGCACGGCGGCGTAGTTCTCCTGCCTGTGGGGGAAATCGCACTGGGAGCAGTCCTTCACCCCGTTGTCCAGGTAGGTGAAGCGCCCGCCGCACCTCTTCCCCAGGGCATACAGGGGGCAGTAGCAGAACAGGCAGCTGAAGCCTTCTGCCGGGCTTGCGTGGCAGGGAAAGCAGGGACAGGCCTTGTTCTGGAAAAAATCGCTGCTCATAGGCACCTCACATCCGGGCAGAAAGCTGGTGAATCCGCCGATAATAGCCGATGATGAGCATGATGGCAGCACCCAGCCACGCCATGATTTCCGCCAAATAGATGCCCCACTCGCCCAGAAACAGGGGCAGCAGCAGCGCGCTGCCAATGCGCAGGAGCAGCTCCAATATGCCGCTGAGCATGGGCACAAAGGTGTCGCCCAGGCCCTGCAGGGTGGAGCGGTACACAAACAGCAGGTACAGTGCCACCAAACCACACGCCATCACCGTCAGAAAGCGAAAGCCAAAGGTGAGCACCTGCTCCACAATGGCGGGATCATCCTCAATAAACAGGCGCAGCAACGGTTTGCCCCAGGCCAGCACCACGGCAGCTACCGCCAGAGCCATCGCCACGCCAATCTGGGCGGATTTGCGCAGCCCCAGTTTGACTCTGTCCAGCTTCTTTGCGCCAATATTCTGCCCCACAAAGGTACCTACCGCAGCACTGAGCGCCGTGCCTGCCAGTTCCACCAGGCCCTGGAGGCGGCTGGCAGCGCTGTACCCTGCCATGAAGATAAACCCCTGGGCGTTCACCACGCTTTGAAGCACCAACCCACCCACGGAAATGGTGACGTTCTGGAAGGCAATGGGCAGCCCAAGGCGATTCAGGCGGCCCACCACATCCCGGGTCAGGCGGAAATCGCTGCGGCTGAGCTTGAACACGGGGGTGCGGGTCACGGCAACCAGGCAAATTGTGCAGCTCAGCGCCTGAGAAATCACCGTGGCAAAGGCCACGCCCTGTACGCCCCAGTGGAAATACGCCACAAACAGAATGTCCAGCCCGATGTTGCACAGGGCGGCGCTGGTCATGGCAATCAGCGGTGTGCGGCTGTTGCCCACCGAGCGCAAAAACCCGGAAAACAGGTTGAACCCCATGACGAATGCCAGACCGCCGAAGGTGATGCGCAGGTAAGCACAGGTCAGCTCAATGGTGTCCGGGGGTGACTGCATCAAAACCAGTATGGGGTGCAAAAGCAGCTGGGCTGCCACTTCCAGTACCACAATGATGATGGCGGAAAGCACCAGGCTTTGCCCGGCAGAGCGGCGAAGCTCCGCGGTATCTCCGGCGCCGAAGCATTGGGCTATCTGGATGGCAAAGCCCTGGGACATGCCCATGGCCAGGCCCAGCAGCATCCAGTCCAGCCAGCCGGCGGAGGCCACCGCAGCCAGGGCGGTAACGCCCTCCACCCTGCCCACCACAAAGGTGTCCACCAGACTGTAAAGCTGCTGAAAGATATTCCCTGCCAGTATGGGCAGGCAGAAAAGAAGAATCAGCTTGGCAGGATTGCCATGGGTCATGTCTTTCGTATGGAAACTCATGGGAAATGCTCCTTTGAAAAACTTCATCATAG
>CAYLIC010000017.1:0-38809 GCA_964383815.1 uncultured Faecalibacterium sp. | reverse complement strand
GGGGAGCAGCCACCGTGCTGCTCCCCTGTTTTTGTTGCCCAGCGGCTCACCCACGGAAAAAGGCAGCGGTGCTTTGGTGCGCCGCTGCCTTTTGCTTGGGGTTATTTGGTTTGCCTTCTCCGCTGGAGCATCGCCATCATGCCGGCACAGCTCACGGCGGTCAGCGCCAGCCACAGGGCCAGGTTGGCACTGTCGCCGGTCTTGGGAATGGTGGCCTCCACGGTCAGGGTTACGGTGTCGGTGCGTAGGGTGCCATCCTTGGTGGTAATCTGGCAGTAGTACCGATCGCCGTTGTTCTCCCGCTTCAGCACGTTGGTGGTGTAGGTTGCGCCGGTGGCACCGGGGCAGGGCACAAAGCCTTGCCCGTCGCCCCTGTCCACAAACCACTGGTAGGTCATCCCATCACCCTGGGCCTCCACGGTGAAGGTACCCTTGCCACCCTCCGGGGCCGTGGTATTGACCGGCTGCTTGATGATGTTGATGTCGGGTGTGGGTGCAGGCGTTACGGTGGGTGTGCTCTCCGCCGTCCAGCGGGCGTAAAGGGTCACATCCCCGGTCAAGGGCCCGGTGAAGTCGAAGGGCGTTTCCGCATCCTTCTCGTACCAGCCCTGGAAGGTGAAGCCAGCCTTGCTGGTGCTGGGCACCTGGACCAGCGGCTTGCCATAGACGGCGCTTGCCGGGTTGGGGTCAACAGGGGTACCGCCATCGGTGTCGAAGGTGACCTTCACACCAGCCGGGCCAAAGAAGGCCTTGATGGTCACATCCTGCTTGCCCATGGTGAATTGTCCGTCCTCCACCAGCACGCCGCCGGACACCGTTTCCCACTTCTCCAGGCAATAGCCGGTTTCGGGGGTGGCAGTCAGCTGCACCAGGGTGCCGGCAGCAGCCTTGCCGGCGGGGTTGGAGGCCGCGGTGCCGTGGCCTTCCGTTTCAATGGTAATGGTGTAGGTCTTCGCACGCCACCTGGCCTTCAGGGTAATGGTCTTGTCCAGTGCGGTGCCAAAGTCGAAGGGCGTTTCCGCGTTCTCCAGATACCAGCCCAGGAAGGTGCATTCCTCCTTGGTAGGGTCGGCAGGCTCCTTGGCCTTGCCGCCCTTGGGAACCCTCTGCGGGCTCACGGTACCCTCCGCCAGGGTGCCGCCATCGGCATCAAGCACCACGCCAACGCCCGTCTTCCACTGGGCATGCAGCACGGAATCCTTGCTGATGACCATGGTGTCGAAGTCGAAGGGCGATGTGTTGCCGCCAGTGGGGCCGCCATCGTACAGCCAGCCTTCCAGCAGGTCGAAGCCGCGCTGGGGTTCCGGGCTGGGCGGGGTGATGGCGCTGTTCTCATCAACATACTTCTCCAGGTACCTGCCATCATCGCTGACGCCGGTACCGGCGGGGAAGGTGCCGCCCTGGGCGGCATCGAAGGTGACCTTCACCTGCTTCACATAGGTGGCGCATATCCTGCTGTTTTCAGCCTTGGTGACTGCAAACACGTTGTCCACCACATTGGCGGGCCACGCATCGAACCGATAGCCTGTGCTGGGGTTGGGGTCCAGGTACAGGGTGGTGTTCAGGGGTACCCACACCTCGTTCACGCCGGTGTCGGAGTGATCCGCCTTCATGTGAATCATGGGGAAGTTATTCCCTGCGAGATCCACCACCGTCACCCAGTACAGCGGCGTCCAGTGTGCGTAGAAGGTGGTTGCCTGCTCGATGGTCACCTCTTCCATGGCGGTGCCGCCTTCAGCCTGCGTAAACCAGCCATCAAAGCGGAACTTCTTCAGGTCGTCTCCGCTGCCGCTGGTGTACACGGGGTCGTCAGGCGCGGTGGCCTTGGTGCCATAGTCAGCCTTGTCCGTCTTCAAGTGGGTGGTGGTGTCGTCACCCCACCAGCCGTTTCCGGCATCGAAGGTAATGTCATACCGCATAGGCTCCCACTTCATGTAGAGAGTCATGTCGGACGTGATGGGCTTCTCCTCATCAAACTTCGTGGTGCAGGCCGCATCCGTATACCAGCCCGCGGAGTTATGACCGGTTTTGCTTGCCGCGTTCTCCTGAGCGGTCAGCGTGGCCGAAGCAAGACGTTCTCCATGAGATGCGGTCGCATGCTCCTGGGTTTTCGTCTGTCCCTCCACGGTAAAGACACCGCCGTTGGCGTCAAAGGTTACGGTATACTTCTTAATCTCCCACTTTGCCGTCAGCGTCACATGGCCAGTCTCGCTGATGAAGCTGTCACCGGCTGGATAAGTCGTGCCTTCGTTGAGCATCCACCCCTTGAAGTCATAGCCTTCGCGAGCATAGGTGCAGGCAGGCAGGGTGACGGGCTCACCGGCGAAGGCGGATACCTTGTCCTGTGTGCCGGTAACGCCAGTCTCAGCGCCAGGCGCAAAGGTCACGGTGTACTTCCACATGGCTCTGGCTGTTATGTCGTGGTCGATTTGCGTTTCATCGGTGATCTTTTTGCTGGTGAGGACATTGTCCTCAACGATGTACCAGTCATCAAAGTCGAAGCCAGCGCGGGACACCGTGGGAAGCGAGCCCAAGTGCTTGACTTTATTGCCGCACATGATGTCGCTGATAGTCTTGGATGTATCTTCCTTTCCTTCTTCCTTGCCGCCATTGTACTCCAAGGTCAGCGTATGCTTGTCCTGTTCCCACGATGCATTAAGGGTCATGTCGCTGTTCACGGGGTCGTCACTTTTGAACGTCATGCCATCTTCATCTTCCCAGCTACGGAAAACATAGTGGTCGAACACAGGGTCGGCGGGCCACTGGTCACCCACAGCTTCGCCGTTCTTGACGTAAACGGTGATGGTCTGGGGGTTTCCTTCGCTGGCGAAGTGCCCAATGCCCGCGTTAAACGTGACCTTTTTCAGCTTCTCGAAGTGCGCGGTGACGGTCACATCGGCCTCAGGCATGGTGAACGTGCCGTTTTCATTGATGGAAACCGTATCGGGCTTAGCTTCCCAACTGTCAAACGCATAGCCTTCGTTTGCATTGACGGACACGGACACTTGCTCATTACCCGGGAATTCCGTTTTGCCGCCAACGATGCTGGCCGTGCCGCCCTCTTCAGGGTCGCACTTCACCGTTACGGTGTAGTCGCCCCACTGGGCGTAGACATGCGTTTCGGCGTTCAGCAGGTTAATCTTGTCCCCGGGCTGGTAGAGGGTGCCGGTGGTTGCATGGCCCACACGCCAGCCAAGGAACTTCTTGCCGGAGACCTTCTGCAGTTCGGTGTTCGCAAATTCTTCCAGCGTATGCGTTGTGTCCGTACCGCCAATGGTCTTCTTAAATTTTTGCGCGTTCTCCTCACCGCTCTGGTGATAGATCACCTTGCTCGGCGTCACTTCAGCTTCACGCCACTGGGCGTACAGGTGCACATCATTGCCGGGCATGGTGAAGACATCGTTGGCATCATAGGCCTTGCCGGTGCCGTCCGCCGCGGTATTCCAGCCGGCAAAGGTCGAGCCACCAGCGGTGCCAGGTAACTGCCAGTCTTGGGGGTATGGCAGGATTACCTCTTCGCCCTCGATGTACTTCGATTCAAGTACTTTCGTCTCTTCACTGCCATTGCCTTTGTGCAGGGTTATGCTGTACAGCACGTCCCACCTGGCGTAGAGGTGCACATCGTGGTCAGGCATGTTTTCAGCGAAGTCGAAAACCTCGTCCTTCAGGTCGTCGTTCTCATCCTTCTCGTACCAGCCCTTGAACCTGTAGCCATCGCGTTTAGCTCCTACACCAGGATTAGCTTCGTCAATTAATGATTCATAGGGTACTGGGATATTTACTGTGGTCTTTCCATCGCCATCCGCAATATACCCCCCATTGGCGTCAAAGATCAGGTTGAACTTCTCCGCCTCCCACTGGGCGGTGAATACTGTAGGCTCATTTATTGTGGCCTGATTACCGGGCGCAATAGACTGGTCGTTAACACCCCACATCACCAGGTTGTACCCATTGCGGGTGAAGGTGTTCGCGTTCCTGGTGGTATGCGTTCCGCCTCCCTCCACCGTGTCCACCACGTCATCCTGGTTCGCGCCTTCATACCCGGGCTTGTAGGTCACGGTGTAACCCCACTTGGCGTGCAGGGTGTAGGCCCGCTTAATCTGCGTGTCAAAGTCGAACGCATTGTCCGCGAACTTTCCGCTTGCGTCCTTCTCAAACCAGCCCATGAACACGCTGCCGGTTTTGGTGGGGTCGGAGGCAGGCGGCGTAATCTTGCTGCCGTACTCCACATACCCTGTTATCTCCTGATAATTATCGGACATGGTTTCACCGTCCGCTTCCTGACCCTCGGCGAACTTGCCGGGCGCGGCGTTGAACCCGTATTCAATCTTTTCAAGCTCAAAGTCCACCGTAATGGTTGCGTTGCCTTTGCCGACAGTGAACTTATATACTGTCCCGTAATCATCATTGGCCTCAAGCTTGCCCGGATCGTCCGCGCCCAGGCTCCAGCCGTTCTCCTTCACCTGGTAATGAGCCGGCACGGCTGCCTTCAGGTACAGCGTTTGGCCCGCGATGGCCTTGACGAAATGCTCACCGGTGCCTTCCGTGCAGCCGCTGTCCGTGTAAATGAGCACATCAAAGCCTTCCCGGCCGGCAAATTCGCTTGCCACCTGGGCCGTAATGGTGCGTTCCTCCTCCCACTGGGCGTAGAGGGTGGTGTTCTTGTCAAAAGAAGCGTCTTCTTCGTCACTTATGAAGCTGCCGTTTCCATCACGGTCTTTCGTCCAGCAATCGAACCTGTAACCTTCCCTGGTAAATGCGTTCGGCTTCAAGGCTGTGAGTTCATTCACCTCGAAGGTCTGGGAGTCCATGCTGCCTGTGCCGCCGTTGGCATCAAACGTCACGGTAACACTCCACCTGGCGTACAGGTCGATGCTGCGCGTAATGGGTGTTTCAGCGTCGAACGGTGTGTCCTTCCACGTGTTGTTCTCCTTCTCGTACCAATCCATTAAACCGCAGCCGTCGCGAGTGGCAACCACCATGGATGTCAGTTCTCCGTGTTCCACACTTTCTGTGTAGCTATCCACGTATTCTGCAGTATCCTGGTCAAGCACCTTTCCGCCGTTGCCATAAAAGGTCACGTTGTACTTTTTGATTTTAAAACTTACAATAATCTCATCGTCTTCTCCCAGACCGTACACCGCAGAGAGCATATCAAGGCCGGGAAACAAATTGCCTTTTCCTCTTCCTTCCCACTTGTAAACCTCGCTGCCTTCGCCTTCATCGGCCTTCAGGTAGATTAAATCGCCCGTAAAGCCGGTATAGCTGGTCATGCCTTCGCCGGTATATTGGTTATCGGTGTAGATTTTCACAGAAACATCCGAATAGCCGCCTTCTGTTTTGACCGTCACGGTGTACACGTTGGCCCAGACGGCATAGAGGTTTATCTTGCCATCATTAACTGCCAAAACCCTCAGGTCGTCTATGCCTACGTCTTGCTCGTCGTTAAAGGTCGTATTTCCTGCTTGCCAACCCTTCACGCGTTGCTTGTCCTGGGGATCGGTAAATGTGTTTTTCGTCAGCTTGACAGTATTGCCATCACAAAGCTCGTCCCAGTAAATAATCTGGGTATAGGGGGTGTCAGGCACATTTGATGGATGGTCGCTGGAAGGATCGTAGTAGATGGCATACTTGTACCTAGCGTACAGGTTCACGTCGCTGGTGATGACAGTGTTTTTGAAGTCAAACTCGGTGTAGTTGCCATCCCCGTCCTTTTCGTACAGGCCAGCAAAGACGGCGCAGTCTTGCTTTCCCGTCTCTATCGCGGTGAATTCGCTCCGTTCGCTGAGTACCTCGCCGTGGTAAACCAGGATAGAATGAGTCGTCTTCCCTCCCACGATGGATACGGTTACGGTGTACGCTTTCACCGGGAGAAGCACATTAACGGTCACGTCATCTTTGCCCAGGGTAATCTCATAGACACCGTTGGTTGCAGTCAGCGGGGAGCTGTCGCACTTAACGTCGATCCCGGATTCATCAACCTTTTCTTTTGTGTCAGCGTCAAGGTTGATTTTCATGTAAACCTTATCCCCGGAGTAGCCCTTCACATCGCCGTCAATCTTCTGCGTGCAGGCTGCGTCACTGTAGAACGCCAGCATCTTGGAAACATCGTCGCCCACGACACCCTTTTTCAGGGTGGCAGTGGCGGACACAGTCTTCGCTTTCTCCCACTGGGCGTAGAAGGTTCTGTTTTCCGTCCTCGGAAGGCTACCTCCCTCAGGTATGATGTCGTCAAAACCAGGCGTAGCACTCGCACACCAGCCTATGAACTTGTAGCCTTCCCTCTTATATTCGCATTTTTCACTATCCAGCCATACAGAAGAAGGTTCGGTGATTATTGGATCCATTTCACCAGTGACTTCAGCAGCAGGACAGTTCGGGTCAAACGTTATCTTTATGCCCCACTTGGCCTTTAGGGTGACATCGCTTGTGATCGGCGTTGTGAAGTCGAACGGCTTGGAAGCCATCGCACCTTTGGCCTCCACTTGATACCAGTCCATGAAGGTATAGTCCTCTTTCACGGGGGTAGCGTCAAGCCTGTCAACCGTTTCGCCGTGGTACACCTTCTCCGTGGGGTTTGATGGCGTGGTAGCAGGTAATCCGGACTCTATTTTGCCACCATCGAGGTCAAACGTCACGGTATACTGGTTCAGGTAAAACTTCGCGTTGAGGGTATTATCAACGCTTCCTATGGTGAAAACGAAGTATTTTATCTCTCCGTCCATCTCTCCGATGGCGTTAATCTCGCCCGAACCTTGTACGCTACTCTGACGCTCGCACCGGCCGCAGGTATAGCCTGCATCCGCCTGGGGCACCAGGTAGAACTCATCGCCCTCAATGCCGGAGAAGCTGTTGCCGGGCAGCTGGTTCTCCTTGGCATTCATGTCGGCTTCGCTGGCATAAATCAGCATGCTGCCGCCTTCGACGTCTGTCTGTTCTTCTGCGCCCCTGTAGGCCTGGCATGTGATGGTCACGGTGTGCACATCGGCCCACCGGGCGTAGAGCTTCAGTGTGCTGTCTGTGAACATTTCCGCGCTGAGGGTCAGTTCGTCGCCGGGCTTGTACACCGTGCCGCCGGTGGCCTGGGTGCTCCACCCGCTGAACTTCTTGTTTTCAGGCGCGGTAAAGGTGCACCCGGGCAGGGTGTATTTGCCGGTGTCTTCACGGTAAGCAGTCACGCCGTCCATGGTGCCGGTGCCGCCGTTATTGTCGAAAGCCACGGTGTACTTCCATACGGCGTTCAGGCTTATGACGCCGTCAACGGTGCTGTTTTCAAAGTCGAAGGCAGTGCTTACGCCCTGCTTGCGCCACTCGGGGACATACCAGGGTTCGGCCTCAATGGTGGGCGCGGCAAAATCAGCGGTGATTTTACTGCCATAGGTGAAAAACCTGTATGCTCTACTGTTTTCTTGCTCCAGTTTCCATTCGCTGTCCCCGCCAAACTGGGCTTCATCAAACTTGCCGTCCGGGCCAGCATAAAAGGTAACCGCATACTTTTTGAGTTCGAAATTCGGTGTAATGGTTACGTTCTGGGCGCCGAGGGTGAAAGAATACAAATAGCGTGTGCCTTCAGAGCTAATCTTCACGCCAGTGTCGCTGGCGGTAGCGCCAGGGGAAGAATTGTCATAGTGCTTCTCCGGCTCTGCATACAGGTACACCGTGGTTCCTTCAGCGGCAGTGATGGTCGTCACCGGCTTATCAGGCCAGGCATTGATTTTCTCCAGGCTCAGGGACGCCTTGCCTTGGGCCGGATTATAGCCACCCAGGGTGACGGTATAATGGCCAGAAGCGTCGCCGATTTCGACAATATTATTTCCACTCTCTCCCCACGCCACACCGGCCCAGCACAGGCACACGCACAGCAGCAGCACCAGGGCCTTCAAATACTTCTTCATTGTTCATTCCGTCCTTTCGTTGGGCCTGCGCCATAAGCGGCGCGGCGGTGTATGGCAGCGGGCTTTAGCCCGGGAAAAAGATAGCAGTTTTTGGCAATGCTGCGCTCCATGGAGACAGATTACCACTTATCTATTATAGCCGTATTTTCTTCCCCCTGCAAGGATTATTTTGCCCTTTTTGCACATTACTTGCGGGTTGATTTTCCAGCTGTTCCCCTTGACCTGGCCTTGCCCCAGCGCTTATAATGTCATCAATACGGAAGGCAGGTGCGGTGCATGAATGTTGACCAGCTGGCAGATACCCTGCGGCAGGATCCCATGTTTATGGAAAACGTTGTCCGCTGGGAGGTGATACCCCCCAGGCCGGCCCGGTATGCCCCCTTCCCCACCGGGCTGGACAGCCGCCTGCTGCCCGCCCTGGAGCAGCGCGGCATCCACCAGCTGTACAGCCACCAGGCTCACGCCGTGGCGGAAACCCTCGCCGGGCGGGATGTGGTGGTGGTCACCCCCACGGCCTCCGGCAAAACCATGTGCTACAACCTGCCCGTCCTCTCCGCCATTTTGCAGAACGAGGACACCCGCGCCCTGTACCTTTTCCCCACCAAGGCTCTCTCCGCCGACCAGGTCAGCGAGCTGTATGAGCTGATTGAGGACATGGGCGTGAACATCAAAACCTATACCTACGATGGCGACACCCCCGGCGCCGCCCGCAAGGCCGTGCGCCAGGCCGGGCATATTGTTGTGACCAATCCGGACATGCTGCACTCCGGCATTCTCCCCCACCACACCAAGTGGGTCAAGCTGTTTGAAAACCTGAAATACATCGTCATTGATGAGATACACACCTACCGGGGCGTCTTTGGCTCCAACCTGGCAAACGTGCTGCGCCGCCTGCTGCGCCTGTGCGACTTTTACGGCAGCAAGCCCCAATTCATCCTGTGCTCCGCCACCATCGCCAACCCGCAGGAGCTGGCGCAGACCCTCACCGGCAGGCCCGTTACCCTGGTGGACGACAATGGCGCGCCCATGGGCCAGCGGCACTTTGTGTTTTACAACCCGCCGGTGGTCAACAGGCAGCTGGGCATACGCAAAGGGGTTATTCCGGAGGCAAGGCAGATTGCCGGCATGCTGCTGAAAAACGGCATACAGACCATTACCTTTGCCCGCTCCCGCCTGGTGGTAGAGGTAATGACCAAGTATCTGAAAGATCTGGTGCGGGACCCCCTGGGCAATGCAGGCCGGGTGCGGGGCTACCGGGGCGGCTACCTGCCCACCCAGCGCCGGGAGATTGAGCGCGGTCTGCGGGCCGGGCAGATTGACGCGGTGATTTCCACCAACGCGCTGGAGCTGGGCATTGACATCGGCGCCCTGGATGCCTGCGTGCTGTGCGGGTACCCGGGCACCATTGCCAGCGCGTGGCAGCAGGCAGGCCGCGCAGGCCGCCGCAAAGGTACCAGCATTGTGTTTTATGTGGCAAGCTCCGCTGCCATTGACCAGTACATCGTTACCCACCCGGATTACTTCCTCCGCCAGTCCCCGGAAAACGCCCTGCTGAACCCGGACAACCTTTACGTTTTGCTGAATCACTTCAAGTGCGCTGCCTTTGAACTGCCCTTTGAGGATGGGGATACCTTCGGCAATGCGCCCGGCACATCAGAGCTGCTGGACTACCTGGATGAGGCCCATATCCTTCGCCATGTGGGCGGGCGCTACCACTGGAGCAGCGAGGACTTCCCCGCCAGCGAAATCTCCCTGCGCTCCGCCGCCAGCGAGAACTTTGTCATCGTTGATATTTCCGATCCGGCACACCACCGGGTGATTGGCGAAATGGATCGCTACACTGTGCCTATGCTTTTGCATGAGAACGCTATCTACATGCACGAGGCCCAGCAGTACCAGGTGGAAAAGCTGGACTTTGACGCATGCAAGGCCTTCGTCCGCCAGGTGGACACGGGCTACTATACCGATGCCGACCTGAATGTGAGCCTGAGCCTGCTGGACATTGAAAAGCAGGAGGATGGCTGCGGTCTTGGCGAGGTGAAGGTCACAACCCTTGTGACCATGTTCAAGAAGATTCGCTTCGACACCCACGAGAACCTGGGCTTTGGGCACGTCCGCCTGCCGGAAACGGACATGCACACCACCGCCATGTGGTGGACCCTGCCCGATACCCTGTGCCGCCGCTACGAAAGCGATGAGCTGAAAAACGGCATGCTGGCAGTTGCGAACCTTTTGCGCATTGTGGCGCCGCTGTACCTGATGTGCGCACCCCAGGATGTTGCCGTGCAGTACCAGGTGAAAAGCCCCATGACCGACATGCCCACCGTGATCCTATACGACAACTACCCCGGCGGCGTGGGCCTGGCCCACAAGGCCTTTGCCATGCGCGGCATGCTGCTGGAAAAGGCGCTGCAAATCGCCGCCGACTGCACCTGCAGCCAGGGGTGTCCCTCCTGCACAGGGCCTGTGGGCGAAATTGGCGAAAACGGCAAACGCACTGCCATGACCATCCTGAAGGAGCTGATGGCATGAACCTGCGGGACAAGCTGAAGGCCGTCAGCGCCGGAAGCAGGCCATCGGCACCCCAGCGCACCTATGAGGATTGCCTCATCCGCCAGGAGACCCGCCCTTTGGCTGGCTTTCCCCACGCCTTTGCCCTGAAGCGGGAAACCGTGATGCTCATGCAGGGAGAGGACATGCCCCCAGCCTTCGACCCACGGCGCATCCTGTACCTGGACACGGAAACCACCGGCTTTATGGGTGCTGGCACGGTAGCGTTTCTCATCGGCATCGGCTACCTGACGGAGAGCGGCTTCACCATCCGCCAGTACCTCATGCGGGACTACCCGGAGGAGCGCTTCCAGCTGGAGCACCTGCAGGAGGATCTGTCCCGGTTCGACATGATTTGCACCTTCAACGGGCGCAGCTTTGATGTGCCGCTGCTGCGGGACAGGTTTCTCATCAGCCGCATGCGGCCTGCCTGCCTGGACAAGCCCCACATTGACCTGTTGCACATGGCGCGCCGGGTGTGGAAGCTGCGGCTGAAAAAGTGCAGCCTGGGCCACCTGGAGGAGGCCGTGCTGGGCATCCGCCGGGAGGGTGACATTCCCGGGGCGGAGGTACCCCAGCGGTTCTTCTCCTACCTGAAAACCGGGCAGTTCAGCCTGCTGGAGGATGTGATTGACCACAACGCCCAGGACATTGCCAGCCTTTGCGTGCTGCTGAGCCACATGGCCCACCTGTACGAGCACCCGGAAACCGCACCCCACAGCGAGGATGTATTCTCCATGGGTGTGGCGCTGGAGCGCATGCGCCACCCGGAGGAGGCCCGCCGGTGCTACCGCCTGGCCATGGGCGGCACCATGCGCACCCAGGGGCAGCTGCGCCTGGCCGTCAGCTACCGCCGCGCGGGCGATCGCTCCCGGGCCAGGGAAATCTGGCAGGCCATGGTCATCCGGCACGAGGGCGGCGCAACCCCCTATATCGAGCTGGCGAAGCACTACGAGCATGTGGAGCACGACCTGCCTGCCGCCCTGGAAATGACCCGCCGGGCCATGCTTTTGCTGGCAGAACCAACTTTGTTTGACGATAGCGCTGTACAAGAGGCGCGAAATGCGGTACAATACCGTTATGACCGCCTGAAGAACAGGCTGAAGGAGCAGTGATACCATGGGATTTTTCGCAAACCTGAAGGCCCGGAAGGCCTATAAGCTGCACAGCGATGGCAAGTGGGACGAGGCGCTGACCCTGTATGAAGAGGCCATCGCCCTGGGGCTGGACAACCCCCGCTACCTCCTGTCCTACGCGGTGCTGCTCATCCGCAAGGGAGAATACCAGAAGGCCAAGGATCATTTGGTGAAATATCAGAAGCACCCCGGCCTGGCCCCGGAGCAGAAGGTGCAGCTGTTTATGGATTACGCCGTCTGCTGCTATAAGCTGGGCGATCTGGACAGAGGCATTGACCTGCTGGAAAAGCAGCACCACCGCCAGCCCACCGGCATGGTGTATCAAACCCTGGGATACCTGTATGTGGAGAAATATCAGCCTGCCAACAAGCCTGTCTGCCCTGCCGAAATGAGCGGGGACACCGGGGGCGCCATCACCCAGCAGCAGCTGGACGAAAAGTGGCTTGAAGGCTGCCAGGCCGCGCTGGCCTTCCTGCAGGAGGCCATCGATTATGACGAGGAGGATGCCATCTGCCTGGACAACATGGGCCAGTACATCTACCGCGTCCAGGGGGACAAGGCCGCTGCCAGGCCCTGGTTTGACAAGGCTATCGCCCTCAAGGAAGGGCAGATCGACACCCTGTGGTTCCTGAGCCGCTATGACATCGACAACGGCGACACCGCCGCCGCCATCGAAAAGCTGGAAAAGGCGCTGGAGGGCCGCTTCTCCCCGCTGAACCACAAGAACAAGGATGAAGTGCAGGCGGAGCTGGACAGGCTGAAGGCCTGAACGAACGGAGGTAACAATATGAGCGAGAGTGAAATCAAGCAGGCGGAGCAGGAGCAGCCCGCCCAGGATGCGTCCAGGCGGCGCTGGTTCAGGAAAAAGGAGAAGGAGAAAAAAACCTTCTGGCAGGAGCTGCTGGAGTGGGTTGTGACCATTGTGGCGGCGCTTGCCATTGCCCTGGTGGTGCGCACCTTCCTGTTTGAGCTGGTGCGGGTGGACGGACGCTCCATGAACGACACCCTGCAGGATGGCGAGATTATGTTCGTCACCAAGGCGGAATACACCACCATGTGGCTGGATATTGGCGACAAGGAGATTTTCCGCATCCCCATCGGTGGCGACCCGGAGCGCTTCGACGTGGTGATCTGCCACTACCCCGGCCGCGGCGGCACCAATTTCGTCAAGCGTGTGGTGGGCCTGCCCGGCGACACGGTGGAAATCAGGGACGGCTACCTGTATGTGAACGGCGT
Organism: uncultured Faecalibacterium sp.; assembly: GCA_964383815.1. Lineage (GTDB taxonomy): Bacteria > Bacillota > Clostridia > Christensenellales > Aristaeellaceae > UBA11524. The sequence continues at coordinate 25,992 of CAYLIC010000017.1, read as the reverse complement.
GAAGTACGAGGAGGACTACCTGACCCACCGGCCCAACTACAGCATGTCGGCCTATACCGTGCCGGAGAACATGTTCTTCGTCCTGGGCGACAACCGCTCCAACTCCAACGACAGCCACCTCATCGGCCCCATCCCCCGGGAGATGATTGTGGGTCACGTCCGCGTGGTGCTCTGGAAAGCCATCGACTAAGCTAAAGAAACCAGCCGCACTGGCTGGTCAGACTGTCAAAAAACCTCCGACTGTATTCGTATCGCGGGGCTTTGCCGCGCGGGCGGGACGTTTCCGGCTCCGCCGGAAACTTTCCTTACGCGGAGGAACGGCCGTCAGGCCTGCCTGCAGGCCTGACAGTGACGGAGCGCAATTCCTCGAAAAAGTGGCTCTGCCACTTTTTCGACACGCAAACCAGCCGCACTGGCTGGTTTTTTTTGCGCCTTGCATGGAAAAAACCCGCTCCGGCCTGGGGAGCGGGGTGCGGGGTCAGGTTTTTCAGTGCATCACAACGGTGTAGGGCTTGGGGCTGTCGGTTTCCACCTGGGCCTTGCCGCCCTTGATGGTGACAGTGAAGGTGGCGGCGGTGTTGCCCTTCAGGTCGGGGATCTTCACCACGCGGGTTTCGCCTTCGCCCAGCTGGTAGATGTGCAGCTCCAGGTTATCCAGATAGTCATAATCCGGGCGGCTGTCGCACTGGCCCATGGGCAGCACGGTACCGGGGCGCACCATCAGCGGCAGGGACATAAAGTCGTGGTTTTCGGTCTGCCAGTGACCGCCCTGCACCTGGCTATCATCCAGCAGGCTGGTCCACAGGCCATCGGGCAGGTAGTACTGCACCTGGCCATCCTTGCGGAAGATGGGGGCAACCAGCAGGCTCTCGCCCATCATGTACTGGCGGTCCAGGTGCTCGCAGGCTGGGTCGCCATAGAATTCCAGCATCATGGGGCGCATCATGGGTGTGCCGTGCTCGTGGGCCTCCACCGCTGCGCCGTACAGGTAGGGCATCAGGCGGCACTTGAGCTTCACAAATTTGCGCAGCACGTCGCTGCTCTCGTCATCGAACAGCCACGGCACACGGTAGCTGGTGGAGCCGTGCAGGCGGCTATGGCTGGACAGAACGCCAAACTGGCACCAGCGCTTGTACACATCCGCTGGAGCGGTGGACTCGAAGCCGGAAATATCGTGACTCCAATAGCCAAAGCCAGAGTGGCTCATGCCCAGGCCGGCACGGAGTGTCTCCGCCATGGAAACATAGCTGGCGCTGTTGTCGCCGCCCCAGTGCACGGGGAACTGCTGCCCGCCCACGGTGGCGCTGCGGGCAAACAGCAGCGCTTCACCCTCGCCGCGGACTTCCTTAATCACATCGAACACCATTTTGTTGTACAGGAAGGTGTAGTAGTTGTGCATGTGCAGGGCATCGCTGCCATCGAAGTAGGCAATATCCCGCACGGGAATACGCTCGCCGAAGTCGGTCTTGAAGCAGTCAATGCCCATGGCCAGCAGCTTGCGTAGGTAGGAGGTATACCACTCCCGGGCAGCAGGGTTGGTCACATCCACAATGGCCATACCGGCCTGCCACATGTCGGTCTGCCACACATCACCATTGGTCTTTTTCAGCAGGTAGCCGCCCTTCATGCCCTCGTCAAACAGGGGGCTGGCCTGGCCGATGTAGGGATTAATCCAGCAGCACAGGTGCAGGCCCTTGTCGTGATAGCGCTTCAGCATGGCCTCAGGATCCGGGAAGGTATCAGGATCCCACTCAAAGTCGCACCAGTTGAAGCCCTTCATCCAGTAGCAGTCGAAGTGGAACACGCTCAGGGGTATGTCCCGCTCCTTCATGCCGTTGATGAAGGAAGACGTGGTCTCCTCGTCATAATTGGTGGTAAAGGAGGTGGACAGCCACAGGCCAAAGCTCCAAGCAGGCAGCAGGGCAGGCCGGCCTGTCAGCGCGGTGTAGAGATCCAGGGTTCCCTTGGGGGTTCCGCCATAGATGACATCATACACCATGGTTTCACCCTCGTGGGAAAACTGCACCCGCTCCACCTTTTCGCTGGCCACCTCAAAGCTTACATCGGAGGTGTCCTCCACCAGCACGCCGTAGCCGCGGTTGGTCATGTAGAAGGGAATGTTCTTGTACGCCAGCTCGGATGCGGTGCCGCCATCGGCATTCCACATGTCGATGGTCTGCCCGTTCTTCACATAGGCACCGAAGCGCTCGCCCAGGCCGTAGACATTCTCGCCCACGTCCAGCATGAGGGATTCCACCATGTAGCTCTTGCCGTGGGGCGCCAGGGAGCAGGCGGTGCCATCCTTCTTCAGGGCGCGGCCCATGGCGCGGAAACCGGAGGATGTCAGCACCCGGTCACCCACCATGTAGTCCACCTGCCACTGCCCGTGGGCCTTCAGCACCCGGGCGGTCAGTTCGCCGCTGGTGAAGGAGGCGTAGTGCTCGTCCTCGCTCATCACGGGCTGCACATCTTCCTCATAGGTTTCAAAGCGGGGTTCCTTCATTTTTGCACCTGCGAAGTGTGTTACCTTCACGCGGATAACGTTCTTGCGGGGTGCAGAGAAGGTCACGGTCAGGTTGCCGCCATCCAGAATGTCGCCCCGGTGGTTAATGGGACGGCAGGCAGACAGCACCTGCATTTCCTTTTCGGACTTGGTGACACGAACACACTGGGTGGCGTAGTTCATGATGAAGTCCGGCTTAATCATCCAATAGCCGTTAGAAAAACGCATAGCATTCTCTCCTTTATGTTAATCGGTAACGATTTTAACAACAACAGGCATGTCGCTGCGGTAGTCCCCCAGCTCCACCGTCAGGGATTCCGTGTCCCGGCTCCACCGGGCCTCGCCCATGCCCAGCACCTCCACCCGGCGGATGATGCCGTGCCACAGGGGCTTGTGGCTGGCGTCTGCCTCCCGCAGGCTGCGGATGTGCAGCTTTCCGTCCTCCGGGCAGCGCATGGCAGTGGCGTATACATTACCGCCCTTGCAGGTGAAGCGAAAATCCTGGCTGGTGAAGTCCCGGCTCTTCCCATCGGCAAACTGGCCTTCCTCCACGGCAGTGGGGCCTTCGAAGGGAATGCGCCACAGGCCTGCGCCGTGAATGGCCTCGCCGTTCACCTGCATCCAGGCGCCCAGGGCGGACAGAACCTCCTTGTCCTTTGCAGACAGCGACCCATCGGGACAGGGGCCGAAGTTCAGCAGCAGGCGGCCGTTCTTGCACACCACATCCACCAAATCCCACACGATTTCAATGGGCTGCTTGTAGTCCGGGTGGGCAGAATAGCACCAGGAGTTGCGCATCACGGAGGTATCGCTCTGCCACAGGAAGGGCTTGGCCTCGGCAAACTGGCCCCGCTCCACATCCGGCACGGCAATGCCGAAGGGGTATGCATCATGCTTGTAGTTCACAATGCCGCCGCCCCACGCCTGGCTGCGGTTGTAGTAGTAGGCGGTGAATTTCTTCAGCCAAGGCTTTACGTTTTCGTGCTGAATCCACCAGTCGAAGTAGATAATGCGGGGATGATACCTGTCCACAATTTCGCAGCAGCGCAGGAGCCAATCGGTCATAAACTCCTCGTTGGGGCCGCCGGGAGAATGAATGTCGTGCTGGTTTTCCGGCTCGGGCATGGCAGGCCAGTAGAGATGATCCCGGGGCACATCCTGGGGAATGTCGCTGTCAAAATTCTTGCCATTGCTAAGGAACCACCAGTGCTCCACCCGGTGGGTGGAGGCACCCACGGCCATGCCGGCCCGCTCGGCCTCCCGCAGCAGGTCGCCCATCACGTCCCGATGGGGGCCCATTTCCGCGGCGTTCCAGTGGGACAGTTCGGACTTGTACATCTGAAAGCCGTCGTGATGCTCCGCCACGGGGACAATGTAATCCGCACCCGCCTGGGAGAAGGCCTCCACCCACTCCTGGGGATCAAACTTCTCCATGGTCAGCATGGGAATGAAGTCCTTGTAGCCAAAGTCCCTGTGTTTGCCCCAGTGCTTCAGGTGATGCTCATACTCCGGCGAATCCTTGATGTAGATATTCCTGGCGTACCAATCGTGGTACGCAGGCACGGAGAAAGGCCCCCAATGCAGAAAAATGCCCAGCCGGGTATCCCTGTACCACCCGGGCACAGGCCGCGCGGCCAGGGAATCCCAGTCGGCCTTGTAGGGCCCCTGTTCAATCACCCTGTCAATCTGTTTCAAATAAAGCTGTCGATCCATCCCGAGGCTCCTTTCAGGAGATGCTTCTTCATGCTGCGGTCATGCCGCACCACCCCTATTGTAAGGTCAAGCACCGCTTTTGGCAAGCCCCAAAAGGGGAAAATCGGGGGAAGAGCGGCGCCGGGCGCAGGCTACACCCTAAACGGGCAGGTGCTGCCTATGCCTGACGCTTGTGTATTGTGGCAGTAATGCCTTCTTTGCTGTCACCGCTTCTTCCGGCGAATGCTTTTCAATAGAAACCTACTTGCAAATTGTTGTGTATGACACGATGGGCCTGCGTCCGTCAGTCTCCGGGGCCAGGGTGCCGCACTTTCCGCAAGCGCCCTTGCTCCCTTTGTTGGTTTCACCGCAAACCGGGCAGTTCCAGGTTTCCAGTCCCGCAACCGCTGCCCGCACGCTTTTGCCATTAGTTGAATAAAAAGCAGGAGCAAGGCTTGCATTTTCACGGATGCTGGTGTATAATATTCGCATTTCCACCGTATTTTTATGCATTGCGTAGCAAAGGGAGGATGCTTTGTGTTTCTGAAAAACCGCTCTTTTCTTACCCTGCTGGACTTTACCCCGGAGGAAATCCTGGGGCTGATTGACCTGGCGGCAGAGCTGAAGGCCAGGAAAAAGGCAGGCGTACCCCATCGCCTGTGCGAGGGGAAGAACATTTCACTCATCTTTGAAAAGACCAGCACCCGCACCCGCTGCGCCTTTGAGGTGGCGGCGGCTGACCTGGGCATGGCCTGCACCTATCTCGACCCCAATGCCAGCCAGATTGGCAAGAAGGAGAGCATTGCCGATACGGCCCGGGTGCTGGGCCGCATGTATGACGGCATCGAGTATCGCGGTTTTGGGCAGCAGCGGGTGGAGGCACTGGCAAAATACGCCGGTGTGCCCGTGTGGAACGGCCTGACCAACGAGTATCACCCCACGCAGATACTGGCTGATATGCTGACCATCCGGGAGCACTGCGGCAGCCTGAAGGGCAAAAAACTGGTGTACATGGGCGATGCACGCTTCAACATGGGCAATTCGCTGATGATTGGCTGTGCCAAGCTGGGCATGCAGTTTGTGGCCTGCGCGCCCGAGGCATACTTCCCCCAGGCCGACCTGGTGGGCAAGTGCCGGGCCATCGCCCAGGAAACCGGCGCCACCCTGTCCTTTGAAACCGACCCCGCCAGGGCCGTCCCCGGCGCGGATGTGATTTATACAGACGTGTGGGTCTCCATGGGCGAGCCGGACAGCGTGTGGGAGGAGCGCATACGCCAGCTGTCACCCTACCAGGTCAACGCAAAGCTCATGTCCCTTGCCGGGCCCCAGTGCCGCTTTATGCACTGCCTGCCCGCCTTCCACGACCTGGAAACCGCCATCGGTCAGCAGATTTACGAAAGGTTCGGCCTGTCCTGCATGGAGGTTACCGACGAGGTGTTCCAGGGTTCCCAATCCATCGTTTTTGACGAGGCGGAAAACCGCATGCACACCATCAAGGCCGTTATGGCGGCAACGCTGTAACCGCCGGCAGGGTGCCGTTCGCCCATTTTCTGCGTTTTTGATGTTCTTTCTGCGCCGGGCGGTTGACAGGGGGCAGGGGTGCGGCTATGATGGTTGTGTGCATTGTATACAATCCTAGATTCGGAGGCTTCCCATGAACCTGACACAGAAAATTCTCGCCGCCCATTTGCTGACGGGCGAATTGATTCCCGGCACCGAGATTTCCATCCGCATCGACCAGACCCTGACCCAGGACTCCACCGGAACCATGGCCTATCTTCAATTCGAGGCCATGGGTGTGGAGCGGGTGAAAACCAAGCGCTCCGTGGCCTACATCGACCACAACACCCTGCAGACCGGCTTTGAAAACGCCGATGACCACCAGTATATCCAAACGGTGGCCAAGAAGCATGGCATTTACTGCTCCAAGCCCGGTAACGGCATTTGCCATCAGGTGCAGCTGGAGCGCTTTGGCGTGCCTGGCTACACCCTGCTGGGCTCCGACAGCCACACGCCCACGGGCGGCGGCATCGGCATGCTGGCCATTGGTGCAGGTGGCCTGGATGTGGCTGTAGCCATGGGCGGAGGTGCCTATTTCATGACCTGCCCCCGTGTGGTGGGTGTGCGCCTGGCGGGCCGCCTGCAGAAGGGCGTTGCCGCCAAGGACATCATTCTGGAGGTTCTCCGCCGCCTGAGCGTGAAGGGCGGCGTGGGCAAGGTGATGGAGTACATTGGCGAGGGTGTTTCCACCCTGACGGTGCCAGAGCGCGCCACCATTGCCAACATGGGCGCCGAGCTGGGTGCCACCACCTCTGTATTCCCCTCCGATGAAGTGACCCGCGCCTTCCTGAAGGCCCAGCAGCGCGAAGGCGATTTTACGCCCCTTGCCGCCGATGCGGACGCGACTTATGACGAAATCATCGACATTGACCTGAACACCCTGGTGCCCCTGGTGGCCCGGCCCCACATGCCCGACAATGTGGTAACCGTGGAGGAGGCTGGCCCCATCAAGGTGGATCAGGTGTTCATTGGCTCCTGCACCAATTCCTCCTACCAGGATATGATGCGGGTGGCAAAAATCCTGAAGGGCAAAACCGTGCACCCGGATGTAAGCCTGGTGATCGGCCCCGGCTCCAAGCAGGTGCTGACCATGCTGGCCCGCAATGGTGCCCTGGCGGACATGCTGGGCGCAGGTGCCCGCATCCTGGAATCTGCCTGTGGGCCGTGCATCGGCATGGGTCAAAGCCCCAAGACCAATGCTGTATCCGTCCGCACCAACAACAGAAACTTCTATGCCCGCAGCGGAACTGCCTCCGCCGGCATTTACCTGACCTCCTGCGAAACCGCTGCTGTTACCGCCTTGACGGGTGTGCTTACCGACCCCCGCTGCCTGGATATGGACTTGACCATTCCCCAGCCAGAGGTTTTTGAGGTCAACGACAATCTGGTGATTCCGCCTGCTGCACCTGGCGAGGAGGATAGCGTGGAGGTTGTCCGCGGGCCTAACATCCAGCCTTTCCCCCTGGGCCATGCCCTGGAGAGCGACATTGCCGGCAAGGCGCTGCTGAAAATGGAGGACAACATCACCACCGACCATATTATGCCCTCCAATGCCAAGCTGCTGCCCTATCGCAGCAACGTGCCCTACCTGAGCGACTTCTGCCTGACCCCCGTGGATGCGGACTTCCCCGCCCGGGCCAAGGCGGAAAAGGGCGGCATGCTGGTGGCGGGCAGCAACTACGGGCAAGGCTCCAGCCGCGAGCACGCAGCCCTGGTGCCCCTGTACCTGGGCATCCGCGCAGTGGTAGCCAAGAGCTTTGCCCGTATTCACCAGGCAAACCTGATTAACAACGGCATTCTCCCCCTGACCTTCCAGAACGAGGCGGACTATGACGACATCGACCAGATGGACGAGCTGGCCCTGCCGGGCATCCGCGCCGCCATCCAGGCCGGGCAGGAGCAGCTGACCCTGCGCAACCAGACCAAGAACCGGGACTACACCGTCCTCCTCCCCCTGACCGACCGCCAGCGCGGCATGATTCTCTCCGGCGGCCTGCTGAACTTCACCCGGGAGAACGCCTAAGGTCTCTGCCCTTAGGGATCCCGGCAGGGACGCTGTCCCTGCACCCTGCTCAAGGGATTTCATCCCTTAAGAATCCCGCTCTTTTGGATTGGAGCGGGATTTTTCCTTTGCAGGGGTCACGCCGCAGGAACGTCACCCGCTGCCGAAATTTTTTTGTTCTGCATATTCCTTTTTGGGGCAAAATGATGTATGATGTATACAGGGAAATTTGTCCCTTTTCCATACTATTATCCAGGAGGTTAGCATAGATGAGTGCGCAGCGCAAGACCAAGATTGTTTGCACCATGGGCCCCAACCTGTTTGAGAAGGAGCTCATCAAGCCGTTGATGCTGGCTGGCATGGACGTGGCCCGCTTCAACTTCTCCCACGACACCCACGAGAACCACCTGAAGCGCTATAACGAGGTTTGCCGCCTGAGGGACGAGCTGGGCCTGCCCATTGCCACCATGCTGGACACCAAGGGCCCGGAGATCCGCATTGGCACCTTTGCCCAGAAGAGGGTGCAGCTCCAGGCCGGGCAGGTGTTCACCCTGACCACCCAGGACGTGGAGGGCGATGAAAAGCGCGTGTCCATCACCTACAAGGATTTGCCCAGGGATGTGCAGCCCGGCTGCCGCATCCTGATTGACGATGGTCTGGTGGGCCTGACTGTGGAACAGGTTACCGATACGGACATCCGCTGCAAGGTGCTCAACAGCGGCGTGATTTCCGACAGGAAGGGCGTCAACATCCCCGGCGCGCACCTGTCCATGCCATTCATCTCCCCCAAGGACCGGGAGGACATCATCTTCGCCATTCAGCACGGGTTCGAGTTCCTGGCTGCCTCCTTCACCCGCTCTGCCGAGGACATTATGCAGATTCGCCATATCATGGCTGAATACGGCTGCACCAGCCTGTCCATCATCGCCAAGATTGAGAACATGGAGGGTGTGGAAAACCTGGAGGAAATTCTCCGTGTGTCCGATGGCATCATGGTGGCCCGGGGCGACATGGGCGTGGAAATCCCCCTGGAGGAGGTTCCCGGCCTGCAGAAGAGCATCATCAAAAACTGCGTCCAGTCCGGCAAGCCGGTGATTACTGCCACCCAGATGCTGGACTCCATGATGAAGAACCCCCGTCCCACCCGGGCCGAGGCCACCGACGTAGCCAATGCCATTTACGATGGCACCTCTGCCATCATGCTCTCCGGCGAAACCGCCGCCGGTGCCTATCCCATTGAGGCGGTGGAAACCATGGTGCGCATTGCCCTGAAAACCGAATCGGACATCAACTATGTGTCCCGCTTCGCCACCGGCAACTTCAACGCCAAGACGGACATTACCGCCGCCATCAGCCACGCCACCGTCACCTCCGCCCACGACCTGAAGGCCAGCGCCATCATCACCGTCACCAAGGGCGGCGGCACGGCCCGCATGATTTCCCGCTACCGGCCGGACTGCCCCATTATCGGCTGCACCACCAGCAAAACGGTGTACAACCAGCTGAGCCTGTCCTGGGGCGTTACGCCGCTGATCATCAACGAGGAAAAGAACACGGACGACCTGTTCGACCATGCGGTGGAAGCCGCCCTGCGCACGGGGATGATCCGCGATGGCGAGCTGGTGGTGCTCACCGCCGGTGTGCCCCTGGGTATTTCCGGCACCACCAACCTGATGAAGGTGCACACCGTGGGGCACATGCTGGTGCGCGGCACCGGCGCCTGCCCCGGGTGCATCACCGCGCCCATGTGCGTTACCGACAGCTATGAGGCCGTTGCCGAGGATTTTCAGAACGGGATGATTCTCGTCACCAAGCAGACCAACCGCTCCATGCTCCCCCTGGTGCGCAAGGCCTCCGGCCTGATCCTGGAGGACGACGACCCGGAGGGTCACGGCGTCATTGCCGGCATGAGTCTGGACATTCCCGTCCTCATCGGCGCCACCAACGCCACCTCCATCCTCAAGTCCGGCGCCGTTGTCACCCTGGACGCCACCAAGGGCACCGTCAGCTGCAACTAAGCGCAGCACCCGCATCCGTCTGCCAGAAGGCCGCCTCGCATCGCAGCGAAGCGGCCTTGCTTTTTTCCTGCCATGGCAATGCGCAGATGGTGCAGCCATCTTCAAAATGATACGCCTGCCGCCAATGGCGGTTTGGGATTTGTTAAAGAAATTCAATGTTTGCCGGAGGCTGTGCTTGCAGAAGGCAGGCTGTTGCAGTATAATAAATCTTGGAAAAGTGTTGATTTATCAGGTTTTTTTGCCACAACAAAGACAGGATGGAGCGTGATTGCAGCAATGGAACGGTTGATTGACCTGGATTTGCTCCAGGTCCGCTCAGTGCTGCCCATTCTTTTACAGGATAGAACAACCGATCAGAACATTATCTGGGCGACGGGCACCTATGAGGCTTGCGGCGAAGGCTACCGTGCAAAGGACCCCGTCACATCTGCCCTTGTGACTGGCGAAAACAGCAGCATCATCCAGCCACGAATTGCAAAGGCAGCCAGCGACCAGGCAGACCGCACAAAAAAGCATGCTGAAGTGTTCACCCCTGCATGGATTTGCAACATGATGGTGAACCACTGCGATGAAGTGTGGTTTGGGCGCAGGGATGTGTTCAACACAAGTGAAGGCAAGGCATGGACGCCCACCGAAGCGCCCATTGCCTTTCCCCGGGGGAAAGGCTGGCAAAGCTATGTGGATTCCAGAAGGCTGGAAATCACTTGTGGCGAGGCGCCTTACCTGGTGTCCCGATACGATGCCTCCACAGGCGAACTGATTCCCTTCAACCACCGCATTGGCATGCTGGACAGGAAGCTGCGAGTGGTCAATGAGAACGCTGCGGATGAAGCAGAATGGCTGAAATTCGCATTCCGTGCGCTGGAAAGCGTCTATGGCTTTGAGTATCAGGGTGACAACCTGCTGATTGCCCGGGTGAACGTGCTGATGACCTTCATGGAGGCGGTGCAGGCGCGCTGGCAGCGGGAAGCGACCCTGCCGGAGCTGCAGCGGGCAGCCAGGATTATTTCCTGGAACCTTTGGCAGATGGACGGCCTGAAGGGCACCGTGCCGTATACCTCCCTGCAGGAGGCCAGCGCACAGGTGAGCATATGGGAGCTGCTGGGCGACCTGCAGCCCACCGAAGCCAGGCGCCCCGCATGCCGCATTTACGACTGGCGGGGACAGGGCAAGCTGACATACAACGACCGCATAACAAGAAAGGGCAAAGAGATGAAGTTCGATTTTGTGATTGGCAATCCGCCGTATCAGGATGATACTATTGGTGATAACAAGGGATTTGCGCCGCCTGTGTATCACAAATTCTTGGACAGTGCCTACCGCGTGGGACAGACTGTTGAAATGATTCACCCTGCCCGTTTTTTGTACAATGCAGGTTCTACACCTAAAGCATGGAATGAAAAAATGCTGAATGACCCGCATCTAAAAGTGCTCTTCTTTGAACAAGACAGCAGTAAAGTATTTGTGAATACTGATATCAAGGGTGGGGTTGTCATTACACACCACGATAACAAAAAAGATTATGGTTCAATCGGGATTTTTACTAATTTCCCCGAACTGAATTCTATTGTTCATCGAGTTAATACTCTTTCTGATTCAAGCATCAAAGAGATTGCTTATACTGCCGAAGTATTTCGTTTTTCTGACAAACTGCACCAAGACAATCCAAGTGTTGAAGCTCTGCTTAGCAAGGGGCACAAGTATGATTTGAAGTCAAATGTTCTTGATAAATTGAATGGTATTGTTTTCTTTGAAAATCCCCCGGCAGATACTAATACTTATGTTAGAGTTCTTGGACTTTATGAACGCAAGAGAACTCATATGTACATTCGAAAAGACTACATAAATGAACCAGCAAACTTCAAAAAGTGGAAAATCTTGTTGGCAAAAGCCAATGGTAGCGGTACCCTTGGAGAAGTTCTTTCTGCGCCGATGGTTGTTCAGCCGTTTGTTGGACATACTCAATCATTCATGTCGATAGGATGTTTTGATACCGAAGAAGAAGCATATGCAGTATTGAAATATCTGAAATGTAAATTTACCAGAACCCTGCTTGGTGTTCTAAAAATCACTCAGGACAATCCTCCTGAAAAGTGGAAATACGTCCCTCTCCAAGACTTCACTCCATCCTCCGACATCGACTGGTCTGCGTCCATTGCGGACATTGACCGCCAGCTCTACAGGAAATACGGCCTGACCGAAGAGGAGATTGCCTTCATCGAAAGCAAGGTAAAGGAGATGGCATAATGGCACAGATTACACTGAAAACAGCCAGCCACGTTGTGCCCATGATCTATGCCTACACAACTCCTGAAATCCTCCGGCACAACGGCTGGACGAAGATTGGCTACACTGAGCAGGATGTGGAAAAGCGGCTGGAACAGCAGACCCACACTGCCGATGTGGACTACAAGCTGGAATGGAAGGGTAACGCCATTTTCGATGATGGCTCCGGCGAAAAGTTCACCGACCATGATTTCCACGCCTATCTCCGCAAGCTGGGCATTGAGGACAAGAAGGGAACCGAGTGGTTCCACATCACTGGCCCTGTTTCCAGGGGGCACTTCTATGATTTCCGCGCCAATCGCGGCCTGCTGGAGCAGCTGGATGCGGTTGTCCCATACACCCTGCGCGCCGAACAGGAGGACGCCGTCAGCAAGACGGTTGCGTATGCCAGGACCCATGAGCATGGCGAATTCCTGTGGAATGCAAAGCCTCGCTTTGGCAAAACGCTGTCCGTATATGATTTCTGCAAGCGCATGAATGCACAGAATGTGCTGATCGTCACCAACCGCCCGGCTATTGCCAACTCCTGGTATTCTGATTACGAGAAGTTCATTGGGCAGGAATCGGGCTATCTGTTCGTCAGCGTCACGGATTCGCTGAAGGGCAGGAAGTATGTACTGTCCCGGCAGGAATATCTGGATGCCATTTTCGCCCACAAGGGCAACAAGTGCATTGAGTTCGTCAGCCTTCAGGATTTGAAGGGAGCCATCTATTTCGGCGGCGACTATGACAAGCTGGCTGAAGTGGAGGCCATGACCTGGGATGTTCTGGTGATTGATGAAGCCCATGAGGGTGTTGATACCTACAAAACCGATGTGGCCTTTGACCACATCAGGAGAAAGTTCACCCTGCATCTGTCCGGCACACCCTTCAAGGCGCTGGCAAATGACAAATTCCCCGAAGACGCCATCTACAACTGGACTTATGCCGATGAGCAGCGCGCCAAACGCAACTGGTCAAGCGATGAAGGCACCGCCAACCCCTATGCCACCCTGCCGAAGCTGAACATGTTCACCTACCAGATGAGTGAAATCGTTCGGGACGAGCTGGAGCAGGGTGTGGAGATCAACGGCGAAACGGAAGAGTATGCTTTTGACCTGAATGTGTTCTTTGAAACCAAGAATGGCAGCTTTGTTCATGAAAGCTCCGTGGACAAGTTCCTCAATGCCATGACCACCCAGCCGAAGTTCCCCTTCTCCACGCCTGAACTGCGTGCCGAGCTGAAGCATACCTTCTGGCTGCTGAACCGCGTGGACAGTGCAAAGGCCCTTGCCAGGAAGCTGATGGAGCATCCCGTATTCAGGGATTATGAGATCATCCTGGCCGCTGGCGATGGCAGGCTGAACGAAGAAGAGGAAACCAGAAAGTCCTTTGACAGAGTTGTGGATGCCATTGCCAGGCATGAGAAGACCATTACGCTGTCTGTCGGTCAGCTGACCACGGGAATCACTGTGCCTGAATGGTCTGCCGTGCTGATGCTCTCCAACATCAAGAGTCCTGCCCTGTACATGCAGGCTGCCTTCAGAGCGCAGAACCCTTGCCTGTTCAAGTTCGGCAATCAGCACTACCGCAAGGAAAATGCCTATGTGTTCGATTTTGACCCTGCCCGCACACTGACCATTTATGAGGCTTTCGCCAACGATCTTTCTGCCGAAACCTCCGATGGTCGCGGTGACGCTGACACGCGAAAAGAGCACATCAGAGAGCTGCTGAACTTCTTCCCTGTCATCGGTGAGGATGAAGAAGGCGAAATGGTGGAGCTGGATGCCGAAAAGGTGCTGTCCATTCCACGCAAGATTCGCTCTCAGGAAGTTGTGCGCCGCGGCTTCATGAGCGACTACCTGTTCCAGAACATCTCCAATGTGTTCCATGCTCCCCAGGCGGTTATTGACATCATTGCAGCGTTCCAGCCTGTTGAAGAACCCAAGAACAAGCTGGAGGTTACGCATGACACCGCAGAGGGACTTTCGCTGGATGAAAATGGCGAAGTGAGCCTGACGGATGATTTTGTCATTGGCAGAACCACTGAGGTATTCGGCTCCAAAATCTATGATGACATTGGCTCCATGCTGACCGACGCTGTTCAGAAGATTGATGCCCAGCAGCCCACCAAACAGGATGAGGCCCTGGAAAAGCTGAAGAATGCTTTCCATCAACAAGCTGTAAAGCCGCTGCTGGACACTGCCAAAACAGCCTACACCGGCGACATGAAGAAAGGCGACCGCGACAGGCTGGAGCGGAAGCTGAATGACAAGGCTGACGGCATTGTGGGCAAGGCCTTTGGCGATTTCTCCATCACGCAGAAGAAGCTGGAACAGGAGCGGCAGGACATGCTGGAAATCTGCTCGACTGTTGATGCGAGAGCCGAGGTCAACCAAGAATTTGAAGAGAAGAAGCAGCAAGCGGTTGATGATCTGAAGCGGACGCTTTCCACTGCGGTTGAAGCGTTTGTTCAGGAAGCCGGAACAGAGGTTGTCCGCACTGTTGAGACTCAAAAGAAGGAAGAAGCAAAGAAAAGCGTCGAGGACAAGGTCAAAAATCATCTGCGAGGCTTCTCCCGCACCATTCCCTCTTTCCTGATGGCCTATGGCACGGATGAAGTCACCCTTGATACTTTCGATCAGGTGATACCCGACCAGGTGTTCCAGGATGTGACCAGCATCACCTTGGATCAGTTCCGCTTCCTGCGGGATGGTGGTCCCTACATTGACGATGAGACTGGCGAACAAAAGCATTTCGGCGGCAAACTGTTCGATCCTGTTGTGTTTGATGATTCTGTGAAAGAGTTCATGAGGCTCCGCAGGGTGCTGGCGAACTATTTTGACGAAACGCAGACCGAGGACATTTTCGACTACATCCCGCCGCAGAAGACCAACCAGATTTTCACGCCCAAGTGGGTGGTGAAAAAGATGGTGGATCATCTGGAGGAGGAGAATCCTGGCTGCTTTGATGATCCCAGCAAGACCTTCATCGACATGTACATGAAGTCTGGTCTGTACATCACCGAAATTGTGAAAAGGCTGTACCAGAGTGCAAAGATGAAGGAGCTGTTCCCCGATGGCGCAGAGCGACTGCGGCACATCTTTGCAAACCAGGTGTATGGGCTGGCTCCCACTGAAATCATCTACCAGATTGCAAAGAATTTCATTCTGGGCTTTGCTGAAGATGTGGCCATTGAAAAGCACAATCTGCGGCTGCTGGATTCTTTAGCGTATGCAAAGGCGGAAACGCTGGAAGAGAAGCTGGATGAGGTTTTCGGATAACGAAAGCAATGGTTTTTTCGGAGAAAAGTTAATGTCGCACGGAGAGAAACTGACAATTTCCGAACAAATAGAGCACATGAAAAAGCGTGGAATCACATTTGATGTGGTTAGCGAAGAAACGGCGACGAGTTGCTTGGGAGAAAATAACAGCTATTTCAAACTGCGTGCCTTTCACAAAAAACTATCCGGCAAATAACTGCTCTTTTTGAGGTGAACAACGCGAAATTCCCCCCAAAAGAAATCTTTTGGGGGGAATCATGAAGGATTAGCCGAAGTAGCGCTTCAGCAGGCCCTCGAACGCCTTGCCGTGACGGGCTTCGTCCTTGGCCATTTCGTGCACGGTGTCGTGGATGGCGTCCAGGTTCAGCTTCTTGGCGGCAAGCGCCAGGTCGAACTTGCCGGCAGTGGCGCCGTTTTCGGCTTCCACGCGGACGGTCAGGTTTTCCTTGGTGGAGGGGGACACAACCTCGCCCAGCAGCTCGGCAAACTTGGCGGCGTGCTCGGCTTCCTCGTAGGCGGCCTTCTCCCAGTACAGGCCAATTTCGGGGTAGCCTTCCCGGTGGGCCACGCGGGCCATGGCCAGGTACATGCCAACCTCGGTGCACTCGCCGGTGAAGTTGGCCCGCAGCATTTCCTTAATCTCTTCCGGCGCGTCCTTGGCGATGCCTACCTCGTGCTCGCAGGCCCAGGTCTTGGCTTCCGCCATCTTTTCGAACTTGGCCTTGGGCGCCTTGCAAACAGGGCAGAATTCGGGAGCCTCAGCACCCTCGTGCACATAACCGCAAACCTTGCATACCCACTTCATATGATCTACCTCCAGCATTTTATTGATTCTTTTTCGTTCGGCTTCCGCCTGATGATAGTATACACCATTTCCGCCCGGCTGAAACGCGATTTTCAAAAAAAGTTTCGCGTTTTTCATCCCCCGGTTTCCTTTGCGTAAAAAAAGGAATTTGCCTGCTGCGCACAGAATTATATCAGGATTATCTTTTTGGATTCCAGCGGAGGAGTGAGCTTCCATGCGTGATTTCATCGTGCTGATTCAGGCCGACAGCCGGGCCTGCCGTTCCATGGCCCGCAAGCTGCGGGCCGAGCACCTTTACTGCCGCATTCTGCCCGGGGACTGCACCGGGGATGACGTGCTGCGCCAGGCGCCTCGCGGCATTCTGCTGGCCGGTGCCGACCTGGGCGAGCCAGCCCTGATTCCCCACCTGGACAGCCTGCTGTCCACCGGCCTGCCGGTGCTGGCCATGGGCGATGCGGCCTTCACCCTGGCCCGGCACATGGGCTGCACCCTGGGTGACAGGCAGGATACGCCCGGTGTGTTCCCTGTGCGGTACGAGGGTGCGGAGGAGCTTTTCGGCCCGGTGACGGGCAACGAGCGCTATCTGCCTGCCTGCCGGTGCATTGGCCTGTCCGCTGCGTGCCATCCCATTGCGGAGGCGGAGCAGGGCGTGCTGGGCTTTCGGGCGGCAGGCAAGGCGGTGTATGGCCTGGCCTTCCTCCCCGAGGCCAACGACCCGGATGGCACACAGCTGCTGATGAACTTCTGCACCAATCTTTGCGGCTGCACCCCGTGGTGGAGCCGCCAGGCCTTTGTGGAAACCGCCCGGGAGGCCATCCAGGCCGCCTGCCCCGGTGATACGGAGGCCCTGTGCGCCATTTCCGGCGGCATTGACAGCGGCGTGTGCGCCGTGCTGGGCCACCAGGCCATTGGGAACAGGCTCCGCTGCCTGCTGATAAACACCGGCCTTCTCCGGCAGGGCGAGGCGGAGGATGTGCTGCGCCAGTACCGGGACGAGCTGGGCCTGAACGTGGACATGGTGGACGCCAGCCAGCAGGTGCTCTCCGCCCTGAGCGGCATTGCCAGCGCCAAGGCCAAGGCCCGCATTATTCACGATCTGCTGCAGGAGATTATCCGCCGGGAGGCCGGGAAGTTCCCCCTTGTGAAGGTGCTGCTCCAGGGTACCAACTATGCCGATACCCTGGATGCGCCCCAGGACGTGCACGCCGATGGCCTGACCATTGTGGAGCCTGTGCGGGAGCTGTTCAAGGATGAGATTCGCCGGGTGGGCGAGGATCTGCTGATGCCTGCCGCCATCATCCAGCGCCAGCCCTTCCCCGGCAGCGGCCTGGCCCTGCGCGTTCTTTCCCAGGTTACGGAGGAAAAGCTGGACATTCTCCGCAGGGCGGATGCCATCTTCCGCCAGGAGGTTGAGGCCGCCGGACAGAACAAGCGCCTCTGGCAATACTACGCTACCCTGGCCGACAATCCCGACCCCATGGGCGCCGGGTATGTTATCATCCTCCGGGCTGTGCAGGTTATGGATGGGCAAATGGCTGTGGCCTCCCGCCTGCCCCACGACCTGCTGGAGCGGGTCACCGCCGGTATCATTGCCGCGCTGCCCCAGGTGGATCGGGTACTGTACGACTTTACGCCCAGCAAAAGCTATGCCAGAAATGAGGCCCGGTAACGCAAAGGAGGCTTCTCCCCTATGCCCATGGATGGACTGACCCTCGGCTTTGCCGCCCGGGAGCTGCACGCTGCCCTGGCCGGAGGCCGCATTGATAAGATTACCCAGCCGGAGAAGGACACCGTTATTCTCCTGATTCGCGCCGGGAGCGAGAACAAGCGCCTGCTGCTGTGTGCCTCGCCCAACAACGCCCGCTGCCACCTGACCTGCGCCACCTTTCCCAACCCGCTGGAGCCGCCCATGCTGTGCATGCTGCTGCGCAAGCAGCTGCTGGGCGGGCGGGTGCTGTCCATCTCCCAGGTGGGCGGTGACCGGGTGCTCCATGTGGACATCGACGTGGTGGACGACCTGGGCGACCATGTGCTGCGCCGGCTGATACTGGAGATTATGGGCCGGCACTCCAACCTGATTCTGGTGGACGGGCAAGGCAAAATCCTGGATGCGGCCCGGCATGTGAACATGGAAATGAGCCGCGTGCGCCAGCTGCAGCCGGGCCTGCCCTATCTTCCGCCGCCCGCCCAGGACAAGCTGGAGCCGGGCACCATCACCGCCGAGGCGCTTCATGCCAGGCTGATGGCCCAGGGTGATGCGCCCCTGCACAAGGCGCTGGCCCAGTGCGTGGCAGGCCTTTCCAACCCTGCCGCCAGGGAGCTGGCCTGCCGTGTGGCCCACTGCGACCTGCCCGAGGCATCCCGGCGCCTGGCAGACCTGCTCCACCGCCTGCCGGACATGGCTGCACCCCAGGTGCTGCTGGACGATGCCGGCAGCGCCCTGGATGTATTCCCCTTCCCATACCTGAGCCAGCCTTTGGACAGCCAGCACCCCTTCCCCACCCTGAGCGCCGCCCTGGAGAAATACTTCGGCGTTCGGGATGCCCAGGACCGTATCAACCAGAAAAGTGCCTCCATGGTGCGGCTGCTGAAGGGCCAGATTGACCGGTGCGAGAAGAAGCTGACCCTGCAGGAGGAGGAGCTTTCCTCCGCCGCCCGGATGGAGGAATACCGGGTGATGGGTGAGATTCTCAATGCAAACCTGTGGCAGCTGCAAAAGGGCATGGAGGCGGCTGACCTGCCCAACTTCTACGATGAAAACGGCGGTAACATCCGCATTCCGCTGGACATTCAGCTAACGCCCACGCAAAACGCCCAGCGCTACTTCAAGAAATATCAAAAGGCCCGCTCCGCCCGGGCCACCGCTGCCGGGCAGCGTGAAAAGACCCTGGAGGAGCTGAACTACCTGGAAACCATGCTGCTGGACGTGGGCAAGTGCGTGGGCGAAAGCGAGCTGGAGGAGATCCGCCAGGAGCTGGTGCGCACAGGCTATATGAAGCGCAACACCAACCGCCGCCAGCAGCGTGCGCTGCCCAGGTCCAAGCCCTATCGGTACGAATCCTCCGATGGCATTGTGCTGGAGGTGGGCAAAAACGCCGCCCAGAACGACCGGCTCACCACCTCCGCCAGGCCCAATGAATGGTGGCTCCACGCCAAGGACATGCCGGGCAGCCATGTGATTATCCACCACGAGGGTGATTTGCCCCAGCAAACCCTGAAGGAGGCCGCCATGCTGGCTGCATGGTATTCCAAGGGCCAGCGCTCCTCCTCCGTGCCCATCGATTACACCCTTCGCCGGCATGTGAAAAAGCCCGGCGGCGCCGCCCCGGGCATGATGATTTACACCAACCAGAAAACCCTGTTCATGACGGTGACGGAGGCTGATATCCGGGCCATCAGGCTGCTGGAGGAATAAGCCTTTTTGTGCAAAAAAAATGCAGCAATGCCGCTTGACATCCTTTTTCCTGCAAGACTATAATACATTTCGTTCAATCGGTACGGATAGAGGGTCGATTCCATGAGCGAAATGCAGCCTTACCTTGTGCCGGATTACTATCCGGCCTTTTCTTGTAAAATGGGCGCCTGCCGCCATCCCTGCTGCGAAGGCTGGCCCGTGTCCATCACCATGAAGGACTACTTCACCCTGCTGAGTGTGGATTGCTCCCCTGAGCTGCGCCAGCGGCTGGACATTGCGCTGCACCTGGCGCCCCACCCCACGGAGGAGGCCTATGCACAGATTACCCCCAACTATGTGGGCCAGTGCCCCTTGCACCTGCCGGACGGGCGCTGCGGCCTGCAGGCGGAATTAGGCGCCGGCGTGCTGGCGGCAGTGTGCCAGCTGTACCCACGGGGCGTGCGCCCGGGTGAAAAGCCGGAGTGCTCCTGTGCCTGCAGCTGCGAGGCCGTGCCCGAGCTGCTGCTCCACCACCCGGAGCCGCTGCGGTTCATCCCCTGTGCGCAGCATTTCGACATGCTGCCCAGGCAGCCCAGGCACCGCTTTCCCACCGGCGGCAGGCCCCAGGAGATTCGCCTGTGGCTCATTGCCCAAGTACAGGACAGGCGCTACCCGCTGCCCAGGCGGCTGCTGCTGTTGGGCCGGGCCATGCGCGCCATGGAGGCCGCGCTGACCGCTGGCGATGATGTCCGGGTGTCCAGCCTGCTGGCAGGTGAGGACATTCCCGCGCCGCCCCTGTGCCGGGCCAGTGCCCAGCAGCTTGCCTCCGGCCTGGAGGCTGCCGAGGGCATGATGGCGCTGATTGACCAGAGCAGCACCAGCATCCGTGATGCAGGCGAGGCCGCCATGCAGTATTTCTCCGCAGGCGATGCCTTTGCCCGGTATCAGCAGGGCGCAGGCATGCTGGCCCAGGCCATACCCCAGTGGGAAACCTGGCTGGAGCACCTGCTGGTGAACCACATGTTCTTTGTGCAGTTCCCCTTTCAGGACAGGCCCGTGGAACCCCTGGACGAGCTGCTGGCCCTGTGCGCGGTGTATGTGCTGCTGCGGTTCCTGCTGGTGGGGCATGCGGCGCTGGATGACAACCAGCCTCACCTGGTGGACGTGGTGGCTGCGGCCTTCCGGCTGATTGACCATACGGACTTTGACCGCTATGCAGCCCCGATTCTCAAGCAGCTGGGCTACGACAATCCCCAGCGGCTGACGGAGCTCCTCTGCCTGTGAAAAATGCCTGCCGGACAACCCGGCAGGCATTTATTAATTGTACTGGTCGTTGTATTCAATGGTTTGCTGATAGGCCCGGTAGGTGGACTTGAACAGCTTTTCCCGCTTAACTTCCTGCCCGTTTTGGTACCACACCTTGTAGGTATCCACCTCATAACCCTTCCGGGCCTTCACGGTGGTTTTCTCCTCGCCGGGCGCCAGGGAGGTGTTCAGCACATATCTGACCTCGGTAGGCAGGTCGGAGGTGTAGGTCACCTTGGATTCCAGGTCGATGGTCACCCCATCCCCCAGGGACATGCCGTAGATTTCCACCGTCACCTTCCGGCTTTCGTAATAGCTGACGATGAAGATGGGCCAATCGGAATTGTTTTTGAACTTGAAGTCCAGGTTGGGCCAGTTGACGGTGGCATCCAGGCCCTTTTCCACATAGGTGGAGGGCCAGGCATGGGGACTGCGCTCCACAATGTCCATATTGGCCCGGGCCACGGCATTGAACAGGGTGGAGCTGGTCTGGCACACGCCGCCGCCGATTTCATCCACGCTCTGCCCGCCGGCAATGGCAGCTGCGGGCAGGTAACCCTTTTCTGCGGTGCGCTGGCCCGTGGCCTTGTTGAAGGAGAAGGTTTCCCCGGGGAGCACGGTGGTGCCGTTGATGGCGGCGGCGGATAGCTTGATATTGGTGTTTCTGTTGCTGTTGGATGTGGTTTCCGTGGTGTAGCTGGACACCTTTTTGAAGGAGTTCATCAGCTCCGCCCTGGTAACGGAGGCCAGCAGAATCTCCGGCTCCACAGTCAGCGTGGCATAGCTTTCGCCGCTCTCCAGCCTGGCGATTACCTGGCTGTACAGGCTGTCCGCATCCACATGGCTGCCGGGCGAATCGCTGTTGAAGGTGAAGCTGCGGGTGTTGAAATCAAACGTGGCAACAGAGGCGTTGATTGGCTCCCTGTTCACAAAGGCGGCAATGCTGTCCGTCATCTGGCGGATGGTTGCCTTGTCGTAGGTGACGGCGGTTTGCAGGCTGACAGGCTGGGTGCGCAGGCTCAGGGCGGCATTGAGGCGCTCCTGAAAGGGTGTTACGCTGGTGCCGCGGATGGCGGTGGTGTTGCTGCGGCCCAGGGCATAGGCCTGGCCCAGCACCTGATCCACATTGCGGGTCATGGGCACCTGGGTGGAATCGATGCTCCAGCTCTTGTTGCCAATGTTCACCGTGATGGCAAATGCTCCGCCGCCAGTGGCGCCAACCTGCTCCACTGCGGCCCTGGCCTGTGCCAGGGTCATGCCGCCCACGTTCACCCCGTCCACATACACGCCGGGGTAAATGGTGTCGCTGCCCATGTAGGCGCGGTAGGTCTTGTAGCTGTCGTACCGCTGGGTGTCAAGGGCAATCACGCTGCCATTGACAAAGGCGCAGTTGGGCATGGCGGCATACTGCACGCCCAGCAGCTGGGGTGCAAGAAACATGCCAATGGCGCAGGTGCACAGCAGGCACAGAAAGGTGACCGCCACCCACAGCGCCCGGTGCGGATCCCTGCGGCCTTTCCTGGTGGAGTACAGCTTGCGGCTGTCCCTGTCATACAGGTCAAAATCATCGTACACCCGGGTATCCACCGGCTGCTGAAAGCGGCGCTCCTGCTTTTCCGGCGGGCGATAGGCCTGCTGGTAGGCCCGCTGCTTTTCCCGCAGCTCCTCCGAGCGGCCCAGGGGCTGGCGGGCAGCCCGGGTCACGCTGGCCCGGCGGGGTGCGGTGGCGGTGTGGCTGGTGCGTATCTCCTCGCCATTGCCCTCGTATATGTGGTTTTGTGCGCGGCGCGTCCGCCTGCCCTCGGTGGGCGTTTGTGCCATAGTATCCTCCTGGTTATTCATCCTCGCGGTGGGCAATGCGGTAGGACAGAATCTGCAAGCTGTCGCTCAGGTGAACATTAACCACAGTCATGTCCTCCGGGTAGGTCAGGTCGATGGGAGCAAAGTTCCACACAGCGCGGACGCCGCCAGCGTAGAGCCTGTCCACCGTTTCCTGGGCAAAGCCGGCAGGCAGGGCCAGCACGGCAATATCCACCGGCGTGGCAGCCAGGTAGCTTTCCAGCTCGGTCATGTCCAGCACGGGTACGCCGTTCATCCGGGTGCCAATCTTGTCCTCCGCCACATCGAACATGGCAAGGGTGCAAAAGCCTTCCCGGGAGAAGGTGGGATAGTGGGCCACAGCGGTACCAATGCTGCCTGCGCCCAGGATAATCAGGCTGTGCTGCCTGTCCAGCCCCAGTATTTCGCCAATGTGATCCTTCAATTCGCTGACCTTGTAGCCGTATCCCTGCCTGCCAAAGCCGCCAAAGCAGTTGATGTCCTGGCGGATCTGGGATGGGGTCAGCTGCATTCTGCGGCCCAGCTCCTGGGACGAGATCTGCGTAACGCCGGAAGCCTCCAGCTCCCGCAGGTGACGGTAATACCCGGGCAGGCGGCGGATGACCGCATCTGAAACATAGCCTGGCATGGCCTTTCCTCCTTGGAAAAAACAGCGCTTTTGTGAAAGCATTAACAGGCTTATCATACCACAAAACCTTATGCCTGGCAAGGTTTGGGGGGACTATTTGCGGTGGTTGCGCACCTGTCCCCGCAAAAGGTCACCCTCTGCGACGGCAATGGGCAGGCGCATGCGGAGCATTTCGCCGGCAATGCCCAGGGTGTTCAGGGTTTCGCCGGTGCTCTCCCGCAGGAAAGGCACCGCCTGCACCGGCACCACACCGCCGGGGGTCATCACCTCCAGGGTGTCGCCGGCGTGGAAGCGGTTCTTCAGCAGCAGGTGTGCCTCCTCCCCGGCGGCGGAGGGTGCCATGACCCGGGCAATGTACTCCCGCTCCTGGTGGAAGCCCTCTGCCCCGCCGGGCTGCTGGGGTGCGCCCAGGGCAAAGCCGGTATCGCTGTCCCGGTGGCTGGCGCAGGTCAGCTCCTGGAGCAATGCAGGCAGGGCAGCGCGGAAAGCATCCTCCCCCTGTGCCAGCAGGTCAAGGGCCCGGCGATAGGCCCCGGTGACCACCGCCACATAGTATTCGGTTTTCATGCGGCCTTCAATCTTCAGGCTGCTGATGCCCGCCTGAACCAGCTCCGGCAGGAGAGACATGAGGTTCAAATCCTTGGCGGAGAAGATGTAGGTACCGTTCTCATCCTCGCACACGGGCAGGTATTCTCCGGGGCGCTTCTGCTCCACCACGGCATACTGCCAGCGGCAGGGTTGGGCGCAGGCGCCCTGGTTGCCGCTGCGGCCTGCCAGCGCGGCGCTGAGCAGGCATCGCCCGGAATACGCCACGCAGGAGGCACCATGCACAAAGGCCTCCAGCTCCATGCCCGGCACAGCCCGGTGCATGGCCTGCATGCGGGCCAGGCTGACCTCCCGGGCCAGTATAACCCGCGCACAGCCCAAAGCCTGGTAGTGCCTTGCGGCAGCAGAATTGACGGTGCTGGCCTGGGTGCTGACATGAAGCGGAAGGCCCGGCACCTGCTCCCGCAGGGTGACAATGGCACCAATATCGCTGACGATGGCTGCATCCACGCCAATCTCCCAGGCCAGGCGGGCCGTTTCCACATAGTCTGCCATTTGATCATCAAAGGGCAGGACATTCATGGTCAGGTAGAATTTCTTGCCCCGGGCATGGGTCAGCGCCACGGCCTCCCGCAGCTGCTGCTCATCAAAATTCCCGGCAAAGGCCCGCAGGCCAAAGCGCTTCATGCCGCCATACACCGCATCCGCCCCAAAGTGCAGGGCGGCCCGCAGGCTTTCCATGCTGCCCGCCGGGCAGAGGAGTTCGGGCATTGTCATCATTGGATTCCTCTCGATTGGTCGTATTCCTTCCACAGGGGTGCATAGATGGCCACGGCCTGTTCGTGCTCCTGCAGGGTGCGGGAGAAATGCAGCTCGCCGCTTTCGGGGTCCTTGGCGCAGAAGTACAGGTAGTTTTCCGCCACAAAGGTTTCATCCGGGTACAGGGCGGCGTTGATGGCCTCCGCCGAGGGCGAGCAGATGGGCCCCAGGGGCAGGCCAGCGTTTTCATAGGTGTTGTACAGGCTGTGCTGGCCCAGGTCGGTATTGTTCAGGGCCATTTTCCGCACGCCGGTCATGTAGTGGATGGTCACATCGCTTTGCAGCTTCATGCCCTGCTTCAGCCGGTTGTGGAACACGGCGGAAACCTTGGCATAGTCGGCGGTTTTGGCCTCTTTTTCAATCATGGAGGCCAGGGTGAGAATCTCGTCCATGGTATAGCCCAACTCCTGGGCGTAGTCCTGTGCATCCGCCGGGAAGGCCCGCTCCGTCTGGGAAAGGAGCTTGCGGATAATGTCCTCCGCCGTGGCGCTGGTGTACACCTCATAGGTGTTGGCAGCCAGGTAGCCTTCCAGCACATACTTGCGCTGGCTGACATTCCTGGTGGCAAGCACATCGGCAATGTAGTAATAGTCGCTGAACTTTTCGCCCGTGCGGCACAGGGACAGGAACTCATCGGGCGCGTCCAGCACACCATCCTCCACCAGCCTGGCGGCAAAATCCTCCAGGGTCCAGCCGGGAATCATGGTAATGTTGCGCACCAGCGGGTTGCCATCGCCCCGGGTCAACTGGTCGGCAATCTCCTGCATGGTCATGGAGGCCTTCAGCACATAGTTGCCGGACTGTATCTTCTGCCCCATGCCGGCAAAATCGCAGTAATACTTGAAAACGGAGCGGTTGCGGATCAGCCCGGCCTCCTCCAGGTTGTTGGCAACCCGGGTCAGGCTCTGGCCGCTGGCTACCTCGAAGGATACTTCTGCCGTGTTCGCCGCATCCGGCGGAGCCAAATAGGTGTCGTAAACCTTTGTCCAGCCGGTATAAATCAGCCCCACAACCACAATCATCGCACCCAGGGCCACCAGCAACGGGCGCAGAATATTCCACAGGGCAGAATACCAGTACAGGCCGTACTGGCGCTCATCCCTCATGGAACGGTAGGTGTAATTGCGCTTTTTCTTCACAGGTGTGCTCCTTTCATGCCAGACGATAATGTGGAATGCAGTACAGCGGCGGGATATCATGCAGCACTCCCGCATCGCGGCGCATCCGTTATGCGCCGTGATCCCAGCTTTTATGGCGTACAAACCTCACCAAAAGAACGGGATTCTTAAGGGATGGAATCCCTTAAGCGAAGTCCAGAGGCAGAGC
Source organism: uncultured Faecalibacterium sp. (assembly GCA_964383815.1). Classification (GTDB taxonomy): domain Bacteria; phylum Bacillota; class Clostridia; order Christensenellales; family Aristaeellaceae; genus UBA11524. The sequence continues at coordinate 6 of CAYLIC010000017.1, read as the reverse complement.
CTCTGG